>CAZYDH010000005.1:8989-111613 GCA_964645915.1 uncultured bacterium
ATCCGCTGTCTTCACAACCCAAGGTAGATTTCCACGGTAGCTTTAATTTAGCACCACAATATCTACCGGCAGGTGATCCATTTCATGATGCAGTAATCGATGATGATGATAATAGAATATGCTCTTTCCCACCTGATACAACCATTGATAATGAAGCAGTACTTATGCTGCCATTTCGGGCAAGAATCAGAGCAGAAATCACATTCCAAGATTGGCAAACATTAAAAGCTAATATTGGCTTTGTTGCAGCCAACGGACCCTATAATATTCTTCCATTTAGTCCTGATAATTTAAATCAGTTCCGACCTACATGGGATATTATTAATACTGTTTCTTCCGATCGAACCACAATAGGTGGTACAAATGTCCCCAATGTTACTTTAGAAAAAGCCAACATCTACTGGAAACCCATTCCGGGTTCAACATCATTAGAATTGGTTGCAGGTCTCTATGACGTTTTTGATCATTTCCCGTTAGATCAATATTTCACCGGTGCTGTAGGTATTACAAATAATAATGCGGTTGCTTATGAAGATAGAGCATTTATTGGTACAACCGGATATACCGGTGACTCATTCACACCAACGTTAATCACAGTAACGCCTTCTGTATGGGGTGTTGCAGGTCGTATCACAAGCAAACTGTATTCTCTGGAAGTTGGTTGGCATACATCTGATATAAATGATATTTTTCATACTGGAGGCCCCTATCTAGGCTCAGGGTTTAATAGTCCACCTGAAGTGGGTGATGCCGGCAATGAACATACTGATTACAACGCTGCATATTTCCAAGCCGGTTATTATTCCCACTTTATGGGTTTAAAAGGTGGATGGAGAGCAGGGTATGGTCAAGTATGGAATAGTGTTCTAAGTGAAGATCCTGCTTCGGCATGGTTCATTAACATTGATCACGAGATTACTCCAAATACAGGTATTGGCGGTATTATGGCTTACTTTATTTATGATAAGGCAGAAGCCAATCCGATCAATTATTCTTTGACAGGAAATAAAGAAAAAATGGGTGCCGGGATTACTTATTCACCTAATGGTTTTGGCTTTATTGCTGAAGACTATATAGGATTTGGATGGGCTCGAATTACATCTCAGGAAGATCCAAGCGGATACCTTCCTGCAAGGTTTGCTCCAAGAATCAGCGCTTTGATTTCTGGTCCGGAAGAGAGATTTGAATTTTTCTGGAGACATCAACTTTCTCCAGGGCTAGATGTCATACCCGGCTTATGCTATATTAAAAATGCAGCAGGTGCGGCTGACGATGCAGATAATAGTACGATCACTATTTATCAAGCACGTTTAGTCTACTTATTCTAACCTCATTCATAAGGAGAAAAAAATGAATACTCATCTTAGAAAACTATTCGTAATAAGCATCATCCTATTGGTCATGATGCCATTTACATTAACAGCAGGTGATTTAGCAGCACCGGGTAAACCTGGTGATGTAAAAGCCGCTTTTGTCCTTGTGGGCCCGGTTGGAGATGGTGGTTGGTCTTACATGCACAATGAAAGTCGTTTAGCCTTAGAAGAACTCGACTTTGTTAAAAAAACTGCTTTTATCGAATCCGTACCGGAAGGTGAATCAGAACGTGTCATAATGGAATTTGCACGTAAAGGATTTAACCTTATTTTCACAACCAGTTATGGTTATGCTGATCCAACATTAAATGTTGCACGGAGGTTTCCTAACGCAGTATTTGAACATTGTTCAGGGTTTTTAACCGCTGAAAATATGGGCAATTACTTTGGTCGTGCGCATGATGCGATGTACTTAGCAGGAATGGCTGCTGGTGAAATGACTAAAACCAATGTACTTGGTATCGTTGCTGCTCACCCAATCCCTGAAGTTATTCGTAACGTGAATGCATGGGCATTAGGTGCAATGTCAGTTAACCCTGATGTTAAGGTTCATGTTGTTTGGACTAACTCTTGGTTTGATCCACCACGTGAAAGAGAAGGAGCAGAAAGTTTAGTTGCTATCGGAGCTGACGTTCTTGGTCAAGATCAAGATTCTCCGGCTGTTCAACAAGTTGCACAACGGAACAAATTATACTCAGTTGGATACAACTCTGACATGACTAAATTTGCACCAAAAGCGCACTTAGTATCAGCAGTTTGGGATTGGTCTCCAATCGTCACAAAGATCGCAGAAGATCTACATAACGGGACATGGGAACCTGAAGAAATTTGGTGGGGACTTGAAACAGGTGTTGTTGGTCTATCACCATATGGAAAAATGGTTCCAGATGAACTCATCGCTAAGATCGAAGCAAAGAAACAAGAAATTATTGATGGTAAATTCGTTGTATTCGGTGGAGAGATCAAAGACCAAAATGGAAATATTGTAATTCCTGAAGGTGTTGTTCCAACAGATGATGAACTATTAAGTCAATACTTCTTAGTTCAAGGTGTTGTTGGAAGTCTCCCTGGCGGAGAAGTTCGTTATCAATAAATAACACGATTAGATTTAGGGCGTGTCTTTCGATACGCCCTAAATCTAAATATCCTTGCTATTTAACTATTACTAGAAATCCATCCAAAATACTAATTCAATGAATCCTTACATCGAGTTAAACCATATTACTAAACGTTTCCCGGGAGTACTTGCTTTGAATCAAGTGAATTTCGATGTTAAACCCGGAGAAATACATGCACTCTTAGGTGAAAATGGTGCAGGGAAAACGGTTCTAACCAACATTCTATCCGGTCGTTATCATCTCGATGAGGGTGAAATAATTATTAATGGAAAAAGAATAAATCCCCATAAGTGGACAGCCCGAAATGCTCTTAATGAAGGAATTGGGATGGTTTATCAAGATTTTATGCTTGTCGAAGAGCATACCGTACTTGAAAATATTGCATTAGCTGACCTTTCATTACCATTTATCCCTGACTACGAAAAAATTAATAATACAATAAAAGAGTTTGCTAAAAAATATCAATTAGAAATTGATCCAGATGCTAAGATATGGCAATTATCTGTTGGTGAAAAACAAAGAGTTGAGATCATAAAAGCATTAATGCATGGTTCGAAAGTTTTGATCATGGATGAACCAACGGCTGTTTTAACACCTCAGGAAGCTCAAGACTTATTCAAAATTGTAAAGAAATTAGCGAGTGAAGGGACTTCAATCATTTTTATATCTCATAAACTTCCTGAAGTATTCGCGATCTGTGATAGGATAACTGTTCTTAGAAAAGGGGACTATATTGGAACAGTAAATATTTCTGAGACAACGGAAACTAAACTCGCAAAAATGATGGTAGGAAGAGAAGTATTTTTAAATACTGAAAAGGCTGATTATAAACCTGGTCGTCCTGTCCTCAAATTAAAAAATATTTCTGCATTTAATGATAGGCAATCAAAAGCACTTAATAATTTATCACTTACTGTCCAAAAAGGAGAGATCTTCGGAATAGCTGGAGTCTCAGGTAATGGACAAAAAGAATTAGCAGAAGTAATTACCGGTTTAAGAAATTTATCTGAAGGTAGTATTTTCATTAATAGTGTTGAAATCACTGAAAATACCCCTAAAAAAGCAATTCAACATGGAATTGGACATATTCCTGATGATCGTATTGGTATGGGCGTTATACCCGATTTAGGAATACCTAAGAGTATGGTTTTAAAACAATATCGTACTCCTAAGTTTTCTTTTCAGGGAATATTTTTAAAGAAAAGAGAAATTGTCAGCTATACAAAAAAATTAATTGATAAATTTAATATTAAGATCACAGGTTTAGATTCACCCGTCAAACTTTTATCAGGGGGAAATCTACAAAAAGTGATCTTGGCTAGAGAAATATCAGAAGAACCCACTATGATGGTCGCAGTCCATCCAACTCAAGGATTGGATATTGGTGCAACGGAATTTGTAAGAGAATCTCTTGAAAAGCAACGGATTAAAGGAGCAGCCATATTACTAATATCTGAAGATTTAGAAGAGATCATGGCATTGTCAGATAGAGTTGGTGTCATATACGAGGGACAAATAGTCGATACAATGTTAACAAAAGATGCAGATATTGAGTCTCTTGGTCTTAAAATGACAGGAGGGCAACATGGGTAATTTAAAAATCGAAAAAAGATTATCCTCCAATAAAGTATTAGATCGGCTCATACCAATTATTTCAATATCCCTTGCATTAATCGCAGGGAGTGTTGTTTTTTGGATTAACGGCGCTTCACCCTTAACTGCCTATAAAGAGATGTTTATGGGTGCTTTTGGAGATGGATATGCACTCTCTGAAACGCTAGTACAAACAACGCCTTTATTATTCACAGGATTAGCTATTTCTTTAACCTTACGCACATTACTTTGGAATATCGGTGCTGAAGGACAATTCTTTATGGGTGCTATGGGAGCAACCTGGGCTGCTCAATATTTTTCTGATCTTCCACCATGGATATTGATTCCAACATTAATGATCGTGAGTATGATTGCAGGAGGTCTATGGGGTCTACCACCGGCGATACTAAAAACAAAACTAAAAGTAAATGAAATCTTAACAACTCTTTTACTAAATTACGTTGCTATCTTTTTTGTGAATTATTTATTATATGGTCCATGGAAAGATCCAAGATATCCGGGATTTCCACAAACACCACGATTTCCGGATGCAGCAATTCTTCCACAATACTTTAATACAAGAATTCATGCAGGGATTCTAGTCGCTATAGTAATAGCCGTTATATTATACGTTTTATATAAAAAGACGGGATGGGGTTATAAGATTCAAATAATTGGTCAAAGTCGAAAAACTGCAACTTATGCAGGAATACGCGTTAATCGAAATATTATTAGAGTCTTAGTCATAAGTGGTGCGATTGCCGGGTTAGGTGGAATGTTACAAATATCAGGATTACAGCATAAACTTCGATTAGGAGGTATCTCAAATAATTATGGCTACACAGGCATCATTATCGCCTTTTTAGCCAATGGAAACCCATTAGCCGTTATATTGGTTGCATTGTTTATGGGTGCACTCCTTGTGGGTGGTGATAGTCTTCAAATTACAATGGGATTTGGAAAAGGGGTGGTACACATATTCGAAGGAATGGTCCTTTTCTTTGTATTAGCAGGTGAATCTTTAAAACGTTATAAAATTCGATGGATTAAAAATGATTGATTTCTTAGAACCATTTTTACAGGCAGCTATTCGTTCCGGAACACCGCTATTATTTGCAACAATAGGTGAGATATATACTGAACGATCTGGAAATATTAATTTAGGTATTGAAGGACTCATGTTGATTGGCGCTGTAACCGGCTTTATGACATCATTGTGGATCGGCAATCCGGTTTTAGGTGTAATAATCGGTTCATTTTCGGGTGGGCTGGTTGCAATGATCCATGCTTTTTTAACTGTAACATTAAATGTTAATCACATTGTTAGTGGTTTAGCTTTAGTTTTCTTTGGTACAGGTGTCAGTGCAGTATTGGGTGCTCCTCTAATTGGTGAAACAGCTCCTCATTTTGATGAGATCCGCTTAGGATTCTTGAGTAATATACCTTTAATAGGTAAAGTGTTCTTCCAACATAACATTTTGGTATACTTCTCTTATATATTTGTCCCGCTTTCTTGGTACTTCCTTTATAAAACCAGACCCGGACTTTATATAAGAACCGTCGGAGAAAATCCTCAAACGGCAGATACGGTTGGACTAAATGTTGCTAAAATAAGATATCTTGCCATTTTTGCAGGTGGGGTCATGATGGGACTTGGAGGTGCATATTTATCGTTAGCTTATACTCCCATGTGGATTGAAAATATGGTCGCCGGTAGAGGATGGGTTGCTATTGCCTTAGTTATATTTTCAATGTGGAATCCTATGATAGCTGTATTTGGTGCGTATTTATTTGGTGGTATGGATGCACTAGGTTTTGCATTACAGGCACGTGGTGCTCAGATATCCACCCATCTGTTAGGAATGTTACCTTATTTGTTTACAATCTTTCTCTTAGCCGGATCAATGTGGAGAATGAGGAAGAAATCAATGGGATTATCAATCTCTATGGGACCTAGTGCATTGGGGAAACCTTTTTCTAAGGAGCAAAAATCCTGATTCAATGAGAACCTTAAATACTTATAAAAATAAGGAAGCATCTGTTTCCTTATTTTTTTGTACAATAATATCAAAATACTGTAGCTTTCGATAGGTTATTATTATGAAAATATCTGGGCATATTATTGATATAATAAATCGGAACATATTTTCCGGTGTTGTTACCGTAAAAGGTAATCGAATAGAGTCTATTGAAAAAACATCGCAAGTAGAGAATCAATATATATTACCCGGATTTATCGATAGTCATATCCATATCGAGAGTTCAATGCTTGTTCCTTCAGAATTTGCAAGAGTTGCCTGCACGCACGGAACGGTTGGAACTGTATCAGACCCTCATGAAATTGCAAATGTAATGGGGATAGCAGGTGTAGAATTCATGATAGAAAATGCAAAAGAAGTTCCATTTATATTTTATTTTGGAGCACCATCTTGTGTGCCTGCTACACCATTTGAAACTGCAGGTGGTATCATTGATCTGAAAGATCTTGAAATATTATTAAAACGTGATGATATTTTGTATTTATCAGAAATGATGAATGTACCGGGAGTACTTAATCAAGACTCTTCTGAATTAGATAAAATAAAAATTGCTCAAAAGTATAATAAAAAAGTTGATGGTCATGCTCCGAGCTTAACTGGAGATAATGCAAGAGTATATATTGAAAGTGGAATATCTACCGACCATGAATGTGTTTCTTTAGAGGAGGCGATAGAAAAAATTAAATATGGTATGATAATTCAAATTCGAGAAGGTTCTGCAACCCGTGATTTGGATGCACTCATGCCATTAATCAATCAGCATCCTGAAAATATTATGTTCTGTAGTGATGATCGACATCCTGATAATTTAGTAGAAGGTCACATTAATACGATGGTGAAACGTGCTATCGATGAAGGGTATGATATTTTTAACACCCTTCAAGCTGCTTGTGTTAATCCGGTAAAACATTATGGTCTTAATATAGGACTACTAAAAACAGGTGATTCAGCAGATTTTATTGTTATTGATGATCTCGATAATATGAATATTTTAAGCACATATATAAGTGGTACTAAAGTCGCTGAAAATGGAAATACATTGATACCACAAAAACAAGTTAATAGGATAAATTGCTTTAATACTAAACAAAAATCTCCTGACGATTTCATATTAAAATATCAAGGGAATAAAATTAAAGCAATTTCGATCACAGATGGACAAATCATTACTAGAGAAACTTTACACGAATCTAAAGTTCAAGAGGGAAATGTTATACCGGACATTGAGAATGATCTTTTAAAAATTACAGTAGTTAATCGTTATAAGGATAGTAAACCTGCTGTTGCCTTTGTCCACAACTTTGGACTGAAATCCGGTGCGATTGCATCATCAGTTGCTCATGATTCGCACAACATTATTGCAGTAGGTGTTTCTGATGAAGAAATAACAAATGCAGTCAATTTGATCATTGAAAATAAAGGAGGAGTGTCTCTATCATCTGGAGATAATCAAAAAGTTCTTCCATTACCTGTTGCAGGAATCATGACAGATGCAAATGGTTACGAAGTTGCAAAAAAGTATTCTGAATTAGATCGTATGTCTAAGGAATTAGGTTCAAATCTACAATCACCCTTTATGACCTTATCCTTTATGGCACTATTGGTTATCCCTGATATTAAAATCAGCGATAAAGGGTTATTCGACGGTAATCAATTCAAATTAATTGATAATTTTACAAATGGCTAATCAAGATTCATTCCAACATATTGGAACTTCTCCAATTCGACCTGATGCAAAAGATAAAGTAACAGGTAAAACGAAGTTTCTTACAGATATTATCGATAAAGATTTTTTACATGCTTCTCCTGTATATTCATCAATACCTTTTGGTAAAATAATTTCCATTAATACTGAAATGGCAGAAGCAGTAGGTGGATATATAGATTTTATTTCCGCAAAAGATATACCAGGTGAGAACCAAATTGGTGTCATCTTTCAAGATCAACCACTATTTGCTGAAGATATTGTCCGTTATGTAGGTGACACTATTGGTTTAGTGGTTGCTAAAACTCCCGAAGCATCTCAATATGCTGCTTCATTGATTGAAATCAGTTACGACTCATATTCACCTTATTTTTCAATTAATGATAGTAAGAAGGCTACTCATAATTTTATACATGAATCTAATTTGTCTTGCCAACATCTTGTTCGTAAAGGGGATATAAATGCTGGTTTTAAAATAGCAGATCATATCATAGAATCCACCTTTAAAACACCCTTTCAAGAGCATTATTATCTTGAACCGCAGGGATGTATTGTATATCCGGATTTAGGTAAAGGTCTCACTGTTATCGGAACACTACAATGTCCATTTTATATTCAAAAAGCGGTTGCTCGTGTTTTAGGTGTTGAGTTAGAAAAGGTAATTGTTGAACAAGTACCTACAGGAGGTGGATTTGGAGGAAAAGAAGATGTTCCTTCCGAATTGGCATCTCGCGTTGCCGTAGCGGTTCACAAATTGAAGAAACCTATAAAGATGGTTTATTCAAGAAAAGATGATATACAATTGACTTCAAAACGACATCCGTTTCAAATGAAATATAAAGTGGGTGTAAAAAAAGACGGAACTCTTGTTGCTGCTGATATACTTCTTGAGGAGAATTCCGGTGCTTATGCTACGTTATCAACTGTTGTTTCATATCGCTCTTGTGCTCAAGCGATGGGTCCATACGTTATACCTCACATAAAAGTAGATTCAAATTCCTATTATACAAATTTACCACCAACTGGAGCTTTTAGAGGATTTGGTTCACCTCAGGCTGCTTTTGGTCATGAGCGAATGATGGATGTTATTGCAGATCGATTAAATATGGATCCCGTTGAATTACGGTTAAAAAACATTCTAAAACCTAATACTTCCACAATGACGAATCAAAAATTACCATATAGTGTAGGTGCAAAAGAAACAATTACTCAATCAGTTAACGCCTCGAATTGGTATTCGAATAAAAAACAAAATAATGATCGTTTTTTATATGGAAAGGGTATAAGTACCATCCATTATGGGAATTGTCTTGGTGCAGCAGGCTGGCATATGGATGGTTCAGCTGCAAGAATTCAAATCCATAAAAATGGACAGATCACCGTCGCATACGGTCTTGTGGAAATGGGTCAGGGAGCTATTACTGTTGTTAAACAAATGACCGCAGAAGCACTTGGAGTATCTCAGAATAGAATTACAGTTTTACCAACTTCGACTCAGCGTGTTCCTGATAGTGGTCCAGCTGTAGCTTCACGAAATGTTGTTATGACCGGAAATGCTATTTTGGATGCTGCAAATAAACTAAATCCAATTCTATATGAGTTAGCAGCTGAGTTGCTTGATTGTAATAATAATGAAATTGCAATTAAAAATGATCTCGTTAGCAATTTGACAAATGATAAACAGATTACTTTTGAAGAATTAACTGAATATCTATATGTTACTAATCACAAAAATGACGTGTTAGGTTGGTGGCATGTCCGTGAGTTAGAATACGATCCGGATAACGGAATCGGAGAAGCGTATTTTACATACTCATATGCGACCCATATTGCTAAAGTAATGATTGATAAACTCACCGGATGTGTCTATGTAAATGATATATATGCCGCTCATGATATTGGAAAAGCAATAAATCCTAAAGGTTTAGAAGGTCAAATAGAAGGCGGAACTACTCAAGGGATTGGATGGGCGTTAACCGAGAATATGCAAACAGAAGAAGGAAATGTTTTAACAACAAATCTTTCTACCTATTTATTACCTACTGCTAATGATGTTCCGAATGATGTTCATTCAATTATAGTTGAAGACGCTGAGCCGGAAGGTCCATGGGGAGCAAAAGGTATAGGTGAACCCGCTATTATTCCAACAGGTGCAGCTATTGCCAATGCAGTCAGTGATGCATTAGGAGTACAAATCAATGAATTACCCATTACTCCTGAACTCGTTTTGAAATACATATCAAATCAAAGTGAATAAATCTATGAAAACACTATTAACAAATTGTCGAATTATTAATCCTTTTGGTGAAATTCAATTTATTGATAACGGATATATTTTAATTGACGGTGAAACTATACAAGAGATAGGAAAAGGAACATATAATAAGTCCGTTGATAGTCAAGTAAACTTACAAGGAAAAACGGTTTTGCCCGGTATGATCAACGCACATGCTCATTTGTACTCCGCATTGGCTATGGGAATGCCGTTTCCGAAGAATAATCCACAAAACTTTCCTGAAAAGCTTAAATACGTTTGGTGGATATTAGATCGTGCATTGGATAGAGACTCTACACGTGCATCGTTTGAATCAGGGCTATTAGATCATTTAAGACATGGTGTCACAACCGTAATCGATCATCATTCGAGTCAAAACTATATTTCAGGTTCATTAAAATTATTAGCTGATACCGCAAATAAATTTGGAATGAATATTTCCGGAGCTTTTGAAACTACCGATCGAAATGGACCGAAAGTATTTCAAGACAGTTTAGATGAGAATCTCCAATTCCACTATGATTATTACGAAAATAAATATGTGTGTCCTCTTATCGGGCTGCATGCATCATTCACGTTATCAGATTCATCTTTAAAGATCATTTCTGAACGTTTAAAGAATGAAGAAAAATGGGGAGTACATATTCATACATCAGAAGATATTTCAGACGAATTAGATGCAAAATACAAAGGATATTCGTCAGTTATTCAAAGACTCGATTCATTTGATCTTTTAAACGAGAATAGTTTAGTAATCCATGGTGTTCATTATAAACCTGATGATGCTGAATTAATTAAAATGCGAGGAACATCTCACGTGCACAATCCTTCATCAAATGCAAATAATCGTGTTGGAATGACCTCAATGGAACTTATCAATGAACTGCGATCAGGATTGGGAACTGACGGTATGCAAGGAAATCTTCTTGGAGAAGGGAAGGAAGGAACATTGATTCGCAGTAGTCATTCAAAAGGCGGTGATTCAACCGTAAATTACCTTGAGTTGTTATTTAAAAATAATACTGAAATCGCATCCAAGTTGTTCGGACGAAAGATTGGAAAGTTAGATAAAGGTTATTCAGCTGATCTGTCTATTTATAATTATCAACCACGTACACCATTGAATGAAAATAATTTTGGCGGACATCTATTATTTGGTTTGAATAAACCGTCAGATGTCATTACAAGAGGTGAGTTTAGAATACGTGATGATCAATTACTGAATATTGATGAAACTATTTTACTTAATAATGCAGAAATACAAGCAAATGAATTGTGGAATAATATGAATAAAATAGAGAAGGAAAACGTATAAAAAATAAATGTTTATTGTATGATTATTTTATAAATTCCATCGCTCTTTCTCAGCACTTATTCAAGATACTGAGGGGCGTTCCAAAAGATCGAAAAGCGAGCACATTCATTGACGTGCTAATGCTACGTCAAATTATATTGATTTTTTAACAAACTATAAGGAGAAAACAGATGAGAAGTTTCGCAGGAAGAGATATTCTTTCTCTAAAAGACTTTGAGCGTCAAGAATTTTTTCGAGTGTTTGATGTTGCTGATCGTTTAAAACATTTTGCTGAAGATCGAACAAATACTGACCTTTTAGACGGTAAGACTTTGGTTACCGCTTTTTATCAACCCAGTACTCGTACACGTCTAGCACACGAAGCAGCCATGCATCGTTTAGGTGGTCATGTAACCGGTTTTTCGGATGCAAAAATGACCCGTGCAGGGGATTTTTATCAAGAAACAATTAAAGATACTGTTAAAATGCTTGAGTTCTACGGTGATGTTATTGTGATGAGACATTTCCAACAAGGAGCTCCACATGAAGCGGCTAAGTGGTCTTCTGTACCGATCATTAATGGTGGTGACGGCTGGGGTGAACATCCTACACAGATCTTAACGGATCTATATACAGTTTACCGTGAAAAAGGACGAATTGACGGCTTAAAATGGTTAGCGGTTGGAGATATGAGAATGCGTACAATGCACTCACTCGCCCATGGACTAACACAATTTGATTGCCCAATTACATTCGTATCGCCTCCGGATATGAGTATGACGGATGATTTCAAAGAAGACATTAAAAAATACAACTTAAACTATAAAGAAGCAGAGCATGTTGAAGAAGCCATTGCAGATGCAGATGTTATATTGGTAGAACCGGTTGTACAACCTGACTATACTAAAGCCAGAGATGAGCGATCAGGTGATGTTGGTTTAACACCTTCGAACTATAAGATTACTCGTGAACTATTATCGACAAAAGCAAAATCAGATGCAATTTTATTGCATTCGCTTCCTCGCATGGATGAAATTCCTGCTGATGTTGATATTACTCGTTGGTCCAGATATTGGCAAGAAGCATTCAACGGTGTCGTAATGCGTATGGCTTTATTAGCTCTGGTTCTTGGAACACAAGAATAGGGAGGGTTATATGCAAACGTTTTTACGTGGTCGTGATATGATCACGACTCAAGAATGGACTCGTGAAGAGATCGATACCGTCATGGATGTTGCAATGGATCTAAAACGTAAACGTGCACTAGGAGAACCGCATGCATATTTACGTGATAAGGTTCTTGCGATGTTGTTCTTTTTCTCAAGTACGAGAACTCGGGCATCTTTTGAAGCAGGAATGGCACAATTAGGCGGACACGCGATGTTCTTAGATAGTAAGACAACACAAGTCTCTCATGGTGACACTGCCAAAGAAATTGGTGACATCTTAGGAAGATATAATGACGGAATTGCTATTCGTCAGGTTGATTGGGGTCATGGAAACCAATACATCCGTTGGGTTGCAGAAGCAAGTCGTACACCTGTTCTAAACATGCAATGCGATGATTTTCATCCACACCAGATTCTTGCAGATCTTCAAACGATCAAAGAAAAAAAAGGTGATCCAAGAGGAAAAACGATTACTGTCAGCTGGGCATATGCTTCCAGTTATTCAAAACCACAGAGTGTTCCAAACAGTCTAATTCTTTTAATGACAAGATATGGAATGAATGTCCGTCTTGTACATCCACCGGAGTTTAAACTTAAACAACAGTTTATCGATCAGGCAAAAGAGAATGCTAAAAAACATCATGGTAGTTTTGAAATGATGGATGATTTTGAAGCGGGTGTAAAAGACACGGATATTTGGTATGCCAAAAGTTGGGGACCAATGTTGACTACAACCGATCCTGCGGAAGATAAGCGGATAACCGAAAAATACAGTGACTGGATTGCCGATGAACGTAGACTTGCGATGGCAAAACCTGACGCAATTTATATGCATCCATTACCAGCAGATCGCAATATCGAAGTAACCGATGCTGTGTTAGACGGACCTAATTCTGTTGTCTTTGATCAGGCTGAAAACCGTTTACATGCTCAAAAAGCCGTCATGGCTTTAACCATGAGCTGATTTTTGTAAAAGACAAAAGGGACACAAAGAATAACTTATTATTTGAATAATAGTTACTGCCAATCCTGTATTTATTCATGTGGTTGGTTTCGATTATTCAATTGTTTGTTCGTTATTTTCCTTTTATTCTTATTCTTGAAAAGAATTTTAAGTTTTCTTTGTGTCTCCTTTATCACATAGTAGGGAGATTTTATGAACAATAAACTTGCTGTTATTGCCATTGGTGGTAACTCATTAATTCAAGATAAAGAACATCAAACTGTACGTGATCAATATATTGCTGCCCATGAAACATCTGAGCATATTGTCAATATGATCCGTGATGGTTGGGATATCGCAATTTCACACGGTAATGGACCTCAGGTAGGTTTTATCCTCCGTCGATCCGAATTAGCTTCAAAAGAACTTCACGAAGTTCCACTTGATGTTTGTGGTGCCGATAGTCAAGGTGCAATTGGATACGCACTTCAACAAAACCTTCATAACGAATTTAAGCGATTCAATATGAAGAAACATGCGGTAACCGTTGTGACTCAAGTAGAAGTTTCAAAAGATGATCCTTCTTTCAATGAGCCTTCAAAACCCATTGGGTCTTTTATGAACGAAGAAGAAGCTATCAGACGACAAAATAATAATGGATGGTCTGTTAAAGAAGATGCAGGCAGAGGATGGAGAAGAGTTGTAGCTTCTCCAAGACCTATCCGTATTGTTGAAGAACCCGCTGTAAAAGAACTATTAGACAACGGAGTGGTTGTGATTACCGTAGGTGGCGGTGGTATTCCGGTCATTGAAGATGAACAAGGGAATCTTAAAGGTGTACCAGCCGTAATTGATAAGGATTTTGCTTCTTCTCTATTAGCCAGTAATTTACGTGCAGAATTATTTATTATGAGTACAGCCGTTGAAAAAGTTGCATTAAATTATGGTAAACCAAATCAAACTTGGTTAGATAAAATAACATTAGAAGATGCTAAAAGGTACCTCGAAGAGGGAACCCATTTTGCTGAAGGAAGTATGGCTCCAAAAATTGAGGCAGCGATCCTGTTTTTAGAAAACGGTGGAAAGGAAGTGATTATCACTGATCCAGTAAATCTAGAAAATGCACTTCACGGCAAAACTGGTACGCATATCAGTAATTAAAACAAGAGTAGATCAATATGAAACATGTCATTGGATTAAAATGTTTGATTTGTGATAAAATTTATCAAACCAATGAGATTGAATATGTATGTCCTGATCATGGGAACGAAGGCATTGTTGATGTCATCTATGATTATGATTACATAAAATCGCATTTTCATCGTGATGATTTATTAAAATCAAATGACAACTCAATTTGGCGATATAAACCATTACTTCCTGTTGACCCTAATTCTGAAGTTCCTCCATTAACAATTGGATGGACTCCGTTATATAAAACAGATCAACTTGCATCATTGCTAAATCTGAAAAATCTATGGATTAAAGATGATGGCAGGTTACCTACTGCTTCATTTAAAGATCGAGCTAGTGCGATTGCTCTTGTGAAAGCACGTGAAATAGGTGCAACAATTGTTATGACAGCAAGCACCGGAAATGCAGCTGCTGCTTTGAGTGGTCTATCGGCCAGTATGGGACAAAAGAACGTCATATTTGTTCCTGAGTCTGCTCCTAAAGCGAAGATTGCTCAATTATTAGTGTTTGGAGCTGAAGTTATGCTGGTAAAAGGTTCATATGATGATGCATTTGAACTTTGTCTAGAAGCCGAAAAAGAATATGGCTGGTATAACAGAAATACCGGATATAATCCTTATATGAGTGAAGGTAAAAAGACTGCCAGTTACGAAATATGCGAGCAATTATCTTGGGATGCACCGGATATGATATTTGTAAGCGTAGGTGATGGGTGTATTATCGGTGGATTACATAAAGGTCTAAAAGATCTTATGGAAATGGGTTGGATTGATAAAATGCCCCGAATTATTGGCGTTCAATCTGATGGAAGTGATTACATGTATCAAGCGTGGAAAAATAAAGAAAACGTTTTAACTAAATCAGCTATTCAAGCACACACCGCTGCAGACAGTATCAGTGCCGATTTACCTAGAGACAGAATAAAAGCTATGAGTGCTGTAAAAGAAACCGATGGTTTTTATATTAGCGTTTCAGATGAAGAGATTTTAAAAGCTATTCCGATGATGGCTCGTGCAACAGGTGTCTTTGGTGAACCAGCAGGTGCAGCTTCATTAGCTGGGCTGGTAAAATCAATTGACTCTGGTCTGATAAATAAAAACGATAGAATTGTTATCCTAAACACCGGAAATGGATTAAAAGACATCACCGGTGCAATGAGATCTGTAGAATTAGTAGGAACAACACCCACGTATGTTGAACCAACTATTGAAGATTTAAAGCAAAAATTAAATAAAACATTATCAATAATTAATTAAAGGAAGAAAAATGATTGATTTAACTATGAATGGAACCGCTTTAAAAAGGGCGGTCGATCTAGCAAGGGAACGAAATATTATCATCCCGACGTTTCAACAGCAAATTAATCCTGAGTTAGTCCCAATTTCTATTAAAAATAAACTATCAAATGTGGGTTTATGGGATGTCAATCCACTCAATCTATTCAGAATCACATGGAAAAATGAACCAAAATCATTTGGAGGTGTTTACGGTGGAGTGAATTACATTGAATTTCCTAAAGAACTTACCGGTGTCGATGCTAAAATTGTAGCTCCTATCGGAAAATGGTTCCCAACAGGTGCACATAAAGTTGGAGCAGCTTTTGGGTGTTTAGTTCCTAGGTTAGTTACCGGACAATTTGATCCTTCAACACAAAAAGCTGTTTGGCCTTCAACCGGTAATTATTGCCGAGGAGGGGCTTACGATTCAACGCTGTTAGGGTGTGAATCCATAGCAATCCTACCGGAAGAAATGAGTAAAGAACGATTCGAATGGTTATCATCTGTTGCTGGTGAGACAATCAAAACTCCCGGAAGTGAAAGTAATGTAAAAGAGATATTTGATAAATGTTGGGAACTTAGAGAATCCGGTGAAGATCTCGTTATTTTCAATCAATTTGATGAATTTGGAAATTATTTATGGCACTTCAATGTTACCGGTCGTGCGATCGCTGAAATATTAGAGCAGGTCATGGGACCAAATGATACATTCTGCGGATCTGTTTACACGACGGGTTCCGCCGGAACGATCGGTAGTGGTGATTATCTAAAAACACTCTTCCCAAATAGTAAAATAGCTGCCAGTGAAGCATTACAATGTCCGACTTTATTGAATAATGGTTTTGGTGCACATAGGATAGAAGGAATTGGAGACAAACATATTCCATGGATCCATAATGTTAAAAATACTGATATGGTGATGGCAATTGATGATGAAGCACCCGTATCAGTAATAAGATTATTTAACGAACCTGCCGGAAAAGAATATCTTAAAAAGCAGGGAGTAACTGACCAATTAATTGAAGCTCTTCCGTTATTAGGTATTTCTGGAGTAGCTAATTTATTATCTGCTATTAAATTTGCTAAATATTATGAATTGGGTGAAGGAGATGTTGTGAGCACCATTTTGACTGATTCAATGGAAATGTATCAAAGTCGTCTAGACGAACTAAATGAAGAAAGAGGTGAATTTAGTGATCTTGATGCTTCGGCAGTTTATCATAAACATTTAGTTGGTACGACTATTGATTATGTTGAAGAATTAACATACGAAACAAGAAAACGTGTTCATAATCTCAAATATTATACTTGGGTTGAACAACAAGGAAAAACGTATGAAGAAATTCAAGCTCAATGGTATAATAAGAACTACTGGTCTGATATGCATAATCAAATCGATGAGATGGACGAGTTAATTAACGATTTCAATGAGCAAACAGGTTTGCTGAAATCATAATGATTTTAAACCAATTAATTGTGTAATTTAGGAATACTAAACATTCGAGCAGATGAACATGCTCCATATTGAAAATTCTGAATATTACACGATAAAATTTACAATAAATGGGAAGGAATTGGAAAAAACAGTTCCTTCCCATATGCGTTTATTAGATTTATTACGAGAGGAATTATTATTAACCGGCTCTAAAGAAGTCTGTGGAGAAGGAGAGTGCGGTGCATGTACTATTTTACTGGATGAGAAAATAGTGAACTCTTGCTTAATTCTTGCTGTTGAAGTTTCCGGTTCAGAGATTATTACCATTGAGGGAGTATCCAAAGATGATTCATTGACCAAGCTCCAAGAAGAATTCCTTCAAAAGCATTCTGTTCAATGCGGGTATTGTATTCCGGGTATGATCTTTTCAGGAGACCATACACTCCAAAATAATACATCACCATCTCGACAAGATATTCGAGATGACCTATCCGGCAACATGTGTAGATGTACCGGATATAAGAAAATAATCGATGCGATCGAATCAACTTCTAAAAGTGAACATTCATCGTGAAATATTTCAGACCATCCACCGTCAATGAGCTTGAGAAATTACTTTCAGATAAATTGATTCTTAACTCCAAACAATTTCTTTCAGGGGGAACAGACATATTACCTAGATGGGAAAATGGTGTTTCTCCACCAAAACATTTAATTGATCTAAAGAAGGTAGAAAGATTATCGGGTATATCAAAAGAAGGCAATAACATATCCATTGGTACATTAACTACAATTCAACAATTAAAAGACAATCCGAATATATCCAAACATTTCCCCTCGATCATTCAAGCCACATCGTCTTTTGCAGGTGTTCAAATCCGTCATAGAGCAACGATAGGTGGCAATATTTGTAATGCGTCACCTGCCGGCGATTTAATCCCTTGTTTATATGTACACAATGCAAAAGTTGAATTGTTAAGTCCTCGGGGAGTAAGGATTATACCTGTCGATGAGTTTTTTATTGGACCCGGAAAAACCACATTGCAGAAAGACGAATTTCTCACAAAAATAATCTTACCGATATCAAATATTAAATCGATGTTTTATAAACTTGGATTAAGACAATCCATGGCAATCTCAGTTGTAAATTTTGCTTTAAGCTATGATCTAAATCCCGATAATACACTCAAATCCTTGAACATAGCATGTGGTGCTGTAGCACCTACAGTAGTATATTTAAAATATTTAGTCAATGCAATAATAAATGGTGAATCTGTTGAATCAGTTATTGATCTTATCTATAAGGATATTTCACCAATAGATGATATACGTGCTTCAGCAGAATATCGTCGAAAGGCTTTGAAAAACCTTATAGCTTATACAATAAATAATCTAAAAAACAGTGATAATCCTTTAATCAATCATGATAAGGATTCTCATGTCTGATAGATTTTATCCAATAAAATTACCGCATTTGTTAAAGTGGATTCTCGAAGAAAAGGGAAAATCCAATTCTATTCTTGGTGTCTCTAAAGAATTAATATTCAATCCGAAAGAAACGGATGTATTTCGGATGACTAGATACAACCAATTACTTGAGACTCCAATTGGTGTAGCAGCCGGCCCACACACTCAAATGTCTCAAAATATTGTATTGGCCTGGTTAATGGGTGCTAGATATATCGAACTTAAAACAATCCAAACTCTTGATGAATTAGAAGTTTCTAAACCATGTATTGATATGCAGGATGAGGGTTACAATTGTGAATGGTCACAAGAATTAAAACTGAAACAGTCTTTTTCTGAATACCTTAATGCATGGATTATCATCCACATTCTTAGATATGAATTTGGATGGAACAATACAAATGGATTGGGCACAATATTTAATATGTCCGCCGGGTATAATTTAGACGGAATCAAAAATAATAATGTTCAACAATTTTTGGATATGATGGAAAATTGTCAACCTCAATTAAACGAGTGTTTAAATGAAATTGAGACCATCTATCCTAAGATAAAAGACATTCATATTTCTTCGCAAATTTCAAACAATCTTACACTGTCTACAATGCATGGATGCCCACCGGATGAAATCGAGTCTATCGGGAAATATTTTATTGAGGAAAGACAATACCATACAGCTATCAAATTGAATCCAACTCTTTTGGGTCCTGATCATCTACGAGATATACTAACTAATCATCTGGGATATAATAATATAACGGTACCGGATGAAGCCTTTAATCATGATTTAAAATTTGACGATGCGTTGCAGTTAATCCAACGATTACAAAACGCTGCTACAAAAGCGAATATTGATTTTGGATTAAAATTGACTAATACTCTTGAAGTAGAAAATCATAAAAACATATTTAGTTCCGATGAGCAAATGATGTATATGAGTGGACGTGCATTACATCCGATCAGTATACATGTTGCAGAAAAGGTGCAAAATGTATTTGATGGTGAACTTGATATTTCATTTTCAGCAGGAACTGATGCCTTTAATATTGCTGATATTCTTTCTTCAAATATCAAACCGATTACTGTATGTACTGATCTTTTAAAACCGGGTGGATATACTCGCTTAGCTCAATATATTCATGTAGTTAATAACGAGTTCAAAAAAGCAGAATCAACTTCAATTGATGAGTTCATTCTTTCAAAAAATGAAAATGGGAATTCAATAAAAGAAGCGAGTTTAAATAATCTCAGACGATATTGTGAAAGTGTTCTCATCAATAAGGCATATTTAAAAGATAACAATCATTTTGAATCAATAAAAACTAATCGTCTGTTAACAACATTTGATTGTGTAAAAGCACCGTGTATGGAATCCTGTGCAACTGAACAAGCAATTCCAGAATATATGTATCAAGTAGCACAAAAAGATTTTCAAAAAGCCTGGGATACGATCTTGATGACAAATCCTATGCCGGCAGTAACCGGACACGTATGTGATCATCTATGCCAAACCAAATGTACAAGAAATAATCTGGATAATACGTTATTGATTCGAGCCATTAAACGCTTTGTAGCTGAAAATGCTAACAAAACTCCACTCAAACCAAAACAATCAAATGAGATAAAAACCGCAATCATCGGTGCAGGACCTTCTGGATTAACATGCTCATATTATTTAGCATTAGAAGGATTTGACGTTGATATCTTTGAAGCAAAGCCATTTGCAGGTGGAATGGTCTCCGATGCAATACCATCATTTAGATTAGAAGAAAGATCAATAAATAATGATATTGATTTAGTGAAGTCAGTAGGTGTTCAGTTGCATTTCAATGTAACTATTGATAAAGAGTTGTTTCAAAAACTGCAAAATGATTATGACTATATTTATATTGCTGCAGGTGCACAAAATAATAAAACGTTAAATATAGAAGGTGAAGATTTACCCAATGTAATTGAACCACTAACATTTCTTTCAAAAGTAAGACAAAATAAGATCGATAATATTGGACAAGATATCGCAGTTATCGGTGGTGGTAATACCGCCATGGACGCAGCAAGAACCTCCAAAAGGTTTGGAGCGAATGTTACAATTATCTATCGTCGAACAATGAATGAAATGCCCGCTGACAGGGAAGAAATAATTGCGGCTTTAAATGAAGGAATTCAATTATATGAATTAATGATCCCTGAATCCCTGAGGTTATCCGATGAATCTTCCGTTATTTTGACGTGTTCAAAAATGAAATTGGGAGAAAAAGATGAAAGCGGTAGAGCACGCCCGATAAAAATAACCGGATCTGAGGTTGAGTTAGAATTTGATACAATCATCCCGGCAGTTGGACAGGATATTGCATTTGATTTTCTATCTTGGAATGATTTAAACGGAAATGAAAATAAAAAAGAAACAAATATTACTAATATTTATGTCGGAGGAGATGCAATTCGTGGAGCATCTTCCGTTATTAATGCGGTCGGTGATGGACGAAAAGCAGCAGAAAGTATTATCAATAAAGCGATAGGTCTTAAAAAGGAAATAAAAAAATCATCTCTTCGATATAATAAGGAATATTATCAGAAGAAATTAGCATTTAGACAATTCGGTCTTGAAACTGAGGACTTATTAAAAGGATCTGAATTAAATTTTGTTTTAATCGATAGAACCTTAAATATTGACGAAGCTGTTTATGAAGCATCACGATGTTTACAATGTGACGATGTATGCGATATTTGTGTAAGTGTTTGTCCTAACTTGGCTAATATATCCTATATAGCTGTTCATAAAAAGTATCCGGTTTATCAAATCAAACGAAAAAATAATCAAATTGTAAAACATATCATCGATACATTTGTTTTGAAACAAGAGCCACAAATAATAAATATCGGTAACTTTTGCAACGAGTGTGGTAATTGTTCAACATTTTGCCCGACTTCCGGTGACCCTTATAAAACCAAACCCAAATTTTATCTGGATGAATCTTCATATAGTGCTGAATCTTCCGGATATCTTCTGAATAGAGAAAAATTATTATATAAAGATGAAACCACCAATTCTGAGTTAATTTTGAATAATGATAACTATCAATACTCTGATGACCAACTGGATGTAACAATTGACAAAACAAATATGAATGTAATAGATGTTAACCTTAAAGTTGATAAAATGCAGGATACAAAAAAATGTATTCAGCTTATAATTTTATATGAAAATTTAATAGATAATCCAATTTTCACAGATGAATCACTATGAGTAATATTTTAATAAAAAATCCTCTTGCAGTTTGCACAATGAATAACTCCAAATATGAGTTTCAGGGGGGACATATCTTAATTGTAGATGATAAAATAAAATCTCTTGGACCGTTTGAAATAGATGTAGAAGTAGATCATGTAATAGACGCATCTGATTGTGTGGTCCTTCCCGGATTGATTAACACTCATCACCATTTGTATCAAACTCTTACAAGGAATATTCCGTTTATGCAGGATCTTCCACTGTTTGGCTGGTTAACAAATCACTATGAAGTCTGGCGAGAACTAACCGAAGAAGCTGTGACTGTTAGTACTAAAATTGGACTTTTGGAACTGATGAAAACCGGGACAACAACAAGTTCTGATCATTTATATTTATTTCCTCATAAAACTTCTGGAAAGTTGATTGATGCAGAAATAGAAAGTGCAAAACATCTCGGATTACGGTTTCAACCTACTCGTGGATCGATGTCGCTAGGGAGAACAAAAGGGGGACTTCCACCCGATGATACCGTTCAAACAGAAAAAGAGATTCAAAAAGACTCAGAGAGGTTGATCAATCAATATCATGATTCTTCAGAAGGAGCTATGATAAGAATATCCCTTGCACCATGCTCACCCTTTTCGGTCACACCTGAACTGATGAAGAATACTGCCGAGTTTGCATTGGCAAATAATATTCAAATGCATACACACTTAGCTGAAACACTAGATGAAGAAAAATTTTGCATCAATAACTATGGAGACAGGCCAGCAGCTTATGTTGATAAGCTGGGATGGATGAATAAAAACGCATGGTTTGCTCATGCTATCCACTTAAATAATCAGGAAATATCCAGAATGGCCGATACCGGAGCTGGAATGACACATTGCCCCACGTCAAACATGCGATTGGGAAGCGGGATTGCACCAATTAAAGAAATGATGGAATCAAATGTTAGAGTAAGCATAGGAGTGGATGGGTCTGCTTCAAACGATGCAGGTAATATGCTTATGGAGCTACGAAATGCAATGATGATATCCAGACTACGTGAGGAACAATATTGGTTATCTGCAAGAGATGTTCTTTGGCTAGGGACAAGAGGAGGTGCTTCTGTTTTAGGGCGCAATGATATTGGTCAATTATCCGTTGGTAAACAGGCTGATCTGGCATTATTCTCGGTTAATACATTAGAATATGCAGGTGCATTGTCAGATCCGATCGCAGCATTGATCTTCAACGTTCGCACTTCACCAGTGGCTCATTTGATTATTCACGGTAAAAGTGTAATTAATCACGGTCAATCTTCTCTTGATGAATCTTCGCTAATAAGTACACATAATCAAATAGCAAAAACTATGTTAACATCTGCACAAGATAAAACAAGAATAGACTTTTTAAAAATGAGTAAGGATTAATAATGTGGTATTCCGTTAGATCCATTTCTAAACCAAAGAATCTTCAGAATGCTTTTGAGTTAAGTCAAATCTCCGGGAATGCCATTTATGGTGGAGGAAGTTATTTAGTCGCTGAGAAAAATGAAAATATCCATACACTTATAGATATTAACCATTTAATTGGAAATAACATCCAATGCAGTTATGAAAAAGTTTCAATCGATGCAGGTGTTTCTCTCCAACAATTTATTGATGAAGTGACAACCATCAATTCGAATTGCAGACTTCTTTCAGGGGTTCGATATGCAACACCATCAAAGAATATTCGTAACCAACGTTGTTTTGGCGGAGAATTGGGGCAAAATCGTCCAAACTCTGATATATTAGTGTTCTTACATGCTATCAATGCCGAATTGACTGTGGTGACCAAAAATGAATCAAAAGTTAAGATCAATGACTGGGATGGAATAGGAATTATCAAAAATGTAACTTACTACCCAAAGAAAATCGATTCTGTTGAGATAGTTAGACATGCCCCAATCCCATCAGCAAGTTCGATTGTTTGTGTTGTTTGCACTAAAGAAAATGATGCACTGAGAGTATCTATTGGAGGGAGATGTAAAATTATTCAAACATTTACAATTCCTGCTCAAGATTTTAATGACGACAAGATCGAGCAAATTGCTTCTAACTCAATAAAATTCTTTGAAACTGATCACATGGGATCACTAGAATTTAAGAAATTACTCATAGCCACTTTGATAAAACGTGCCGGAGATAACTTATGATCAATTTTATTCTAAATGGGAAACGTGTCCGGGTTGATGTCCCTGCAGGAGCTACGCTTTTCGATTATTTAAGAGATAGCGAAATATTCAGTGTAAAATTTGGTTCGGAAAAAGGGGAGACCGGTGCCGATTCTGTGTTGATAGACGGTAAATTGATGAACTCCTCATTATTGCTTTTACATTCTTTAGAAAACAAATCAATAGAGACCATCGAATCATTTTCATCTGGTACGAATATCCATCGCCTTCAGGAAATATTTATTGAAGAAGGCGCTGTACAATGTGGATATTGCACTCCGGCAATGCTATTAGCCGCTGAGTCATTGAGAAGAGAAAATATCGAATCAAGCGATTCAGATATTAAAGAGTCAATATCCGGTGTTTATTGTCGGTGTACGGGATATGTAAAACCATTAAAAGCAATCCAAAAATATTTAAATGAAACCCGTGGTTGATATTATGAAGATCATCGGAAAAAACACAAAAAGAATAGATGGAATATCTCTTACAAAAGGAAAACCCGTTTTTGCAGATGATAAGAGAAAAAAAGATTATTTATATTTAAAAATCCTTAGAAGCACGATACCTCACGGAGTTATTAAACAAATTGATTATGCAGATGCACTGAAATTAGACGGGGTAGAACTGGTTTTAACACATAAGGACTTTAAATCTATCTATTATACAACCGCCGGTCAAGGTGCACCGGAACCATCACCGCATGATACATTGATATTAGATTCGGTTGTACGATATGTAGGCGATCGAGTCGCTGTAGTTGCTGCAACCTCAATAGAGATTGCAGAAAAAGCATTAAAACTTATCCAAGTTGAATATGAAGAACTTCCGGCTATTTTCAATATGGATGAGGCTATTGGAAATTCGACGATTCTACATCCTGATAAAGAAGGATATAATTTTGTTTATGACCCAAAGAAGAATATAGCGTCTAATATCAATGAAGAACTGGGTGATGTTGATGAAGCAATGGACAATTCAGATTATGTTTTCGAGAATACTTATTCAACACCCTATGTTCAACATGCTCATATTGAGCCACATATTTCTCTATCTTGGTTAGATGAAAATGACAGGCTGGTCATCCGAACAGCAACACAAGTACCACACCATGTACGTAGAATTGTTGCTGAAGTTCTTGAAATACCGATAAATAAAATAAGAGTCATTAAACCACGCATTGGTGGAGGTTTTGGTTCAAAGCAAGAGATTATAGGAGAAGAGTTATGCGCAGCAGTAACCTTACGTACCGGTAAACCTGCGCGTTTAGAATATACTCGTGAAGAAGAATTCACAGCCGCAAGATCACGTCATCCTCAGAAAATCACTTTTAAAATCGGATTGAATAAAGATCATATTATTCAAGCTATTGATATGAATATTCTTCAGAATTCCGGTGCGTATGGCCCTCATTCACTAACAGTTATGTCTGTCTCCGCCAGTAAAACATTAGCCTTGTATAAATCTAATCATGTGAGAATCGTTGCTAATTCTGTTTATACAAATCTTCCACCTGCTGGAGCTTATCGTGGATATGGTGCTCCTCAAGGATTTTTTGCTTTGGAATCGATCATGGACGAAATAGCAAACGAATTAAATGTGGATCCAATTGAATTAAGAGAGAAAAATTATTTCAATGAAGGTGATGAAGTTCCTATTGCAAAAGTTCTTGGAGAAGGAAGAGAAGGATTCCCGGTTATCTTAAATACGAGTGGAATTCGAGAATGTTTATCTGTCGGTAAAAAATATATCCAATGGAATAAAACAAAACCTAATAATAAACTCACCTACTTAAAAGATGGTATTGGAGTAGCAACAGTCGCTCAAGGGTCAGGCATCGCCGGAATTGACATGGGTGCAGCCTATATTAAAATGAATGAAGATGGGAGTTTTAATCTAAATATTGGTGCGACCGACCTTGGGACGGGATCTGACACTGCATTAGCACAAATCGCTGCAGAAGTATTAGAAGTCCCGGTTGATAAGATAATTGTTTATTCATCCGATACAGATTTAACTCCTTTCGATACTGGAGCTTATGCATCAAGCACAACCTTCATTAGTGGAACCGCTGTAAAAAAGGCTGCCTTGGATGTAAGAAATCAGATACTCGATCAAGGTAAAAAGATTCTAAATGTTGAGACTGCTGTTATTAAAGACCAATGTGTTGTGGCAAATAATGGAGAAAAAATCACCTATGGTGAAATATGTACAAAATCATTTTACACAGATCATCAGCTTCAGATCCAATCTGCAACATCTCATATGAGTTATGACAGTCCACCACCATATAATGCAACATTTGCTGACGTAACCGTTGATATAGAAACGGGGTTTGTTAAAGTAAACAAAATCATTTCTGTAACAGATGCCGGACAGATTATTAATCCGCAGATGTCTGCAGGTCAAATAGAAGGAGCGATTCCACAATCGTTGGGTATGGCAATATCTGAGTTTATGATCTTTGATAAACAGGGGAGAGCTATTAATCGAGATTTTAATGACTATCATATTTATACTTCGATTGATATGCCTGAAATTGTTGCAAAATTTGTTCACACGAATGAACCTACCGGTCCCTTTGGTGCAAAAGCAGTTGCGGAAATTCCTACGAACGGTCCTGCTCCAGCAATTGTGAACGCAATATACAATGCGTGTGGTGTTCGCATCCGACATTTACCCATTACTCCGGAGAAGATACTGCGTGGATTAGGTAAAATATCTTAACTTTACACAAATAAATAGACTAACAACAATATGCAAAAACAAATAAAATATTTTAATGTCAGTTGGCAAGAATTACATAGAGATGCTCGTGCTTTAGCATGGCGTTTATTATCCATTAAGAAATGGGAAGGTATAGCTGCAATCACCAGAGGAGGACTTGTACCCGCAGCAATTGTTTCAAGGGAATTGGATATCAGATTATTGGATACAATTTGTGTATCCACTTATGATCATCAAAAAATTGGTAAACCAAAGGTTCTAAAAGGTATAGATCACGACGGCGAAGGGTGGCTTCTCATTGATGACTTAGTTGATACAGGAACTACTGCACAAATTGCAAAAGATATTTTACCTGAAGCTCACTTAGCTACAGTCTATGCAAAACCTGAAGGTCGTCCTCTTGTGGATACTTTTATTACGGAAGTTAGTCAAGATACATGGATTCAATTTCCATGGGATATGATTTCCGATTATGTAGTTCCTTTTGCTGAGCAAAAGCAGTGAACGTACTTAAGTCTATATCAGCATATTTTAAATCAACTGTCTTTCTACATACTCTTTTATTAAGCAATAATAAGAGTTATGGTGTCTTTGTTGATAAAGCACTTTATGATGGGTTAGATGGAAATAGTACACCATATAAACATTTCAAACCAAAGAGCAAACCCAAACATACTCTTATTATTTATCCCGGAGCGTCTCATTCTGCAGAAGATCATGAGAACTTACAAACGATTGGGTTAGCATTCGCAAGGATTGGATATGATGTGTATGTTCCAAGAATTCCTCCGTTAAAACAATTAAGCATATCCGGAGATGTTATTTCTTGGATGTCTCATTTCTATGCTTGGTTTATCAATAATATCAATAATGATCCAAATTCAATAAGCATAATGGGTGTTAGTTTTGGTGGAGCAATGGTCTTAAAAACTAGTTTATCCAATGCGATGCAAAAATATCCACCTAAATCTCTATTTTCTTATGGTACATACTACCAATTTGAGACTGTAATCGAGTTTTTATATTCCGGAAATATTATAAAAAATGGTAAATCTATTCATCTTTCTCCTGATTATTGGGCTTTAATATGCATCTTATTTAATTTTCTCCCCAAAGTAAATCTTGGATATAATACCGAAAATCTTGTAAAAGCACTAAAATATCATATATACGAAGATGAAGATAAATTATCTAGCCAAGTTACCAGATTAAGCATACATGAAAGTAAAATCTGGGATGAATTAATGAATAATTCTCCATCTTCAGAAGTTAAAAATACCATTGATATTATGTTTAAAGAATGTAGAGAAGAGTTTATTGATTACTCACCACAATATTGGTGTAATAAAATAGACAATAGAGTTTTTATTCTTCATGGTACCTATGATAATATGGTTCCATACACAGAATCTGTAAAACTGGGTAACTCATTAAAAAACAGCCGTCTTCATATCACAGATCTATATGGTCATAAGGAAATATCTTTCAGTAAACGAATAATACATTCAATAATCGAATTATATAAAGTATTGCGATTTTTATCTAACTACATTTTAGAAACATTTTATGTAAAATAATAGTAACTCATATTGTAGTTACTATTATTTTATTTGTAATTTTAAACATGAATTTAACTGACATGAGGTAAAAATGAATAAACCTATACGAATTGCTTTATTTGGATTTGGTAGGATTGGACGAAATATATTTCGTATTGGATATAATAATCCTAATTACGAATTTGTTGCAATAAGTGATTTTGGAGAACCCGAATCATTACATTATTTGCTGATGAGAGATTCAATCCATGGACCGATGAAAGATGAATTTTTATTAGAAGATAACTATCTAATTTATAATGATAGAAAAACACGGATTCTTCCCGGTGGAGGTCCCGGAGCATTACCTTGGGATGCTTATGATGTTGATTTTGTTTTAGATACAACAGGTGTATATCGTAATAGAGAAGAACTTGAACCCCATTTGAAATCCGGTGCAAAAAGAGTTATTGTCTCAAAACCACCAATTGATGAAATTGACAGAATAGTTATTCCGGGTCTTAACAATAAAGATATTCAATCTGAGGATAAGATTATTTCAACAACATCAGCCACAACACAAGTATTAGCGTTAATGTTAAGTGTTTTAGATAAGGATTTTGGACTGGAAAAAGCGATGATGACCACGGTTCATGCTTATACATCTGATCAACCGTTAGCAGACGCTGTCCGTTCCGATCTTAGACGTAGCCGTTCGGCTGTCGAAAACATCATTCCTAATGAAACTTGGGCCACAGATTATGTTGAACGTTTAGTACCGAAATTTAAAGGAAAATTAAGTGGCATTGCATTTAATGTACCAATTCCCAATGGATCTTGTATTGATCTAACCGCAGAACTGACTAAAACTCCAACGGTTGATGAAGTAAATGCTTCATTAAAAAATGCTTCTGAAGGTAAATATAAAGATTTAATTGGATATACAGAAGATCCCATTGTCTCAAGTGACTTGACCGCCAGTGGTGAAACACTTGTATTTGATTCAAAGGCTACGATGATCGCATCAAATAAACTAATCAAAACAGTAGCTTGGTTTGATAACGGATGGGGATTTGCTAAGAGAATTCTTGACGTCGTAGATGATTACAGTCAATTGTCGAATGAAAGTGAGGTCAAATAATGAGAGTTGCAATTAATGGGTTTGGAAGAATCGGAAGATCGGTATTTCGAATCCTTAATAATAGAGATGATTTTGAAGTTGTTGCGATTAATGATATTGCCGATAATGAAGCCTTAGGATACTTGTTAAAGTATGATACGGTCATGGGACGGTTTCCTGATACTGTTCGAACTGAAGGGGACATACTTTATACATCATCAAATAAAGTAAAATTACTCGCAGAAACAAACCCGGGTAACTTACCTTGGAAATCTTTAGAGATAGATGCAGTCGTAGAAGCCACTGGAATATTTCGTACTGTCGATACTTTAACTCCACATCTCGATGCCGGTGCAAAACGTATTGTTTTAACTGTCCCTGCTAAAGAAGAGATTGATTATACTGTTGTAATCGGTGTTAATGACAAGGGCTTAAAAAAGGAACATAGAATTATTTCAAATGCTAGTTGTACCACCAATTGTCTTGCACCTATCGTCAAGGTATTGAATGACGAATTTGGTATTGACTATGGTGTGATTAATACAATTCATGCATACACAAATGATCAACGCTTAGCGGATGTTCCTCATTCAGATTGGCGCAGAAGTAGGGCTGCCGCAGAAAATATAATTCCGACAACAACCGGTGCAGCTCGAGCAGTTGGAAAAGTATTACCGGAATTAGTAGGAAAATTAGACGGTATCGCCATGCGTGTACCTGTTGCTGACGGATCGGTAGTAGACTCAGTATTTCAATTAAATTCATCTGTAACTGTTGAAGAAATCAATGAAGCAGTTTATGCTGCATCTGAGACAGAGAATTACAAGAACATATTAGAATACTCAACATTACCTGTAGTATCTTCAGATATTATTGGGAATCCGCATTCGTCCATATTTGATGCACCATTTACAAAAGTAGTAGACAGTTCTTTTGTCAAAACGTTGAATTGGTATGATAATGAATGGGGATATTCAAATAGGGTAGTAGACCTATTACAGATTATTTCTAAATAAGTAAAATAATCCTGTTATAATTAGTCACAAGTAAAAAACCCCAATTATTTGGGGTTTTTTACTTTTACGTCATAATTGAAAACAATACTTTATCTTTAATATAAACCGTAATAATTTTATCTATGGATGTATTCAAAACAACCATATTTATGGGAGGAACCTGTGTTTAAGAAACTAGGGAAGACCACCTTCATAATCTATTTTATTCTCTTAATTTTAGTCGGTGCTGCTGGTTATTATATCATCGGCGGAAAAGAGTGGACAATCGTCGATAGTATATACATGGCAATTATCACCTTATCTACCGTCGGATACGGTGAGGTTCATCCACTAACACAAAGTGCTAAAATATGGTCAATTATTGTCATTATTTTTGGAGTAAACGGTGTTGCGATGCTCATCTCAAAAATTGGCACAGATTTAATGGAATTCAAACAATATCGGAAACGTGTTATGTTAAATAAAATCAAAAAAATGAAAAATCATTATATTTTATGCGGTTTTGGTAAAACCGGCGCTGTTATAGCCAAAGAATTAAAGCAACAAAATGAAAAATTTGTCGTTATCGAAAATAATCGAGAAAAAATCGAATATATCGAAGAGCTTGGCTATAAGTACTTAAAAGAAGATGCAACTCTCGACGAATCATTATTAAATGCCGGAATTGAGAATGCCAAAGGCATTGTAATTACCTTAGATAATGATCAAGATAACTTATTTGTTACAATGTCTGCCAGAAATTTAAACAAAGATGCTTATTTAATCACTCGATGTAGTAAACATGATACCGGCAAGAAACTTAAACGAGCCGGAGCAAGTAAGGTGGTTAATCCGTATATAGCAGGTGGATATAAAATGGCTGAATTATTATTAACACCATTTGTAGAAGATACTGTTTCATTATCTACACCAAAGTCTGACTTGCAAATGGTCATTGATGAAATTCATTTAGAATCGATTGATCGCTATGATGGTATTATGATTAAAGATTCAAAGTTACGTGAAGATTATAATCTAATCATCGTTGGAATTATAAACGAAAATGGAGAGACTTTACTGAATCCTGATCCTCACACAGTTTTACATTTAAAACAAACTGTAATGTTGATAGGAGCTAAGGAACAATTACATCAATTCAAGAAAGATATGAGCATTAAGTAATATCCGTATAAGATAGATTATGTATAATATACTATATATTGTCAATTTTACTTTACGACAATATTAACGATTCTTCCGGGAACGTAAATCTCTTTAATTATATCCTTCCCTTCCAAAAACGGAATAACATTCGATTCATTTTTAGCTGCATGAATAACGGTATTTTTATCAGCATCTTTATCAATTTCCATTTTTGATCTGAGTTTACCATTGACTTGAACAATAATGGTAATTTTATCTTGAATTAAATATTCATCTCGATACTTTGGCCATGGTTCGTGTGCAATCGATGCGGTATTTTCTAATCTTGACCACAATTCTTCACAAATATGCGGTGCAAATGGATTTAATAATAATAAAAAGGTTTTTGATTCAATTGTTGTTAATTCAGATCTTTTACTTAATTCGTTCATATATATCATCAACTGACTAACAGCAGTATTAAGATTTAACGTATTTATATCTTCATTAACCTTTTTAATTGTGCGATGTAAATTAAATAGCTGTGTTTTATTTAGATCGAGTTCTTTAATTGGTTTAGTAGTGAATATTTTCCAAACACGTTTAATAAATCGATCGGTACCAGCAATTCCATGTGTATCCCAGGCCGCAGATTGATCAAACGGTCCGATAAACATCTCATATGTTCGAAATACATCTGCACCATACTTATTAACAACATCATCAGGATTAATAACATTTCCTCTTGATTTAGACATTTTCTCACCGCCTTCACCAAGGATCATTCCATGTGATGTTCGTTTTGTATAAGGTTCGGACTCTGGAACAAACCCATTATCAGCAAGGAATATATTCCAAAAACGAGAGTATAATAGATGTAAGGTTGTATGCTCCATTCCTCCATTATACCAATCAACGGGCATCCAATATTTAAGTTTATTATAATCAGCAAAGTTTTCATCATTTTTTGGATCAATATATCGTAAAAAATACCATGAAGATCCTGCCCAATTTGGCATGGTATCTGTCTCTCGTTTGGCGTTATTGCCACACTTTGGACATTGTGTATTCACCCAATTATGAATAGCTGCTAATGGAGATTCTCCGTTTTCTGTTGGTTCATATTTATCAACATCGGGTAACACAACAGGTAGTTCATCATCAGGGATTGGAACCCATCCACAGTCATTACAATAAACCAATGGGATCGGTTCTCCCCAGTATCGTTGTCTTGAAAAGACCCAGTCTCTTAATTTATAATTGACTGCAGGTTTACCTTTCCCCTGTTCTTCTAACCATTTGTTTGTATTTGTGATTGCAGTATTAATATCTAGACCATTGATATCCAATCCATTATCATTTGACGAATTAATACATTTACCCTCAAACGGCCAACAAGTTTTCCCTGCTAAGACATCATTTACTTCAACACCTTCATTGTCTGCCAATTCTATTTCCGGTTCGATAATATTTTTGATCTCCAAACCAAATATTTCTGCAAACTCAAAATCTCTAGTATCATGTGCAGGAACTGCCATAATAGCACCGGTTCCATAACTTGATAAAACATAATCAGCTATCCAAATGGGAATTTCTTTATTGTTTACCGGATTTATAGCATATGCGCCTGTAAATGCACCTGTTTTTTCTTTATTTAATTCAGTTCTTTCCAGATCACTCTTAGTAGCGGAAAATCGAATATAACTGTTTATCTTATCCTTTTGTTCGTCTGTTGAGATAGCTTCTACAAGAGGATGTTCCGGTGATAGAATCATAAATGTCGCACCAAATAAAGTATCAGGACGTGTCGTAAATACTTTAATAGAATCTTTATGACCTACAATTTTGAAATCCACTTCAGCACCATTAGATTTTCCGATCCAATTAACCTGTTGAGTTTTAATACGATCTAAAAAGTTGACTTCATCTAAGCCTTTTAGCAACTTTTCTGCGTAAGCTGTAATTTTAAGCATCCATTGGTCAATAGACCTCTTTTCTACATCTCCCTCACACCGCTCACATTGACCATTTAGTACTTCTTCATTTGCTAATCCTATTTTACAAGAGATACACCAGTTTATTGGCATTTCTTTTTTATAAGCTAATCCTTTTTTGAAGAACTGTAAAAAAATCCATTGAGTCCATTTATAATATTCAGGATCTGTGGTAGAGATAACTCGATTCCAATCAAAAGAAAACCCCAAAGATTTAAGCTGTTTTGTAAATCTCGCTATATTCTTTTTCGTTGTGATAGACGGATGAATACCGGTCTTTATAGCATAATTTTCAGAAGGAAGACCAAAGCTGTCAAATCCCATTGGAAATAGAACATTATATCCTTCCATTCTCTTTTTTCTGGCAAGAATATCTAAGGCGGTATACGATCGTGGATGTCCAACATGCAAACCATCACCTGAAGGATATGGAAATTCAACTAAACAGTAAAACTTCGGTTTATCAGAGTAGTCCTCTGATCGAAACGTATCATTTTGTTCCCAATAAGTTTGCCACTTTTTATCTATAGTTTTATGATTAAATTCACACATAATTGTCGGGGTGAAAGGATTTGAACCTTCGACCTCGTCGTCCCGAACGACGCGCGCTAACCGGGCTGCGCTACACCCCGAAATACTCAAAAAACAGGTGCGAATTTACACTGTGTACTTTACCAATAACAACCATGATATCCGAATAAGTATATTTATACGCAACGAACAAACTGTTTCCCACCTATCTGCTTCACAACGCCTTTTAATTCTAACTGCAATAATATAGTCAAGAGTTCAGTAAGCTTGATAGAAGTGGTATTTCTTAAGCTATCAATATGTATTGGTTCTGAACCGATATGCTCCATCACCTTACTTTCATCCCGATTCAACTCTAATATAATTTTTGATTGTTCGTGCTTTAACGGAATAAATAATTTATTTTTAATGTGATCGATGATTTGATGACCATCCAGAATTGGTACTGCACCATGTTTAATTAATCTCAGACAACCCACACTTTGTTTATCATAAATCCTACCGGGAACCGCAAACACCTCTCTATTTTGATCAATTGAATTTAATGCAGTCAATATTGCTCCACTTTTATTTCCGGCCTCTACAACTGTGGTACCGTGGCATAATCCACTGATTATCCTATTTCGTTGTGGAAAATTCCCGGGTTCAGGTCCTGTACCTAATGGAAACTCAGAAATAATTGTTCCTTTTTCTAAAATTCCGTCAACAAGATATTTATTCTCAGAAGGATAAATAATATCCAATCCACTTCCTAAAACAGCAATCGTTTTACCACTCTCTTTTAACACTGTTTTATGAGCAATAGTGTCAATTCCTCTAGCTAAACCACTAACAACAGTTAAACCATAAGAGGTGATATCTTTTGCAATAGATTCAGCAACAATCTTGCCATAATCAGTCGTCATTCTGGAACCAACGATAGCGACTGAATCGTCTTTAGATCTTAAGGGTTGACCTTTTGTGTACAACAACACCGGTGGATTATCTATATTTTTCAATAATAAAGGATAATCCTTATCCAAGATAGAAATAATACGAATTCCTTCTTTTTCCGCACGATCAAATTCCATTTGCCCAAAACTAAATTCGGAATATTGCTTTATTTCCTTAGATAATCTTAGATCGATACCATCAGTTTTACATAGTTCCATCTCAGGTAGTTGAAAAATGGAATGAATATCTTGGTGATCTGTCAGAAGGGTTCGTACCCGTTTTGGTCCTATCTTTGGTACATTTAATAAATTAATAAGAGCTATTATAGTTGAAAAGTCCATTGAGTGGAAAGAAATAGTTAAGGAGATGTAGTCAATAAGGTAACAATTTTAGCAATTAAATTCTTTATTCCGTGGTTCGTTGCGGATGATACGTCAAGATACTGTTCTTTAAATTCATTCCAACCGACGGGTATTTCTTGGTGCATAATCGTATCGTATTTACTTCTTACAATTAAAAATGGTTTATGTATTAGATCAGGATTGTATTTCAAAACCTCATTTTTTAATGTTTCGTATACCGATTGAGGATTTTCTTCTTGTGCATCCACTAAATATAAGATTAATCGATTCCTTTCGACATGTCTTAAAAATTGATGTCCTAATCCTTTTCCTTTACTGGCTCCTTCAATTAATCCAGGGATATCGGCCATAACAAAGGACTTATATTCTCCATACTTTACAATACCAAGATGGGGTTGTAGCGTCGTGAACGGGTAATCAGCAATTTTTGGTTTTGCTGATGATATTGTTGAGAGTAAAGTGGATTTCCCTGCATTGGGTAATCCAACTAATCCAACATCAGCTAGAACTTTTAGTTCTAATTCGATATTTTTCTTTTCCCCCGGTAATCCGGTTTGTGAAAAACGAGGGGTTCTATGGGTCGATGATTTAAAATGAGAATTTCCACGTCCTCCCTTTCCTCCGTTGCATGCAATATATTCATCGTCATTTTCAATAAGGTCTGCAGATATCTCTGAACTCCCTTCCATCTTGATCACTGTACCGGGTGGAACCGGTATTCGTACATCTTTACCATCTTTTCCAAAACGATTATTTTTTCCACCACCTTCTCCATCAGCAGCTTTATATAATTTATTATATCGAATATCTTGTAATGTATGAAGATTATAATCCACATAAAATATAACATGACCTCCTCTACCTCCATCTCCCCCATCTGGTCCACCTTTTGGAACAAATTTCTCCCTACGGAAAGAAACTAATCCTGGACCGCCTTTCCCGGAGCGTACTTCTATTCTTGTATAATCAACAAAGGAAGCCATATTAGAAATTGTTTATAATATTATTTAACGTTTTACTAGATCTCATCGCTGAATCAGCTTTTAAGTCATCAGGCAAAAAATAACCGTCAATGTTTTGTGAAATTCCTTCAGTTGACATAAGTTCATCTAGAATAATATTTTCATTTATATCCAATAATTCTGTAAGACTCTTAAATTGATTAGCAAGGTGGAGATCATCTTTTTGCTCAGTTATTGCTTGAGCCCAATACTTAATCAAGTAATAATGGCTGATAGGATTGCCGGGTTGTCCAACAACTCTTGCAGGCGATTTCCTATGATCTAAGTATAAAGAATTAGCGGTATCTAAGGCTGAAGTAAATACTTCAACTTGTTTATTTGAACTTCGCTGTGCAATAAAACGTAATGATTCAGCTAAAGCTAAGAATTCACCAAGAGAATCCCACCTTAAATGACCTTCTTTAGTAAATTGTTGAACATGCTTTGGGGCTGACCCACCTGCACCTGTTTCAAATAACCGTCCACCAGCAATTAATGGAACAATCGATAGCATTTTTGCCGAAGTGCCTAATTCCAGAATAGGAAATAAGTCTGTTAAGTAATCTCGTAGAACATTACCCGTTGCGCTAATTACATTCTCGCCTTTACGGATTTTTTTTAGTGTGAACTTCATTGCCTCTCTTGGTGCTAAGATATAATAATCAATATCTTTATTCTTGTTGTAGAGGGGTAAATAATTGTTAACTTTTTCAATAATATTTGCATCATGAGACCGATGGGCATCAAGCCAAAATACTAACGGATTACCGGTTATTTTTGCTCGTTCAACTGCTAATTTGACCCAATTATTAATAGGAATGTCTTTTGTTTTGGATAATCTCCAAATATCATCTTTCTCCACATGATGTTCCATCAAAACATTACCGCTCGAATTTTTTACTTGTATCAGTCCATCTTCTTCTATTTCAAATGTTGTTGGGTGAGAGCCATACTCTTCAGCTTTTTGGGCCATCAATCCCACGTTAGAAACATTTCCCATCATTTCAACATCAAATTGCCCATTCAGTTTACAATCTTCTAAAATTTCGTTGTACATTGTAGCGTAGCATCGGTCAGGGATTACAGCTTTACATTCTTGTAATTCTCCACTTGGATTCCACATCTGTCCACCATCACGAATCACAACCGGCATTGATGCATCTATAATGATGTCATTAGGTGCATGAAGATTTGTAATACCTCTGTCAGAATCTACCATTGCAAGATCCGGGTTCTTCTTATATGTCAAGAGTATATCTTCTTTTATTGTATTCTCTGTGTCTTGTGGTAATTGCTTAATTTTTGTATAAAGATCACTCAAACCCAGATTAGGGTTTACTCCGATTGCTTCAAAAATATATTTATGTTTTAGAAACACATCTTTAAAATACTCTTCTACACAGCACCCAAACATTATAGGATCAGATACTTTCATCATCGTTGCTTTTAGGTGAAGCGAAAACAACAATCCCTTTTCTTTTGCGTTTCTAATTTCATCGGAATAAAAATCAGCTAATATTTTTCGGGATATAAATGAAGAATCAATCACTTCCTGATTCAGAGCATCAAATGTATTTAAAACGTTTACAACTCCATCTTTTGATTGATATTCAATCGTGACTGTATCATCTTTCTCGATAATAATAGATTGTTCATTACCATAAAAATCATTATCAGACATACATGCTACATGGGCTTTAGAATCTTTTGAATATGGTTTTAATTTATGTGGATTCTTTTTCGCAAAATTCTTGACAGATTCTGCAGCTCTACGATCCGAGTTTCCTTCCCGTATGACAGGATTAACCGCTGAACCAAGACATTTTGAATACCGTTCCTTAATTTTATTTTCTTCTTCTGTCTTTGGCTCTTCAGGATAGTCGGGAATATTAAATCCTTTATTTTGAAGTTCAATAATACATTCTTTCAACTGTGGAATAGATGCTGAGATATTTGGTAATTTAATAATATTACCATCGGATTTCTTTACAAGCTCACCTAAATATTTTAGATCATCTTCAATTTTCTGTTCGGGGTTTAGATAATCAGGGAAAGATGATAGAACTCGCCCGGCAAGTGATATATCTTTTGAAAGTATATTAATATTTACTTTTTTTGCGAATGCTTTTATTATGGGGAGTAATGATCGTGTAGCTAGAGCGGGTGCTTCGTCAGTAATCGTCCAGATGATATCCATTAATTATCCTTTTTTGATGTCTTTGTTTTTGGGGTTTTATTTGTACTTTTATTTTTATTTAATGAAGTATTTGTTTTATTTTTTTTATAATCGGTTAAGTAGAAACCTTTACCTTTAAAAATCAATCCTGATCCACCACTTACCAACCGTCGAATCGTTGACCCACAAAGTGGACAAACTGTTAAAGGTAAATCGGACATAGATTGAAAATGTTCAAAGTGATGATCACATTTCATACATTTATAATCATAGGTAGGCATTCTTATCCTGTGCTTTTAATATATTTATATTTTAAATCTAAAAGATTAATGATATTTTAGATTTAAGCACTCTAATACATTTTTTGGAACATACTGTTCAATATCACCACCTAATTTAGCTACATCCTTCACAACCGTAGAATTAAGGTGGATATATTTTTCATCCGGCATCATTAATAATGTAGTTACTTTTGGATTTAGATGGTAATTCATCATCGCCATTTGAAACTCAAATTCAAAATCGCTAACGTGGCGTAATCCTCGAATTAAAGCAACAGCTTCATTCTCTTTTGCAAATTCTACGATTAGGCTATCTGTAGAACTTACACTTATATTTGGAATGTCTCGTGTACATTCCTTAATCATTTTGACTCTTTCTTCAGTAGAAAAGAACGGTTCCTTTAAAAAGTTCTCTGCTACAACGAATATTAGTTCATCGAACAACTTTGAAGCTCTGTTTGCAATATCTATATGCCCATTATGAATCGGATCAAATGTCCCGGGATATATGATTTTTTTCATGATTTACTCCATATTGCCAGTTTTGTATCACCATATTTTTTTTCACGATCACCGATAATTGAATTATCTTTTGATTTAGCTTCCAATACAAAACGACCATTATTATTTAAATTGTTGATGCATAATTTAACAAGTTTTGGAAGTGTATATACACTATAAGGTGGATCAGCTATAATAATATCAAATTGTTCATTTGAATTTAAGTATTTGAATACATCTTGTCGGAACACATTAAAATTAGTTTTTTGAAATAATTTGACGTTTTGCTGGAGCATGTTAACCACAGTTGTATTATTTTCCACAAATGTTACAGTGTCTGCTCCTCTGCTAGCTGCTTCAAAACCTAAAATACCCGTTCCTGAAAACAAATCGAGAACCGACATATCTGTCAGATCACCGAGAATATCAAAAAGACTTTTTCTGATTCTTGTTTGCGTCGGTCTATACGGTAAGCTCTGGACAGTTTTTATTTTTTGTCCTTTATATATTCCAGATAAAATATTCATTGAAATTAGTCTGTAGAAATCGACAGATAAAATACGGTGATAAACTCGAAAGTATTAGGGTCTCTTCTTAATTTGACTTGTTCAACTGTTAAATTTCTTGATAATGAAGTAATATAGTTTAATTCTTCCACCGGAAGACTTTTTGATAACACTTTAACCATTATAGGAATGAAAGTGCTTTGTGATGAAAGAGGTTTATGAAATACAGCTGTGGGATATTCTTCTATAATCTTTTCCATAAGTATTTCTACAGATAATGAATCATTTTTGAAATTATCCACGTCTCGGTTTACAATAAACGTTTTTGGTTCTATCCCAATAGAATCTTGGATATTTACTAACAGAGAATCATTTCGGATGAGTAGAGTTTCAATATTTGTTGGGATAATACTTAACAGTATTTCATCGATAGCAGGATTTTTAAAACTAACGATTGTATCTTGCTCATCTGTCTTAATCGATTCTATACCGTTGTCGAATAGATTAAAAATAGCGAGATCGCTTAAAGACTCTCTGTTATTTAAATAAATAAGTCCGGCAAACATAATAACTAACGTTAGAAAAATATAAATTGGGCTATGTTTGCTTTCCTTTGATTTAGTCTGACTACTCATAATTTGCTTAGATTTTTTCTTTGGTTTTTTTGGTTCTTTAATCATTTTAGGAATCCAGTTATTAATCTTTGAAACATTAAAAAAATTAATATTAGACTTATTATTTGAAAAGTTAATCAAGACAGCTAATAAATTTAATTCACCCGAAGTTGAACTCTTGGGGACTGATACACCTTCCATTACGATTGAATTTATAAAAGATAACTGTTTAAAAGATTTAGATTCCCATTTGGATAATTTATTGTCCGACACAACATCCATCAGGTTAAAGGTAAGATTATTGAAATCACTTTCATCAGAAGATTTAGAATAACCTGAAATTTGCAAATCACCGGATTTAAACTTAATACGACCAAGGGAACACCTATTATTACCTCGATAAATATATTGATATGACTGTTTATCGTCAAAAACATATACTGTGTCATTAGTATTCAAATCAAATAAAGGTGTGGTAGCAGATCCCATCCAAACAGGGATTCCGCTATGCTCAGAGATTGTAAGTTTAACTATTTCTATTAAATATAAATTGCATTCGACTAATAAATACTGATTTGATGTATTAGGATAAGTTTGAACAAATAAATTCGTATTATCTTTATAATTCTTTCCCCACTTTTGTTCTTGCCTCCATAGAAAATAATCATATAGATCATCATAATGTAGATGATCCGGAGTAATAATTAATTCTTCATTAAGGAGATCGCGGTGTACAATAATTGAAACTTCTTTTCCATGTAATCGGATTGTTTCGATCAATTGATTGAAAGCAATTTCAATCGTAGAATTTATTTCTGTTTCTCTTTGATATAATGAAGATATAGATACGTTAAAAGAGACTGTGCATAAATTGGTTAATACTTTTTTATTATCCGAAGTATTGGACCATTCTGCACAAACAAGATGGGTATCGGTTATGAGTAAAGATACCACTATAACCGTTTACCGTGCCCAGCTTAACAGTCCGTCATCAACATATCCGTGGTTTTCAGCTTTAAAAGAAAATATAAGATATCTGTTTTCTTTATAAACTCCATCAATTGGACTGGATATTCTTATTTTATCGTCTTTAATCTCTATTTTATAAGGATTATAAGTTAGCGGACAATTAAAAAAGGACGAATCAGGCATATAGGTATCGTAATAAGACACGGATTCAACACGCTCAATAGGTTCTTCTCCTAATACTTCACGAAATGATGGTTCATGAATGATTTCAGATAAAGTCTTTTTTTGAATATAAATCGTATCATTTCTTGTAAGTTCCTCTGAGAACACAACCACAGTCATTGTTGTATCGTTTATTGTATCCCTGCGAGATTTTTGAAAACCAAATGTTGTATCATATTCAACGTCAAAACCTTTAGGAATTTTTACAAGTATTTTCTCTCCCAACAAGGATAATACTTGTTCATTTATATAGGTCGAATCAGCTGTAAGTGAGTCACGTACTGCATTTACAATATTCATTGCATATAAACCGTTTACTGAATATTTATTGGTAAGCTGGTGATAAAATGTTTCAATATTATATATATCTTCTAATCGAAAATGACTTTCATCTTCAATTATTGCTTCTTCTTCCCAAATTCCCACAGGTACATATATCACGAATATTAAAAATACGATCATCAATACGATAACAAGTTCAAGTAGGTCTGTAATTCTTTGTCTCTTTTTCTGATTCATTTCTTTCCCTCTAAAATAGTAACCCTTTTTACCAATTCTTCAAATGTTTTTGGTCCAATCCCCTTTACATGAACTAAATCTTCAATCGACTTGAAATTTCCATATTCTTCTCGATAATGAATAATTCTCTCAGCTGTTACCGGACCAATTTTTGGAAGAGTCATTAATTCAGCTTTATTTGCAGTGTTAATATTAACGATTTCATTCGATTCATTTGTAGTATTTTCTTGATGTTTTTCACTTTCGTTTTCAATGTTATCTGCGATAATCGAAAATTGGTTTTCTGTCATATTATCGACAGTTGGATTGTAAAAGAATCCATTTCTGATACCACCAACAATCAAACCTATTACTGCTGCTGTAAAAATAAATATCCAAACGTTTTGTTCTTGTTTGGTAAACATGTGATTAAAGATCTATTTTTTGAAAAGTTGTTTGTTGTTTTGTTGCTTTACTCAATTCTGAAAATAATTTCTTTTCCTCCCTTGATAATTTTCCTGGAGTCTTAATTTGGATGCGAACTAATTGGTCTCCTCGTTGACTACCACGAAGCCTTGGATAACCCTTTCCTCTCATTCTTAGCACCTGTCCGGCTTGAATTCCGTTGGGTATACCTAATTTAGCTTTTCCTTCAATAGTCGGGATTTCGATCGTATCACCTAATGCTGCTTGAGAAAACGAAATAACTGCTTCGATCAAAACATCATCACCATTTCTTGCAAAGTGTGGATGATCTTTTTCCTCAAAAAAGACAAGAAGATCGCCCGGATGGATGCCTTTACCACCTTTATTCCCTTGTCCGTCTAAAGTCATATAGTTTCCAGATGCAACGCCTTTTGGAACTTTGACATTTATTTCTACCGATTTCTTTTGTATTCCATTCCCGTTACATGTCTTGCAGGGATTCTCTATTATTGTCCCTTCACCACTACAAACGGGACAGTCACTCACAACAACTGATTGTCCAAAAAATGTTTGTGTAGCTCGTCGTACTTGACCACTTCCACCACAATGTCGGCACGTTGTAGGTTTTGCTCCTTCTTTCGCACCACTGCCATCACAATCAATACAAATTTCATTTCTACGAATCCGTATCTGTTTATCTGATCCGTTTAAAATCTCTAATGGAGTTAGTTGTATTGTTACTCTAAGATCTTTTGCTTTTCGTGATTGTCTTCTTCCATGAGAGCTACCACCTCCAAAAATATCTTGAAATGGATTATGACCCCCAAAAATATCTCCAAATTGACTAAAGATATCATCCATAGACATATGAATCCCGCCAAATCCTTGTGGACCTCCACCTGTATCTCCCATGCCTACTCCTGCGTGACCAAATTGATCATATCGGGCACGTTTATTTTCATCTCTTAATACTGAGTATGCTTCTGCGGCTTCTTTAAATTTTACCTCAGCATTTTTATCTCCCGGGTTTCTATCCGGGTGGTATTTCATGGCAATTTTACGATATGCCTTTTTAATTGAATCCTTTGAGTCAGATTTATTGACCCCAAGGATATCATATAAATCCTTCATAATTTATTCACAATCACTTTTGCGTGTCTTAACACACGGTCTTTATAGCTATATCCTTTTTCAAATACTTCTAATATCTCGTCATCATGCTTGCCTTCTTCTGACTTTGCCATCATCGCATTATGTAGTTCAGAGTCAAGCATGTCTCCAATTTCTCCAAATGCTTCTACTTCTATTTTTTCTAAAAAGTTAAGAAGCTTAGACTGAACCATTTCTATACCTTTTTTCAATGAATCACGGCTTTCATCTTTATGAGTATCCCAAGCATTAAGAAACCGTTCAAAATCGTCAATTACAGGAAGAAGTTTTTCAATGATGTCTTCTCCTTCATATTTCAACAATCCTTGTATCTCACGTTCTTTACGACGACGAAAATTGTCAAATTCTGCTTTTAAACGTAAATGTTTATCTTCCAGTGCTGCATGTTGTATCGTTATTTCTTTTAGCAACTTTGCATCTTTTGATATCCTTTTTGCACTGCTTTTTTTCTGTGGACTCTTTGATTTGGCAGTTGATTTCTTTTTTACTTCTTTTTTCTGTTTATCAGCAGACATGAGTAATGATCTCCGAGAAATGTTCTAAAATAGTTTTAATATTGTTGTAAGGAATTCTTTTGGGTCCAAAGATGGCCAATTTTCCTTCAAGATACTCGCTTTGAAATTTCGTAGATAAGATAGAAAAATCATTAAACGTCTTATCTTTATTTTCTTCACCTATTAACATCATTTTGTTATTAATAATATTCTCTGATGTTAATATTCTTTTTATTTTTTGGGTTTCTAAAGCGTTTAGAAATGTTTGCATTTTATTTACTTGCTGAAAATCCGAGTGTGAAAATAAAAATTGATTTGAGGATGTATAAATAAGATTATTAGTCGGAAATGAAAAGGATTCTCTTGGATGCTGTAATAATATTTGAACGATTTCATGATTGTATACAATCGTATTTCTAAGTCGATGATGTGCGGTCTGTTGTATATCTTTTAGAGATACTCCGGTTAGATATTCATTAAGTATTTGATTAATTATCAACAAGTCATTATTATCGATGGTAATTTCTAAATTAAACACCATCGATCGAATAATACCAGAATCCATAGCTAACACAACCATAATTCTATCTGAGGAAAGAGGAATACACTCTATATTTCTCAATATCCCCTGTTGAACTTCTGAAACAAGAACAACACCAAATAATTTCGTAGCTTTTGCTAACATAGTAGCAGTTGCCTGCATCAATTCTTCAATATTTAAAGATAACTTATTTAACGCAGAAGACCATTCATCAACAGAATCTGCATACGATGATGAATCTTCCATCAAATGGTCAACATAATATCTGTATCCTAAATCTGTGGGGATTCGTCCCGAAGAGGTAAATGGTTGTTTAATTAATCCCTTCGATTCTAAGGCAGCAAGCGCATTTCTGATCGTAGCCGGACTAATATTTAGATGAAAATGGTTCCTTAAATATTCAGACCCAATTGGACGATTTTTAAGTATATATTCCTCAACAGTTAGTTGAAATATTTCTGTTTCTCTTTTTGTTAAATGGATGTGATCAATATGATTCATAACATAAAAATTAGTCTGATTGCTTTTTCTATGTCAATATGAGAATTTGGTTATTAAATGAGATTTAAAATAATGGGTCACACAAACTTTGCAGCTGCTCTGTAACTTCCAAGCAAAGAAATAATGACAGATAAACCTACAATCCAATATGTTGTCAATTGTTCATAAATGATATAGATCGAAAATATTTGGTTTAGATATATGTTACAAAAATGAACGAATCCCATCAATGTTCCTACAGTGAGTAATGCGCCTATCACTCCATGCAGAATACCTTCAATTAAAAACGGTGTTATTATAAATAGTCGTGTTGCGCCGATCAATTTTAAAGTACGAATTAATTCTTTGCGAGCATAAACCGAAAGTCTAATCGTACTTGAAATAATGAAGATTGTTATTAACAAGACCACACCGGAAAGAGAAACAAACCCCTTTACAAACCGTTGATAATACCGTTCAATTCTTTGAATTAGACGACCTTGATATTTTACCGTATCTATTCCCTCGATCTCTTTAATTGATCTTATGATAGGATTTATATTAAATAATTCTGTTCTATTATTTACCACATTAACTACAGCACTTGAAGGTAAAGGGTTATATCCCAGCATTGAATGGATATCTTCTCCAAATTGATCTTTAAATATTTTTATTGCATCAGATGATGATATAAATGTGACACTCCTAACACCTGATATAGCTTTTATCTTTTTAATTGTGGATTGAGCTTGAACGTCATCTACATCAGGTTTAAAAAACACTTCTATCTTATATTTGGACCTCAGATACTTAACTAATAAAACAGAATTGTCCATTGTCAAGAATAAACTACCAACAATTAGCAAGGACATATAAATTGAAAAGACTGAAGTAAATACAGTCAATTTATGTCTGGATAAATTTTTAAATCCTTCTAATATTAAAAACGCTAATTTATTCATCATCCGTTTCTCAACACTCCATCATGAATTTCCATGATCCTATGACCACGTCCTTTGATAAGATTGTAATTATGTGATGCCATAAATATCGTTGTACCTGATTGATTAATCTTCTCAAACAATTTTATCAATTCAAACGCCGTAACCGGATCTAAATTCCCGGTTGGTTCGTCAGCAAGGATAATGTCCGGTTCTTTCACTAATGCTCTAGCCAAACATGCACGTTGTTGCTCTCCTCCGGATAATTCATTTGGTTTTCTTTCTTCTTTCCCATCCAAACCCACTTCATATATTACGTCCATAACGCGATCTTCTAATTCTGAACTCTCTACACCCAAAATATGTAGAGCAAGTGCTACATTATCAAAAAGTGAACGATCTTCAAGTAAATGATAATCTTGAAATACCATTCCGATATTTCGTCTTAAATGGGGGATTTTTCTACGTTTAATTTTATTTGAGTGATATCCATTGACAGTTATTACTCCGGTGTCAGGAAAAATGTCCATATAGATCAATCGCATAATGGTGGTTTTCCCTGATCCGGTCGGACCAATTAGAAAAGAGAATTCACCCGATTCTAATTGTAGATCGGTATTATAAACTCCGCTTTCTTTATTGTAAGAATATGAAACGTTTTTGAATGATATCATAGTCCGAAATTACCGACAATATTTTGATGTTTCAATCAAGTCCTACCGGAAAAGTAAAATTATAAACAGAATATAACCCGTGATCAATATCAAAGAACTAATACGCGAGACCGGTTGTTTCATTTTTCCTAAAGGAATTAATATTAATCCAAAGGCGATCATAAAAGGGATTTCAAGGTAGAGAATGTTGATCGGTGATATTAAAGGTTTAATCAAGGATACTATCCCAAGGACTGAAAGAATATTAAAAAGATTGGATCCGACAATATTTCCAACAGAAATAGCACTTTCTTTACGAAATGCTGCTATAGCAGAAGTCGCTAATTCTGGAAGTGAAGTACCAAATGCAACAACACTCATCCCAATGACAGCTTCACTGACTCCAAGTCGTTTAGCAATTCCGATGGCACCATCAACAAATATATCCGCACCATAATAAAGTGCCACACAACCGATTATAAATATTGGTACTGTCCATTTTGTTGTTGAAATGACATCACCAACCGATTCTACACGACGAGAAGGGTGCATAATACAGTATACCGTATATAAAACAACCCCAATAAATAGGATAAGTCCTTCTATGCGAGATATACTGCCATTTAATATAAAGAAAATAAAAATCAGGGAAACGACGAGATAGATGTAAATATCCCTTTTAGATCGCTCAAAATGAATTGTGATCGGAAATATCAACGAACTAATTCCCAGAACCAATCCTACATTTGCAACATTCGATCCAATAACGTTTCCTATAGCGATTGTTGATGATCCTGAAATTGCAGCTTTTAAACTGACAACTAATTCAGGGAGAGAAGTTCCAAAAGCAACAATAGTTAATCCAACAACCAATGGAGATAATTGGTATTTTCCTGCGATTGTAACCGAACTTTTTACGATCCATTCGGCTCCGTAATAAAGCAACACTGTACCAACAATTAATGATATAATATCAATTAACATTCGTTCGAATATAAATTGTGTTCATTAATATATTCCCAGACTGGTTGAGTGACCATATATCGTATTGTTTTATCTTCAACCCAGCGTTTTCTTATTTGAGTTGATGATATCTCAAAACGTGGAATATTTGCAAACTGGATATGATGTAATATCCAATTTGGAATAATACTTGGTTTAAAACCGGGTCTAATAGCAACAATTACCGTGCATTCTTGTAATATACTCTTTGGTTCTTTCCAATTGTGAAAATCTAATAGAGTGTCACTTCCTATTAAAAAATAAATCTCTTCTTTTTTAAGATTAAGTTCACTTTTAATAGTTCGAATTGTATCAATAGAATATGAAATTCCACCTCTTTTAATCTCAAGGTCATTTAATTCAAAATGAGGATTATCTGCAATTGCTGAACTCAACATATTTACTCGGTGATCTACCTGAGTGATTTCTTTTGTTTTTTTATGAGGCGGATAGTTTGCAGGAATAAAGAATATTTTTTCAAACTCTTCAGCTTCACAAATAGTCTGAGCTATCAATAAGTGCCCCACATGTGGTGGATCAAATGTTCCTCCAAATAAACAAATTTTCATTATTTCTTTCGACTCAATTTTTTTTCAGTTTTTAAAAGAAGCAATTTGATTTCTTCTTTTGTTTCTTTATCGAATTGACTATTTGTTTTGTCATAATATTCGTTTGCAGCAATCAGGTCCGGCAACTTACAATACGATTCAATAATCTTTTGATGTGAATCTTTTACAAGAGGTGTATCATAATATTGATTTAATAACTCTTCAAAGGAGACAATTGCAGAATCATAAGCACCTAATTTCATATACAATATACCTGTTTCATAAACTTTAGTCGCTAATTTGATTCTTAGATCCGAGATTGTATCATGGGCATCTGAACGAAATTCGGAATCTGGATACTCTTCCATAAATTCCTGTAATTTATCAATGGCATGCTGCGTATAAGATTGATCGTGATAATATTTTGGCGATTCAAACACATATGATTCACAAATTCGCCACCTTGCTTTTTCAACAAAAGAACTGAATCCCATACGGCGTGATAAACGATCATACTCTGCGATAGCAAGTAAATATTCTTTATTCAAAAAATAAGACTCTCCTAAATAGAATAATACTTCATCACCAATATCAGTATGGGATGCTTTCATTACCAAAGATTGAAATATCGTTTGAGCTTTGAGATATTTTTTCTTCTCTAATAACGTTTTACCATATTCTAATTGTCCGTTATAATCATCTTCTTTTGGTTGGTTGCTTGCACATCCAATAAATAGTACACTAATTATACCGATCAGTATATATTTTCTCATTTCATTCCTTTCAATACTTACCATACCATTGAAAATGATACACCACCGATTCCGTATGGTGCTGATTTATTATACATTAAACCAAGTGATGTATCCAATTTCTTTTTCTCATTATTCCGTCCTGCAGTCCACACTGCTTCCAACGCACTGACCACATGATTAAACAACACAGCACTTACTGCATATGAAGCCATATTCAAATACGTATTTGTATCCTCTCTTTGATTTAGATAGTCGTTTTTATTATGTGTAATAATAATAATTTTATATCCATCTTCTACTTCCTTTTCCTCTTTCCACCATAATGCTGTAGAGTCCGATTCCCACGTGTCATCCCATCCGGCAACAAATCTATCATACTTCCCTATATTTTCATAAAAGTCTCTGTTCCTTAATACCATAACTCCTTGATCAAGAAGAAGGCTTCCTTGCGGCGTTGCAAGGGTGTCAGAGGATATATAAGTTCCTTGATAAATGAGTGTCAAATCATGAGATCCACCACTTAGGGAAATGTCCTGTAGAGAAGTATCAGCATGTAAATCTTCAAAGAGTAGTGTACCGAAATACCAATCCGACAGGTTCCAATGATCATCAGCAAAAGATTCATATTTTATGCGTAGATCTTCGGCTTTTTGATTCAATTCCCACCATGCAACAATACCCGCGATTTCCACACCTGCAAAAACAACTGGTTTCCACCAACTATCCTTATTATAAATTTGTCCCCATCCCGGAACGACTAAAGAACGAATCATTGCTTGAGCAGGATACATAATATTTGCAGTATCTTTTGTATTATTGATTGTATCCGGTTCAAGATATTCAAAATCCATAGCTGCAAAACGATTATCAAATGAAGATAACACATCCTCTGCAAAACTAACAGATATGATTAATAGTATTACGAAAAGTATTTTCATAGAAGTCTCCTTATCATTTATCTATTAAAATCCAAATAGCATGGTAAAATACCATCGAATATTCTGACCGTATGAATATGACAATTTTTCAAATTTATCTATCCCATAATGAGCTTCTAATCCTATTGCTGTAGGGTAATTATAAAATGAAAAACCATTCAAACGCCATTGAATTCCTACACTTTTTTTCCAGTCGGGATTTGAAGTTGTCCAAGCATCTCCAAATTGCCCTATCAAACCTATTACACTGTTTTGTGCAATGAACCAACCTAGTTGGTAATGTTTTTGATAGAATATAGGTATTCTAAAATCTAATTCTGTAATAACTTTATTTGTTCCTTCGATGCTATAGTATGAATACCCTTGTATTCCATCCAAGCCACCTGCAAAATAATTAAAAAACGAATCAACTTTTGTAAAATTAATCAACCCTAAATCGGTATCCAGAGTAATCGTCCATCTGTTTGTTCCCGGTACTTCCCAGTGATATGAACCCGATAGGTCCATGCGTAAATAATCATTGTCACTAAAGGCTTCGATAAGAGTTCCAGCATCTGATAGATCAAGCCCTGTAATAAATTCATTATTCTCATACGCGATATCTGCTTCAAGAGAAAAGCCATTTGAAGGATTGATATTACTATCAAAACGATGTTTAGAGGCTTGCATCTTCCATTTTAATCCTGTGACGACACCTCTATAGTAATCATACGCGAGACCACCTTGAAGATTTTCTGTAGGAATATTTTGTTTGATATGTGCACGATATCGTTGCCACATTGAGTACAACTCAATTGAAGAAATACCCAAGATAGGAAGTTTCAAACCACCCTTAAAAGCTATCATTCGGAATTTTAAATTATCATCAATTGGATAAACACCTCTCCAATCAAACTTATCCGTTTTATTACGAGTCAGGTAATACACTTCAGTAAACAGAGTCGGATATAATCTTTTAAATTCAAACAAAAAGAATAAGTCTAAATCTCCAAGTGAATTAACCGATGCTCCTCCAAACAGTGATAGTCTTTGAAGAACTTCACTTGAATAAAAGAAGAATCCGGGTTTTAGAGTTCCATAGTCAACCATGAGTTTTGGCATTATAAACATTGGAGGAAACGCATCATTATACATTTTCGCTTCTGAAAAATCCTTTTTGTCAATATATGGAGCTACATTTAGATGTTTGATATCTGAGTTTTGAGGATATCCTACTATTTCAATAGGGAATAATTGAATACTATCTAAGAATGCAATAGTATACTTTCCATCTTTATATAATGAATAAACTACTTGACCATTCTTATTGATATCGGGCATAAATGCACCGCCCATTACGTTTGTACAGTAAGCACTTTCACCAGAATCTATATTCAAATAAGATAAATTAAAAATACCATTTTGATCATCAACGTAAAGTAACTCAGTTTCTGAAATTGCAACTGGATCTCTTTCATCCCATTCTTGATTTGCTAATTCAGTAATTTCACCATTATTTGTTAATGAAATCGATGAAATATTACGAAAATGATTTAGAGTATAATCTACTAATATTGTCGAGTTGTCAGAAGAAATTGATACAGAATGTAAAATTCGATGGTCTTTATAGTTTGTGATTTGTTTGATTTCATCAGTTTTCAAATCGAATGTCGAAATATTTTGAATACCATCTAGTGTAGAGATAAATGCTATACTGCTATCTTTCTCTATATAAACTGGAGAAAAAGCACGAGTACCAAAAGTAAGTCGTTTCTCTTCTTCATTTACGACATCATACTCAAATAAATCAAAATATTTTGATCCATTTTTATCCGGATATTTTGGTTTCTTTGAATAATATAAATACTTCCCAGATATTCCCCATGTTACTGCACTTTTTATACTTGAGGTGATTTTATTTTGCTCTTTAGAATCTATTGTGTAAATAAAAAGATCGGTTTGTGAAAAATAATCATTTTCCTGATTAGAGATGAATGCAAATTGATTACCGTCCGGAGACCATACGGGATGTAGATTTGCAGTGCCTTCTGAAATTAATACTTCCCCCTCTAATTTATTCGGACCTATAAATTGTTCTACAGGAGTATATTTTTTCCCTAAGTCAATTATAAATTGATCATACAATTGATTGGAATTAATTCCAATTGAGTTTTGTATTGCTTTATTTACGGAAAAATTAATTGGAGAGGATAGTTCATTCATTATGTTTTTTAAAGCATCAGACCCATATTGCTTTGCAATGTAATTACATAAAGCATAACCTGAATTATAGGTCGATTCATTTCCTATTCCCTTTTTACCAAAGGTATTCATTTCTGTAAATGACAATAAATTATTATTGAGATATCTGTCTCTTAGGATCATATCTCGATGTGAATCCCATAAATCCCAGGTAGCTTCATCATACATATATTGAGCAGTTCCTTCAGCTAACCATGGAGGGATAATCGTTCCGGGAATTGGAAAGCTTGCTAGAGTATTTGGATATCCATATAAAACATCTTTTCTTTTCTCCTTTTCATATCCCATCCATTGTAAATACCCGCCAGGGATATTTTTTCCATATTTCATGGCGACCTGGATTGAGATAATATGTGTGAACTCATGAGTAATTACGTTTTGGAGCCAACGATGACTCCCTCGTAATTCAAAATCTAATGGTGATGTCCAGATATATATTTTATTGTCATAATAATAAGCCATACCGTTTGAAAAATCATCGGTATCAAGAAAAACAATATGAGTTTTTGATGGTGGCTCATAGTCATATAATTCGGTGACAAATGGATAAATTTGTTCGGCTATGTATGCTCCTTCACGGGCAGATTGTTCAGTTCCATCATAAAAATGAACTGAAAAATGGTCCGTTTCGATTGTTTTCCAATCGATCTCAGGGTGATTATACTCAACCTGTGAGAATAAAAAAGAAGTAAAAAAGAAAAAATGTAAATAACGATTCATTAATGTATTACAGCTATTTTTATCACTTTAGATTGAGAATCCCTCATGTTTTTTGCAGTTACATTGGCAAAATACACACCCGATTCAACATCTTCCACATTCCAGATAACCTCATTAGGAAATCCTTTTACCGGATTTGTAATAGTTAAGGTTTCTACATAAAATCCAGCCAGATTGTATATTTTAATTTCTATCGTTTCTGCGGACTCACATTGTATTCGTAATTTTACCTCGTCATCATAAACCGGATTAGGGTATGCATAACTTAGATCATTGACAAATAAAGTTGTTTGAACATCTTTTGTTAAATATTTGAGATGAACAGAACGCGAGTGAAATGAATCTCCATTGTATAAAGACCACTCATTTCCTTGCGAATCGCTTACTTCATCAAATTTCCACAAATATGTTGATGTTGAGATATATCCGAATTGATCAATTTTACCTACATAAACAACCTCGTCATTATCAAAACTTGTTAATTGATAAATAATTTCTCCAACGGAATTAAAAATAAATATCTTATTACCATTTTTAGATTTTATTACAACTTCAGGATGTGGATCGCCAATGATATTATTTACGAATATCTTTGAATCAAACGAACCAACAATTGGAAAACCCGGTAACAGATTTAAATTCTTGTCATATGCGTATAAATTACCACCTATATCGCTTAGTAGTATGTCAACATGTCCATCAAGATTTAAATCTGATGCAACAACCGATTTATACTGCGCTCCGTCTAATGTATTTATTACCGTTCCATTTTTTGAAATATGGATTCCATCAACACTTGTTGATACCCATAGTGTATCTTCTGAATCTATTAAAGTCACTTCTTGTTGATAGAGATCAAGTTCCTCAACAGTTAATGAATCATACGATCCTGAAAATATATTATTTACGATCACTATCGGTTCACTTAACTGTCCGGATGTTTCTGTCATTATCATATTATTCGTATTAGAATCAAATTCAAAATGATAAAGATGTGGATCGTCAAATGTTGAAATTATATTCTTATAAGGTTCATCTGGGTGATTGGATTGTGTTAGAAATATTTTTCCTGTATAATTAAAATTGTCATTATCCACTTTAAAATAGTATTTATTTTCAAGATCTTCTAATGATGCCCACCATAATACGTTTTCTCCACCAATAATATCTTTAATACCATCATTATTTATATCACATATTGAATGAACATTAACCAGTGAATCAGGAAATCCATCAACTAATAATGAATTTGATATTGTAAACGACATTGTATCGTTCGGTAATGAGATATTCTCAATCTTCAAAAACGTCGATGCTCCATTATTCGATTCGGTATTTGGGAAGGAGTAGGGTCCAAAAGCAGGATAACCTCCACCATTTATACTTTCATACTCATAATTTCCTTTAAACCACATATCTCCAAAATATCCACTGGTTGGATCAAAAAACATATGAATATTTTGATATCCTATATCTTGTGCACCATCTGCTTCTTCAAGATCAACCCCTTTACTTTCTCTATCAACATTGATTGAGTACCAATCCTCGGTAGATTCGATAATTGATTCATCAATATGCCATATCAGTAAGCCTGAAGCAGGAAGTCCACTATCATAATTTGGAATAGAAGTAATGACTTTATTTTCATCATACTCGATATCCACTGAGTCAAGTAAAACGGTATATAATCCGGGATATGTACCCGTATCCTCCCATATCGTGTATCGAGTTGAATCAATATTTATATTTTCTTTATACCAATTATTACGATGCTCTATCAAAAAATATTCATTCTGATTGATTTGTAATTGCAATATTGAATTACTGATATTTCTGGCAGGGAGTAATATTTCTGAAGGCGCTTGTACAACAATCGGATCAACCCATCCTGCCCATTTTCGTGTCCAAGCATCAGGTGGAGAAGGAATAAGTCCATTCCCATTATTAGATCCTTGATCCATTAATCCAAAAACACCAATTCCACTTTCTCCCGTTTCAGTGTTCCATAATGGCGGAAGTCCTACTGCAAACCCAAGCATCAACGCAAACGTTCCTGTCAAACCAAACTGATACTGACAAGGATCAGAACTCGAAGAAAAGATTGATTCGGTTTCTGGGTATAGTAAATGATTTTGAGTCTCCGGTAGGATGATCCCATGTTCTACACCAAAAAGCGATGTACCTAACATATCTCTATCAATATAAGTCGATGGTATATCATTTGGGGTGGGATCTAAAGTAGGCAATGAAAAATCTTGTCCGATCCCTGCATGAAATACTACAACAATATCATATTGATCAAAAGAAACAGATTCAGCAGCCGTTAAAGCATCACGAAATAATTGTGTGATCCTTTCTTCTTTAACCTCATCCGTTTCATTATACGGATTATACCACGACATTTCATTAGGTAAAGTAAACACATTATCTGAATCTTCCGGATAGATGGTAGAAGACTCTAAATCAATACCAAACACTTGATTTGACACATCACGGAAATAATTATCAACTGCTTTTAATTGAGAAAAGAAATATTCTCGATCATGTGGAGGTGGATCAATAGTATAATCTCCACATTCATTTGAGTTAGCAGATAAAAGGAAATGTCCGTTTCCGGTGGTACCTTCTTCTTCATCTAAGTTGAATTCTACACGAAGTACCGCGATTTTTAAATAACCGGTAATCGATTCTGAGAATAAAGGTGTTAGAAAAACGAGCAGAAAGATAAAATATATCCTGCTTTTTACTGTATTCATTTTTATACTTAGTTAAATGTTAAAATGCCCAGTTCAATGAAAATCTCATTGTATTTGTCAGCGGATGACCCACTTCACCGGACGTATACCCAAAATCAAAACCGTATTCACCAAATCGAAGGCCAACACCTACCGTTGGATTTGCAATTTTACCCGTTTTATCGTAGTAAAAACCTCCTCTTAAAGCGAAGTATTCTGAATACCAATATTCAAGTCCTATATTATGAATTAACTTATCTATCTCATTTTTAATTGTACGTTTTTTTGCTTGACCTACTTCAAGTTGACCATATTCGTTATATCTACCCCAATCCTCATCTCCGGGAATTTCACCTGACCTAACCATCTCTCCCTCATTTGGACTACCATCGTGATTGATGTCATCATCCCATGCATACCCACCTATTATTCCATCTGCGGAGCGATTATCGATGGATAGATCTTTATCACCACCAAGTAGCCAATCATCAATCCAAGATGTAAATATAGCGATATATATTGGATCAGTGTGATGTGTTTCTTGTTGACCCTCTCGATTATATTCTCCATTCGGATTTTCATATCCTTCTTTGTCATATCTCCCAATATATCCGTCACCATCCCAATCCATATTCGGATATGATGCCACTAACATTTTATTCACATCATATACAATGCTTAGTTTATTATATTCGGTATCGATCAAACGATAATTTATCCCAAGTGATAAATTTGTTGGTTGGGGGTCAGCTTGAGCCGGATCAATAAATGCTACTTTTGGTCCGATATTTGTTATAGTAGCCGCTACATCAAGATCAGGGATTAAAAATTGTTTTCTAAGGTAACCGACGTCAAAACCAAAATCTATTGAAGTTCCTTTCCCCTTTTCAGCCCCAGCTCCATATTCTGTTAAATGTTGGTAGGATATCTTTGCATTGAGTCCAAAAGAAGATTTTTCAGATAATAATGATCCATAAGAAACTGTGGTTGCCATCATAAAACTTGTGAATACACCTTGATAATCATCAGGATGATCTCCCATCCTAATTTGTTCTCCGAGGTTTAAATAAATAATATGACCACCTAAAGTACCAATAAATGGAATATGTCTACGAAATGCAAAAAAGTCATAATAGAGGTCTTCTGCCAAGTTCGGTAACCAGTTGACATGCATCATGGCAACTTCTGTTCCTTCGAGAAAACCTAATCCGGCCGGATTCCAGTAACTTGCGTAAGCGTCATTAGCAATAGCGGTTTGTGCTTCTCCCATTCCTCCTGCCCGTGCACCGGGAGAGATTAAAAGAAATATCGCTCCTGCTTCACCTTGAGCTAATGATGTATTCACAAGCGCTGTTACACTAAATATCAACGCGATAAGAAAATGCTTCATATTGAAACTCCTGAGTTTTTAATATTTTTGAGGGTTAATTCCCTGTTGTTAATTTCGATAAAATATTAGCGTTTTATGATGCATTTTCTCCTTATATCGGGAGCGAATATACTTGTGTTACGTTCGTCAGTCAAGTTTTGTTTCGAATTCAATTAGAGTTACTTCATATTTTCATTTTAGCAGATATAATGATAGTAATGGAATATATGTGATTAATAATACTGCTACGAACCTTATCAAAAAGAATGGGAGAGTGGATTTATAGATTGTAGGCATATCAACATTAAAACGATAAGCCGATAAGAATAGATTCATTCCAACCGGTGGAGTAAAATACCCTAATTCTAAATTAGCAATAAATATTACCGCTAAATGCACCGGATGTATTCCAAAGTAAGCACCTATGGGAGTTACAAGCGGAGCTATCACGATCATTGCAGAAAATATATCCATAAAACAGCCTACAATCAGCAAAAATATATTTAAGATCAGCAAGAAAGCAATTTTAGATGTAATCATGCTTTTTACCCAAACTAAGATCAATTCGGGTATTTGGGCATCTACGATATAACTAGTAAGACCCATTGCAACTCCGAGAATGATAAGAACACCTCCAACGAGTGTAGCACATTCAATGACGATTCCCGGAATTTTCTTAACGGATAAATCTTTGTAAATAAATATTTCTATGAATAAAATATATATAACTGTTATAGCGGCAGTTTCTACAAGCGTTGTAAATCCCGCAAAAACACCGGACAATATCAAGATGGGAATGACACACTCCCATTTTGCAGCTTTTATGGCTGACAACATTTTACCGAAATCTAATGGTTGTCTTTTTATTTTATGAGTTTTACCTTGAATAATTGACCAAGACGCCATCAATGTTACTAACAATATACCGGGGATCAATCCTGCAATAAACACATCTTTAACACTTATCCCTGCTGTAACACTATAAATAATTGCAGGAAGACTAGGAGGAAATAATATTCCAATGGACCCGGATACGGTGATTAGTCCGAGAGTAAAACGGTTTGAATATCCTTCTTTTTTTAACAGTGGATAGAGAAGTCCTCCTAACGCTAAAATCGTAACCCCTGACCCTCCTGTTAAGGCTGTAAAAAAACTACAAAGTATAATAATGACTATCGGTGTTCCTCCCGGGATCCATCCAAATAAGGCTGTAAATAATCGAAACATTCTTTCGGACGCTTTTGATTCTGCTAATACATATCCTGCCAGAGTAAATAATGGAATCATGGGTAATGTAGGAGAGACTACTATCCGATAGGTTTCAGTTGGTATTGCAGCAATTGAAATTGAATCAGACCAAAATAATAATGCAGCAACTCCCCCGAGACCTACAAAAATGGGGGCTCCAAAGAGTAAAGAAACGAGGATAACGATTATTCCAATCCATACAAACCATGATTGATCAACAAATGTATCCGTAATAGAGATAAGAAACCATATAAGTGAAATCATTAGAATTGATCCTAAGTAATATCGATCTTTCCCACTGTTTCTAATCACATGAAACGCAATTAATGCAAACCCAACCGGCATAATGATCTGCATAAACCAGCGTGGAATATTTGGAGCAATTTCAATTGGATAGATATATTCCCACCTAATGAATTGAAGACTACCCCACATTAAAGAGATAATCACAATAAATGAAATTGTTTTTGCCAACCAACGACCGGGATGAGAATCATTTTTGGAATCAAATAACGGTTTTACAGACAAGGATAATAATTTATTTTGTTGCGCTGCAAGGACAGCTCCGATAAAACCAATCCATAAGGTTAAATGTTGGACTAATACCGATGCTGCAGGAATACCCGTTAAATGAAATATACGTGAAAGGGTTTCGATAAATGGTATGAACACCATCGTAAAGAAAACTGCTAAAGCAATGATGTCTTCTCCAAGTTTTAACCGATTGATAAGTGGGTGTATTTTCATTCTATTTAGTTAGCATTTTCCAGCAATCGTTGCCTTTCTTTTTTCAACTCCATCATTTTATCAAAGATATCTTCAGGCACATAGGTTCCTCGAAGTGTTGGATACCATTCTCGTATAAATTGATCCCATTCTTCTCTCTCCGCATCAGTCGGAGAATGTACGTTTAATCCATGCTCAATCATCATGTCGATTGCATTTTGGTCGTCATATCTATTTTCATTTTGATGTTTAAACGCTGTTTCCTCAGATATGTCTAATATAATTTGCTGATTCTTTTCACTGATTTTATTCCATGTTCTTAGGTCTACTACGATAGCTGCGGATAATACTCCCCATTTTAAATTCAGCATATGATTAGCAATCCCAAACCATTGAGATGATAATGAAAATAATGGCGTAGTAGCAATGGCATCTACCAATCCTGATTGCAATCCTGTAAGTACATCCGTTGCAGCAAGCGGAACCGGATTAAATCCTCCCTTTTTCCAAAGTTCAGTAGATTTAAAGTCACCTGACCAAGTAAATATTTTTGATTTTTTTAGATCATTTGGTACCCTCACTGGTTCTTTTGTAAACCAATGAGCCCATCCTACATCAGCCCAGAATAATAACTTAAACCCACTCTCTTCAATTCCTTTTGTTAGAATATCAGCAATTTGGTTTCGATACCAATCTAAATCGTCATAATTTTTCAATAACAACGGAATATAAAACGCATATACATCCGGATTGAGTTCGGATAATCCTTCCAAACTGATTGCTGCTGCGTGTATTTGTCCAATTCGCATTTTCCGGATCATATCTCTTTCATCACCGACAACTCCACTAGGATAGATTCTTAATTTCACATCTCCATCAGTTTCTTTTTGCCATTTTTGCCCCATTTCAACCATCATCCCATGCCAGTTTGTTCCTTCCGGTGCTAAGGTAGCCATTTTGATCAATGTCTTTCCAAACACACTAGAGCATAGAAATAGTAATAGAATTGTTAGAAATCTGAATTTAATGCTTTTAGTAAAATAGCTCATCAACGTTCTCCATTAACCATTTTGCTCTGGATTGAGCAATGATATTAGAAAAATACAACTCCGGGATCTTACTTGGATCTATTAAAATAGCTTTTTCCAAGTTAAAGAGAAATTCTTTTTTATTTTGATCTTTAACAGAAATATTTTCTGCATAACTTACATATAAAGAGCAATCTAATCCATTAGATGCTTTTAAAGCTTCGTTAAAATGTATAACTGCCACTTTATTAGTTTCTGTACTTTGTTCAGGAATACTTAAATAATATGAAAACATCGCAGCATGTAATGTTCCAAAATTCCAATTAGAATCCAACGTAATCGCATGATCTAAAAGCCATTTGATTTGCGGTAACTGAATTAACACTTGAGGATTACCTCGCCCTGCAGATATTTTCCCCCCAATTGCAGCTGCTGTCCAGAATAAAACTGGAACCTCACTATTAGAGAATTTCTGATCAAGAGCATAAGTTTTAAGAGATTCATTTAAATTAGGATGATTATGGTTTAATATTTTTAACCCGTAATTTTCACCGGATATGAAATGTGTCGATGCTTCTTTATAAAGCCTAAGTGCTGTTGAATATGATTCATAAATTTTACGATCAGCTTTTTCCAATAAAAATCCGTATGCATATTGTGTATGTAACTTCATCCCTTCAATTAACAGTTCCATATCCTGTGGATTTTCTTTGATTTTCGCATCAATCTTTTCAACGGAACGCTTAAAATAGGATTCGGTGATATTCGGTGTATTCTTTAAATAAAATGCGGGTGTACAAGATAAAACCAGAGTGAATAACAAGATTATATAAAAAACAAAATGGCCAAAGATATACTTATCCACGGCCATTTTTAATATAAATGAATTGAATTTAATATTAGGACTCAAGTTCCTCATAAAGAACGAAAGAATTACAAAGTTCATTTACTTTTGCATTAACAGACTTGCAAACTTCTTCACTATCCGGATTTAGTATGATTTGATCGATTAAATCCACTATCAGTTTCATTTCATCTTTACTCATACCTCGAGTAGTAATCGCTGGAGTACCAACACGGATACCACTTGTAATAAATGGACTTCTTTTATCAAATGGAACCATATTTTTATTGACAGTGATCCCGGCTTTTACCAATGCATTCTCTGCTTGTTTACCGGTAATATTCTTATTCGTCAGATCAATAAGAACAACATGAGTATCTGTTCCACCGGAAACAAGATTATAATCTCTTTTCAATAATTCATCTGCCATCGTGGATGCATTATTCACTACCTGCTGAATATAGCACTTAAACTCTGGTTTAAGTGCTTCACCAAAGGCAACAGCTTTTGCAGCGATAATATGCATTAAAGGTCCACCCTGAATCCCCGGCATTACTGTTGAATCAAGTAATTCAGATATCATTTTCACTCGTCCGGATTTAGGAGCGACCTTACCCCATACGTTTTGTTTATCTTTTCCTAAAAGAACCATCCCTCCTCTTGGACCGCGAAGTGTTTTATGTGTTGTTGTCGTAATAACATCACAATAAGGTACCGGTGATGGATGTAATCCCGTGGCAACCAAACCGGAAGGATGAGCAATGTCTGCCATGAGAAATGCACCAATTTCATCAGCGACTTCTCGGAAATTCTCAAATTCGATAAAACGTGGATAAGCACTTCCACCACAAATTATCAATTTTGGTTTATGTTCTCGTGCGAGTGAAACAACTTCATCGAAATCAACCCGACCTGTCTCAGGATGGACATGATATGAGATAAAATTATATAATTTCCCAGAGAAATTAACCGGACTTCCATGAGTTAAGTGTCCACCATGTGCAAGATCAAGGCCCATAACGGTATCACCTACTTCAAGGAAAGTCATCAATGCAGCCATATTTGCTTGAGAACCTGAATGTGGTTGCACATTGGCATATTCGGCCGAAAACAATTGTTTAGCACGGTCTCGTGCTACATTCTCAGCTTCATCCACATGTTCACAACCTCCGTAATATCTCTTTCCGGGATATCCTTCGGCATATTTATTAGTCATTACACCACCAGCCATCTCCAAAACAGCAGGACTGGTAAAATTCTCTGAAGCAATTAACTCTAAAGTGTTTTGTTCTCGATTTGATTCCCGATGCAGAATATCAAATAATTCAGGATCATTCTTTTGTAAAAAGGACATAAGAATTCCTTTACCAATTAGATTGTTTATTTAGTTTTTCGTTAATCCATTTATAACAATCGGTTTGTGTTTTTAGATATCCACGACTTTTGCTCTCTGGATCTAACATGAACCAATTTGCTTTTGTAAATAATACTTCATTTTCTTTTAGCCAACGTCCTGATTTGCCATAACGGTTATAACCGTTCTCTTCAGCTTTTTGAAAATAATTATACGCCAATGTAGCAACTATCCGATCATCTTGAGAGATATCATCTGTGCGACAATATTGAAACGATTTAAAATAAACATCTCCTTTTTGTCCCAACGCTTCTCCGGAAGATTTGGAAATTTGAACACTTTTATCTGCCCATTTCATCGCGTTTTCAAAATTTGATAATTCAACATTAATATCTGAAATCTTAATGGCTACTCGAGTCGCTCTTGGGTCTAATTTAAATAGCTCTTCATACGATTTCGCAGAAGATACAAGATCATTGTTTTGATAATTGGCTTCAGCAAGCTTTTTCAACGCTATCTTACTGGTATTATCCACTCTCACTACTCTCTCTAACACCTTCACCGCTTCATCAATACGATCATTTGCAATCAGATTTTCAGAATACTCAATACCATATGATGTATTATCAGGATTTTGCTCAAAACGTTCTTTCATAAAACTTAATGGATCTTTACCGCTATTTTTGAAAGCCACAACAATTTCACTTTGTGCAACTTCGTTTTCCGGATCTCTTTCAAGCAATTTTCGTAATACAAAAATTTGATCATCATAGCGTTGATTATCCCCATATAATTTTGCTAAATCTGTCATGATCTCAATGTCTTCCGGGACCATATCCATTAACTTTTCATATTCACCGATTTGCATATCTACTTTATTTTGTTTTTTATATGCATAAGCTAATCTTTTTCTCAAACTTATATCATCTGGTAAGCTTTGTAAACCTTTCAGTAAGACAACTTCGGAGCTATCAAACTTTCCAAGGTTTTCATACGCAACCGCATAATAAAGGTATATTTCTGAAGCGTATCCAGGATCCCATTCATCGCAACCCAGCTCAATTATTTCACCATAAATTCTGGTAGTTGATTTCCAATCACGATTTCGATAGTATTCTGCAGCACTGCTCATTAATCTTGGACACTTTCTTTCACGTAATGAATCCAATTTTGCTAAACTCATACCTCCGTCATCCTGTTGATCAGTAGGTGGTACACACATACTTAGAAAAAGTGCGGCAAATAATAAAAGGATAATTCGGTAACCCACTTGTATTTGTTTCATATTATCTTTGTCTCCGTTTTACGAACCATAAATCCCCAATACTTATTCCTATATTAAAGGAATGTATGAATTCATTCTTAATTTGTAAACCATCTTGCAGAGAAAGAGAGTATCCAATATCCAATTGGTTTTTCATTGGTCCAAATTGGTAGCCTATGCCAAGAGATACTCCTTTTTGTGTTATTGAACTCTCTGATGAGGTTAATGAAATAATGTTATCTTTTTTCAAAAATAAGCCAAATCTATATTCAAAATTATCAAATACGTTGTTCTTTTTAATTTGACTAAATTTACATACACTTACATTGAAATGATTTGAAGATTTTAATTGTTGTTTAAATAGTGAAAAATTAGAAGCATTCTCATTATTATCTTGCCAATGATACCAACCCAATTGATAATGAACATAATTATCAATTACATCAAAACCTAATTGCATATCCATTGGTTCAACAATATCAGTAAAGTTATTTTCCTTAGAAGCCAAAATAAAACTGGGTGAAGGGAAATCCCATGGATCATAATTACCATAATCAGATTGGCCTGAGGTCGCGTCCTCAAATGGGCTATAGATATGTTGCTCCAATGAGATCGGGTCTATTGTAACTGAGAATGAAGCATATGAATTAAAATCGTATTTTCCAATTTTCAATCGTTCACTTAAGAGATATAAATGAAATAGACTACCTTTAAATAGATTTCGTTCTTTTAAAATATAACCAATGTCATCTATGTGTGTTGTTTTTACTTCCCTTGATGAACCAAAAAGCAGATCAAATGAAATTCCAATTCTTTCTTTACTCGTTACGGGTAAAGAGAATGCTGCTTCAAAAGAATTAACACCTCCAGCTCCCGATGCGGAATACTGCACATTAAGTGTATCATCAAAGACTGGATCTGAGTAAGGAGTTTCCGGTCCTTGAAGTAAATAGTGTCTATTCAGATACGGAGTTAGTTTAAGACCAAATGCGTACTCTTTTTTCATGGGTACAATAAAATGAAATGACCCAAGCCTGGATAAACTATTCTTTACCGAAGGATCTTGAATTATGGAGTTTATAAAGGTATAATCAAAAGCAAGATAAGTGAATGGTAGATTATGCCATGTCACAGGATTTGATAATGAAACATTCTCTCTAAAAGAAGAAAATAGACCAAGATTTGAAGATCCTATTGATGCAGCATCAGAGTTCGAGGTAATATTTCCTATGCCATTTGAATTAAGAATTGATTGACTAAATCCTACCGATATAACTAGTATGATAATTAGACTATTTCGTAACCACATAACGCACCTTTAAGTATGGATGAAAAGATTCATCGTTTATAAATGAATGAATAATAAATGGATCATTATCAGGGGAACTAGTTAACTGTAAATCAAATCTTTCGAGATGACCAAATTGAATGTATGATAAATAATTTCTCAAGTTTACCCTAACAAAATGGTCCGTTGTATCCAGGGTTGTTGATTGAGAACCTGCCAATTCTAATTGAGTAGTATCTCTTTCTTCAACTGTAAAATTATTTATATCAACCGAGTCCTTTAATGGATATATTAGAAGTGAATACCCTTGTGTTAACTCTTCATCATTATCTACTTGTAGATATAGATCAGCATCTTTTATTAATATTGAATCGGACAAAGTATGGAGTGTATCCAAATTGAATCTTAGCAGCGACTTTATACCTTTTGCTCTTCCTACGGTAAATCTATCTACACCCTCTTCCCATAATGTTGGATTGACGATAGTCAGTTTCTTCTTTGTTGTGAAGGTTGTTGTTATCGTATCCATCCAAGTGGAATCTGAATTCACATTCGTTCTAAAATAATGAACTTCCATGATTGGAGATCCAAATGGGATCAAATGATCAATAGATTCGTTTCCAATTATCTTGAATGTATTCGAATTAAGACGTAGTGTATCTAAAATGTACTCTTCAAATATATCAGTAATATCAAATTTAAATGATGCATTATCAAGTGTATCTATTTCATCGGTTACATTTCCAGAGGCAGTAAGGACTAAATTAGGATTAACCGTAAAATATGAAGATTCAGTTTGCGAGAAGAGATTTGTATCTCCATCTGATGAGAAATAATATACATTAGGTGGATATAATGTGTCTTCAGCCGCATGTAATGCAAATATTAATGCGACATTATCCACATCCATCAATGAATACTGTGAACTATCAGAATTATATAGAGTATCCAAGAAAAATGTAGGTTCTACAGAAGATAATTCTACTAATGCATAAATATCAGAATATCCTTCTTGATTTCCATAATAAAGTTTTTTCACCCCTCCCATTTCCGGAGCAGAACGATACGATCTGAAAAATGATGTAGTATCAGGATCAATTCTAATAGATACTATTTCTCCATATTGCTCAATTGGAAAAGACTCAGGATCTCTTGTACAGCCTACAAAGGTACTTAACACCATTATCCACATGAAGTGGAATAGTAACAAAATATGTTTCATTGAAGTTTACCAGTTATGTTCTATCAATCAGTCAGTTGCTGCAGAGTTGCTTCAACTTTCAAAGCAACTTCATTGTAGTCAGGGGATTCTTCATCCCATTCGATTACAGTAACTTTTTCACTATTTTCCTTTACTCCGCCTAACTTAAGTAGTTCCTTAGAAACTTTATTATTTGGTGTATCAAAGACGATTACATGGTCAGCAAAGAAAGCAGCTACTTCATGACAATTAACTTCATCAGTCTTAAAGAAGTCGGGTAGTTCGACTTCTGCCATCTCATAGGCTTTCTTGTTGAACGTATCATATTCCCCAAGGGAATGAACAACATGAACCGTTTTAATTCCTTTGTAGAATTCGCGATCTTTGTATTTTTGCTGATAGATGATAGGTAAGAATGAGGTTTGCCATCCACAGCCTAAAATAATATCAGGGCTCCAGAACAAATGTGGTAACGTAGAAAGTGACGCACTACCATAAAAAGAATATCTTTCATCATTATTACTAAGCATACGTCCATTCTTAGATTTATATAATAGATTTGTCAGAGGTTTAAACCAGGTTTTGTCTTCTAAAAAATATACCTGTACTCTAGTTTTAGGTATAAATGCACTTTTCGCAGATGTAATAAGTTCTTCACCATTATATTGAAAAGGAATTTCTCTAAGACGAATTACTTCTCGTAATATGTATTTACGTTCACTGACAAAACCATATTTAGGAAGCATTGTTCTAATATCATGTCCCTTATCTTGTAACGATAAAGGAACTTTTACTGAAAATTCTCCTAAAGAGGATGTACTGGCAAAAGGTGAGATTTCAGTTGTTATGTAAAATATTTTTAAAGCCATAATTTGATTATTCTATATTTAATTGTTTAAGTGTTTCTTTTGCCTTTTCATAATATTCACTGCCGGGGAAATAATCCACTAAGCGCTGATATTCTTCTTTTGCTTTATCCAAATTCCCCATACTCTGATGAGCTAATCCGAGTTTCAATTGAGCATCGTCATCTTTGTCTGTCCCGGGGAATGTAAATACTTTCTCAAATTCTTTAACTGCGCGTTTATAATTCTTTAATGAATAATAACATTCAGCAAGCCAATATTGACTATTGTCAGCTAATTCATTCAAAGGATTATTTACAACTAAATCCGTAAAACCTTTGATTGCCTCTTCATAACCACCATTTTGATAAGCGCTTAAACTCTCAATATATTTCTTTTTATATTCAGCAGGGCTGATTTTCTGAGGATGTCCCGGTGATGAGGTTCCGGTTTTAAGACTATACATTTCTGTAAAACTACTTGTCAAAGTAATAATTTTATTCTCAATCATTACCAGTTGTGCTAAAATTTCAAAATTAGTACTGTCGATATAGGAAACATTATCTTCAAGCACATTAATCTTCTTTTGAAGTGTATTCATCCGATTGATCAACATAATAGCAACAGAGTCTGTTTGCTGTTTTGCTTTGACGGTAGCATGCAATGTGTTTCGAAGATCAGGAAGTAAAATACGTATTTCAGTTTCAAGAGAATCAATTCTCACTTTTTCTCTATTGATTTTAGCATTTAAACGTTTAATCTCTTTGGATGTACTACTTTGTCCAATTATTAGAGTGCTAAGCACAACGAAGACTAAAATAGATTTAAAGATATGTGTAAGTTTCATAAATACCTTATTTGTGTTTATTTATTGACTAGAATTTACCGATTCTCTGAGGGAACAGCAATACTTTAACATTATAGATTTGATGCGCGACCTATATTTAGGGCCAAGCCCATCATCATAAATGAAGATACAAGATATGACCCTCCTGCTGATATAAACGGTAATGGTAAACCTTTTACAGGAATTAACCCGACTGTCATTGCGGCATTAACAAAGATATGAGATAAAAACAACATTGAAATCCCAATTAGAACAAAAGAATAAAACCTGTCCTTACTTGAATATGCCATGTTCACTAGCTGCAAAATAAAATATGTGAATCCAATGAAAATGGCAAGAATTGCGATAAATCCCAACTCTTCACCGATAACTGATAAAATAAAATCGGATTCCTGAACCGGTAAGAATTTTAAATGTGTCTGCGTTCCCTCTCCCCATCCTTTACCAAACAATCCACCGGACCCAATCGCTGTTTTACTTTGTATAATTTGATATGCAGCACCTAAAGGATCTAATTCAGGTTTAAATAAGGTCAACACTCTATTTTGTTGGTATTCTTTTAACCCATTCCATAATATCGGGAACAGCAATCCGAGAAATATATTTGTGAAAAACAGTATCACTCCGTATATTAATTTCGGTTTTGCCAAAATAATCAACATTCCTAAGATTATTATCCAAATAGTAAAAGGGATGGTGTGAAAAGCTGAGAGAATACTGAATAATGGTGCAATAAGGATAAACAGATGAAAGGGTCTGGTTCCTGCCCAATATAACATTGTAACTACCGGAACTAACATAATAATTGCAGAACCTAGATCTGGTTGTTTTAAAACAATTGCCGTAGGAATTAAAGTAATACAAAACGGAATGATAATCGATGAAATGTTTTTCATTTCCAAATTGTGATCAGACAAATACCGTGCTAAAACTAACACAAGGGTTACTTTCGCAAATTCAGAAGGTTGAAAACCAATTCCACTTATAATTATCCACCGATATGTTCCTGCAATCTTTGGTCCCAAATATGGAATTAATACGCTTATTACAGCGATCCAATATAAAATGTAAGATTTATTATGAATGATATGCGGAGGGATTAAAATGACTAACCAAAATCCGATAGTTGCAGGTATTAGAAATATTAGTTGCCTAAAAAATGGTGATCTAATTAATTCGCCACCCTGATGAAGTGAAACGCTATAAAGAGCAATAAGACCAATACCCGTTAGAAAAAAAGCAACCAATGGTATTTTTATATTTAACTGTGGTAAAGATGTATACTTTTCTATCATTATTTCATTTAACCAATTTTATCATGAGTAGTTAATATTGCTTGATCATTTTGAAAAATATATTTAAAAACCTGTTTAGCTATCGGAGCTGCAGTCTCTCCACCGTGTCCTCCATTCTCAATAAGGACAACCACTGAGATAAGGTTACTGTTATTTTTTCCATAACCAATAAACCAAGCATGTGGTTCTCCGTGCGGATTTTCAGCTGTTCCGGTTTTACCAAAGATTTTAACATTTGGTATTCTTGGGTCAGCTGCTTTTCCAGTGCCTTTCTTACCGGTAATAACTTCATGCATATATGATTCTATCTTATTCCATGTTGAAGATTTAAAAGACGGTGTAATTTGGGAGGGTTGAATATCATTTTTTACCAAGTGTAATCGGGATGACTTACCTTTTGTAGCAATGGTATTTATATAACTTAACATTTGTAATGGAGTTACTAATATATCACCTTGCCCTATTACCATATTAAGCATACTTCCCTTAGACCACCCCCATCTTCCATATCTCTCATTCATATAGTCTTTTGTTGGATTTAAACCCTGTTTTTCATTGGATAAATCAATACCTGTTGCTATACCAAATCCAAACTCGGCACAGGTTTCAGACCATGCTGTAAGTGATAGTTTTTGTATCACTTGATAAAAATAGATGTTGCATGATTGAGCAATAGCTTCTTTTAAATTGATTTCACCATGGCCATCTTCATTCCAGCATCCAAAAGTTCGGTCACCAAAAAAATATTCCCCGGTACAGTTCGTTGTCCAATAAGGATCGATCAATTTATCTTCTATTAATTTTAATGCAGTAACCATTTTTAATGTAGAACCCGGTGGATATTGTCCTGTTGTTATTCTGTCAACAAGAGGTCTATCAGGATTTCCCAATATTTCATTCCATGTTTCTGCAGTAACTGCTCCGGTAAATAAATCAGGTGGATGAGATGGAGAGCTTACATAAGAAATAATATCACCATTCAAAGGATTAGAAACAAGTGCAATTCCTCTATATTCTTCCATCAATGATTCTAACAAATATTGAAGATTCATATCGATAGTTAACGTTAAATCCTCTCCTGGAATTGGATAGATAGTCTCATACTCATCAACTTTTCCTATTTCTCTACCGTATGCATCCACTTCTAAATATTTCACACCTCTTTTCCCTCGAAGAATGTTTTCATATTCTTTCTCGATTCCATGCCATCCTATTATATCGCCAAGTTCATAAAACTCTTTTTGAGAAATAGAATTGTATATATTAAGATTTACTTCATTAACATACCCTAAAAAATGTGTTCCTGATATTTGTGTCGGATAATATCTTTCAGGAAATTGTGTAATTTGAAGTCCCTGTAATTCGAGTTTATGTTCTTCAATTAGACTAATCTGATGAAAAGTTAAATCTTTTGCTAAACGAGTTGGAGAGAAACGACTTCTATAATATTTTTTGTAATTCGTCTTCAATAAAATGGAATCTATACCTGTAATATCAGAAATCGACGAGAATAATTTCTTCTTATCTTTTATTTCATTTGGGATACATGAAAGGACATAAGTCGGTTTATTATCGACTAGAATGTTTCCATTTCTGTCTAAAATCAATCCTCTAGGTGCATTAATTTTAACTGCTTTAATTCGATTTGAGTCTGCTTTGGTCTTATATTCAGTCGCTTGATATATTTGTAATTGAAAAAATCTCGCAACTAAGATAAACATAGTTAGCGCAACCACCCATGTATAAACATAAAGACGTTGCTTAGGAACAGCGTTTTTAACTCTTAACATTGCTTATTTTTGTCGAAGGGGATAGACAAATTGTATTACCCAAATAATACATAATGTATACAAAGATAGGAGAATCCATTTTTGAATCCATAAAAATATATTGAGACTAAAAAGTAATTGATACTGGATATAGGCAAAAATAGCAAAATGTATTAAAGAGATTGTAATCCAAGTTATATGAAAATGTAATGGTAATAACCTCTCACTAACTTTTGATAAAAATCCTCCAAAATACGCTGTAATAACGTAAGTTAATGATGATAAACCAAAAGATGTTCCGGCGCTAATAATATCTGTAAATATTCCGAGAAGAAAGCCCAAAGTCATTCCAATAAAACTTCCTCTCATAATGGAAATATACAAGATAAAAATATAAATAAAATCAGGACGAACTCCCCGAATGGACATCAATTCAGAAAAGATACTCTGAAATAATAGTGTTAATAAACCGAAATATATTAAAGTAACTTTTTTCATTTAACTTGTTCGGTGATCACAAATACATTAATTAAAGATGTTAAATCACTATAGCATTTCACAGTAACAATCTTTTGATAACTACCTCTTACATCTGTTGTCCCCACTACTTCTCCCACCGGAAGTTTGCTTGGAAATATATCACTAAATCCTGATGTTACCACTTTATCACCTACATGAATATTTGCATTTTTCAATACTTCACTGATAATGCAATTATCACCCTCTACCCATTGTAGTATTCCTGTTGCACCACTTGGATAGATTCGAACACTTAATCTAAAGTTTGCATCATTAAGCATATGGACAATGGAACTATTTTCACTCGCAAGGTGAACTTTACCGACAATCCCTGAAGATGTTATGACAGGGTTATTTTTCTGAATACCCGATGAAGTACCTACATCGATAGTCATCGACATCATTCCCGGAGTTATCCCCTTATTAATTACTTTTGCAGGAACTAACGTTAATTGACTTTCACGTTTAAAATTAAGTAAGTTTTCTAGGCGTTGATTTTCCTTTGCCAAATGAACCATTGATTCGATTTGCAAAGATAATTGTAGGTTTTTCTCTCTTAATAAAGCGTTTTCTTCTTCGAGAAAAAGAGCATTATTTATCCAAGCGACGGGATAATAAACGAATGAAAATGTTCCGATTATTTTTTCACGGACTAAGTCTATATTTTCATTTTTTTCTGTAAATAGTAAACTAAGTGATAAACTTAATAAAAGAACAAAAGCAATGTGATGCTTATATTGTAGAATGGCGAGATGCAGATTCCTCATGAGTCTACATCAACACAGCCTCGTATTTTTTCACATCCTCTAGGACTAAGCCAGTTCCTCGCACAACCGATAATAGGGGTTCCTCAGATACATTTACCGGAACATGAGTTCTTTCCCGTATGACTTGATCCAATCCCTTCAATAAGCTTCCTCCTCCGGTCATAATTATTCCGCGATCTAATATATCAGCTGAAAGTTCAGGAGGGGTTTTTTCAAGGGCATGTTTAACCGCTTCAACAATTGCACCGACTGGATCTTTTAATGCTTGGCGGATTTCATCTGAGGATACTTCAATCGTTTTAGGAATTCCGGATACTAAATCCCTGCCTTTTACCGAAATAGTTTCAGTACTCATTCTCATTGCTGACCCTACCGCCTTTTTAATGGCTTCGCTTGTAGGAGGGCCAATCTCCAACTTATGTTCATTTCTGAACCAATGAATGATCGCTTCATCCATTTCATCACCCGCAATTCGAATAGCTTCTTTAGTCACCACACCATTTAGGGCGATAACCGCTATTTCGGTTGTTCCACCACCAATATCAACAATAATATTTCCAATCGGTTTGCTAATGTCCAATCCAATCCCAATTGCAGCTGCAACCGGTTCTTCAATTAAATGGACTTCTAACGCTCCGGCTCGTTCACCGGAATCTTTTACAGCTCTACGTTCAACTTCGGTAACACCTGAAGGAACGCAAATGACCATTTTTGGTCTTGCTAAGCGATTTAATTTAATTTTTCTGATGAATTGCTGCAGCATTTCATCGGTCATATTAAAATCTGCAATTACACCATCTTGTAAGGGGCGTATAGTCTCTAAATCTCTGTGAGTTTTACCGACCATAAATTTAGCTTCATTTCCGACTGCAACTACTTTTCCATCATGAACTGAACGAGCAACAACTGAAGGTTCATTAATAATAACGCCCTTCCCTTTTAGCCAAATAAGAGTATTTGCAGTTCCAAGATCAATGGCAATATCACCTGAAATCCAATTAAATGTATCTAATACCGTTCTAAAAATTCCCATTTATTTTCTTGAAAGTTAAGTGTGAAAAAAGGTCATTAAATTTACTAAGAATCCATCATCAATTCACTATAGAATAATAACGTTTCATATTTTTTTATGATTAACGAATAATTTACTCTATTCTATTTCAATTCGAGATTGATCACCGACCATAAATCGGTGCGTAGCAGGTTTTTTTGATGTTCGACAGATCTTTACATCATTTCCAAGCAAAGAGCCTTCAATCCTCTGTTGGATAAATTCTAAACTGCAATCATTCATTAAAATCGAAAATTCTAACTCACTTCCCATGATCTTGCAGCCATTTCCTATCGAAGTATACGGACCTAAATAACTATTCTTTATTTCAGCATTCTCTCCAATAATAACTGGACCGCGAATAATCGAATTGCGAATAGTTGAACCTTTTCCTAAAACAATTCTTCCTGACAATTGGGATTGTTCGTCCACGTTACCGTTATTCTCATTCTTTATTGAATCTAGAACTAATCTGTTTGCTTCTAATAGATCTGATGGTTTTCCTGTATCTTTCCACCATCCGGTGATTTCAGAATAACTGATATCATAAATATTATCTAACAAAAATTGATGTGCATCAGAGATTTCCAATTCACCTCTTGCTGAAGGACGTATATTATTTACAGCTTCAAAGATGGATGAATCGTAAACATAAATACCTGTAACTGCTAAATCACTTTTGGGTTGACTCGGCTTTTCCTCAATGCTTAAAATTCTATTTTTATCAATCTCAGCGACACCAAACCGATTAGGATCAGGAACTTTACTTAGGACTAAATGACAATTTGACTTATTTCGTTCAAAATCATCAATAAACTGCTTAATTCCACCTACGAGAATATTGTCTCCTAAATAGAACACAAAAGAATCATCCCCGATAAAATCCTGTGATATTTTAACAACATGCGCTAAACCTAAAGGAGCTTCCTGTTGAATATAAGTAATTTTTAATCCCATCTCCTTCCCGGTACCAAAAATATCTGAAATCGACGTATCTCCTGAGTTAATCACAATTCCTATTTCTGAGATCCCTGCTTCTTTTGCATAATCCAACGCATATTGTAGCATGATCTTATTTGCAATCGGGATCAAATGTTTATTTTGTGTATGGGTTATGGGGCGTAATCTGGTTCCATGTCCACCGGCAGTAATTAATGCTTTCATTTTTGTTTTCCTTTTAAGCGACCTTCTTTACTCAAAGCGTCTGCAACTGTATTTTGTTTTCGGGGAATATGTTGAATAGACCATGTTGTTAATTGATTTAATCCACTGAATACTTTTGAATATAAGGTCTGCATCCGTGGGTTCTTTACTTTATACTCACCATTAATTTGTTTAACGACTAATTCGCTATCCGCAAATATTTTTATATCTTGTAGATTTAAGTGTTGAGCAAATTCGATCCCTTTCAACAACGCAGTATATTCCGCTTCATTATTTGTTGCATCATCTAAATATTCTGAAAAAGTAAATAACTCTTCCCCATTACGATAGAACACCCCTCCGATGCCGGCTGTTTTTGTGTGTAGATCCGCTGCACCATCCACATATAACTCTACATTTTCATTCGTGGTCATTCGTTCATAAAGTTTTGTTAATATCTCCTGTTGCACTGGATCAATTTGGTTTCCTAAATCTTTTTCCAGTAAATGAATTAAGGCTCGTGTTTCTTTTTCGTCTAAACGAATCATAAAAATATATCCTAATTTTATTATTCTAAAATAACGAATTAACATGAATGTGTTAAAATACTATTATAATATAAGAATATATTTTTTGTTCCGACTATTTGTGATTAATTTTTGCTCAATTATTTTCCAACCAACTCAATAAAACTATGAAACGATCCACATATGGTATTTTAGCCTTTAGCACAATTTTAATAATTATGTACGCATTCGGATTATCTTCATTCGAATCAGTCTGGTCCTTTCCTTCTCAACGAGCCGTTCCTTTAATGGTAATTGTCTTGGTCGGAACTGGAATTTATACAACGGTGAAATTAGGGTTCCCACAAATTCGATATTTGGTTCATGGAATTAAAGTTACCCGAGGTATATATGATGATCCAAACGATGAAGGTGATTTAAACCACTTTCGCGCTTTGGCAACCGCACTTTCTGCCACCGTCGGTATTGGGAATATAGCTGGCGTAGCAACAGCAATATATTTTGGTGGACCGGGAGCTTTATTTTGGATGTGGATCACAGCATTTTTCGGAACAACATTAAAATACGCTGAAAGTACCTTATCTTTAAAATATCGTGAAATGGATCGTTTAGGTTACACAGCTGGTGGACCTATGTATACGATAGAAAATGGATTAGGAAGACAATGGCGTTGGCTCGCAGTTGCTTTCGCAGCTTTCGCAGTAATTTGTTCATTTGCTACGGGTAATGCTATTCAATCTTTCACTGTCTCTGATCAAGTTTATTCAGAATTTCTTAAAATTCTTAATCCCGATAGTTTCCTGTTGGCAAAACATGTTATTTGGTCCGGCTTTGAATTATCTGTTCTTCAAGTGATTAATGGATTAGTATTAGCGACGATTGTTGCTTTGGTGATCATAGGTGGAATAAAAAGGATTGGTCATGTCACCGGTTTCTTAACACCGCTAATGGGGATTATTTATGTTACAGGTGCATCTTTAATTGTGATGGCATACTTACCTTCCGTTCCGAAAAGTTTTGGTCTTATCTTTCAAATGGCATTTAACCCTCCAGCGGAGATTGCTGGTGTCGGAGGCGGGACATTCCTAGTAATTATGAATACCATGTTATGGGGAGTAAAACGAGGTTTATATTCGAATGAAGCCGGTCAGGGATCAGCCGCAATCGCTCATTCAACTGCCAAAACTAAATATGCCGTTCGTGAAGGTTCTGTTGCAATGTTAGGACCATTTATTGATACAATAATTATTTGTACAATGACGGGTCTCGTAATCTTAGTAACAGATGCTTGGCATTTTACTGAATTTTATGTCAGTAGAGTGAATCCTGATTTTAGTGGAGAATTATTAAATAGCAGTCGACTTACTGCTTTTGCATTTAAAGAAGGACTGTCATGGTTATTTGGTTATGGTGATAAAATCGTCACATTATCAGTTACATTATTTGCGATCTCTACTGCTATAAGTTGGTCGTTTTATGGTGATAGATCCACTGAATATCTTTTCGGTGAAAAAGCCATTATCTATTATCGATGGATTTTTGTTTGTTTCGTTTTTATCGGTGGAATTGCAAGTTTAGAAGCAGTCTGGGCATTTGGCGACGCTGCACTTGGGTTTATGACATTTCCGAATTTATTATCGATAATTCTTCTCTCAACAGCACTGAAGAAAATGACAAAAGAATATTTCTCAATAGAGCATAAACCATACAAGTAAGTCTATTCTGAGTTTCACTAGATGAAATTACATCTTGCTAATATTGAAGATATTTATTCTGTAGCTACACATGCTGCCAGAACATCAGCTGCAATAATTCTGAGTGCTTTAGAGCTTCCTCGTTCTGTTGAACATAAAGGGCGAACAGATCTGGTAACCCAAACAGATAAGCAATCTGAAAAGAATATCATTGCAATCATTCAAGCGTCATTTCCCGATCATGATATTCTTGCAGAGGAATCGGGTGTTACTACATATAACTCCAAATATTTATGGGTGATCGATCCATTAGATGGTACAACTAATTTTGTTCATGGGTATCCATCATTTGGCGTGTCTATCGCAGTGTTTTATCAAGATGAACCCATCGTGGCTGTAATTGCTGAACTACCTTCTAATCGATTATTTTCCGCGATAAAAGGAAAAGGTGCATTTTGCGATAATCAACCTATCAGTGTATCTAATAATAATGATTTAGAAAAATCTTTGTTAGTCACTGGATTTGGATATGAACACAGCGAACATTGGCAATCCAATATGAGTTTATTTAAAACATTTACCGATATTACTCAAGGAGTTCGTCGATTAGGCGCAGCATCTATTGATTTATGTCACGTCGCTTTGGGAGTTGTAGATGGATTCTGGGAATACGACCTTCATCCATGGGATACAGCCGCAGGAATCTTAATTGTTGAAGAAGCAGGTGGAAAGATCACACAGATGAATGGAAATAGTTATTCGATCTATGATGATTCTATCGTGGCTTCCAATGGTAAGTTACATAACAGCTTAGTTCGTACGATTTCTAACCATCTATCCTAACCATAGTTGTCTATCCAAACTTCTGTATTGGATAGCTTCACTTACGTGTTGGATCTTAATACTATCCTCTCCTGCAAGATCAGCGATTGTCCTGGATACCTTGAGTATTCTATCATAGGCTCTAGCCGATAGCCCTAACTTCTCCATAGCGGTTTTTAACATATCTGAAGTATTCTTATCCAACTTGCAAAATTGTTTAAGCTGACGAGTTTGCATTTGTGCATTAGAATACACTTGATTTCGTGAATTAAATCGATCTAATTGAATCTCTCTAGCCGATTGTACTTTTTCTTTTATTGAATCCGATGAGTCACCTGGTTCCATCGAAGATAATTTGGAAAATGGAACTGCCGGAACTTCGATATGAATATCTATTCTATCCATTAAAGGTCCTGATATTCTACTCATATATCGCTGGATCATTTGAGGTGCACACGTACATTCGTTATTTTGATCTGTCGAATATCCACAGGGACAGGGATTCATTGCAGCAATTAACATAAACCTGGATGGATAGGTCAAAGATATTGAAGCTCTGGAAATGGTAACATTACCATCTTCTAACGGTTGTCGCATAACTTCTAAGACATTTTTCTTAAACTCGGGTAATTCGTCTAAGAATAATACACCATTATGTGCTAAACTCACTTCACCGGGTTTAGGCATTGTTCCACCACCGATTAGACCCGCATCCGAAATCGTATGATGTGGTGATCGGAAAGGACGTGTTCCAATTAATCCTTTACCGGAGGGTAACATTCCTGCAACTGAATGAATTTTGGTTGTTTCTAAGGCTTCATCTAATATCAAATCGGGTAAGATCGTAGGTAACCGTTTTGCGAGCATTGTTTTACCACTTCCCGGAGGACCAATCATAATAACATTATGACCACCCGATGCGGCTACTTCCAAAGCTCTTTTTACTTGCTCCTGCCCTTTTACATCTTGAAAATCAACCGCATAATATTTATTTCGATTAAACATATCGTCACGATTTACAGAGACAGCATCAATTTTACTTTCTCCATTCAATATTGATACGACTTCTTTTAATGAGGTAACTCCTGCAACTTTTAACCCTTCAACTACGGCTGCTTCCTCTGCATTTTCTATTGGCAATATCAAACCTCGTATTCCATGATCTCGTGCAGAAATAGCAATAGGAAGTGCGCCTTTTACAGGTCTTAGACTTCCATCTAAAGCCAATTCACCTAACAAAAGTAATTTATCAAAATATTCATGAGATATTTTACCCACCGCTCCTAAAATTCCTATTGCAATAGGTAGGTCAAAAGCAGAACCTTCTTTTCGGATATCTGCAGGAGCAAGATTTACCGTTATATGTTTAAATGGAAAATCAAATCCGCTATTTTCTATGGCAGCTTTCACTCTCTCTTTACTCTCTCTAACTGCACCTTCCGGTAAACCGACGGTATGGTATTTAGGTAATTTTGCTCCAGTTAAATGAGCTTCTACTTCTACAATATAGGCATCAATCCCTTGGATTGAACTACTTAATACTCTAGCGAGCATTCCTTTATTTGACATATTATTCATTTTATAAGTTAAGGGTTAAAAAGAAAAAATAGAGTTTATTCTATTTTCGGACGGATCTTATCATATTTAAGATTTTCATATTTTTCCCAGATGGTTTCACCTGAAGCTTGTTGGAAACGAAAGGCAAATGATAATGCTTCATAAAAAGGGCGATCAAGAAACTCATCGTGACGATAATATTCATCGATCCATCCAACAAATTCAACGATATCCGTATGTTCAAGTGCATCAAAGATACCGAATACAAGTTCTGCACGATTATTATAATACCATGTTGTCAATTCATTATAACCTAATTCAGTTTTTAATCCGTTATATGTATCATAAACCTGAGTTAAGTATGAGAATAAATAGACTTCTTTTTCATCTTGTGAAAGTGTTCGCCAATATGCAACTATTGGGGATATATTTTCAGGCATTGCCTGTGTAAATCCGATTTGTAAACAGAATAATGTTATAACCATTATTTTCAATGATTTATTTTGACTGTGATTTCTCATTTTCTTCCTCAAAACGAATAATTAACTCTTCTAAACGATCAATGGCGTCTTCTTCGCGTACTTTGCCTAGAGTTTCCCCCCGATAATACAATAATCCTCCGCCTTTTCCAAAAGCTATTCCTAAGTCAGTGTGAGTAGCTTCTCCGGGACCATTGACTGCACACCCCATTAAAGCAATAGACATAGGCGTCTTAATATGGCTTAACTTCTTTTCCATTTCTTCAGCAATGCTAAAGAGATCAACTTCAAGTCTTCCGCACGTCGGACAGGCAACAATAGTTACTCCTCGTGTTGCAAGACCCAGTGATTTTAAAAGTTCATATCCAACGTGTACTTCTTCAACCGGATCTCCGGTCAGACTTACACGAATCGTATCACCAATTCCGTTAGATAATAAAGTACCAATCCCAACGGATGATTTTATTGTGCCGGATTTAACCGGTCCGGCCTCTGTGACACCCAAATGCAATGGGATGTCAAATTCTTCAGAAAATAATTGATTCGCTTTTATCATTAAATTGACATCTGATGCTTTTAGTGAAACGATCAAATCATTAAAATCATATTCTTTACATATATTGATGTGTCTTCTCGCACTTTCAACCATCGCTTCAGCAGTAGGATATCCAAATTTTTCAAGAAGATCTTTTTCCAAACTTCCTGCATTTACACCTATTCTGATTGGGACTCTTGCTGATTTTACTTTTTTTAATACTTCTTGAACTCTTTCTTTAGAACCTATATTACCGGGATTTATTCGGATTTTATCGACTCCAGCATCCACTGCATGAAGGGCCATTTTATAATTGAAGTGAATATCAGCAACGAGAGGAACTGACATGCTTTTTTTTATTTCATAAAGTGCTTTTGCAGATTCTTCATCAGGAACAGTCACTCGGATAATTTGACATCCAGCTTCTTCTAACTGTTCTATTTGAGTTAAAGTTGCCAAAACATCGTGTGTTTTCCTGGTTGTCATAGATTGGACAGAAATCGGAGATTCTCCTCCAATTGGAATATTTCCAACCATGACTTTATTTGTTTTTGTTCTCTTGATCATACTCTGATAATAATTAGAATGAAATTTACGAATGATATTTTAATTATCGAAAGGTGTCCCAATAAAATCTTTTGCATAATGTACAGCTGCGGTAAAATTATCCAATTCAATACATTTATTATAAGCATGAATTGCTTGTTTTCGCTCTTTTTGTGAATCATGAATCTTCCCTTTTAACAACCATGCGTTCGCTAAAATGATATCTAACTCAGCATCATAATTTTCAATAGCACGTGACAAATAGATTTGCGCATTCTTAAAATCCCCATCATGGTAACAGATCAATGCTGATTCATAGCTAATATAACCCGAATACCATGATTTCTGAATGTCTGTAAGTTCTTTAAGATATTCTTTAAGATATTCCTCTAACTCTTTTGCTGCTTTAAGTTGTCCTGTATTAATTAACGATTCTATATACATAATATTAAAGTAATAATTCTTGGGAAAATGATTAACTAACTTCTCACTATAATGTAAAGACTTTTCCGGGCGATCCAATACCCAAAGATATATAAATGCAATAACACTTGACGCTTCTATCCACGAATATTCACCATGATTTGCGGCATTTTCAATTTTGGCGATTCCTGAGTATTTATCAGTTTCTAAACCATATATCGTAACAGCAGTTTTTACCAAAATATTACTAAGTCCGGCATAATATTCAACAATCCCGATTGGCAGTTGAGAATCCACTATTTCTGGTGATTCTACATTTACACGTTTTATGACATTAAATCCTTTCCAGGCATTTAATAAAGTTGATATCCACTCCTTCTTTCCTAAACTTATTCGAGCATACAGACCTATTGCTGATCCATAAAATAATTGATATTGCATATTATTTGGATATTTCTGAATTAACGCTTCATAGACAGGAACAATCTCATCCAGATCATTATTTAAAGTTTGATAGGTTGTTTCAATATCATTATTTGCCTGGCTATGTAACCATCTGGCAGTGGCCCAAGTTAAATGTACAGCAGGATGTTCCGGATAATTATCACGAGCTTTTGTTAGAACATCAATCGCTTCTTCAGTTTCATAATTGTAAAATTTATATACACCATTCCAAATAACATCATCAGCTAGATTTTGTGAGAAGAGAACGGTATTTAAAAAAAATAATATACAGTATCGAAACAAGGAACTAATATTCAATAAACTACTGATTTTGAGCCGTTAAGACAAGCCATCCCTTAGCTTCATTATTATCCGGTTTTAACTCTATACTCCTATCCCAAGCACCTTTAGCTAAAATAGGTTCTCCCATTTTCCAATATGTAATTCCAATGCCTAAAAAGGCAGATGAATCCTTTGGACGGAGTTCAATAACTTCCTGAAAAGCGGATAAAGACTCTTTATACATGTCTTTTTCTCTATAATAGTTTCCAAGAGATTTCATTGCACCTGGAAGCCATTCAAATGAATTTGCATTCACACTTATTGCTTTATCAAAAGATGTCCTGCCTAACGCAGGTTCTCCTCTACGATTGTATTCAATTGCTAATATATAATACGCTTGCGGCAATAAATTTCTCACCATTGGGTTATTCGGTTGATAATGGAGTAAATCTTCCCAAGCGGATGCAGCTCTTCCCCATTCGTTCGCTTTATAATACGCTAATCCCTGCATATATCTACTTTCAGAATCACTATGGTTAAGTCGAATGGCATCCTCATAGGATAAAGCTGCATATATATATTTTTCCTGATCAAAATAAAGAGCTGCCAACGATTTATAAGCCTCTTGATTATTTACATCCAATAATATCGCTTTTTGATAAGAAGATTTAGCTTGATCTACATCTCCCATTTTTTCAGCGATATTCCCTCGAAGTAAAACAAAACTGCTATTTTGTGGATACGTTTCCATAGCACTGTCAGCTATTCTTACCGCGTCTTTATAAAGTCCTTTTTCTATTCGAGTTTGAATCTCGGTGATCCGTTGTGCAGGTCCATCAGGATTCTTTTTTGAAGATCGAAGAAGTACTTCCTCTTTTACTTTCTTTTTCTTGGGTTCATGACCAAGGGAAGCCAATATATCTAACGTTGCTTTATGATTGGGATCAATATCAATAACCTCTTCAAACGCATGTTTAGACTTTACCATTTCCCCTGTAGAATTATATAAAGAACCGAGATAGTAATGAAAATCCGGATTCTGCGGATTATTCATAATTAATCGTAGATAAATATCTTTAGCATCATCCCATTTATGATGCAATTCATAATGTAAGGCTAATTCACGCGCTAATCGGAAATCATTTGGATTACGTTGAACAGCTTTTTCTAAATCTTGAACGGTGAGTAATGGAGTTGTTTTTAACTTTACAGCAGATGGTTGAGGAATCGGATCCAAATATCGAGTTGCACGAGCAAGTTCTCTTGTGCTTGTGTTCAATGATTCCGTTATATCAAATAATTCGCCTGCAAATTCTGTTGCTTTAACTTTAGGGGGAAGCTTCTTTTTTGAAGATCTTTTCTTTGAGGATCTTTTTTTCTTCGGAAGTTTCTTTTTTCCCGTTGATTTTTTACCCTTGGTCTTCCTCTTTTTTGAGGACTTTTTCTTTGAGGATGATTTTTTCCGTTTTGTTGGTTTTCTTTTTTTCTTTTTTGAAGATTTTTTTTTCGAGGATTTTTTCGTTTTCTTCTTTGGTTTTTTCTTTTTTGAGGTTTCTGTTTTATCGGGAACTAACTTTGCGATAAGACCACTTCCATTTATAGGTAAACCACCTAAAAAGATCAGTAAAGCTAATATGTATGCGATTTGGCGATTAAGAATGGTTCTCATTGTAGCGCAAATTACTTATTGCTGAATCGTTATGAAAGAATAAATTTAGAATAAAAGTAGTATTTTATGAGTCAAAAATACTTAAATAACTAAGGTCTTGTAAAAAGGCATCTACAAGACCTTAGTTTGTTTGATTATAAATAATTACAACAAGACCTATGACTGAACATATCCCAAATCGACCAATGATGTTTATTCTTTTTGTGACCACATTTTGATTTACAACAATTCATGTGTGAGTCATTGCATTTCATTTTTGATTTACAACAATTCATTTGAGACATATCACATCTGTTAGAACTTTTGCAGTTTTTATTACCATATTCCTTGTGACAAATAGATTTTTCCATTTTATTACAAGATGATTTTCCACTCTTGCACCCTTTTTCTTGTTTACCGCAGTTATGTTTATCTTGAATTGATTTACAGTGATCGCCTTTTACAATCATGATTTGTTTATCACATTTATCAACTTTAACATCACCCTGTTTGCACGAAGTATGTTCTTGGGCATTTACCATCGATACTAAAAATATAATAATCAAGAGTAAGATACTTTTTTTCATTTTTTAATCCTTTTCTTTTTTTTTAATTAACTAAACGCATTGGTTTTAGCTTCATACCACATTGACCACAATTTCCATCTTTTTCTGATCTTATATGGCTATGAGTCAGCATTGGACATCCATAATAGTCCATTTTTTGCTCAGATGTAATTACACCGGCAACTAATGTCATACCACAATCGGTACATTTTCCCGGATTTCGGTCATGGATATGCTTATGACTATCCATAGGACACGTGTAATAAATCAAGCGTTCTTCTTGTTGTGCCGTATGTCCTTCATTTTTCATAGTTGCATGGTCATCCTTTTTTTCACATCCAAATGCGAATAATATGACACTTACAACAATTAGTATTTTAGTTAGTTTCATTTTCGTTCCTTTCATTTATTTCTTTTCAATAAGAATTCTTTTCGTAATGCATAAATAACCGGTACAAATAACGTAGTTAAAATAGCTACAAGCATACCACCAAAAGATGGTATTGCCATCGGAATCATCACATCCGAACCTCTACCGGAAGAGGTTAATATTGGTAGTAAAGCCAATAAGGTAGTCGCCGTTGTCATCATTGCAGGGCGTATTCGACGCATTGCAGCTTTAACAGTATTTTTCCGAACTGCAGATATAGTTTTTGGTTTCTTTTTAATAAACTGTTGTTCTAAAACCGTACTCACCAAAACTCCATCATCTGTAGCAATGCCAAATAATGCCAAAAATCCTACCCACACAGCCACACTTAAATTCACCGGATGGACGTGAAACAAATCCCTGAAATTTATACCGAATAAATCAAAATTGAGAAACCAATTCTGACCATATAACCATAGCATAATAAAACCGCCTGACCATGCCAAAAATACACCACCAAACGTAATGAAAGATGTAGCTATATTTTTAAAATGTATGTAAAGAATAATAACTATCAACATGAGAGCTAAGGGAAGTACTAACTTTAAAGTATTCATCGATCTTATCTGATTTTGATAAGAACCTGCAAATGAATAACTTACTCCTGATGGAACAACTAAATCTCCGCTTTTTATCAACTCTTTTAAATAGGATTCCGTATTCTTTACAACATCCACTTCTGCTAGATCATCTAGTTTATCAAATAAGACATATCCGGTAAGAAATGTATCCTCGCTTTTAATAACTTGCGGACCTTTTACATATTTGATCGTTGATAATTGTTTTAAAGGTATTTGTACTCCATTTTTACCCGAAATCAATACGTTCTCTAATGATTCAACATTATCTCTATAATCGTGCATATACCTTACTCGAACAGGATATCGTGCACGTCCTTCAATCATCGTTGTAATCGGTTTGCCACCTAAAGCGATCTCAATTGTGTTTTGGGCTTGGTCAATTGAAATACCATATTTGGCAATAGCTTCCCGATCAAGATGTACCTCCAGGTACGGTTTCCCAATTACTTTTTCAAAGAAGACCATTTCACGTTTTACACCCGGAGCGTTTTTTAAATATCTTTCAAGTTCATATCCAAATTCTTCTATTGTCTTTAAGTCTGGACCTCTAACCTTTATCCCCATAGGAGCTCTTAACCCACTTTGTAACATCACTAATCTTGCTGAAATAGGTTGTAGTTTAGGCGCAGAAGTGGTTCCCGGAATTTGGGCAACCTTCACTAATTCGTTCCAAATATCATCTGCCGTATGAATATGTTCTCTCCATTGCCTAATTCTCTCTCCATTTTTATCAACGGTATATTTAGGTTTATAAGTAACGATCGTCTCTACCATATTTAGCGGTGCAGGATCTAATGGGGAATCTGCTCTTCCTATTTTTCCTACCACCATATCCACTTCCGGGATGCTGTACATTGCCTTATCCAGTGTTTGTAGTACGTCTAAAGATTCTTCCATCCCTGCATGGGGCATGGTTGTAGGCATGTATAAAAATGACCCTTCATCTAAATGTGGCATAAATTCCTTACCAATCCCGGGAAACATATGATCCAATTTTACTACTACACTTGAGCTTTTAATTGATTGTGGTAACCAATTTGTAATTGGCTTGATTCCAATCCATACAATTAACCCAAATAATATTGTAAATATAGGTATTGACAGAAATTTGCTTTTATTGTCCAATGCCCATTTTAACAACACAGGATATTTCTTAATATAAATTGAAATTCCACCTAGAATAATCCCTATTGTAAAAAGTGTAAAAATGAAGTTACTAAATAAGGATTTATCTAAGCTTAACGGACTCCAAGTTGACGATAGAATAAATGCAATCATACAAATGGTTATTCCGTTTATCATCCAAGGATACCGTTCAAGAATTTGTAATCTGGTTTTCTGTTGGTGTTTCAGTTTCATTAGATTATAAATCACCGTAGGTAATATGATAAATGCGATTAAAACGGATGCTATAAGTGCAAATGTTTTGGTATAAGCCAACGGTTTAAATAGCTTCCCTTCAGTACCGATCATTGTAAACACAGGTATAAAACTAATTACTGTTGTCATAATTGCTGTAAACACCGCCCCGCTAACTTCTGACACCGCTTTAAAAACGACTTCTTTGGAATAGTTTTTAGTTGATTTTACATGCTTTAGGATATTTTCAGTTACGACAATTCCAATATCCACCACTGTACCAATTGCAATAGCGATTCCTGACAAAGCTACAATATTTGCGTCTACATCAAACAATTTCATGCCAATAAACGTTACAAGGACTGTTAAAGGTAACATTCCCGAAATAACCAACGATGATCTAAAATGCATAACCATAATTAGAATAACTATGATCGTAATTAGTATCTCATTTTTTAATGTCATGTTTAGAGTATTTAATGTTTCATTGATCAATTCGGTTCGATCGTAAAATGGGATGATCGAGACTTGACTTATCCTTCCATCATCTAATGTCTTTTTCGGAAGCCCAACGGATATTTCGTTTATCTTAGATTTAACTTTTTCAATCGTTGATAATGGATTTTCACCATAACGAGCTACAACAATACCTCCTACTGCTTCTGAACCTCCTTTATCTAATACTCCGCGTCTTAATTGAGGACCGATAGATATATTTGCGATATCTTTGAGATATAGTGGAGTGTTATTAACCACCTTAACTGGAATAGATTCAATATCTTCAACGGATTGAAGAGTCCCAACTCCCCGCACAACATATTCGCTTCTATTGATTTCTATGGTTCGTGCACCTACATCTTTATTTGATGACCTTACCGCATTATATACATCGGTCAATGAAATATCATATTCCTTGATTTTATTGGGATTAACATCAATTTGATATTCTTTAACAAATCCACCAATAGATGAAACCTCCGCCACACCATCAACAGATTGAAGTGCATACCTAACCGTCCAATCCTGAATAGATCGCAATTCTTGTAAATCCCATCCTCCTGTTGGATTTCCACTCTCATCATGACCTTCTAATGTATACCAAAAGATTTGTCCTAATGCGGTTGCATCCGGACCTAATGTTGGTGTAACACCTTCGGGTATCAAACCCGAGGACAGAGAATTTAGTTTCTCCAATACCCGTGTTCTTGACCAGTAATATTCAGCTTTTTCATCAAAGATCACATAGATGGTTGAAAAACCAAACATCGAATAAGATCTAACAGTTTTCACATTCGAAATGGCAAGAAGTGATGCTGTTAAAGGATAAGTGATTTGCTCTTCAACATCTTTTGGGCTTCTACCTTCCCATTTGGTAAATACGATTTGCTGATTTTCCCCAATATCAGGAATAGCATCTACAGGTATTGGATTTCTAGGCAGCCAATCCAGATTAAAATTGAATGGAGCAACAATCAAACCCCAAGCAATAGTAATCAACAGAACTATCAATACAATAAACTGATTATTCAGGCATAATTTTATTAATTTATTTAACATAAATATTTTCCATCCATTAAGTTATTGTATTTCTAACTTGAGTTTGATTTTTATCTGATTCATCTCAAATTTGATCTTATCCAAAACCGAAATATCATTTATAGAGGTATCTATTTCAGTTAAATGATTTATTATATTTAATAAGTGAATATTTATGTTGTGAAATTGATGTGAGTCATAGATGTTTTGAGACAACATTTTTAGAGCATTTAACGCTTCGTTAACTCCTCCAACATCATTGTTGTCAAATTCAGTCTGGGCTATTATTAGTGCTTCAAATAAGGGATCCAAACTATTAGTCGATAATTCATGTTTAACTTCGGGCAGATTCATGAGACTAAATTTTCCTGCGATTTGCATAGCACTATCAATTTTAAAAGTTCCTTTTGTTACTACTTTTTCACCTAATGATAATTCTGACTTAACGATGTAATAGTCCTCTGCCTTTGGACCTAGCACTATTTCACGCATAGAATATGTGTCACCTTCTTCAACATAAACTATTGATCGATTTCCTGCTTGTAAGACTGAACTAACAGGAATTAATAAACTCATATGATCGGTTAAGATATTTTTCTGAGGATTTATCAAATTCCCATCTGAATCAATTCTTGAAAACACTTGTGCATCCACAAACATTCCCGGTTTTAACAAAGCATTCTTATTTTTAAATGCAAATTTGACTGCAGTTGTATGGGTCAATGGATTGATAATTGGATCAATAGTTACTATTTTTCCTTTAAATATTTCACCGGGTAATGCTTCAAATTGATATTCTAACATCTGCCCTTTTTGAACCCAATCCATATCAGACTCATATACATCTAACGATACCCATAATGTGTCTAAATCAGCAATTGAAACAATGGGTGTTCCTTCTTTTAAATATTCACCTTCACGAACATGATTTTGAATTAAATACCCGGAATAATTGCTATAAATAGTCATCACCGAAAATGGATTCATAGATTCCTCTACTTTTTGTATTTGACTTTCTAATAACCCCATCAACCGTAACTTTTCTCGAGCAGTTTGAAATGTGATCTTCGCAGAATTAGCACTCAATGAATTACGGTTAACTGTATTTAACAACTTCTTTGCTTGAATTAATTCCTGTTGAGCAATAAATAATTCCGGACTGTAAATATCAATGACCGGGTCGCCTTTTTTAATATTTACTCCCTCAATCGATAAATAGTTTTTCTCTACACGTCCCGCAACCCACGAAGCCCTTTGATAAAACCGTTGCTGATCATATTCAACTTTCCCTGATAAATGAATTTTCTTAACTGCAATATCTTGAGTAACTGAAACTGTAGATATCTTTGCTATTTTTCTGGCATCTTTAGAAAGAACGATTTCTGACATTGACTCAGTACCGTTTGTTGTATTTACCGGAATCAAGTCCATAAAACAAATCGGGCATTGCCCAGACTCAGGTAGATTTACTGATGGATGCATCGAGCATGTCCAAAAATCTTCTTTTCCATGATCATGAACTTTGGTTGATAAATCAGATGGGGCATTAGTATTCGATATCCATAATCCAATTAAGAATGCACCAATAATTAATACTATTGTTATCGGTTTTAACTCTTTTAATAAACTTTTCATTTTTGTAATAATATTCTTCATTTTAATCCTCATATCTCAATTGCCCTAAATATGTGTCTAGTTTTGATTTTGATTTTAAATACTCCACAAGAGCTTTTTCATACTTTAGAGTAAATAATAAATGTCGACGTTGAGCATCAATTAAGGATAATAAATCCTTTTGGTCAGCAATATAGGCTTTTTCGGTAACTTGAAGTGATTCAACACTTTTAGGGATCAGTTGCTCTTTATATAACTTCACCCTTCTTTTTGTATTATTTAATTCATATACAGTTGATTTAATATCTACGGCCAATTGATTTCTTACAGTCTGATATTTATAAGAGGAAGCATTACAATTAGATTTTGCTGATTGTACACTTTTTCTTGTTTTATTAAACCAAATTGGAAGATCTAAACCAAATTTAAATACTAATGGATCCTTTCCACTTTGAGCACTGCCAGGTTTATCTCCGGTCATAATGTATTCTAACCCTAGTTTAAAATCTGGATACCAGTTTTGTGATTGTCTTTTTAATTGAAGATTGCGCATATCCCTTTCGTGACCGGCTACTTGCAAATCTAAATTCTCAGATACAGCAAGATCAGTAAATTGTTCAATATCAAACTCTTCTTGAGTAAACATCAAAGAATCCGGTGCAATGATCTCATCTAACTCGTCTACATTAAGTAATGAGCGGAATTGTTCTAATAACACATATTTTTTTTCAATTAATGAGTTTAACTCATCCTCTAATTGGATACGCTCGATTTGTGTTTTAATTAGATCAGGCTGACTATTAATTGCGGAAATATATTTTTGCTGGATAACCGTTTCCCAACTAGAAATCAAACCGTAGTTTTGCATGATATTGCTTATTTCTTGAGTCAAGTAATAATAATCATACCAAAGACATTTCACTCTATAAGTTAAATCCAAACGCTTTGATTGCAGCTTCTTAAATAGAACCTGAGATCGTTCAAACTGTATCTTCCCTTGAGTATTTCTTTTATTAAACCATGGAATAGATTGTGTAAATGCAATCTTATGTTCTTGTGGTCCAACAGCTGTTTCTACATTCTCAATAAAATACCCATAACTAATTGCAGGATTAGGCAGACTTTTTGCAACAGTAATTTTATCCTCCGCTGCTTTCCATTGATAAAACAATGTCTGAATCTCAGGATTATTCATCTGGGCAAGATGAATATAGTTTTTTAATCCCGACTGATCTTCAACTTGCGCAAACAAGATTCCACATAAGAACCAGATTAATAGTGTAATTTGATGTTTTTTATTTAATGTTTTCATATCTCTTAAAAGGGTTAATGACAAAATTGGATACGAATAGGCGTACGTATCCGTTCGACGGAACTCAATCCGGTCTAATTCAAGAGATATTTATATAAGGAGAGGTATAGAAAATGAGGGTGGTGGTTCAGGTGGATGTATTATTTCATCCACAGGAATGGAAGCATTCATATCAGAGATATTTGATGAAACAGTAATCAATTGAGAGAACTCATAAAGATCTGACGAAGATTCTTGTTGGACAAACGGACCTGATAAGAAAGGAACAAAAACCTTTGTGTTGCACTCATTAAATGTCATGGTGCACCCTTCTGATTCTCCAAACGAACAACAAGATTGTACTTCTTTTCCGCAGCAAGATTCATCACAATTATGAAACTGGAATAGCGGTAATACTACCATTCCAGACATAAATAGTATTAAGGTTATTGATATGAATTTCACTTTCATAAGTAAAATTTTACGTTAAAAAGAGAATAAGTTCCTAATAATTTGTCCAGCGTGTTATTTCACTAATTTGATTAATTCTTTAAACGAATCACCGGTTGCCTTTTTCTGTAATTCAAATAACAGCATTTCTACACTTGTTTGGGTTCCCCCATCCAATAAGATTTTATCTATTCCAATCTGTTTATTAAATTCTGTTCGAGATGAAACAGCATCAGCGACAACTGAAACTTCATATTTTTCTAATAAGTCTCTCGCGGTTTGATAGACACATACATGTGTTTCAATACCAGCTACAACAACATGATGTGGATCTAATTTAGTTAACGCTTCAACAAACTTTTCTTCACCAATACAACTAAAATCAGATTTGAGTATTGGTTTTTCATCGTCAAATAATTCAGTAATTTCCGGAAGTGTCGGACCTAATTTATCCGGAAGTTGTTCTGTCCATAAAATAGGTAATCCTAAAACTTTAAATCCTTTAATAAGAATTTTTAAATTTCTTAACAAAGATTCACTTTCATAAGCAATCTTTGCTAACTTCCCTTGAACATCAATGATGACTAAAACGGTATGGCATTTACACGGCATGGAACCCTCATTTAAGTTTTACAGTCAATTACTGACCATTGATTAATATTTTGTCCTGTTCTAACAATTTGTAGACCATTTGCGATGAAAGACTTTTTTATATTTAATTTCTTAATGATCTTTCTTTTTTCAACGGTAGATATAGCTTTATACATTAAGCTAATATGCGGATTGAAAACAAATAAATTTCCCTGCACAGATTGAAAACATTGCTCAACATCTTGATGAACTTGATCAAGTAAATTTGAATGATTGATTTGTAAATATAGAGTCTTCCAAAGGTAAGAAGAAATTTCTATTGATTTTACATTTACTTCTATTTCCTTTAGATTATCTTTGAGATGTAAGAATTTCTCAATCTCTTTTGATTCTATATGATCAATTCCACTATTAACAGTGATATGCGGAGTAAAGGTTGGAGCATTATAATTATTACTTAACGCTTTAATCAGCTTATGCAGATATGTATGATCATTGTTTGAAAAAGTCAACCAAATGGAGTACATGATAAAAGTTAATAATTAATACTTGAACAATCCAACGGATTCTATTGTCATACTGATATTCTCTTGATTATTAAACCGATTAACATTTATTTTAACCGAGGAGATTACCATTCTAAAATCGACTTTGAGAGAATTATGATAGAGATTGTTTTCATATCAGGTATTTCTCTTCTAAAAGATAAATTCTTTAAAATTTCAAAATGAAAGATCTGTAAATGTTGTACACGAAAGCTGCTGAATATGCGATACAAGCCATGATTTATTTGGCTGAAAAAAATTCTAATGACCCTGTTATGGTAAGCGAAATCGCTGATGCATATGCAATTCCGCAACAATTCTTAGCAAAAATAGCTCAAACACTTAGTAAACATCAATTACTAACCACAATACGAGGACGGAACGGTGGAGTAAAACTTGCTAGACCTGCAAAAGAAATTTATCTTGATCAAATTGTTTATATAGTTGATGGCCCTCAACAACCTGAAGCTCGTTGTGTCATTGGTCTTGACCGTTGCTCGGATGAAGTTCCATGTCCTCTGCATCATAAATGGAAAGTAATTCGAGAAGATATTCGTGATATGCTTGTAGCCGAAAATTTGGAAACGTTAGCAAAAAGAGTTATTAATAAAAGAAATCTTATGAAAGAAGCCGGACTAATCGCGGCATTATCAGACGATAGTCAATAATATTTAGGAATAATTTATTCTACGCTCGCTATCATATTTTTCTGATGCGAGTTTTCTCATATCAACGACAGAATCATGTTCGTCAACAATTTCAACTCCCAAGAGTGTTTCAATTGCATCTTCTAATGTAATGATACCTGTTGTCGTTCCAAATTCATCTGTGACGATAAACATCTGTTGACGTCTTTTCACAAACTCATCTAAAATAAAAGCAACGGAATCTTCTTGTTGTACAAAATAAACTGGTTCTTGTAATTCCTCCATTGGAATATCGAATTGATCTTCAGCTTGTTTATTAACAAGATCATATCGATGAATAACACCGATTACATCATCCAAATCTTTATTATATACCGGTATTCGAGAAAAAGCAATTGGTGAATGTTGACGTACGATTTCTCCGACGGTTTGGTCTTTCTGTAATGCAAAGATTACATTTCTCGGAGTCATCACATCTTCTGCAGGGACATCATTTAGATTCATTAAATTCTCAATGATATCACTTTCTTTTTCAAGGATCGTTCCTTCATTCTCTCCTACTTCTGCCATTGCGATCATCTCTTCACGTGAAACTTTTTCCGGGGAATCTTCTTTCTTCAAAATTCGATTTAAATACACCGAGAGATACACAAACGGATATGTGACAAAAATCAAACCCTTTACGACATAAGCCGTAAAAGAGACTAAAGATTTCCAATATATTGCTCCAATCGTTTTTGGAATGATCTCCGAAAAAATGAGAATAGATAATGTTAAAATAATCGAACTCACGGTCACCCATTCATTCCCTCCGAAAATATCAAATGTTTGGGCTCCTACACCGGCGGCTCCTACTACATTCGCAACGGTATTTAATGTTAATATACCAGCTAAAGGACGAGAAATATCATTTTTTAGATTTTGGATTAATACTCCTGCTTTTTGGTTGTTCTTTACCATAACTGCAATGTGAGAATGGGTTACAGAGAGCATTACAGACTCAAGAAGTGAACATAAAAAGGATACGCCCAGAGCCAAAGAAAAGTATAATATGAGTAAGTTCATCTACGGTGAATTTACAAAGGTAAAATAGGAACTAATTACTATTTATTTCCCTTTTTATAGATAATTCCAAATGGAATATAAACTAAAGCAAAATGCAATAATCCTGCAATTTCCAGACCGATCAAGTGCATCGGAAACTCACCTACGATAAATGGATTTTCAACAATTGGAGGTGCACATATATACATATAATTTGCATCAAGAAGCCAATTTAATCCACCAACCACCGGTATTAATAATTGTGACCATAAAAAGATTCTCCACCATGATCCTTTTCTTGGTCTCATTTTCAAGATCATTGTTGCCCATAGTGCTGCAAAAATAATTCCACCGTGTGACACAAAATACTCAATAAATAATAACCCGTCAGTGCCAAGAGTAAATTCCGGTGTGAACAGCGAGTGAAATGCACCTGGGATACCCCAAAAATAGAGAATTTCATATGACCATTGTCGGGGAAACAATAATACTACACCCGATAGGATAGCTGAAATAGCACACATTTGTAATGGTAGACTTGACTGCAATGACCATCTTCCCAATGCTAATTGGTAGGGATGGTTCAGAACGGAAACTGCTAACAAAAATGCTCCAAAATAGAATGTGGTTTTTGCTACCATCGGTTGTGATAATTTTTTACCGATGAATAATAAAAGAAAGACTACAATGATTGTAGGTGCATTTCCTTGCCACCATAGTTTTCCAAATAAAGGTATTATTTCATGTTCTATCATGTTTGACTCTTAGATATTGCTGAAAACTACAATAAATAATTTATGATATAAAATGAAAAATTCTTTTTAAATAGGATAATTTTGTCCTAATTTTAACATCGGAAAGAAAACATAATACGACAATTACATACGATGAAGCTGATTTCTGCTATACTTTCCTTCAAAGGCGCTGCAAAATGTGTCTTAGTTTACTATATATATGACAGCACTCAAATTTTTTATTAATCAACCTCATTAACTAAACGAGAAATAAATCCTATGAACATGTATAAACTCAAACAAGAAAATATACCGGATTTTATCGTACATCTTCAAAATTTCGGCGAGGTAATTGCTCCTCATCCGAAAGGAGAAAAATCATTTACTTTTTCTACGATAACAGATCCTGATGATGTGGTTTTGGATTATCCAAGAACACTTCAATCAATTAGAAAATATTTTCTTCCACCAAGAGAACAACTCTTATCATACTCAATGGACTCAAATGATTTTCAACCTACAGAGATTGAAGAGAAACACAAAATCTTTTTAGGAGTACACAGTTATGATATGCAGGCAGTTTTAAAACTCGATTTCAATTTCACCCAAAATAATCCGGAAACTAATTACCTAAAGCGAAGAGATAATTCCTATTTCATCGGAGTTTCCTTTACACCTGATGAATATCATTTTAGTCGCTCAGTTGGTATCCCTGTTGAAGACTATAATGGATTTGATTTATTCCTTCGAAAGAATATAAATGGATATACGATCATTTCTGTTACAGAAAAAGGAGAGAAGTTATTGGATGGATTCTCTTTAGAATCTGAAAAAGAAATAACCGGAGAAACATTATACGAATTTTCTAATCAGATAAAATTTAATTACCATCAATTACCAGCGGTTTTTGAAAAGTTATGGGACTCCCCCATTTGGAATTCTGTCGCTAAAAAATGTGTTGGTTGTGGTACATGTAATCTTGTTTGTCCTACCTGTTATTGTTTCAATGTAGAAGATAATGTTGATCTGCAAATAAAGGTCGGATCACGTAATCGCCACTGGGATGGTTGCATGCTTAATAGCTTTGCTGAAGTTGCAGGCGGTGAGAATTTCCGCGAAAATCTCGGTGAAAGAAAACGTCACCGACATTATCGTAAGTTCAAATATATCAGTGATATCACTGGTGAACCATGGTGCGTAGGTTGTGGTCGTTGCATTATTTCTTGTACTGCAGGAATAAGTATCGTTGACATCGTAAATGCATTGAAAGAAGAATATGAGCAAAATTATTTGACCAAATCCGCCCAACAACAAGATTTGATAGGTTAGGAGTTATTATGACAAACTTAACACAGGAAAAACAATCTGGTGTGGATCTCTATTATCCGGAGATGTGTGAGATCACACAGATGAAAAAATTGACTGATTATGAAACATGGTTTGAGATTACACTTCCTGAAGGTCGTGATCTTGGACATGAACCCGGACAATTTGTCCAAGTCTCTTTATTTGGAATAGGTGAAGCTCCAATTTCGGTTACTTCTTCACCGACTAAAAAAGGTGCTTTTGAACTCTGTGTTCGACGAGTTGGAATGTTAACTGAAAAAATGCATCAGTTAACCGTCGGGTCCAAAATCGGTATTCGAGGTCCTTTTGGTAAAGGATTCGATGTAGAAGCATTAAAAGGAAAAGACATATTGATTGTCGGTGGCGGAATTGGAATTGTTCCGCTTCGATCCTTTATTAATTACATACTAGACAATCGTGAAGACTTTGGTCGTCTGATTATCTGCTATGGTTCACGGTCTCCCCAAGAGTTGCTGTATAAAGATGAATTGTCACAGTGGGAAGCTGATCCGAAAGTAGAATATCATGTAACCGTTGACAACGGAACTCCTGAATGGAAAGGAAATGTTGGAGTTATTACAACATTAGTTCCATCATTAGATCTTGATTTAAACAATACGATCGCTGCCGTTGTCGGACCTCCCATCATGTATAAATTTGTATTGATGGCATTAAAAACAAAAGGCTTCAATGACGAAAATATTTATATGTCGTTGGAGCGGAGGATGAAATGCGGTGTTGGATTATGCGGACATTGTCAAATGAACCATCACTACGTGTGTCAAGAAGGTCCAGTATTCCATTATCCAGATATTAAAAACTTACCGGAGGCAATCTAATGGCTAAACCAAAAGTCGCATTCTTTGATTTCACCAGCTGTGAAGGATGCCAGTTAAATAAACTTAATTTAGAAAACCATATTCTGGATGTTTTAGCGCATATCGACATTGTCGAATTTCGTGAAGCGATCGATGACAAAGCCGATGAATATGATGTTGCCTTTATCGAAGGATCAATATCAACACCTAAATGTGTAGAAAGAATCAATGACATTCGTCGACGTTCAAAGGTGTTAATTGCGTTAGGCTCATGTGCTTCTATTGGCGGCGTCAATGCCATGAAGAACCTCCAACCGATTGAATCTGTTCGTGAAACAGTATATGGTGAAGACAAATATTTATTCTCAACCATTCCTGCTATGCCGGTATCTGCTGTGGTAAAGGTGGATTATGAAATTCATGGTTGCCCGATGAGCATCCCGGAGTTTCTGGAAGTGTTTAAATCTTTAATCATGGGAAAGATTCCTTTGAAATCCGATTCACCGGTTTGTGTTGAATGCAAACTTGCAGAAAATGAATGTCTATATGAACGCGGAATGGTTTGTATGGGACCGATTACACGAGCTGGTTGTGATGCAATTTGTCCGTCCTTCGAACAGTTTTGCACCGGTTGTCGTGGTGTCATCCCGAATACAGATAAAGAAGCAATGACCGACATTCTTGTAAAGCACGGCTTGTCAAAAGATGACGCGCGTAAACGCCTGCTTATGTTCAACAGTTACGTTTCTGACGAAATGGTTAACTAAGTATAAAATTAGGAGCAATGATGAGTAAAAATCTTGATATCATGGTAAAACATCTAACCAGAGTTGAAGGCCATGGTAATATCGTAGTCAATATGAAAGACGGTGTTCTGGAAAAAGCACAATTGGATATTGTGGAAGCACCCAGATATTTTGAAGCCATGCTGAAAGGTCGTAGTTTTCATGAAGCAGCCATTATAACCTCACGGATATGTGGTATCTGCTCTCTTGGACACCAAATGACTTCATTAAAAGCAACTGAAGATGCTCTTGGACTTGAAATTTCTACACAAACAGAATTACTAAGAAAACTTCTTGTTCATGGTGCAACCATTCAATCCAACATTTTACATATTTATTTCCTTGTAGCACCGGATTTATTTGGAGCACCGAGTGTTCTTCCTTTGATTCCAACCCATACCGATGTAATTCTTCGTGCTTTACGTATGAAACGAATGGCAAATGATATTGGAGACATTGTTTCCGGTCGTGCCGTTCATCCGATTACTCCTGTACCGGGTGGATTTACAAAGATCCCTACAGCCGGTGAGTTAAAAGCAATTCGTAAAGATCTGGTCGAAAATGGAATTCCTGATATGATTGAAACAGCAAAACTGTTGGCCACTGTTGCAGGTGCTATTCCTAACTTTACACGTGAAACCGAGTACATTTCACTCGCAGATCCGGATGAATATGCATTGTATGATGGACAAATATTCTCTTCCGATACAGGTGCGACTCCGGACAAAAATTACCGTAAAATGACGAATGAGTTTATTGTCAAACATTCAACTAGTAAGCACTGTAAACATTCTCGTTCAAGTTATATGGTTGGCGCATTAGCCAGATGGAATAATAATCACGACAAGCTATGTGATAATGCATTAGAAGCTGCTGAATCTCTTGGACTTAAACCGGATTGTTATAATCCATATATGAATACAGTTGCCCAAGCGGTTGAAACGGTTCATTGTATTGAAGATTCTATTGCAATTATCGACAAATTATTGGATCGTGGTTTGAAAAATGAAAAACCAAACCAAGAACCAACCCGTTATGGAGTAGGTGTCGGATCCAATGAAGTTCCTCGAGGAATCTTGTATCATGAATATGAATACGACAGAAAAGGAAACATCGTATCGGCTAACTGTATTATCCCTACCGGACAGAACTTAGCAAATATTGACGATGATATGAAAAAACTCGTACCGGAAATCATTGATCTTTCAAAAGAAGAGATTACTAAGAGATTAGAAATGCTTGTACGCGCTTACGATCCATGCATTTCTTGCTCGGTGCACTTATTGGATGTTGATTTTATTTAATCTCATAAATAATTCGCACTCATCAGTATTTATCACCTAAATTGTTGTGCAATCTTCTATGACTGAATCATCCGCTACACAAGATATGACGAATTTAAAGGTCATCTCCGTGGGGAACGATCTCTACGGAGATGATGGTGTTGGAGTACAGATATTGGATCAAATAAAAAACGAACCCGTTTTTGAAAACGTTTCATTGATCGATTGTGCTACCGATGCTTTAAACATTGTCGAGGAGATGAAATCCACTCGTCATATGGTCATAATTGATGCAGCAAAAATGTCAACTGACCCGGGAACGGTAAAGATATTTGACGCAAAAGATGTTCATCTTCATGTTAAATCCGATCATCTATCCGTTCACGGAATTAGTTTAGTTGATACATTTAACATTGCCCAACAAATTGGAGTCTATCCGGAATCCTTAACGATTATAGGAATTGAACCTGAACAGATCGCAGTTAACTCCGGATTAAGCAACACGGTATTAAATGCTATTCCTCTTGCCATTTCAAAACTTATTAAATTTCAAACAACATTAAACATAAACTGAGGATTATTATGACAAAAAAAATCATGATTATTGATGATGACATTGATCTAGTTGAAGTGATGCGTATTACATTAGAATCCGCCGGATTTGAAGTGATTGATGCTCAAGACAGTTTAAAAGGATTATCTATTCTAAAGACAGAACAACCGGATCTTTTAATCTTAGACGTAATGATGAATACACAAGACGAAGGTTTTCAACTAGCGTATCAACTAAGAGCTTCCGAAGCGACGAAAGATATTCCAATATTGATGATCACCGCCGTTGGTTCTCAAACCGGTTATGCATTTGATTCTTCAAAAGATGAATCATTTTTACCGGTTGATGAATTCATTGAAAAACCGGTAAATCCGGATGCTCTAATCGATGCAGTAAAAAGGAATCTTACTATTGCCTGAGATCTTCCCCGCGACATTCTCATTTTATACGCCTCGATCTCTTCGAAGGAAGACATTATGGCTAATCAATTTACGATGGATCGCTACTATCGGGATGACCATTTTGCTCATCCTTGCATCAAAATTGATAGATGGATTACCGATAACCAATCTGATAATTACCGTTGGGATATTAGGAAGCATAAATCTCCTCTATTACCTTTTAACAAGATTTTATGCACCGAATCTCTTAAAAAGTGAATTAATGTTTGTCAGGATTCAAATCTATTTTGATTTGGTCCTCTTATCGCTGTTAATCCACTTTACAGGCGGAATTCAAAATCCATTTTATCTATTTTACATCTTTCATGTTATCATTGCTTGCACCATCTTTGAACAAAAGATTGACCCGTATTCGATAACTATATTCTCAGTGATCGTTTTTTCAGGGATGGTCTATGCGGAATCCCAACTGTGGCTCCATCATTATGATTTATTTGGGTCTTCCATTTCTCAATTGAGTGTATTGATATCCTTAGGTGTATTCTATATTACAATGTTCGCTAGTGCATACTTAGGTGTCACTCTGATGAAAAGGCATCTAAAGGTAAAAGATATCATTCATCAAAAAAATCTGAAACTTAGAGAAGCTGCTGAAGTGAAAACTAAATTTTTCAGGTTTGTATCTCATGAACTTAAGTCACCGATTGTTGCTATTCAAAGTGCGATTAATGTCGTTCTTGATCTGATGGGCGAAGAATTAACACCCAAAACAAAAGACCTTCTAACTCGTGCGAAAAAGCGATCAGTTCAAATGCTAAATATCTTAAAAGATTTATTGGATATTATGTATGACCGCCAATTAGTAACCGGAAGTCCTGAAAATGTTATTCCCTGTGACTATCTTCATGAGTTTATTGAGAATGAACGTCCTCACGCCGAAGAAAAAGGTATAAATATTGTTGAAGAGATCTGTGCAGAACGTGGCGGATTATTGGTTGATAAATTTCTTCTGGATAAAATCTTTTCTAATTTATTATCCAATGCCGTTCGATATACTCCAAAGAATGGAACCATCACGATTTCAACTTCTGTTGACTCTGAGTTTTGGTCCTTTACAATTAAAGATACCGGTATTGGAATTTCGATCGTAGATCAAAAGCATATCTTTGATGAATTTTACCGGACTAAAAATGCGAAAGAACACGAAGCAGTCGGTACCGGTTTAGGATTAAGTATTGTAAAAAATCTAGTTGATAAATTAAACGGTGAAATTGTTCTCAGAAGTGAGTTGAAAAAAGGAGCATCGTTTACGGTAAAAATCCCCATAACGAATAAAATGTAAGGATATTTTTGAATAAAACACCAATTGGCGGAATTCTTGAAGTTCGGGGCTTAACAATGATAAAAGTCCTGGGTATTTCGAACAAACCCGGTTACGGTGGAAAGATTTTAACCCTTCTTGGGAATGCCGGGATCAACTTACAATTTATAGCAGAAAGCGAAGATATATCCTCCTTAGCCAATTTGACCTTCTGTATTAATCCTGAAAAGACAACAATTGCTCTAAATTTGATTCAAACTGCCATGGAATCACTCGAAATCAAAGATATTAAAGCACAACCAAATATAACAGCGTTAACCGTATTTGGACCGCATTTCAAAGAGAAACCGGCTATCTGTGGAAAAATGTGTGCCGCCTTGGGGAATGCTGAAATTAATATACTTGGAATCTCAACGTCTATTTCGTCTATTTGCTGTTTAATTGATGACGGTAAATTTTCAAAAGCATATAATGCTCTACTTGATGTATTCAGCCTACCCTAATGTCCTCGGTTTATATTTTACATTTTTAATTCTTTACTAAACTTAATTTTATTTCTATAATTCCTAAATTATGCTTGATTGTATTTAATAAAATCAATTATACTTAACTACGTTAATTGTTAATGGTGTTAAGATTACTACTAAAGACGATCATATTAGTAAGGTTGCAAACAATATCCGCCTACTCTCACGGTTAGTTAAAAATGTATGCGAAGTTGATGCTTTAAAAACAACTTCACCCGATTTAACTGAACGACGAATTTATATTTTAAAAGCTCTCTTCAATTCTAATGTAAAATCTGTACGCCAACTTGCTAATACATTCGGAATAAGTGATCCTGCTATCAGCAGAAGTGTTGATAATCTGGTAAAAGGTGGATATGTTTTACGTTCCCCTGCCAAAAATGATCGTAGATCCGTAGAAATTATCATTACTGAAAAAGGCGAAAATGCCGTTATTAAATATGATTCTTATCGTTTTACAAAACAAAATATTGTCTTAGATCTATTTAATATTGATGAACTTATTTCTTTTAACCAAAAACTTGAAAAATTTATTCAAAGTTTTTTTGAAGATGAAAAGGATATAGAACTTATTTGTCTGCACTGCGACGGAGATTATGCCGGAAAATGCAAATTAC
>CAZYDH010000006.1:0-56038 GCA_964645915.1 uncultured bacterium
CCCTTCAAATGGTATTTTCAACCATGTGTCGATCATCTTTATAACTTTTTCAGTTGAAACAAATCGTGCACCAAACGATAGAATATTGGCGTTATTATGCATTCGTGAAAGTTTTACTATTTCCTCCGGACCGTCATAAAACACAGCGGCTCTTACACCCTTTACTCGATTCGCAGCCATCGCCTCTCCTTGGCCGGAACCTCCAAAAATAAACCCTCGATTCTCAGGACTCCCTGCAACCGCATGGGCAGCAGGTAGAATAAAATCAGGATAATCATCTTCTCTATCATAGTCGAATGCACCAAAATCCTGAACTTCATATTTTTCTTTTTCGAGATGCTCTTTAACAGCTTCTTTCAAATGAAAACCGGCATGATCAGTGGCTAATATTATCTTCATTTTTAACTACCTTAATTTTGATATATGTTCACGAATTACACCTTCAATTTGATCAACAGTAAAACCAAATTCTTTTGCAAGCTCATTCGCCGGCGCAGAAGCCCCAAACCGATTTAATCCAATATTAATTCCATTTGGACCTGTATACTTTTCCCATCCTCGGGTAACTCCTGCTTCTATAGAGATGGCTAAACAACCCCTCATCGGAATGAGTGAGTTTTTATATTCTTCAGATTGTGAATCAAAGATTTCCATGGATGGCATACTGACGACACGAATGTTCTTATCTGTCATTTTTTTCGCAACATCCATTGCCAACGAAACTTCAGAACCGGTTGCAATGAGAATGACCTCCGGTCTGCCTTCACAATCCATAACCGGATAAGCGCCCCTTCTAACTCCTTCTTCAACTGCTTCAAGCGGTAACGTTAAAACCGGTAGATTTTGTCTACTCAGCATCAACGCGCTTGGGGTTGATTCTGATTCAATGGCTATTTTAAAACAAACCGCCGTCTCTTTTAAATCTGCCGGGCGAAATGTATACAGATTAGGAATAACTCGTAATGACATTAAATGTTCAATTGGTTGGTGAGTAGGACCATCTTCACCTACATAAAAAGAATCATGGGTAAATTCATAAACAACAGGAATCCGCTGAAGAGCGCTTAAACGTATAGCCGGACGAACATAATCTGAAAAAACAGCAAATGTTCCCCCAAAAGGAATAACTCCACCGTGTAATGCCATCCCATTCATGATTGTTCCCATCGGGAACTCTCTGACTCCAAATGCAAGATTTCGTCCTAGTCGATTATCTCTGTTAAAATCTCCCCATTTTTTGGCAAATCCACCGGTATGATTAGAAGGCTCCAAATCTGCTGATCCACCAATAAGATGTGGTAATTGATCAGAAAATGCTTCTAAGATCAAACCAAACGCTTTGCGAGTTGCTACGGATTTTTCTTCATTTAATTCGGGGAACTCAAGATCGTTCGGGAATTTTTCTATAACCGTTTCCCATCGCTTTTGAAAAGCACTATCCGTTTTAGCCCAATTTAGTTGAGTTTTCCATTTATTAGCATTTTCACGAAGTTCATCAAATCGAGATTGGAAATATCGTTTGATTTCCAAAGGCAGATAAAAAGGGTCTTTCGCAAGCCCTAAATTTTCCTTCGTCGCATCAATCTCATCTTGTGGCATCGGTGAGCCATGAGTATTATGATCTCCTTCCATCCCGGCTGAACCATGAGCCATCGTGGTTTTTCCAATAATTAAACTCGGGCGGTCGATCACTTGAGCTTTTTGGATCGCATCACGTATTTTTTCATGGTCATGACCATCAATTTCTTGTACGTGCCATCCAAATCCCTCAAATACAGTTGCGTAATTTGTTGAATCTGATCGATTTGTGTGACCCGATATTTGTTTTTCATTTGCGTCATAATAAAGGATCAACCGCGACAATCCTAAATGCCCTGCAACAGCCGCTGCCCCTAAAGCGATCGGTTCTTGGAAGTCACCATCACCGGCTAATACGTAAGTGAAGTGATTAATAAAATGATCTTCTTCACCGACAAAATCCATTTGGTGTCTTAATATGGATTCTGCAAGCGCCATCCCAACGGACATACCAACTCCCTGCCCCAACGGTCCTGTTGTGGCTTCAACGCCCGGTATTTCTACTTCCGGATGTCCGGGAGTTCGACTGTGGAGTTGGCGGAATTGCTTCAGATCATCAACCGTAAGCCATCCAATTAATGTTAATAAAGAATACAATAGCATAGATTCATGTCCCGCGGAAAGAACAAATCTATCTCGGTCAATCCAATTGGGGTCTTCCGGATCAAATTTTAAGTATTCAGTAAATAAAATAGTGGCAAAATCTGCGGAACTCATCGCTCCTCCGGTATGCCCGGAGTTTGCGTTGCGTACACCATCCATGACCAACCCCTTCACGATATTGATCAAAAATAGATCTTTATCTTCCGGGGACCATAAGTCAAATTCTGATAGTTCTTTATATGCTCTCATCTTTCCTGATTTTTCCCATATTGTATTTATTATGAATTTGTAACCTGAATAAAATGTTGAATTGCTTTCACCGGATCCTCTGCTCCAAATACCGCTGAGCCAGCCACCAAGATATCTGCACCGGCATCGGACACTTCCTTTGCATTGCTATGTTTTATCCCACCATCAACTTCAATGATCACGCTATCCTGTAAGCATAATTCAACTAATCTTTGCTTTATTTCTACAATCCGCTCACTCGATCCCGGGAGATATCCTTGCCCACCAAAACCGGGCTCAACACTCATGACCAAGATCAAATCAACTTGATCCAAAAATGGTTCTAGCTCAGTGATTGGGGTTTTAGGTCTTATCGATATTCCAACCTGTTTCCCTGTCGAGCGGATTAATTCAATCACTTCCGTCGGGTTATCTGTAGCCTCAATATGAAACGTGATTCCATCGGCACCGGCTCGAGCAAACGGCTCAACCAATTTCTCAGGGTCGGTTACCATTAGATGAACGTCAAAAAATCGATTTGTATGGGGTCGCAAAGATTTTACAACAAGCGGACCGATTGTCAAATTGGGAACGAAATGATTGTCCATTACATCGATATGGATGTAATCGGCTCCGCCTTTTTCGCAAATCTTTAAGGCAGAATATAAATCAGAAAAATCTGCAGATAAAATTGAAGGCGCGATTATCGTTGTTTTTTTACTCATTTTATATAGGTTAGTTTACTTCATCAAGTGATATCACTGAAAGCGACTTTACCAAGAATATTTCTCAATTTTTAATCCCATTCAAAACCGGAAGCACATTTTGTTTTTAAATCAATTTCAACGGAATTATAATCTTTAAAATCCGGCATATAATAATATAACATTTGAAATTTAATAGCTTCATCGACCCAAACAGAATCCGGAGCCCCGATAGTTTCAATAATTTCCTCCGCGGTAGGATGCTCATTTAAAAACAACCAAACATCATATTCAGATAGCAATCCTTGAGTATAGGGGGTTTCATCAGAATTGGAATGTTTTAATTGGATATTCAGGGGGACAAGAGGCGGTTGAGTGTGGGTGGTACACGCATTCCATAAAACAATCATAAATAGGATTATCATGAATCTTCGCATCGGTAAAACATACCTCATTCATACGATGAAAAACAAGTTGGTTTGTATACAATTCATTTCGTTTTTAACCATGGTTTTAGCTTATATTGGATGCCAGTTTTTTAGGAAGATTTATGACAAAAGAAAAAAAGAAAAACCGTTTTTACTCCGATAACGATTTTTTAAATAGTGCTGATGCACGAACCATCCGAATCACTTCAGAATATTTAGGACCTCAGAGACGATTTACTCGGAATCATGTTGAAGATACAATCGTATTTTTTGGCTCAGCAAGGATAAAATCCGAACAAGAAGCAAAAAAAGCATTACGAGTTGCTAAGGAATCCGACACTAAACAGAATATTACAAAACTAGAACATGACTTGGAGATGAGTCAATATTACGAGGCGGCCAGAGAGTTGGCTAAACGTCTTACAAAATGGAGTAAAAAATTAAAAAACAAAAAACATCGATATATCCTGACATCCGGTGGCGGTCCCGGTATTATGGAAGCCACAAACCGAGGAGCTTCTGAAGCCAAAGGTCTTTCTATCGGATTAAATATTACACTTCCTTTTGAGCAATCCGGTAATTCATGGATCACGCCGGATCTCAATATGCAGTTTCATTACTTTTTTATGAGAAAATTTTGGATGGCATATTTAGCAAAAGCCATGGTTGTTTTTCCGGGGGGATTCGGGACCTTAGATGAATTACTCGAGCTGTTAACTCTTATCCAAACCGGAAAAATTCATAAGTCTATTCCCATCATTCTATTTGGAAAAGAGTTTTGGTCAACCATTATTAACTGGGATTATTTAGTTAAAATTGGAACGATCGATAAACAGGATCTAAATCTTTTTACGATTTGTGATACGGTAGAAGAAGCATTCAATGCCCTCACTGTTGAGATTACCGGTGAACACAGCGGGCCAAATTTCTAGAATATATCGTTAGCTATTTTATTAAATAAATTCGTCTGATCTGCGAACACATTATCTATATAGGCTATTCGTCGAGTAGTTTATCATATAATTGGATGAGATTTTGCGTCTGCATTCCGGGTTCTCCACTTCCGATCGCAATATCATCTATCTGAATTATCGGAACAATTCCGGAGACACTTCCGGTTTGAAACACTTCTTCCTTCGTTTTTAACTCTTCTAACGTAATTGTTTGATATTCAACAGGGAATGGAGAAATATCAATGATCGTTTTACGTGTAATTCCCGGCAACACATCATGTTTTCGTGTATGTAAAGTTCCATTTGAGAGCCAAAATAAATTTGATCGAGATCCTTCATAAACTTCCTGATTCTCATTGATTAACAGTGCTTCAAAAAAACCATTTTTCCGAGCTTTATTATAACTTAAATAACATTCCAGATAGGATAAAGATTTTACAGATGGTAGTGAACGACGCTGAACAACACTCATCAATTTCACACCTTTAAGTACTTGCGGGTCCGGCTCTAATTTAGAAGAGATAACAATGCAATCATCCGGTGTAGCTGCAATCTTTAATCGTTGAAGGTCACAGTCTGAATGGTGTACAACCGACAAAATCATTTTTCTAACTTCATCGATTGAATATCGCAAAGGAAGTTCGATTTGGTTTGCTGATGAAAATAATCGTTCAAGATGATCTTCCAAACCAAATACAATGCGATGTTTGGTGGTTCTCATGGTTTCGAATACACCCGCTCCATACATCACTGCATCAGAAAAGATATTGACCATCGCTTCCTTTTCTTCTACCATTTTGTTGTTGATCATCACATGCATATTATTCTCCAATAAATTCTAATTGTCAAATGTGTTTGAAAATGAAGAGGCTTTGGCCATCGTTTCGTTATATTCATCTTCTTGTTTTGAGTCAAGTGTAATTCCACCTCCAACTCCCAATGAAATATTCTTACCTTGTTGTACAATTGTTCGAATGGCAATATTCATATCCAAATCTCCATTAGGATAAATGACACCGATCGAACCGGTATAAACTCCTCGACGCTGAGTTTCCAATTCATCTATAATTTCGACTGCACGTTTTTTAGGACATCCTGTAATTGAACCACCCGGTGACATTGAAAGCAACGCATCCATGGGAGAAATATCATCTCTCAGAGTTCCCTCGATCGTTGAATATGTATGCCATACAGAAGAAAGTTTTTGAACCTCTTTTTTATTCACGACGTTAACAGTTCCAATCTCACAGATTTTTCCCAGATCATTTCGTAACAAATCAGTGATCATATAAAGCTCCGCTTCTTCTTTACTGCTTTCAAGAAGTTCTTTTTTCATCATCTCATCAAATTGATCTGATCTGGGGCGAGTCCCTTTGATCGGTTTTGTGATAATCTTTTTTTGATGCGTTTTGATAAACCGTTCAGGTGACAAGCTCAAAATTGATCCATTGTCCATCGGAATAAAAGCAGCAAATTCCACAGGGTTTTTCTTTACCAAGTAAATAAATAATTCGTGAGGTGGCAGAATTGTCTCTCCCTTGATTTGGTGAGTATAATTCACTTGATAAATGTCACCGCTTAGAATATAGTCAATGATACGTTCAAATTTCTCCTTATATACATTACGATCCGGTTTGGATGTAAAAGATATTTGTTGATTATACTGCAAACCCGAATCGACTGAGTTTAAGATTTTCTTTATTTTATCAACGATTTCGTGATGATCCGTATGAACAATTAGGTGATCATCCGCAAATTCAATCCAGTGATCAAAGGCTGAAAATGATATATCTGGAAAATTGTTTTTTGGATGTCTTGATTTAACGCCTAACAGTTCAACTCCCAGATCATAGGAGATATATCCAATGAGTAATTTCCCGATGTTTTCTTGATAGAATTCAGTGATCCTATTTTGTCCTTCTCCACAGAAATAAGTGTATTGATCAGTGGGGTCAAAGGCGATCAATCGCTTCCACCCTGCTTTCGAATGACTCCACATCATGGTCGGGTTTAATCTCGCATTGGACATTTTTATAAAAACAGTAGAAACGTCAGCAAATGGAAGTGATGTGCTATGCATCCAACAAATTCCTCATCAATTTATTTCCTTCTTCAGTCATAAAGGATTCCGGATGAAATTGAACTCCTGCCAACGGATAATTATTATGTTGGATTGCCATAATCTCACCGTGTTCATCCTCTGCTTCAAGCCGAAAATCATTCGGAACAATATCTATGGCAAGAGAATGATAAAGAGCTGCATCAAACGGGTTGGAGATATGGTTAAATATTCCATTTTGATTATGAAACATTTTACGGGTTTTTCCATGTGTCGGATGGATAGCTTTTCGAATATTCGCACCAAATACTTCTCCAATACATTGCATGCCAAGGCAAACTCCAAATATGGGTGTTGATTTATAAAACTTTTGGATGATTTTGTTACTGATCCCGGCATTTTCCGGTTTTCCGGGTCCGGGTGAAATAATGATCTTATCAGGGGATATCGTATTGATTTCATCAATAGTTATTTTATCATTCAAAACGATTTTTGTTGGATGCCCTAAGGCTTCAATCTGCTGGTATAGATTGTAGGTAAAGGAGTCGTAATTATCGATGATCAGGATCATTTAACAATGTGAATTCTTCTGATAAATATATAAGAATTTACAGAAACAATTCAGAAAAGGATTAGCAATAATTATACAGAAAAGGGGATAGAAATAAAAATATCATCCGGTGGAGAGGTCGACCACCGGATGATATAAATGGGGTCTAGTTATTCAAATATTTCCATTGAAAAACAAAGACTCCGGAGACGCCTATGTCATCATAATAACTTACGATTTCAAAGGCAGGGTATTTACCGTCGCTCGTGTTAACGACGTAAACAAAATCATTTGGCATTACCAAATTAGAACTGGTCATGTAATACCAGCTATTATTTTCATCGGCTGTTGTAAAGCCATTAACAAATTCTTCTTCAGCAGGGATATCAACTACATCATCTAAAGTGGCTGCATCTACTACCGCAATGCTAACGTTTTCACCAATATCAAATCTTGGATCATAAATCCAAACTGGTGCTCCCGGCGGTTGATAATATAATGCATAAAACTTTACATCATAGTCGCTTGTTGATTCGGTTGATCCGGAATTGGAAGCAAAAGTAAAATATTCAGCAACATCTGGTGATTTAACATTGATCGTTGTATATGTTGAGTAACCATTCCCATCGTCTTCCTGTTTCTTGTCTTCGCATCCAACCATAAATAGTAATAACCCGATTAGCAATGTTGTAAGTGTTTTCATTCTTATTGTCCTTTATTCTAGTTTGTATTCATTTTTATTCCGATGTACCATTCACGACCCGGCATAGGACCCCACGTTTCATCATAAACGTCGGTGATGTTTTTTATTCCGGTATTTAATTCAAATAAATTCATTACCGGGATGCTAAAATTTGTATGAAATAGCGTATAATCATCTATCCATTCTTCAACGAACTCACCTTCAATAACTCCTTCTTCACCATAATATCTTTGTCCAATATGTTGTGCACGGATATTCCAAGAGATATTATAAGGGAGTTTAATCTCGACAGTTTGATTTAATTTATGTTTAGCCTTTAAATTGATCGGACTTTCATTATCAACATCCCAAGAGTCCAAATATCCATACCCCACTGACCATTCTACGTTTGAGGTTATAAACCATTTTAAATCTAGATCCATCCCCATTGTTCGAGCACGTTTTAGATTTGCTGTTTCCCATAAATGAAGATTTGTTTCTTCTTCAACTCCAGCGGAAACATAATCTATTAAATTATGAATTTGATTGTGGAAAAAACTAATTCTACCATGATATGACCCGGAATTCCAACGTTCTATATCTAATGAGAAACTAGAAGAAATTTCAGGTTTTAAATCCGGACTCCCAAAAATATGATACCCTGCTTGAATTATCTGAAAATCCAAATATAATTCTTTAAAACTTGGAGCTCTAAACCCGCGTCCATATGAAAATCTGACCCGAGAAACCAATCCTGGTTTATACATTAAAGCGATTTTTGGTGAGTAATGCAATCCATATTGAGAATGATTGTCTATACGAATTCCGGTTAAGAGTGTATATTTATCATTGATTTCCCAACCATCCTGCCCAAATAAATACAACAAATTAGATTCAGAAGAACCACTTGTAATTCTATCCGATTGAATGGATTCATTTACAATTCCAAAACCACCATTTAATTGATGGTTTTTATAAGGGGATTGAAAAAGCAAATCAACGTGAGAACGATCATCAATTGTACGATCGCTTTTTCGTTTATACCCTGACACAACAACAAATTGCTCATATAAATGGTTGTAATGGGAGACTTCCACGCTGGGCTTGAAAACAAACTCACCTTTTTGTAAATCCATTTCGATACGATTTAAGAATCGTCTATTATCAACTATATCTTCAAATACATTTTCTACATTTAGAATTTGATCTTCAATAAATGAGTCATTAATCAGTCTTAGTTTTAAATTAGAAAGTAATTGACCATCAATCTGGAAACCCACATTAACTTTATTGTATTTACTTCCGTCTTCCCATAAACTATTTCCATTTACTGCATCCCCGCCATACATTCTGAGCCCCGCATGAAATTTAGATAACCAATTACCTAATCCACCGGTTAAAGATAGATTCCCATTTATTCGATTAAAACTTCCGATGTCACCATAAATAGACGATGTAAATTCTTTTTCAGGTTGCTTAGTAATAATATTCACTACACCGCCCATGGCTTCACTTCCGTAAATGGCGGAGGCTGCACCTTTTACAATTTCAATACGTTCTATCTGGTCAACAGCAATTTGGGATATATCCAGCTGACCATTAGTTCTTCCGATCATTCTCATTCCATCGATCATAACCAAAATATGATCAGCATCAAAACCACCAATCTCGACTCCGGTTCCAAATTGATTTTCTACGACAGCGATCCCCGTAATTTCACTTAATACACTTGATACGTCTTGTGCTCCCATCCTTTGCAACTTTTCACCCTTGATCACTTGAGTTGTGATGGGAACATCTTTTAAATATCGCTCTGTTCGTGTCCCGGTAACCACAATAGAGGACATTTCAATTAATTCTTTTTTTAATCCAAGCTCCAAAGGAACTTTGATCGGAAATTTAACGTCTTGTTTCAAGGTTTGATATCCGATAACCGATACGACCAAAGTGGCAGATTGAAATGGAACTTTATCCATTTTGAAATATCCGGAAACATCAGAGACACACCCAATATCCGTTTGATGGAAATATATATTTGCAAATGAAAGAGGATCGCCGGTATCCGCATCAAATATTTTTCCGTCAATTAAATAACTTTCCGCAAAAAGTAATATTGGAGAAAACCCAATAACTAATTTTGTAAATGGTTTCAAATTAATCATGGGTTTTAATAAATGTTTCGAGAAATTCTTCAATTTCAGTTTCTGATATGCTATCTCGTTTTGATCCCCAAAATACCATTCCATGAAAAACCCCTCCGAGGGCTTTGAGGACTAACCGACTGTCCATCTTTGGGAACTCATTTTTCGACATAGCATCTTCTATTAATTTTAGAAGGGTATTATAAAGTTTCTCCTGATAGGGCTTCCAACTTGGTTTCTGATCTTGGGAAGCAGGTAGAGATTGGGGAGCAAAAAATAAGAACTCGTAAAGAGGCCTATCTTTATTCACCAATTCAGCGATGGCTTTCAAAATAGAAACAAATGTTTCTCGAGGAGAGTCCGATTCAAATAAATAATCTTCAACCTCTTCCCATAAGGACTGCCAGCCTTCAAGTAAAATTGTGTTGAATATCTCTTCTTTGGATTTAAAATAATAATAAAGCGTTGCCTTCCCAAAATCAGCTTGAGTGGCAATCTCATCCATCGTGGCGTGTTCTAAACCTTTTTCTTTGAAAATAGATAAAGCGCTTTGAATGATCAGCTTTTTCCGTGCTTCTTTTTCAGCTTTCTTTCTATCAGTTGTCATCTTGTTTTCGATCTATAAGTTTGTTTTTCGAATCACTGGTCGAAAATTATAATAAACAAATCACACTAATCAACATTATTTTATGTTTTATCGTATTTTTTTAGTCTACGATACGACTGTTATTTATAATCAGAAACAATAGATTTTGAATTTAACAAATAGACTGACCAAAAACAGAATATCGAAACAAATCCTATTATCATCATTAATCTAATCCATGAATCTCCGGACTCCATCCTCTGTAGAATATAGGAGTATGCTGTTCGTATCCATTCAAACCCCGCAAGGACCATAATCGCTTGGATAATTCGTACGGATATTCTTTTTTTATAAAGAAGTATAAATGGAATGGCTAACACAACCAAGGATAATATCAAAGGGATACCGGCTCGGGAGCAATGAGCAGCCAGTGTTATGAAATTGATTCCAATTAAGAAATACATGAATTTTTTCATTTTTATCTCCTGCTTTATTGAACTTGCTCTAATGTAGTAAAGTCTAGCTCTGATCCTAGTACGCTATGCGGAATGAGATAAACCAACAATTGAACAATTGCTGCAGTGAGTACCCATTTCCATGCGGTTTTCGGAGATTTCTTCAATCGCCAAATCGCCAGAATCCACATGATAAATGCGACGGCAGATTTATTATCGGTCAAGTCATGTCCGAAAGGCCAGCCGGTCCAATAGGCATCAAAAGCATATTTCTGCACAATTGGACCCATAACTAATCCCCCTAATCCAAGGGTTAAAATAGTAATGAATGAATATCTGAATTGGCGTTCATATCTTGCAAGTGCTTCTATCCCGGCTCGATTCGCAAACAACATTGATGTAAACATGAGTAAAATATGAGGGATCAAAACCAAAGCAGGAACCGCTCCCTTAAATCGGATGATCACCGGTTCTTCTGTTAATTCGTATTGATTCCCAGATGAATCAATAAGTCTGATCTTGTACATAACTTTTCCTGCGGGCGGTTGTTTTGGAATAGCAAAACTTAACAATCCATTCTCATTTTGCATTGGAGCAGTTGTCCATTCATCATGACTCCGAAATCGACGAAAATCAAACTCCCCTTTAATTTGTGTATTATTCGTTTCTATGACCATTCCTGCATCATCCGTGGAATTATGACTACGAAGGAATTTGTAATTTACCTCTTGCTCTTCTACAACCACTGATCCTTTTATTGGATATGTCGGGCCCGTTTTTCGTTGATATATCACCGCCGACAAGGTGATAAGAATTGCCAATAGCCAAAATAGTATTTGATTTTTCATCTTTGTCCCTTTCAAAAATTTTTATAATTCCACGATTACCATAACATTTTCATCTCCGCGCCGGACCGTAACCGTGATCCTTTGCCCGGGTTTAAAATCTGACAACCTGTGCATATATTCATAAATTCCGTTCACAGATTTTCCATCCATTGAAATAATCACATCTCCTTTTTCCAATCCTGCAATATCTGCCGGTCTACCGGAAATAACTCCATCAATTCTTAGTCCGTCACTTTCAGACGATGTAACATCAGGCATAATACCTAAAGTTACTTTAAAACGCCGACGGCTTGATTGATTAACTTTTGGGCCGGATTCCTGATAAGTCAATCGGGTCTCATTATTTGCATAGATATCCACTAAATCATAAATATAATCGAGGACGATTTTTTGTCCCGCAAAGTTAATAAACTCGGTGTCATCTCTGGATGTATGATAATCTTCATGAATTCCGGTAAAGAAAAACAACACAGGAATATCTTCAAGATAAAAACTGGAATGGTCTGATGGTCCGACTCCTCCGGATGATAATGTTACGTTCAATCCGTGGTCCTCTGCGACTTCATTTAGTTTATCATTAAATTCAATAGCTGTTCCTGTACCACCGATCGACAACGATTTTGTCTCTTCGTTGAATCGACCGATCATATCCAAATTTATCATTAGATTTGCATTTTTTAAATTTATCAAAGGATTACTCGTAAAATATTTTGATCCAATTACACCCATCTCTTCAGCGCTGAAAGCGATAAACAAAATGCTTCTTTTTGGCGGGTTTTTTGTCAGGCTTAATTTTTCAATAAGTTCCAATATCCCTGCGACTCCGGATGCATTGTCATCCGCACCATTGTGAACAACTAACGTATCTACTTCACGTGAACCGGAATGCGGACCTCCAAATCCCAGATGATCATAATGAGCTCCAATAATCACATATTCGTCTTTCAATAACGGATCAGATCCGGGCAGGACTCCAACCACGTTTTGTGTTGTTACTTTTTTCTTGTAGACATTAGTCATGACGGTTGCGGAATTATCAAGGAGTACATTTTTAGGTTTATGACTTTCGATCATTGTTTTCTCAAGATCTGCGATAGTAAAATTGGTGTTGTGTAACATCTTGTCCGCAGTAGAGCGTTTAATATGGATGATCGGTATTCCTGCGTCTGATTGACCCGGAGAGTGAATTAAAGGAATCAATTCATCTTTGGTATCAAATTCTTCACCGGACACAAACATAACACCAGCTGCTTTATGATCCTTTGCAACTAACACTTTCTTTTGTAAGGAACTGTTTTGTACAAATACTTGAGAATCTGCCGGTTCACCGCGTAAGATCATTACCCATTTATCGGTCACATCTAAATCGGAGTAATCTTGCCAAGATATGGAATCAGTTTGAACGTCCAAACCATATCCGCAAAACACGATTTCTGCGGTTAAGGTGTCATTAGACGTATAAGCTAACGGAATATAGTCTTCTTGAATGACGACAGACGTATCATTAAAGACCAATTGGTTTCTTTCTCCAAGTTCAACGTGAGTTACCACTTCAAAATATTGGTATCCATCATTTCCTAACGGAACTATTCCCGATTTACTTAATTCTTTTTCAATATATTCAGATGCAATTTTACATCCTTCGGTTCCTGGCTTTCGTCCTTCTAACGAATCAGAAGCTAAAAATGCAATGTGATCATGCAATTCTTTTGTTGTGATTTCAATTGGATCAATCATCATTTTATTGATCGGTGCAAAACATCCTCCTAAAATAAAAACTGCTGTAAATAGTATGAAGGTCTTCTTGTATTGTTTCATTGTTTGTTACTCTTAATTAAGGTCGTGAATTTACATTTTTTATTCATTATTGCATTAATTTTCTTCTTAATCAGTCATTTTTAGGAAAACGGGTTTATTATCAATGAAAAATGATGAAGGAAATGCTGATTTTTAATTTAATTACATATTTTTCTTGTACACTAAATATCTTTATGCGTAAAATAGACCGACCAGTCGGTTTAGTTTGCAAATGAATCAAGAAAAACAGCAAAAACGAAAAGAACAAATTCTACACGCCGCCATGCGTGTTCTTGTTCAAAAAGGCTATGATAATAGTCGAATTGATGATATCGTAAAAGAATCCGGATTAAGTAAGGGAGCTATTTACTGGTATTACAGTTCAAAAAAAATAGTTTATCTTGATCTGGTGGATTACTGGGTCGAGCGATACAGTGCCACTCTAAACCATATTGTCGAAGGGGAGCGAACCGCGACAGATGAGTTGAAGGATCTTTTCCAGTTTTTTATTTCTCAATATGAATCAGATCCGGTTGTATTTAAAGCGCTATTGGAGTTTTGGTCTTTAGCCAGCAGGGATGAAGACTTTAAAAATAAACTTCAAGTTGTCTATTCTGAATTTCTTCATCTGGTTAAAAAAATTCTTGAACTTGGGAAAAAAACAGGTGAGTTCAAGAATATTGACATTACAACCACTGCTTTATCGATCATGATCAATATAGAAGGTATGATCTGGTTTACATTATTTGAGACCAATGGTCTTACTCCAAGACAATATATTCAAACTATTACTGATTTTATTTTAGCCGGACTGATAAAAAAGTCTAAATAATACAAGGAATCACCATAATGGATAATAAGAACATTCAAACGGGTGGACGGTTTTTAATCACTCCAATTTCTGATGCCGAAGTGTTTTCAAGAGAATCATTCTCCGAAGAGCATCAAGACATTGAAATGATGGTTAAAGAATTTGCCCGAGATCGGATTCTTGCAAATAAAGATGAGATTGAAAAATTTAATAAGGAACTCAGTCTCCAGTTGATGGAGGAGTTGGGAGAACTCGGTTTAGTCGGTCTGGATGTCCCTGAAAAATACGGTGGAATGGAAATGGATAAAATTACTTCCGCCATTGTTGCTGAAGCTCTATCCACCGGATTTTGTGCCTCATTTACTGCCACCTATTCTGCCAACACTGGAATCGGGACTCTTCCCATTGTTTGGTTTGGTACCGAAGAACAAAAAGCAAAATACTTACCAAACTTGGTAGCCGGTAAATGGCTGGGAGCATATGGACTAACAGAACCATCAGCAGGATCAGATGCACTATCCGGAAAAACCAAAGCTGTCCTTACTGAAGATGGTAAACACTATATATTAAATGGAGAAAAGGTCTTTATTACCAATGGATCTTGGGCAGAAGTATTTACCGTATTTGCCCAGGTTGACGGCAATAAATTCACTGCCTTTTTGGTTGACAGAGACACACCCGGATTCGAGATTGGCGCTGAAGAAAAGAAGATGGGGATGAAAGGATCATCTACGACTTCACTTACGTTTACCGATTGTAAAATTCCCGTAGAAAACATTCTTTATAAAGTTGGGAAAGGTGCTAAAATTGCTTTCAATGCATTAAATCTCGGACGATTTAAACTGGCTGCTGCTGATCTTGGTGGATGTAAAGAAGTCATCACTTCTGCTATTCAATATGCACTGGAACGCAGGCAGTTTGGTCAACCCATCGCTCATTTTGATGCCATCCGTGGAAAAGTTGCGGATATGATCGTTAGAACATATGCAGCGGATACAATGATTTACAGAACGATCGGGATGGTCCAAGATGAAATAAATACAATTGATAAAGCCGATCCTGAATATCACATTCACGTTGGTGAGGCAATGGAAAAATATGCGATCGAACTTTCAATGACAAAAGTTTTCGGAAGTGAATCGTTTTTCCTTTGTACCGACACAGGAATTCAAATCCTTGGAGGATACGGATTCATCGAGGAATACAATATTGCAGGAGCATTCAGAGATACACGCATTGATCGTATTTGGGAAGGAACCAACGAAATCAATCGGCAAATTATTACCGGTTACATGATGAAAAAAACCTTATTGGAAGAACTGGGTATACGGGATGCCACTCTTTACATAGATGATTTTCTTGCGACAGAACCTCCAAAAGACGATGGTCTATTGGATTGTGAAGCCGATGCGATTGAAACCGGCAAACGTCTGGCCCTTTACCTTTTCCATGAAGCACTTTGTGAGTACGGACAGGATCTGAAACACGAACAGCAACTAACAGAAATCCTTGCAGACATTTTTACGGATATTTTCACGGCCGAAAGTGTCGTAAAACGAGCTCAAGACGGAATTGAATCAGGGAAATCTGACAAAACAGCGGTTAAAATCGCAAAAGTATATTCCGCAGAAATGATCATTCGACTTCTGAACAAAGCCTTAACCGGATTAAATGGAATTTACAAAGGACATTTATCCGAAGATATGATCGATCATTTACGAAAATTCCAGGCGAGAATGTTACTCAACACCGATATCATCGGATTAAAACGAGATATCGCTGAGCACGCCTATTTGAAAAAAAACTATCCATATTAGGAGAATCTCAATGAATAAATCATTAATTATTGATGCTGTCAGATCCCCCATTGGAATTAAGAACGGGGATTTAATCGGCTTACGTGCAGATGACCTGGCTGCTCAGGTCGTAAAAGGACTATTAAAAAGAAACCCGGGTCTTGCACCTGAATCCGTCGAAGATTTGGTTGTAGGTTGCGCATTTCCCGAAGGACCTCAAGGCATGATCATTGGTCGTTCCGTGGCTGTACTTGCGGGATTACCCAAAGAAGTCCCCGGAAAAGTGGTAAATCGTTTTTGTGGTTCGAGTATGGATGCTCTTCATCAGCTATCCACATCCATTGAAGCTGGTGATATTGATGTCGGAATCGCCGTCGGTGTTGAAGACATGTTCTCTGTCCCCATGGGTGGATTTGCACCGGACTTTCATCCGGAATTAGCCGAACAGGAATTTTATATCGGGATGGGTGATACCGCTGAAAATCTTGCCAATGATGGAAATATCAGTCGAGAAGATCAAGATGCGTTTGCTATTGACTCTCACAAAAAAGCTCTCAAAGCTTACGAAAATGGATATTTCGATAATGAATTAATCTCCATCGATGTCTATGGCGAAAAAACAGTTGAGAGAGATGAAGGTCCAAGAGAACCCGATGTTGACAAAATTAAATCTCTAAATCCAGCTTTTACACAAGACGGAACGGTAACACCTGCATCCAGCAGTCCCATATCTATTGGAGCGGCTGCGGTCTTATTGGTCAGTGAACAATTTGCAAAAGAAAACGGTTTGACCGCCAGAGCTGAAGTTGTAGCACGTGCCGTGACCGGAGTTGATTGGACACGAATGGGAATGGGTCCCATCCCGGCGACACAAAAAGCATTAAAAAAAGCCGGTTTGGATATGAATGATATCGATGCATTTGAATTGAATGAAGCATTTGCAGCTCAATCACTTTATGTGATCCGAGAAGGCGGATTCCCGGAAGCGAAAGTCAATTTAAATGGTGGAGCGATTGCTTTAGGTCATCCATTGGGATGTTCGGGAGCAAGAATTTTGACCACATTACTTAATGTGTTGGAACAACAAAATGCAAAACTTGGTCTGGCAACGATGTGTATCGGAAGCGGACAAGGGATTGCTACGATAATTAAACGTCCATCTTAATAGGAGGACAAACAATGACACAAAAAATTGAAAAAGTAGCTGTTCTGGGAGCCGGAGTAATGGGTGCCCAATTAGCCGGGCAACTTGCCAATGCCGGTATCCCTTCTTTGCTATTCGACATTTCCCAAGAATTAGCGGAGAATGGTGTAAAAACACTTACGTCTCTAAAACCAGCTCCGTTATTCAAACCAAAAAATGCATCATTGATCACTCCATGTAATTATGATGATCATATTAACAAACTAAATGAAGTAGACTGGGTTCTGGAAGCTGTTGCAGAACGTCTGGATATTAAACACATTGTATACCAAAATATGACACCTCATCTGAGGCCATCAGTCATTATTACCTCCAATACATCTGGTATACCCCTCGAAGATCTGACTTCTGTCCTTCCAGAACCCTTAAAATCTCGGTTCATGATCACTCACTTTTTCAATCCTCCGCGCTACATGCATCTGTTGGAGCTTGTTAAAGGTCCTGACACTTCGGATGAAGTTTATAATACAATGATTGACTTCGGTGAAAATGTGTTGGGTAAAGGAATTGTTCATGCAAAAGACACTCCGAACTTCATTGCCAATCGGATCGGTGTATTCGGGATGATGGCAACTATCCAAACTGCTCAAAAAATGGGGCTGACCGTTGAAGAAGTTGATAAACTTACAGGAACCGTCGTTGGTCGCGCAAAGAGCGCAACATTCCGTACAGCGGATATTGTCGGGTTGGATACGTTAGCCCATGTTGCTCAAACCAGTTATGATCGCGGTGAAAATGATGAAGAGCGGGATATGTTCAAAATCCCTGACATTTTAACAGCACTGATCGATGACGGTCGTTTGGGGCAAAAAACCAAAGCGGGTTTTTACCATAAAACCAAAGACCGAAAGATTCTCTCCGTCAATTTGGACAGTGGTGAATACCAAGAGCAAAAGAAAGTCCGATTTGATGGTTTCCGCTTGGCAAAAGATCGTCAGCAAACAAAAGATAAAATTGCCGGAATGGCCTGGAGTGAAGACAAAGCCGGAAAGTTCTTCTGGGAAGTTCTTTCTAAAACTCTTCTCTATTCTGCAAATCGGATCCCTGAGATCAGCGATGACATTATCAATGTTGACAATGCCATGAAATGGGGATTTGGTTGGGAATTAGGACCATTTGAAACCTGGGATGCTATCGGTGTTGATCGATCTGTGAATCGGATGCTTGATGAAGGAAAGAAAGTTCCTCAATTCGTTTTGGATATGTTGAAATCCGGTCGGACGTCTTTCTACGCGATCGAAAATGGAAATCAAACTTATTATGATATTCCCACATCCACGGTAAAAACAGAAGAATTACATGAGAAAAATATAAATTTAACTCTTCGTAAATCTTCTGGAAATCTTGTCAAAAGAAGTTGGAGCGCCAGTCTTATCGATCTTGGTGACGGAATCCTTAATGTAGAGTTTCATTCAATTCTTCAACCATCGTTAAATCCGATTGACGGAACTATTATTGATATGATCACTGAAGGACTTGACCTCCTTGATGCCGGAAAATACAAGGCATTGGTCATGGGTCACAACGGACAACATTTTTGTGCCGGTGCGAACCTCGCCGCAATTTTATCGATGTGCGAGGCAAATCAATGGGACAAGCTCGATCTAACCGTTAAAGCTTTTCAGGACCTTACTCAGAGAATTCGGTTCTCAAAAGCTCCTGTAGTTGCGGCTCCATTCAATCTCTGTCTTGGTGGCGGATTTGAATTTATTGGCCCGGCAGCACATCGAGTAACCGCAGCGGAGTTGTATATTGGTGCCGTTGAAGTCGGAGTCGGTCTCATCCCGGGAGCAGGTGGAAATTTACGACTGCTCCTGAATCTGATGGAAAATAGTGGCAAATCCGGCATGATCAACGTCTTCCCCATTGTTCAAAAAGCGTTCGAAACCATTGGTTTTGCTAAAGTTGCCACCAGTGCGGATGAAGCCAAGTTCGTTGGATATCTATTAAAAACCGATACAGTTGTTATGAACAATGACCATCGTATCTGGGCCGCAAAACAAAAAGCATTGGAACTTGCAGACGGATACACTCCCCCGGAATATCGTGACAATCTGAAACTCCCGGGTACGGGTGGAAGGATTGCAATGACATCTGCACTTAAAGGATTTAAAGCAAAAGGTGTCATTTCTGATCATGATGAAAAGATCGGTCAAAAACTTGCTTATGTTCTAACCGGTGGAGATAAAGCAGGACTGACGAAAAAAGTCGAAGAACAATATCTATTAGATATTGAACGTGAAGTCTTTTTATCTCTGGCAGCTGAGCCGCTTTCGCAAGATAGAATTCGCTTCATGCTGAAAAAAGGAAAACCGCTCCGTAACTAAGTGGTTTTCACAGTACGTGATAAGCAAAACTCAGCCCTTGGTTCATCCTTTTCCAGGGGCTGAGTATTTCAATAATCTATGAGGAAATATTCATGTTATTAAACCCAAAAACTGAATCCTTCAATCAATTCGATCCGCATACAAAAGACTTACTGTTAAAAACGGTTCAATGGTTTGAGAACAAAGGAAAAGAAAAGATCAAAAATGACGATCATGAACGAGCATGGTATGCTGATTTTATTGAATTCGCAAAAAAAGAGGATCTCTTTTCTACATTCCTAACTCATGGAAATTATGGAGATGAAACCGCTCGGTGGGATACCCATCGAAACGTTGCTTTAAATGAAATTCTAGGATTCTATGGATTAGCTTATTGGTATACATGGCAGGTTACTGTTCTTGGATTGGGCCCCATTTGGATGGGTCAGAATGAGTCCGTAAAAAAACAAACAGCTGAATTTCTTAATAACGGGGATATTTTTGCATTTGGTCTGTCTGAAAAAGAACATGGTGCAGATATCTATGCCTCCGACATGATGCTTAAACCTCAACCGGATGGAACCTATTTAGCCGAAGGGGACAAATATTATATCGGGAACGGAAATGAAGCCGCTTTGGTTTCAACGTTTGGGAGAATAGAAAACTCAGACGAATATGTGTTTTTCGTTGTTAAACCTTCTCATCCAAACTATGAGTGCGTTAAGAATATCTGCAATTCACAAAACTACGTTGCCGAGTTCAATTTAAATGACTATCCGATCACAGATGAAGATATTTTAGCCAGAGGACGCGATGCGTGGGATATGTCATTAAACACGGTCAATGTTGGTAAATATAATCTTGGATGGGCTTCCATTGGTATTTGCACACATGCTTTTTACGAAGCGTTGAACCATGCTGCACATCGGAATCTTTTCCACCATACCGTGACGGATTTTACTCACATCAAGCAGCTGTTTGTCGATGCATACTCTCGACTCACTGCGATGAGATTATTTGCCCTACGTGCATCTGACTACATGCGTTCAGCATCTGCCGACGACAGACGGTATTTGTTGTATAATCCTACGGTGAAAATGAAAGTGACGATGCAGGGAGAAGAAGTGATCAACCTTCTTTGGGATGTCATTGCAGCAAAAGGGTTTGAAAAAGACATGTATTTTGAAATGGCAGCCAGAGATATTCGAGCTCTTCCCAAATTGGAAGGGACTGTCCATGTAAATATGGCTTTGATCATCAAATTTATGGCCAATTATTTCTTCAGACCATCAACATTCCCTGAAATACCGTTGATGAATGAACCGGTTAATGATGATTTTCTCTTTGAGCAAGGCGCAACAAAGGGATTGGGAAAGATCAAATTCCATGATTATAAAATAGCTTACAGCAGTTTTAATCTTCCCAATATTCGTATTTTTAAGAAACAAATCGCTACTTTAAAGAAGTTCCTTCTCTTTGCAAGACCAAACAAAGAGCAAATCAAAGATTTCGATTTTCTTCTTAATCTCGGCGAATTATTTACATTGGTTGTCTATGGACAGCTTATCCTTGAGAAATTTAAAATGGATGAATTGGATATAGATTTATTGGATCAGATTTTTGATTTTATGGTTCGTGATTTTTCTAAATATGCTTTGATCTTATATTCTAAAACCAGCAGCACCTCTATACAAAAATACTTATGTAAACGTATGTTAAGGAAACCTGTCGTAGATCAAAAACGATTTGACCGGGTCTTGGATAAATATGTCTATGCCCAAACAGATGCATATGAGATGAATCCATAATATTTTTATTAAGTATTCTATAATTGAAAAAGGTATATAAATTCCTTTGATTTTTGTTTGGTAGAAAAGCGATATTTGCTTAATCTTCCGCCTTATAATCAAAGATATAATGACAAAATTACCATTTCAGTCAAAAGCCATTCTTTATAAGAATTGGTTAAATATTCTCAAGATTTTAGCAATTCTGGGTATTTTATATGTTTTTCTGATCAGTATCGGAATGATTGGTGCATCGTTTAAAGGACTGGGTAAAGGATACGCAGAAACGTTAATCAATAGCTCAGCCGGTCCACTAATCGGATTATTCATCGGTATTTTGGCGACCAGTCTTATCCAAAGTTCCAGTACGACCACTTCATTGGTTGTCGGGATGGTCGCTGCTGGTACTTTCGGAGATGATCCTTACACTGCTGTAGCGGCTGCTGTCCCATATATCATGGGTGCTAATATCGGAACCAGTATCACAAACACGATCGTTTCACTTGGGCATATCATTAACAAACAGGAATTTCGACGAGCTTTTTCAGCCTCGATCATTCACGATTTCTTTAACGTGATCGCTGTGATCGTTTTGTTTCCGCTGCAATTATGGACGGGATTTATCAGCAAGACAGCCAATTGGTTCACCGGATTTTTCATTGGCGCAGAAACGTTCACATTTAAAAGCCCAATAAAAGTTATCACAAAACCTACCGTTCATTTTGTATCCGATCTGTTTAAACAACAGGATATAATCGATTCAAATTGGTTATTGCTCCTCGTAGCGTTGATCTTTCTATTCTTGTCCCTAAAATATTTGACTGTGATGATCCGAAGTCTTGTGATCAGCAAACTCGAGGCCTTCTTTGATTCACACATCTTTAAAACATGGATTCGAGCAATGTTCTTCGGAATCTTCATCACGATATTAGTACAGAGCAGTTCCATCACCACGTCTTTGGTCGTTCCGCTGGCCGGTGCCGGAATCTTAAATCTCCGTCAGATATTCCCCTATACACTTGGAGCGAATATCGGAACAACGGTCACCGCCTTGTTAGCCAGTTTAGTTTCCGGAACACACGCACCACTGGCGGTCGCTTTTTCTCATCTGTTTTTCAACATTTTCGGAATCCTATTAATCTGGCCCATACCTACCATCCGTCATCTTCCTGAAAGAATGGCTACTTGGTTCGCCAACTTAGCAATCCGAAACAGGATCTTCCCGATCTTATACATAATTATCGTGTTCTTTCTTGTCCCCTTATCCTTAATTTTCTTAGTGAGGTAAATCATGTCCCTATTTAAAGATCTATTAAATCTCTGGAAATCTGAAGGCCTGCTTGAGCAATCCTGGAAAGAGTCCTATGAGATGCTTCAACTTTCCCGTGAAATTTTTGTACAGGCTGTTGATCATTTACACAACGGCGGAAATACAAAAGTTCTCAAAGCTCTAAAAAAGCGAGATAAAGAGATCAATATTTTCCATCGGGACGTCAGAAGAAAAGTTTTGACACATTACAGTGTTGTTCAAGACACAACGGATCTTGTCAATGGTTTGATTCTAATAAATATGGTAGTCGATATTGAACGATTAGGTGACTATGCTAAAAATATTCTAGACCTTGCCATCCATCTTCCTGAACCTCTGGACATTAAAACCCATTCTAAAGAACTGACATTGATCGAAGAAGAAGTATTGAAACGATTTGATAAAACCATTCAAGCGATCCATACTCAAGATTCCGATGTGGCAAAATCATTACTGAAAACGTATAATGAAGATGTCTCAAAAATCGCTGATATATTTGTAGATAATATTATCGAAGGAAAAAGCAATTATCAATCTCAATCTGTTACGGCAGCATTATCGCTTTATGCACGCTATCTAAAACGGATTGGTGGACATTTAAAAAATATCACATCGACGTTGGTAAACCCATTCGAAGCGATAGGGTACACTAAATAATATTTCTACCGGTTTAGATCTTATTTAAACTTCAGGAACGGGGAACGACCCCCAGACTGAATCCGCCAGTTTTTGCAAGGAGTCTTGCGACCACTCCCCTTTTCCGATCCATTCGGTAATGCTTTCCGCAACATCCGGATATTGAACGGCTTCGATATAGTCCCGATTCAACCATGCTTCGATGACATCTCGGGTTAAGATATCAACACCCATTCCCCAGCCTAATTGTCTCATCGCCTCCATATTGGACATCTGTTCCATTTGACCCTTCAACGGTTTTACTAATATTTTTTTTCCGATGCTTAGCGCTTCACTGGGGAGTTCAAATCCTGCGTTACTGATCACTCCTTTGCAGGTGACGAGATCCTTTAAAAATTGGTCACGAGATAAGGCTCGTACCGAGATATGACCTACTTCCTTTGGTTCGATCAGATCTGTATAAACATGAAACTGAAAATCTTTGAATGGCATCAAAAGTTCAACTGCATCATCTTGGTTTTCAAACGGTAAATAAACCATGATCTTGTTATCTACAACTTCTCCGGATTCAAGTTTTGGGATGATCGGTGGTAATATCGGTTGATCAAAATGATGCCAATGAAGACCCATCTTTAGGTCAGCAGGACCAAATATCTTCATGATCATCTGCGTAGCAGGATTTTGTCCGTAAAGTGGAATATCATACGAAAATGCATACTGATGCCCTATTCCTAAAGACTTAATTCCGTGTATTTTTGCGATGTAGGCTGTCACCGGTTCAAAATCTGTAATCACTAAATCGATCCCGTCCGGTTGATATTTATAGACATCCCTGAACAGTTTCACCACTTTTGCATTTTTGGCGGTTCTCAGGTATTTAATCCGCCCTCGGTCAGTTGCAAATGTTAATCCTCTAAATACTTCATACGGATGAAAACTGTCTACGTCCCAAAGATCTTCTTCATCCCTGCCACTAAAGATCACATGGACATCATGACCGGCATCTCTAAGTTTTTGACACATAACCCGTGACCGAGTGATATGTCCATTCCCCGTTGCTTGGACTCCATACAGTATCTTCATATCTTTTTCCTAAATTAATAAAGTGTAATTTACATGGATTTACCCGCACCGCCCAATGAAAGACCAATGGGAGATATTTGAACCATTATATGAGTAACTTCCGGAAAATCCCGTTCCATGATATTTATGTTCTACAGTAAATTCGGACATATTAATCCGATTATATTTTCAAAGAAAGACACATAGCACTACGAAAACGACTGACATGAAATTCTTATTATCTTTTATCTTAATCTTTCAATCAAAACACAAGAGGGTATCATTATGAGCAATGGAGGAAATCTCTCCAACCGCTGGCTGGTTGTGGTCGGCGCAATTCTTATCCAACTCTGTCTCGGGGCAATTTACGCCTGGTCAGTATTTACAAAACCATTGGTCGAAGCCGGATGGACCAAAACCGAAACTCAGGCTGTTTTTGCAGCCGGATTAGCCTTGTTTGCCATTGTGATGGTGATCGCAGGACGGTTAATGCCTAAGATCGGACCGAAAAAACTTGCCATGTCAGGTGGTGTTGTTCTCGGGCTGGGTTATCTGCTTGCCGGATTATTCGGCGGAACAGATTTCTGGCCCATATTCATCTTCGTTGGTATTATTGGCGGATCAGGAATCGGTTTAGCTTATGTCGTTCCAATCGCAGTCGGGATGCGTTGGTTTCCGGATAAAAAAGGACTGATCACCGGTTTAGCCGTTGCCGGATTCGGGTTCGGTGCAACCTTATGGGTTAAACTTGCCGGAACCTGGGGAAGTTTAATCGCAACCTACGGGCTGAGCAATACATTCACCATTTATGGGATTGTCTTCTTCATTGCAGTCTTCATCGGAAGTCTCTGGATGGTCTTCCCTGCAGAGGGCTGGAAACCCGAAGGTTGGACACCACCGGAAGAAGCAACATCCGGTGACAAACCTGCTGCTAAACAAGTCCATTTTGACAGCGGACAAATGTTGAAAACACCACAATATTATATGATCCTACTCACCTTTGCTTTCGGTGCAAGTGCCGGATTAATGAGCATCGGTTTAATGAAGCTTTTCCCGATGCAGGCATTACAGGCAGCCGGTATTGAAAAAGCCGTTGCTTCCGGGATTGCCGGTACTGCCATGGCCGTTTTCTTCTCTCTTGCCAACGGATTCGGACGGATCGCCTGGGGTGCCATCAGTGATAAATTAGGAAGAAAACTTTCGATCATTCTGATGATGGCAACTCAAGGTGTTTTTGTAATCCTCTTTCAATGGATGGCCGGAACTCCTGCGCTTCTTTTCTTAGGAGCAACTCTAATCGGATTTAATTTCGGTGGAAATTTTGCTCTCTTCCCCACAATTACCGCAGATACATTCGGTACAAAATATGTGGGACAAAACTACGGCTGGGTTTTCCTTGCTTACGGTATCGGCGGAATTTTCGGACCGATTCTTGGTGGAAAACTTGGTGATATGGGGAACTTCCCCTTAGCCTTTATCATTTGTGGTGTGCTTTGTTTGGTTGCTGCCGGAATCATCTCCGGTGTAAAACCACCTAAGCAAGTAACATCATAAAGTCTGATTATCTCCTCAACAAAAAAGGCAGAACGGTTGTTCTGCCTTTTTTTATAGTAAATATCTGAACTCTAATATTAAAAACTATATTTCAATCCGAGCCGAATATGTGAGAAGTCTTCCATGTCGTTAAAATGGGTTCCTTCTTCTCCTAAGAATTGAGATATATCGCATTCAATATCCACGCCTTCCAGTGGTGAATACGTTGCCTGTCCACTGATCATAAACCCGGATTCTTCCATGTCTGCAAACGTGTTGGCTTGTATCTCTAAACGTCCGTCAAATACGGTGGCAGTGGCAGAGAGCATCACACCGAGGTCGGTGAGAATTGCGAAAGGAGTTCCCATACCGGAATGGAAATTTTCTTCCGTTAAATCAGCCGTTTTTGTAGAACTTGTCGAATCAAACACCCATCCCTTAGTGTCCAATATTTTATTACCGATTAATTGTCCACTCCATTGGATATCCCATGGATCGGCATACTCTGCTTGTAGCACATACTGGGCATATTCCGCTTCGACGGGTAATTTCTGAAACAGATCTTCAGTGAATTGGGTTTCCGTCATAAAATAAGCGACTTCACCCCGAAATGTAAGATCACCGATAAAGCTGACGGCATCCATACCGATGACATCGGTTTTACGAAACCCAAAATACATGTCTCCAACGGGAATTCCATTTTCATCGACAAGCATATTCATTCTCAGCAGACTGAATGCCCGGTCATTTCCGCTAAACCATGAAAAGGATACATCACTTTCCCAAACCGATGTTTGTAGTCGGAATCCGAATTCATAATCTCGGTCCACCGGGTCATAATTCTCGGGTTCCATAGCGATATTAATCGGGAAATCCTCTTCACCAAATGGTAATCGATTGGGTTCATGCTCCGGAATAAACACCGATTCCAACTGCCAGTTATTCCAATAAAATTTGACCGATGCCGATGTCGTGGCGACCTTCCGATCTGTACCGGGAAGAAACATATAATAATAGTCATACGGATTCAGATTATCCGTAGGGTTGTTTCCGTCTGCAGCACCCCAGGCATGGATCTGTTTTCCCAACTTTACTTCGCCCCAATCCGGATACCACACGACATAGGCTTCACGGATATCTGCATCGTAGTCTCCGGTTGACCATCGATATTCCACAGCCGTGTTGGTGATTATATCAAAATTCCCTAAAGTATATCCGGCATTGATTTCCATCAGTCGAAAAGGCAATGATATTTCAGATTGATCAGACAACCGAAACATTCCCGAAGGATTCACCTGCCCGGAATAGGTGAACTGTGCGGTTAAGAGAGCCAAAGGCAGTAAAATGGATAGAATAAAAATTTGAATGGTTTTTTGTAGTTTCATATATAGGTACCTCAGACTATTTCCTTGGCATTCGCTTCAGGTTTTTTTCGTGAAAAAGATTATCCTTTATCCCTGTGTCCAGCTGGATATCTTCAAACACCAGGCGAGTATGGTGGTTCCGCTGAACATCTTCAACATACAATTCCGTTGGAACAACATAGTCTTTTATAGTTGTATATGCGAACGTTTTCGATTTCCTTAATGCTCCTTTTTTATCGTACGATTCCTCTTTCAATGGAACGAGATCTGTTTTATCGATCCAAGCAATATGTTTACTATACCCGGACTTTATTTCCTTTTTCGGTGTCGTCTCAATCACGTAACACTCCGAGTCCCCGACGGTGGAATCGTCCAACCGTTGATAAGTATGGTCTTGCAATTCCCGATTGGACATATCTTCATAACTCATATCCGATCCCATAAATGAATCGCCTTTTTTCTTAGAAGATATCCGCCGGATCTTTTTAAAAGCCGGCAACCACATTCTCATTTCATCATCTTTGTCATCATGCTCGATCTTCAAAAAGGATACGCCTTTATCATCAGCCGGCGCTAAAAACCAGATGATCTGTTTCTCTCCGCCATTTTTTGTTACAGAATGAATCTGTGACGTTCGAGTCTGCCCGGATTTATTGGTCAGAACCATCGTCAGATCTGCCGTCATATCTTTTGGGGCTTTACTTGCATCGGCTTGTTGGGCAATTTCTAACCCGGTTTGGGCAAAGACAACTGACGAAATGATGGTGAGTAAAAGTATTTTTTTCATTTTGTACTCCAATTTCAATTTTTATTAAACACGAAAGATCACGTTTTCATTTTTAAACCATCTTAATGCAAAAGCTAAACTGGCAGCCGCTAATGCGAACATGACAACATAAACTTCCGCAAGCAACCAGTAATTCACCGTCCCTGCAATCACTTCTTTTGTTGCCAGAGAGATATTCAAAATCGGGACCATTGCGGTGATATAATCCAATTTAATCCCCGGAACTAATCCAATGAGAACAGGAACAATAAAGACGATATTCAACGGACCAATTATACTCTGTGCTTCTTTAAATGTTTTTGCATAGATGCTGAGAGATAGCAGCAGTGCAGAAAAGAACACGGCAACGGGAATGATAAGCGTTAAGACCAGAATAATTGTTTCGGGCTGAAGAATACTGTAAGCAATTTCCATGATCTTTGGTGCCGCTGTAGAATCTGCCATCCTTGTTATGGCAACAAATATCCCTAAGAATCCAAAGATCGGAGAAGCCAATCCGGAAAGGGTCACCACGCCGAATTTTCCAAGAAGAATTTGAGTTCGACTTGCCGGGGAAATTAAAAGGGTTTCAAGTGTCCCTCGTTCTTTTTCACCTGCACCAAGATCAACTGCCGGGTACATGGCTCCCATAAAACAAAATAGTACGAATAAATACGGCAGGAAGCCGCCAATCATTTTTCCGACAATCTCTCGTGTTGAAGCAAAATTATGATAAGAAACATTGAGAGGTGATAAAACATCCTTTTCAATATCCATGGCTACAAATCTCTTATCAATGACTGTTTCGGAGAAGATGTTAAGAAGTTTTCTAATTCGTCTTTCGGTGATATTCATATCATCTTGAGAATCGTAATACACAAACATCTCTGTCGGATTCATTCGAACAATATCTGAGTCAAATGTTTCTGACACAAATAAAATAATATCCACGGTTCCGTCTGATAATTTTTCATTCATCCCTGTTGTGTCGGATTCGACTGACACGGACAGATCTTCCTGTGATTGAAGAAATTGGTACAGGTCAGATGCGTATTCTGCTCCGATCATTTCTACATTGAGAATCTTGGTTTTTTCTTTTTTTTCTGCATCTGCAAACAGTTTAGGGACAGCAGTCATCATTAAAGGCATGATCACAGCCGGAAACACAATCATAAAAAACATGGTTCTCCGATCGCGAAACATATCTTTGAGTTCCTTAAGGAAAATAATCTTTATCTTCTTCATGATGGTTCTCCTGTTAATCGAATAAATTCATCTTCATAGGAATCTGATACCATTTGAGTTTCGAATTCGGTGCGTGTCCCGGTAAAAAACACCTTTCCCTTATGAATGATAGACAGATCGTCACTCAGCAATTGAACTTCTCCCATGCGATGAGTAGAAAAGATGACGGTTTTTTCTTCTTCCTTACAGAGTCTGATCAATTCAATGATCGCACGGGATGTCATCACATCCAAACCGGATGTCGGTTCATCAAAAATCACAACGGGAGGGTTATGGATCATCGTTCGAACAATGGATGTTTTTTGTTTCATTCCGGAACTCAATTTGGCAATCCTTCGAGAAGCAAAGTCGTGCATATCCAACAAATCGTAGAGGACGTTTTTTCGCTTCTTAAATTCATGAAGCGGCATCTCATTTAATTCCGCATAATATTGGATCAGTTCGTTCACTGTCAAGCGATCATATAGTGCGGTATTATCGGACATAAATCCTAAATTTTTCCTGACCATCTCCGGTTTCTTTACTGTGTTATATCCGTTGACTTCAATTTGTCCTGAGCTGGGGTCTAACATTGTTGCGATCATTCGGAGCATGGTGGTTTTACCGGCTCCATTGGGTCCAAGCAGGGTAAATATTCTCCCCGGTTTACATACAAAACTGACACGATCAACGGCTGTCAGATCGCGGGTTTTTAAGTTCATCTCTTTTTTCTGTTTTCGAGAGATCTTAAATACTTTCGAAACATCATTTACATTTATCATAATTACACTTTCTCATTAAGCGTTTTTTAATTTTTCTTTATTCATTTCGATTACTGCCGCAAGGATGGTTAACGTTCCAATCGAGCAAGAGATCATCGCAAAGACCATTAATCCACCCATAAATTGAAGGGGTAGAAATGTAGAAAAGGCCAATGCCCCAAATGACATATTTGCAAAGGCATCCAGCATGATCGGATACCCAACGTCATCAACAACTTCCCGACTGATGATATTAAGATCCGTTCCGACTTTTGCAAAATTCCGGAATTGAGCAATATAGTGGATGGCAAAATCGACTCCGACACCAATAATGATCGCTGAAAGGATGGCTGTGATATGGCTGAGATCAATTCCAAAAATTCCCATTAATCCGAAATTCAAGATGATCGCAGATGATAACGGTAATACGGCTAGAATTCCCCATTTAAAGGATCGGTAAAAAATCCAGGCGATCGCAAAAATAGCCAAAACAGAAACAACCATACTGACAAGGAATGATTGGATCAACAGGCGGGTAAAGTCGTTCATGATCGCCATCAATCCTGTGACTCGCATTTGGACAGACTCCGGTACGTGTTCTCGGATGTATGCTTCTACTGACCGAATAAATTTTACGATAACACTCGTCGGCACGGTTTTCATCATCGCGGTCATCACCGAAGATTGATATTCATAATCCACCAAACTGCTGAAATCATCCGGATCACCGGACATTGAATACATAGTAAATAAATTGTTGACCTTTTCCCGTGTATCCGGGATCGTTTCATACTTTGGATCGTCATCTTCAACCACCCGGTGCATTTGTTTCACAATGTCTACAATTGAGATCGTAGTGTTCACCTGCGGATAGCTTTCCACATGGTTTTGAACGTCTTCAATCAATCGAAGTGTTTCAGGATCTTTTATTTCCCCTTCCACATCCACAACCATGTTCATGGTTCCGGTCATTTCTTTGTCAATGAACTCGATACTTTGTCGAATCGGATTCCCCGGTTTGAAAAATGAAGTGATATTTACTTCGACCTTTAATTTAAAAATGCCAATGGTGCTGAGCAAAACAATGGCCATCCCTGCAATCAATACTTTTTTTGGATGGCGTAATACTCGGGTTGCAAACCAATCAACCGCCCTCTCAAAGTAACTGGCTTGTGTCAATGCCCTTGAGCTAAAATTCCATTTTTTTAACAGGATGACAGCGGGTAAATATGTTGCGGATAAAATCCATGCCCAGATCACACCAAAGGCAACGGTGATTCCGTAACCGAACATCGGACCGATCGGTGCTGTGACTAGCATTAAGAAAGCCACGGATGTGGTAATAGAGGTTAAAAACACCGGTAACAATAATGACTGCATTGTGATCTCAACAGATTTTTTGATGTCTCGATGCCTTCGGGCTTCACGTAGGAATTTTGTTAGGATATGGATACTATCCTGATTCGCAATTGTTAATAAGATAATCGGCATGGATGAATTCATGAGGGTCATGTAAAATTTTGACGATCCGGTCAAATGCACAACCCAACCCATAAATCCCATCATCGCTGTAAGAGATAACACGATTAAGGATAAGACCATTCCCACTGCGGGAATATTTCTAAAATTAAGTAGTAAAACAACAATCATGATGATCAAACCGATCCGCATGAGCGTGAACATATCCACTCGTATTAAACTACTGATAATACCGGTTACATAGGGGGCACCCCCGTAATTCACTTCATAATCTGTTAATAAACTGTCCGATATAGCTTTGACTCCTTCGGCAAGCAATGGGTAATCAATCGACTCTTTTGGACGTAAAACCACGTTGATAAAATCACCGTTTAAACTGACCAGTCGATCTTTAATCGACGGGTTTCTGTCCAAATAATCCGCAATATCTTTGACGTCGGTTTCCGATAGATCACGGTAGGGCATCAAATCGCTGATCTCCATAAAACCATCAATATTTTCCATTCGGTTTGTACTAACGATCGAAATGACTTCATCCACCTGTTCTACTTGCTCTAACGCTTCTGATAGATCCCAAGCCGTTGCCAATAATGGTTTATTGATCGCTGGTTCTCCCCGTTTCCCAAACGTCACGAACATCATATCAACGGTTCCAAATTTCTCTTGGACTTCATCCCAAGCTACTCGCGTAGGAATATCCTCCGGGAGCATTTTTAACATATCATCGTCAAAGATGATCCATCGTATTCCACTGGCAAGGAATGCCGTTAACATGATCGTGATTAACACGGTTAATTTTGGATACGTGGTGACCTGATAGATGATCTTGTCTCTAAATTTATGTACCATTATTTAAATTCTTTCATTATGATGGTTTTCCCTTTATCTGTAAATATACCCGCCGTAATTATATTCAGAAAAAGTCGCATCGCTTCCTCCGGTGCAAAATTATTTTGAATAAAAAATTCCGGTTGAAATGTTGAATTCACTAAATTAATCAATAACGAAGCCGTTTTTTCTGCATCAATATCGGTTCGGACATATCCACTGCGTTGCCCGTCGGTAAGCATCGTCATAACATTTTGCTGTCGATCCAAACGAAAGGCTTCGATCTTTTGCCAAGCATTAGGATATTGCATTTTCATTTCTGCCATCCGACTTGCGGATATATGGGATACATGATGTAGAACGATCTGCATGATCTTAACAATTCGAATTACGGAGTTCTCTTCCGAACGCTCTACAACTTTTATTTTTTTACCAATTCGATTGAGAAAATACTCGACGCTTTTAATTAGCAAATCTTCTTTCGTTGGAAAATATTTATATATCGTTTTTTTACTGATCCTTAACTGCTTTGCAAAGGCATCAATCGTAAATGAACGAACGCCATCTTGCATCATTATTTGCGAACTTTGCAAGAGGATATGATCTTTTTGTGTGTGAATAATATTTTCCATTGGAAACGATATATACGAAAATCGTTTCCTATATTAACAAAAACTTTCAATATATTCAAAAGGAAATATTTTTATAATTACTCAAATATCATTAACCAGAACTTCTTTAAATTTTACCATGATTCCTGACATCAATGATCAACTAAAACCTCGACCGCGAAAATATCGGAATATTGTTAAACATATCTCCCCTTATTTGCTGGCGACAAACACCGATGATGATCCTTTATCCAGTAAGGATGTGTTTATTGATCTCTCCACCAGTCGGGGTACGGAGCGATTTTTAGGAACGTTTACTCAAAAAGGAATGGAGTTTGTTCTGGAGAGATTTGGTGTCATCAGTCATCTGACAAATACCGGATTAAAAAACACTAGCTGCAAACTCAATACCGATGATCCGTATCTACACAAGATTTCCGTTCGACATAACATCAATGGAAAATCCTATTTGTCCGGAGAGCTATCCATGCGGAAAACATCAATGGATTTCCCGAATGTTGATCGTCCGTATACGTTGTTATTGGTTGAATGGTTTTTACTTCAGCATCCATTAAAATCATTTTCGAGGAAACGTCCCCAACTTCCCGGGCAAAATCACCCGGGGCTTGGAATCAGTGAATTGATCTTTGAATTATTTTACTGGACTGCACGACGATTGGAAGTTGATGGAGTTGTGCTGGTTCCAAACTTCTTACACACGGGTTTGCTTTACGGAAGACAGTTTTTATTCATTGATCCCGTACGTCAAGGAGAGCTTTACTCTCTCGATAAAATTAGGAAATATCACTCACTGGATCAACTCTCTTGGGCTTGCGCTGAAGGACAATTAATCGATGTCAAAAAACAGGATCGATATTTATGGGTTCCGGCACCTATGGTCCTTCCCGTATCCCGAAAATTAAAAGATTATTTTCATCGTCATAACTATGTTGAGACCGTTAGACAAACGAAAAATACATTCCGGGTGAAAATCAATAAAGGGTACAAAAAATCTTATTCATCAAGTTGGATGTCTTTATGAAAAACCTTGTCGTGATCTTATCAAACGGTTGCTTTCCAAGCCACGAAATTCCACGATCCATCTTACTCAACGCGAAAATGATCATTTGCACGGACGGCAGTGCAGACAATCTCCTTTCATTTGGGAAAATTCCCGATGTGATTATCGGAGATATGGACTCTATACAATCCACTCCAAGAGCGGGTATAAAAATCGTTCATCTATCTGAGCAAAATAATTCTGATCTAGAAAAAGCAATTATCTGGTGTGATGACCAAAACATAAAGAATGTTGTGATTGTGGGAAGTCAGGGAATGCGTGATGATCATGGATTGTCTTCCTTGTTGATCCAATCTGCTTGGACACATAAAATGTCTATCCAATTGGTCACGGATTATTTTATCATTGACTGTATCTCCAGAGATGCAACTTTTTCATCTTTCGAAGGACAAACAATCTCCCTATTTCCGATTGACTCTGAAACTCGAATTACTACAACTGGGTTAAAATTCCCATTAACTGATGAAAAACTTTCCTCCCCAAGTCAGGGAGTCAGTAATCTATCTGTGGGAAACACAATTTCAATCACAACTACAAAACCCGTTTGGGTGTTTCGATCTCACGAATGACTAATGCTCTCCATCCACTCGATTGGCTCGTTCTAATTCTTTATGTATCGGCATTAATCTTTATAGGATTGTTTCGTTCTAAACGCCGAGAAACAGAGCAGGAAGAATTTATCCTTGCGGGCAGAAGAATCAGTTTGCCGGGATTTGTTGCTTCCCTTGTCGCCACGTGGTATGGCGGAATTTTAGGCGTCGGTGAAAACACATTTTTATATGGTATTCAGACCTGGGTGATCTTTGGGTTACCGTACTATATTTTTGCAGCGATGTTTGCCTATTGGATCGCACCGAAGATCCGAGGAAAGAACCTAGTCTCCATTCCGGATCATTTTCACCATCGATATGGAAAACTCCCCGGGGTGATTAGCGGTATTTATCTTCTCTTCATTTCCAGTCCCGCACCCTACATTTTGAGCATCGGTATTTTGATTCAGTATGCATTTGGCATCCCATTTGGATGGGCATTGCTCTTCGCTACAACCTTAAGTATGGTGTACATTTGGTTTGGTGGATTTAAGGCAGTGGTTCGCACGGATATTCTTCAATTTATTCTGATGTTTCTTGGATTCATTCTGTTGATCATTTTCGCTTGGGAAAAAGCCGGATCACCCCTCTCTATTCTTTCTGCTCTCCCATCGTCGCATCTTCATCCAACCGGAGGACACTCCCTCCAGTATATTTTTGTTTGGTTTTTTATTGCGCTATGGACCTTTGTTGACCCCGGTTTTTACCAACGTTCAGCCGCAGCAAAATCTACTTCAGTCGCAAAATACGGGATTCTTATTTCCATTGGTTTTTGGTTCATTTTTGATCTACTAACATTAACTGCCGGACTATATGCACGGATATTAGTTCCATCCTCTGAGCCATTATTCAGTTTTCCGGCTTTAGGGCAATTTATTCTACCTCCTCTTTTTTATGGTCTTTTTCTTGTCGGCATCTTATCAACCATTATGTCCACGATTGACTCTTTAGGTTTGATCAGTGCCGTTACGTTTGGAAGAGATATATTCTGGCGATTTCGGACCAACTCGAATCCGACGGATTTAACACGATACGGATTGGTCATTACGGCGTTGCTTTCCATTCTCTTAGCTATTTCGATACCATCCGTTGTCAAATTATGGTATACGATTGGATCGCTGATCATCCCCGGATTATTACTCCCTTTTCTCTTCACTTTTATACGTTGGATCACGATCAAACCTTTCGATGCAATCCTCTGGTTGGTGGTGCCGGTTTTTGTTTCAATCGGATGGTATGGTCTGGGTCGATTATTCGATGATTATCCACTCGGGCTTGAACCTTTTTATCCGGGATTGCTAACATCTTTTTTTCTCTTAATCTTTTATTTGCGGAACCATGAAATTAGAAATTGAACGAAAATATCTCGTATCCTCTGATTGGATGACAGATCAAACCGGACAGTACATTCGACAAGGATATTTGTTGTTTGACCCACAAAAAGTAGTTAGGGTCAGAACTATCGATCATAAAGGCATTTTAACGATCAAATCTTCAATAACCGTGATGTCTCGACAAGAATTTGAATTTGAGATCCCATTTGAGGATGCAATGCTACTTTTAACAGATCATTGCCTGCATCCACCCATTTTAAAAACAAGGTATTCCGTCTTTGAAAAAGACCACATCTGGACTGTCGATCAATTTCATGATCAAAATAAAGGATTAATTCTGGCTGAGATCGAGTTGGAAAAAGAAGATGAGACTTTTGATATCCCTGATTGGATTGAAAAAGAAGTAACCGAAGATCCCAGATTTTTAAATGCTAATCTATATCATAACCCTTTTTATAAATGGAATCACTAGTATGAAATATTTTTCTTTATTAATAATAATGACTACACCCATCCTCGCAAATGGATTTGAAACAACTCCTATTCACTGGGGTGTATTGGTTATGGGTTTATTTGGTGGTTTGGCTTTGTTTTTATACGGAATGGAAAAAATGAGTTCCGGAATGAAAAAGGTAGCCGGAAGTCGAATGAGAAACATCTTGTCCCTTTTAACCAATAATCGATTCATAGCATTACTTGTTGGTGCCTTTGTGACAATGGTCGTTCAGAGTAGCAGTGCAACCACAGTAATGTTGGTCAGTTTTGTCCAGGCGCAATTGATGACGTATGTCCAATCTATTGGAATCATACTTGGTGCAAATATCGGATCAACCGTTACTGCACAATTGATTGCATTAAAATTAACAGACTACGCCTTATTGATGATTGCGGCGGGATTTGCATTAACAATATTCTCAAAAAAGGACTCATACAAATATCTCGGAGAAGTAATCCTCGGATTTGGAATATTATTTTTTGGAATGAAATTGATGTCTGATACGATGGAACCTTTACGAGATTATCAACCATTTATTGAGTCGATCAAAGGATTGGACAATCCAGTTATCGGATTATTAATTGGTGCGGGATTTACAGCGTTGATCCAAAGCAGTGCTGCACTTATCGGTATTGTAATCGTTTTATCACAACATGGATTATTAACTCTCGAGGCTGGAATCCCGTTGATTTTTGGAGCGAACATCGGAACATGCATAACAGCCTGGCTTGCCAGTATTGGAACGGCAAGAGAAGCAAAAAGAGTAGCACTGGCTCATATTCTTTTTAATATTAGTGGTGTTTTATTATTTTTCTTTTTTATTCCATATTTAGCGGAATTTGTTCGCTGGATATCTCCAACTGTTCAAGCCAGTGGCCTTGAAAAATTAGCGGCGGAAACTCCGCGACAAATCGCGAATGCTCATACGATATTTAATGTTTTTGTTGGACTTGCTTTCCTTCCTTTTACACATGTGCTTGCAAAATATGTTTATAAACTCCTCCCAGAAAAAGAAACGGAAAAAGGAGTCCGTCCGGTTCTATGGCATTTGGATAAAGATCAAATCCATCACCCGTCTATTGCCCTTGATTTAGCACAATCGGAAATATTGACTATGGTGAAATTGATCAGGAAAATGCTTAAAGCATCGATAAAACAATTTTTCAGCGATAAGACTCTACCGGATAAAAAATATCCGGAACTAACACTCGCTGAAGGGATTCATATGCGAGAGGATAAAATTGATTTCCTTGAAGACAAGGTCACTCAATATTTATTTGAGATCGGCCGCCAGGAATTAAATGATAAACAAGCCGGTGAAATCTATGCAATGACATCGATCGTTAAAGATCTTGAAAGCATTGGCGATGTAATCGATAAAAATATTGTCCCATTGATGAGGAAAAAGCGACGAACAAAATATGATTTCACCTCTGAAGGAAAAGAAGAGTTGATCGCATTTCATATTAAGGTTATGAAACAAGTGAGTCGTTTAACAGATGCCTTTTCAGAACGAAATCTTGATATGGCAAACAAAATCATTCATAAAGATATTAAATATCGTGATCTGGAATCGGACTACCGAAAACATCATATGGAGCGAGTACAGCAAGAACTATCTAAATCGGTCGCAACACATGAAGTTCATCTGGAGTTAATGGACTTATTAAAACAGATCAACGTTTATCTGGCCAACATCGCAAAGACCATTACACGAATGAAATCGAATTAATTTGTTTATGTATAATAAAAAAGCCCCGAAATCGGGGCTTTTTTTAGATTATCATCTCTTCATTAATAACGATCATTACTTCCGAGAACATTTTTGATCTTATGTTTATATAACTCCTTTAGAGCTTCTCTTGCTGGACCTAAATATTTTCTAGGATCAAACGCTTCCGGAGAATCTTTAAACACTTTTCGAATCGCAGCTGTCATTGCTAAGCGTCCATCGGAATCAATATTGATCTTGCATACCGCAGAGGTTGCAGCTTCTCTTAATTGTTCCTCAGGAATTCCGATTGCTTCTTTCAACACTCCACCATGATTATTAATACTATCCACAAGATCCTGCGGGACAGACGAAGATCCATGAAGGACAATGGGGAATCCGGGTAATTTTTTCTCAATTTCTTCCAACACATCAAATTTTAAAGGTGGGGGAACCAAATTTCCTTCTTCATTCTTTGTGCATTGTGCCGCTGTAAATTTAAATGCACCATGTGATGTTCCAATCGAGATCGCTAGTGAATCACATCCGGTTCTCTCAACGAATTCAATCACTTCTTCTGGTCGTGTATATGTAGACTCTTCAGCCACGACATCATCTTCGATTCCGGCTAAGATTCCAAGTTCCGCTTCAACGGTTACATCAAATTGATGTGCATAATCAACGACTTTCTTTGTTAAGGCAATATTGTCTTCAAAGGAATGATGAGAAGCATCTATCATCACGGAAGAAAATCCCATATCAATACAATCTTTGCAAAGTTCAAATGTATCACCATGATCAAGATGAACCGCGATCGGAAATTTGCCGCCCAATTCTTTTGCATATTCAACAGCTCCTTGTGCCATATACCGTAGTAAGGTTTGGTTTGCATATTTCCGTGCTCCGGATGAAACCTGTAAAATCACCGGGGATCCGGTTTCTGCGCAAGCTTGCATAATGGCTTGAAGTTGTTCCATGTTGTTAAAATTATAAGCAGGAACGGCATACTCACCTTCCATCGCTTTTTTAAACATGTCTTTTGTGTTAACAAGTCCTAATTCTTTGTAATGAATTGGCATAATTTGTCCTTTCTATTTTTGTTGACCGATATCCGTTAACAATTGTTGAAACCAGTCAAGAGTCACATCAAAAGGTTTTCCACCCTTTATTCTTTTAAAACTAATCAAAGATAATGTTCCATTTTTTTCGTCATCCATTCCGATGACACCATTTTCTTTTTTTAAAGCAAGTTCAGCTGCCAGGAATGCGGATTGTTTGATCAGCTCAAGATCTTTATCTTTTGCAGCTGCAGATCGTGCAAAGTATCCGCTTTTTTGAACAAGTGTTTTCTCTGCATCCAATTGCTCGGAAAATTGTTTTGCAAACCACTGTCCGGGGTTGATCTCATCCAAACGGACATGTCCAAAAGCATCTCTTGGAACTGTCTCTCCGTTATCTTCCATTTCTCTAACGATCGTTTCTACGCCGGCTCCTTCACTTAAGAAAATATTGACCCCATCTTTTTCATCCATCCGTTTTCGTAGACGGGCAACTTCATCTTTCATATTAAAATCCATCTCCGGAATGTAAACCGCGTCAACATCCCAGCGTTTTTTATCAATTAGCAGATTGGGTAAAAATTGGCGTTTTTCTAAACGATCACGATAAAATTTTGTTGTTGCAGCCGTTAACCAACCACAGTTCCTGCCCATTACTTCATGGATAATTAATTGACGAGTACTTGTCGTATTTTCATTAGCAATATTTTCAAAGAATATTGCTCCTTGTTCAGCGGCTGTCCACGCCCCTAAAGTTTGGGTGATTGGGAATACATCATTGTCTACTGTTTTCGGTAATCCGATGACGGTAAGCTTATAATTATTTTCTTGGAGATAATGAGATAACTCTGCAGCCATTGTGTTTGTATCGTCTCCTCCAATGGTATGCAAAATATCCACTTGATCTTTAACCAGTTGATCGGCAGCTACTTTTAACGGAGTTTCGCCTTCTTTAACCAAACCACGTTTTATACAATCTTTTATATTGGTCAATTTTACACGACTGTTACCAATTGGACTTCCACCGTACGAATACAGAACATCCACATGATTTTTGACATCTTTTGGAAAGGAGATTGAATTCCCCGTTAGGAGCCCTTGATATCCATTCAAATAACCGATCATTTCGGCTTCAGGTGCAATTTCAGCATATTTTTCAATTAATCCACCAATCGAAGCGGATAAGCAGGGAGCAATTCCTCCTGCAGTAAGAAAAGCTATTTTCATAATATTTACTCCAAATCTAAAGAGCGAAATTAAGAATATTTTTATTATTATCTTTATCATTAATACAGAATAAAATTGTGGTATCCTTTTAAATCAATTAAGGTTTTCAAATGTTTTTTTTCTTAGCTTTCACTCATTGATAATTTATTATTCTCTATGATACAACCATTGTGGAAACCAACCCCGGAGATGATTGAAAAGAGTCAAATGACTCAATTTCTTACTTATGTCAATAATCAATACAATCTATCTCTAAAAAACTATCCTGAGTTGCATCATTGGTCGGTACATAACATTGCAAAATTCTGGAAGTCTTCTTGGAATTTTTTCGAAATAATTTCTTCAAAACCATATTCCAATACGGTTGAGGATATTCAAAAAATGCCCGGGGCAAAATGGTTTTCGGAGGCACAATTAAATTTTGCGGAAAATCTTCTTCGTTATCGAGATGATAGAACCGCCCTTATATTTCAAGATGAAAATGGGAATACACGATCCATCACTTTCCGAGAGTTATATAAAAAAGTATCGCAAACTGCCTTTGCATTAAAACAACTCGACGTAAAAAAAGGAGATCGTGTCGCTGCCTTTTTACCGAATATCCCTGAAACGGTCATCGCCATGTTGGCAACAGCATCTATCGGAGCTGTTTGGAGTTCTTCTTCTCCTGATTTTGGGATAAAAGGCGTCTTGGATCGATTTTCGCAAATCAAACCGAAAGTCTTGTTCTCCTCGTATGGTTATTATTATAACGGAAAATGTTTTTCTTCTATTGACAAGTTAAATAACATCATCAACCATCTTCCGGAAACACAAAATGTGATCATGGTACCTTATGGTGAAACGGAAGATATTTCTTCGATGGATATCTGTATCCTGTGGGAAGATTTCATTGATCCTAGCCATGTTCCCACTTTGAATTTTGAACAATTACCCTTCGATCATCCACTTTATATCATGTATTCATCCGGAACAACGGGACTCCCCAAATCTATTGTTCATTCTGCAGGTGGAACATTGATCCAACACTTAAAAGAGTTAAGACTGCACACGGATTTAACACGTGATGATGTCATTTTTTACTTTACAACCTGTGGATGGATGATGTGGAATTGGTTAATCTCTTCACTTGCAGTTGGAGCAACGATCGTTCTCTATGATGGCTCTCCGTTCTTTCCGGATGGGAACGTTTTATGGAAGATGGCTGAGTCGTTGGGTGTTACCGTTTTTGGAACCAGCGCAAAATATCTTGCATCGTGTGAATCCGCAGACATTACACCTAAGAACGAAAATGATCTGTCAAAACTTCGAGCTATTTTGTCCACCGGTTCTCCGCTTTCTGAAGAGAGTTTTGATTATGTATATCGGGAGATTAAAAAAGATGTCATGTTGAGTTCCATCGCAGGCGGAACGGATATTATATCCTGTTTTATGCTTGGGAATCCAACACTTCCCGTTTTCCGTGGTGAGATCCAATGCTCCGGACTTGGAATGGATATTGATGCATTCGATGTCAACGGAAATTCACTTACGAACGAAGATGGTGAATTGGTGTGTAAAAAAGCGTTTCCATCAATGCCCATTTACTTCTGGAATGATCCGGAAAATGAAAAATATCGACATGCGTATTTTGATGTTTATCCCGGTGTTTGGCATCATGGAGATTACATCACGATCACAAAAAACGGTGGAATCAAAATGCATGGGAGAAGTGATGCAACTCTTAATCCGGGTGGAGTCCGTATCGGAACAGCAGAAATATACCGCGTTGTTGAAGCTCTTTCGGAAATTGAAGATAGTCTGGTCATCGGGCAGCCATGGGAGAACGACGAGAGAGTTATCCTTTTTGTCAAACTTTCTAAAGGGAGTACAATTAATACCGAGCTTGTTGATCAAATACGTTTGATTATAAAAACGCAATGCTCTCCACGGCATGTTCCACAAAAGATCATCCCTGTGAGCGATATTCCATATACAATAAACGGTAAAAAAGTTGAGCTTGTTATAAAAAACATTCTATATGGTAAACACATCACAAATAAAGATGCCTTGAAAAATCCAGAGGTTTTGGAAGAATATAAAAATATCACTGAACTCCGATATTGATTGCAAGTGGTTTCATAGGTGAAATAAATTTCCAGCCATTCTTTTAATAATTAATTCCGGATTATAAAAATGACTACCAAATATATGTCTGGTCCAGGTGGAATTAAACTCCGGTCTGACCTCCGGGTATTTTATACTCCTTCTTCTAATCCATTAAAGATTTCCATTCAAAGCAGTGTTAAAGTTTTATTCGGTCAATCTTTATTGGAACAAGCTGAATCCGTATGCAAAGAGCTTGGAGTGAATACCGGTGAGTTGGCTTTAGAAGACTTTGGAGCCCTTCCATTTTTAGTTTCTGCCAGAATTGAATCCACGTTAAAAAAAGCAATTCCGTCTCTTGAAAAAGAATTTTTACCGGAAATGAAAACCCATTGTACGTATCCATCATCTAAAGACCGATTTCGCAGGAGTAGACTCTATCTCCCCGGGAATCAGATTAAATTGATGTTGAACGCCGGCATTCATAAGCCGGATGGTATTATTCTCGATTTAGAAGATGCTGTTGCTCCGCCTGAAAAAGAAGATACACGGTATGTTGTTCGGAATGCATTACGAACACTGGATTTTTTCGGATCGGAAAGGATGGTGCGAATCAACCAAGGGGAAATGGGACTAAAAGATTTGGAGTTCGTCATTCCTCATAATGTTCATTTAGTCCTCATTCCTAAAGTTGAAAGTACTAATCAACTCCTTGCAGTCGATAAAAAAATTGCTGATATCTGCAAACAATGTGGTCGAACAGAGCCCGTTTATCTTATGCCGATCATAGAATCCGGAAGAGGAATCTTAAAAGCACTTGAGATCGCCGAAGCTTCAAAAAACAATGTTGCACTTGCCATAGGACTTGAAGATTATACCGCTGATATCGGAACTCAACGAACCAACGAAGGTACGGAATCCTTCTTCGCACGCAGCATGATCGTAAATGCAGCCCGTGCAACCGGATTGCAACCGATCGATACTGTATTCAGTGATGTAGGAGACGAAGCCGGTTTACGTGAATCTGTTCGTGAAGCAAAACAACTTGGGTTTGACGGAAAAGGATGTATCCATCCCAGACAGATCTTACCCCTACATGAAGAATTTGCTCCCAAACAATCTGAAATAGACAAAGCCACAAAGATCGTTCTTGCTTTTGACAAGGCAGAAGCCGAAGGACTCGGTGTGGTTTCGTTGGGAACAAAAATGATTGATCCGCCGGTTGTAAAACGAGCACAAAACACTGTGAATCTAGCGATTGCTACCGGATTACTTAACCATGACTGGAAACAAGAATAAAAAGCTGATTCCTTTTTAAAATAAATTGAAAAAGTAATCGACCATTATTTTTAATAGATTATGTTAGATACACGGCGAGAAGTAAGACGACGACTCAGTCAATTAGAGTTTAACTCACAAAAATCACTCTTTAAGATTTTTGTATGTCTGATTATCGCAGGAAGTGTCAGCCTTATCCCTCAATATTCAGGATTGTCAGAAGCAGGACAATGGACTTTTTTCATCATGTTATTTGGAGCGGGATTATGGATATCAGAAGCCATCCCTGCTTTTGCGACCGCTTTAGTCATCATTGCATTGGAAATTGCCATCCTCGGAAAACCGAATGGTGTTTTTGCTTCCGGCCCTAAAGATTGGGAAATGTTTATTCGCCCTTGGTCCAGTCCCTTAATTTGGCTGTTTTTTGGTGGATTTATCCTCGCAGCAGCCGCCTCAAAAACTCGTCTGGATCGATGGATTGCACGTCATGTTTTGGGATGGTTTGGAACAAAACCCGTAAAAGTATTAATGGGATTAATGATCATTACATTTACATTCTCGATGTTTATGTCCAATACCGCAACGACTGTCATGATGTTAGCTGTATTAACTCCTGTCATTGGAAAGTTGGATAAAACCGATCCTTTTTCAAAAGCGATGTTGTTGGGTGTTCCTTTTGCTGCAAATCTTGGAGGAATGGGGACGATCATTGGATCCCCTCCCAACGCAATTGCGATAGGATCATTATCAGAGTCCTTTTCAATTAACTTCGCTGAATGGATGATAATCGGCCTCCCCCCGGCTCTTGTGTTGGCGATAATGATGTGGGCTTATCTCATTTGGAAATATCCCGCCAGTACAAATCAAATAGATTTATCCGATTTAATGGACGATTCCTATCAAAGTGCCCGTTTACCTTTGTGGAAAAAGTTGATGGTGTTAGTTGTCTTTTTATTAACCATCGGTTTATGGCTTACCAGTCCTATCCACTCGATTCCAACACCGGTAGTCTCATTTATTCCAATAGCATTATTTGCATCCGTGCGAGTGATTGGTGTAGATGATTTGCGAAAGATCCCATGGGAGGTTTTGATCTTACTAACCGGAGGATTATCGCTTGGTGTTGCGGTATTAAAAACCGGATTAGCCGAATGGCTCGTTGGAGGATTCTATTTTGAAAAAAGCGGGATAATCCTTCTGATATTTTTCTTTGCTTATTTTGCATCCATTATATCAAATCTTATGAGTAATACAGCCGCAACAAATATTTTAGTACCCATCGGATTAACAGCAGCGCTGGGTTTTGAACCTCATGTGGTTATTGCGATTGCACTGGGGGCATCGTCTGCTATGTGTATGCCCATCTCAACACCACCTAACGCTCTGGCTTATTCATCCGGCAAACTAGCAATGAAAGATTTTTTATCCGGTGGATTAGTCGTTGGTATTCTAGCGCCGATTATTTCGGTATCATGGGTTATTTGGGTCATGGATAAAATACAATAGAAACAAGAATAGGAGACTCTTGTGGAACACAAAAAAGAATTAGTAAAAAATGCTACAGGACGGTTCGTCCCGACAGTAATCAATGGAACAAAACAAACTCCCTTTCAAGGAGTCAATAAATTTAAACCAACCGAAAAGAAAGCCGCTCCGCCTATCCGTTCCTGTACTGATTATCCTTCTGATGGGAATAAAGTTGTCAACTCTCTATCACAAGCATTAGAACAATGTGGATTAAATGATAGAATGACAATTTCTTCACATCACCATTTTCGGAATGGTGATCTTATCATGAATCAGGTTTTTGATATCGCTGCTGAAAAGCAAGTTAAAGGGCTTCGCTGGTTCCCGTCTGCTGCATTTCCTTGCCATAAGCCAATTATTGAGCATATAAAAAATGGTGTTGTCGATTGGATTGAAGGATCATTAAATGGTCCGCTTGGAGATTATGCTTCTCAGGGTGGGATGCGCGGTACCGGAGTTTTACGAAGTCACGGTGGTCGTTGGCAGGCTGTCCAAGATGGTGAGGTTCATATTGATATTGCCATTATTGCTGCTCCCACTGCTGATGCCTTTGGAAATGCCACGGGAGATCGAGGTCCGTCTGCGTGTGGATTATTGGGGTTTGGATTAGTAGATTCGGTCTATGCAGATAAGGTCATTGTCGTTACAGATAATCTTGTTCCTTTCCCATGTATCCCATGGCAAATACAAGGACAGAATGTGGATTATGTCGTTGTGCTGGATAAAGTTGGAGAACCGGAAAAAATTATTTCAGGAACCACAAAATTAACCAAATCTCCCGACCGACTTCATATCGCTGAACTAACCGCACGATTTGTTAAAGATGCCGGGATTTTAAAAGACGGTTTCAGTTTTCAGGCTGGTGCTGGTGGTACTTCTCTCGCATTTGCAATCTTTTTAAAACAGATGATGATCGATGCAGATATCAAAGCAAGATTTATTCGAGGTGGCTCAACAAAATATCTTGTTGAAATGCTCGAAGAAGGATTGACCGATTACATTCTAGATGGGCAAACATTTGATCTGGATGGGGTTCGGTCCATGCGTGAGAATTCCGGCCATCAAGATACTTCTCCATTTACAAGTTATAATTGGCATGGAAAAGGGAATTTTGCTTCTATGTTGGATGTTGTTGTTTTAGGTGCAACCGAGGTGGATGTGAATTTCAATGCCAACGTGGTGACTCACTCAGATGGTAGAATGTTACACGGAATTGGTGGATGGCAAAATTGTTTATTCAGCAAATGTACGATCTTACCTATCCCTGCTTTCCGTAATCGAATTCCTGTTATTGTGGATGAGGTGACTACTTTGGTCGGTCCGGGAGAATTAATCGATGTGATCGTTACCGAACGAGGAATTGCAATCAATCCATTAAGAAAAGATCTCATCGAAGCAACAAAAGATAGTGATCTACCCATCCGGACAATTGAAGATATTAAAAACGAAATTGATGAACTCATTGGAGGCCCACCCGCCAAACCGGAACTGACCGATGAAGTGGTCAGTGTGGTAAAATGGGTAGATGGAACCATTATTGATTCAATCTTTCGGGTGAAATAATGAAATATCCAGAATTTTTTTATAGTATTGAATCGATAATACTTCAGGACAAGTTAGCCAATTTTCTTGGAGCTTTTGAAAGTGGTTATATTGAGTTCACTTATTTAGATGTGGTTAAATCTGCTGGGCATAGTTGTCCAACGGTTGCGGGAGCTTATTTAATGACATTGCATGGTCTAAAAGCTCTCTTCCCAAATGAAACTCCTCAACGAGGAGAAATATCGGTTTCGTTTTCAGATGACATTAATAATGGTGTGACTGGAGTGATTGCAAATATCATTACTCAAATCACCGGGGCAACGGAACATCATGGATTTAAAGGAATTAACGGAAAATTTATTCGTCACGGATTAATGCATTTTAATGAAGATATTTCATCGTCTATTCGGTTTCAAAGAATCGATAATGGTGAGTCTGTTGATGTCATTTATAATCCAAATTCCATTCTACCCAGCCCTTTACAGCAGACCCTAATGCAAAAGATGCAACAAGGGATTGCCACTGAATCAGATATGAAAACTTTTGGTGAACTTTGGCAAATGCGGGTTCAGAATATCTTTGAAAACCAAAAAGACGTCATTACAATTATAAAATAAACTTGGAGATTCTATGAAAGAACAAATATTAAAAATCTGGCCTGAAATTAATTGGATACAAGATGAAGAAATTAAAGAGAAAACCTTAAATGCTTGGGTATGGGCAGTTGAAAATTCCGTGCTCACTCCAGAGGATCTTGAAACCATTCCTTTCTCATTGTTGATCAAGGATTGTGATGTTTCATTTATGAATCATAAACGAACTTGTGTTCATTTAGCTGTTGATATCGCAAAACGGATGAAAGATAATTTTGGAGACGAGATCCAAATTGATATGGACACCTTGATCTCCGGTGCAATTTTAATCGATATCGGCAAACTCCTCGAATATGAAATTATTGACGGAAAACTGACCACAAGTAATTATGGTAAAATTGTACGACATCCGTTTAGTGGATTGGCGATCGCGGCTCGGTTCGATCTGTCTCCGGAGATCCAGCATATTATCGGAACTCATTCAAAAGAGGGAGACTTAGGAAAAAGAACAACCGAATCCATTATTGTTCATCATGCTGACTTTGTCTCATTTGAACCTTTCAAATAGTGTTCTTGATAACAACATAAAATGATGAATTCCATTTCATTGATGATTTCATTTTGAAAGAAAGAAAGATATGAAACAAAATTTAATTGAAAAAATTGCTCAAAAGTTTGCTGTCGGTCTTGAAAAAGATCATACTGTAAAAAGTGGTGATTTTATTTCCATAAAACCGGATCATTGCATGACACATGATAATACCGGAGCAGTGATGAATAAATTTAAAGCTATCGGCGCAAAAAAAATGGCTGATCCAAGATCACCTGTCTTTGCTTTGGATCACAATGTCCAAGATAAAAGTGAAGCTACTTTGACAAAATATGCTAATATTGAAGCCTTTGCAGCAGAAATGGGTGTAGATTTTTATCCTGCCGGTCGTGGAATTGGTCATCAGATCATGTGTGAAGAAGGATATGCATTCCCCGGAGGAATGATGGTTGCATCGGACAGCCATTCTAATATGTATGGCGGATTAGGAGTTTTAGGAACCCCCGTTGTTCGGACGGACGCAGCTTCACTCTGGGCTACCGGAAGAACATGGTGGCAAGTCCCCCCTGTTGCAAAAGTAGAATTAACCGGAGCATTACAACCGGGAGTGACCGGTAAAGATGTTATCCTTGCGATTTGTGGATATTTCAATAACGATGAAGCACTTAATCATGCTCTCGAATTTACCGGAGATGGTGTAAAGCAATTTTCCATCGACCAACGATTAACAATTGCAAATATGTCCACGGAATGGGGAACGCTTGCCGGTGTTTTTCCGATTGATGATATCACCATTGAATGGCTTCGTTCAAGGGCAGATTTCCTAGAAGCTAGAGGATTGGCAGGAGTTCCATCTGATAAAGATACCAAAGATGGAATTCACTTACGGTTGAATCATGAACGAATTGATGCACTGGTTAATAACCTCCCTACCGCTGATCAAGATGCCTATTATGCAAAAACGTTTACGATTGACTTAAGTTCAATCCAACCATTTATTGCCGGTCCTGATAATCTGAAAACCACGATGTCAATGACTGAAGCTGAAAAAGAACATATCAAAATTAATAAGGCATATCTGGTTTCTTGCGTGAACTCAAGAGTAGAAGATCTGTCACAAGCTGCTGAAGCGATTAACGGGAAAAAAGTTGCTGATGGAGTAGAATTTTATATCGCAGCTGCCTCTAGTGAAGTTCAGGATGAAAGTGAAAAAAGAGGTGATTGGCAAAAATTAGTGAATGCGGGCGCAAAGACCCTTCCTCCCGGATGTGGAATGTGTATAGGATTAGGCGTAGGACTTCTAGGAGAAAATGAAATTGGCATTTCTGCAACAAATCGGAATTTTAAGGGAAGAATGGGCGCAAAATCTGCCAAAGCCTTTCTAAGCTCCCCCGCCGTGGTTGCTGCATCTGCTGCTGCCGGCTACATTACGTCACCATCAAGTTTTGATGATACAAAACTATTGGGAAAAATGGAGACTCACTTAAAACGAACCAGTGAAACTCCTTCGGTAACGATCATGGATGGATTTCCTGATAAAATTTCCGGTAAATTGATTTTCTGTCACCAAGACAATTTAAACACCGATGGAATATATCCAGGAAAATACACCTATATTGATGATTTCACTCCGGAACAACAAGCAGAAGTCGTTATGGAAAATTATGATACTCGTTTTGTTGAGATTGTTGGAAAAGGTGATCTTGTAGTTGGAGGATTTAATTTTGGAACAGGATCTTCACGCGAGCAAGCTGCCACCGCATTAAAATATCGAGGAGTAGAACTCGTCATTGCCGGTTCATTCTCAGAAACATACAAACGAAACGCTATTAATAACGGATTCTTAGTTATTGAAGCTCCGGAATTAGTAAATGACCTAAAAACAAAATTTGGATCAAACAATCTCACGGTAGATACAGACATCCATGCAGAAATTAATTTTCAAACTGCAACACTTTCAGCGAATGGAAAAACCTATGCAATTTCTCCGGTGGGAGTTGCTGCACAGGAACTCATTTTAAGTGGCGGTCTTGAGAATTGGGTCATGCAAAATATTTAAGATTAAATAACCATTCATATAAAAATAAAAGGACAATAAAATGAAAAGAACTATTGTTAAAATGCCGGGTGACGGTATCGGAAAAGTTGTATTAGATGAAACGATTCGCGTACTGAGCGCAGCCGGATTTGAAGCAGATTATGTAGAAGGTGATATCGGTTGGGAATTTTGGTGCTCAGAAGGGAATCCGCTACCACAAAGAACTCTTGACTTAATAGAGAAACACAAGATCGGATTGTTTGGTGCGATCACTTCAAAACCAAAAGATGAAGCTTTTGATGAGTTGGCTCCTGAATTAAAAGAGAAGGGATTAGTTTATTCAAGTCCTATCGTAGGATTACGTCAACATTTTGGTTTAGATATTTGTTTACGTCCATGCCGTACGTATAAAGGGAATCCACTGAATTTCATCCGTCGAGGTCCCGGAGACACCGTTGAAGAACCAGAAGTGGATGTAGCCATCTTCCGACAGAATACTGAAGGGTTGTATGGTGGTGTGGAATGGAGTGATCCACCCGAACATGTTTATGATGCACTTATGACACACCCTAAATTCGAAAAGAATTTTGGTGAAACACCCAAAGATGAAATCTCTGTTTCTACTCGCATATTTACTCAAAAAGCAACACGAAGAATTTTAACAGCTGCCTTTGAGTATGCAAAGAAATATAATTATAAATCCGTGACGGTTTGTGAAAAACCAAATGTGATTCGTGAAACATCGGGAATGATGTATAAAATGGCACAACAAATTCAAAAATCAGATTATCCTGATATTGAACTTTGGAATACAAACATTGATGCCCAGATGATGTGGTTAACTAAAAATCCTGAAAACTACGGTGTGATCGTAGCAGGAAATATGTTCGGAGATATCGTATCAGATGGCTTTGCAGGACTAATTGGTGGACTTGGATTTGCTTGCAGTGCACAATATAATCCAGAATCAGGGGTTGGTGTGTTTGAACCCACACATGGTAGTGCACCAAAGTATGCAGATTATCCAACTTCCATTGTTAATCCAATCGCTATGGTCGAATCAGCCTGTATGATGTTAGACTTTATTGATGAACAAGAGATTGCAGATAAAATTCGTAAAGCTGTCGCAGAAGTTGTTGTTGAAGGAAATGTACGCACATATGACATGATGAAAATGCCGGGGAAACAGGATGTAATCGATAATGGTGCTGCAACAACAATAAAGATGGCAGAAGCAATTATTGCGAAATTAAGTTAGAGTTGATATTAGGAAAATAATTAAATGAAGTTGAAAGATTTAAAACAATATAAAATGGATGGATATAAGAGATTATTCTTCCTTTTTTCCAGTTGTGTTTTATTTTTTGGTATCTATCTAACAGGTTGGAAAGAAGTCCATTGGCTTTTATATATTCCTCCCATTTTCTTTTTGGGTGCTTCGTTAAATGGATATTGTACCGGTTTAATTATTTCACAAATGTTATTTGATAAATTAAGAAAGGATGAAAAATGAAATCATCTATAGGTAGACAAATTTCTGAGTTTGCTGTAAATCTTAAGTATGAAGATCTACCACCGGAAGTTATTTTTGAAGTAAAACGATATTTATATGATTCGATCGGTTGTGCATACGGAAGTATGAAAACCAAAGATGTAAATATCATTTTGGACATTTATCGCGAGATGGGCGGTATTGAAGAATCCACAGTAATTGGGTTTGGGGATAAAATGCCTGCGGTTCATACAGCTTTGATCAATTCGTTAATGATTCGCGCCTTGGATTTTAATGATATTTACTGGAAAGAAGATCCAAGTCATCCTAGCGATATAATTCCGGCTGCGCTTAGTGCTGCTGAGAAAAATGACTCATCCATGAAAGATGTGATTGTCGCTATTGTTTTAGCTTACGAATTTGAGCAACGTCTATGTTTATTCGCCAAGCCCGGTGTGCGCGAACGAAAATGGCATCATGCTACCTTGACTCAATTTGTTTCACCAATTGTTGCTGGAAAAATTCTGGGCCTTACCGTAGATGAAATGGTGAACGCAATCGGTATTAGCGGTTGTCATAACCACACCATCGGATGTCCAACCGCCGGTAAACTCACCATGATGAAGAATACGGTCGATCCTATGGCAGTTCAAAGCGGTGTGTTCGCTGCATTGATGGCACAAAGAGGATATTCCGGTACGGAGAAAGTATTCGAAGGAAAAGAAGGTTTCATGGATGCATTTATCGGATGGAATGCAAAAACTGAAGAACTGAAACCTACCGATATGGAAGGGCGTGACGGCGTTTCTTCATGGGCATGGGACCTCAGTGCTCTCTTAGATGGTCTTGGTGAAACTTACAAGATTCTTGAATGTGGAATGAAAGCCTTTCCAACTGAGGCATTAACGCATACACATATCTCGTGTGCACTCAATGTGATGACAAAAAACAATCTGGATTATTCAGATATTAAAGAAATCAAAGTGACTGCATTTGCTCAAGCATATGATATTCTCTTTGATCCGGCTAAGTACCGTCCTGAATCCAGAGAAACTGCGGATCATTCATTGCCTTACTGCTTAGCCGCCGCAATCGTGGATAAAAAAATCACCACCGATTCATTTTCAGATGAAAAATTAAATGACCCTAGAATCTTTGAAGTCATTGATAAGATCAAAGGTGAACCTTCTTTGGAATTTGAAAAAATGTTCCCGGCAAAACAACCTTCAAAAGTTGTCATTACAACTAACGCCGGAGATGTTTATTCCGAATATATGGAATATCCAAAAGGAGACCCAAGAGAACCTATGACTATAGATGATTTAAATCATAAGTTCAATGCACTGTCAACGGAGCATTTTTCTGATGATAGGCTTGTTGCAATAAAAGAGTTAATCTTTAATTGTGATAATTACTCTGCAAAAGAGTTTATGGATAAACTAGTAAAATAACAATTATGCAGGATTTCTTCCAGATCAGATCCCTTCTTTCCGATGAAGAATCGGTTATTCAAAATACTGCAGGAGAGTTTGTAAAATCTGAATTCTTGCCACATATTCAACAACATTTCAGAGAGGGTACATTCCCTACTGAGATTATCCCAAAATTAGGTGAGCTTGGATTTCTAGGTCCGACCCTTCCGATCGAATTTGGCGGAAGCGGTATCTCAAATGTTGCTTATGGCCTATTAATGCAGGAACTTGAATATGGTGACTCCGGGTTACGTAGCTTTGCAAGCGTACAAGGAGGGCTTGTCATGTATCCCATATACCGATATGGTTCTGATCTACAAAAATCTCGATGGCTACCCCAATTAGCAAAAGGAGAAGCTATCGGATGCTTTGGGCTCACTGAGCCAAACCATGGATCTGATCCGGAGGGAATGAAGACAACTGCAAAATGGGATGGTAGTAACTGGATCCTAAATGGAACTAAAATGTGGATCACAAACGGAAGCTTTGCTGATGTTGCGGTTGTCTGGGCAAAAGACGAAAACCATGTTGTACAGGGGTTCTTAGTAGAGAAAGATACTCCAGGATTTACTGCACCCATCATGCATGGTAAAATGAGTTTGCGTGCTTCCGTTACATCCGAGCTGGTTTTAGAAAATGTTTGCATCCCTGAGGATAACCGACTCCCTAATACCCAAGGATTGAGTGCGCCTCTTAGCTGTCTAACCCAAGCTCGGTATAGTATCGCCTGGGGAGTGTTGGGGGCTGCTATAGATTGCTATCTGACTTCTTTGGAGTATTCAAAAGATCGCCAACAATTTGGAAAGCCAATTGCCAGTTATCAATTAACCCAGAAAAAATTTGCTGATATGTTAACTGAAATCACCAAAGCACAGTTAATGGTGATTCAGCTGGGACGTTTAAAAGATGAAGGAAAAATGACATTTCAGCAAGTCTCTATGGCAAAACGAAACAATGTCGAGATGGCAATGACTATAGCTCGAACCGCACGAAGTATCTTAGGAGCAAACGGAATCACCGATGATTACCCTATCATGAGACATATGGCTAACCTGGAGTCCGTGTTCACCTATGAAGGGACACACGAAATGCATACTTTGATCCTTGGAGAGGCAATTACCGGGATTAAAGCCTTCGATTAACACATCATAACCACCAACATAAATCATGTTTAAAACACTTACAAATAAATTTATTCCCAACACAAAAGAGTCATCACAAACCTACCGATCACGGGTTGGTAAATTTCAAGGATGGACATCCATCGTTGTCAATTTTGTTCTTTTTATCTTTAAACTTACCATTGGATTAATTACCCGGTCGATCAGTGTGATAGCGGATGCCGTACACACTTTTTCGGATGTGATCTCTTCTGGTGTGGTCATTTGGGGTTTTCATGAAGCCGAAAAGCCGGCTGATGCAGATCATCCATATGGGCATGGAAGAGTCGAATACATCGCGACGTTGATTGTTGCGATTTTACTTGTTGTCGCTGGAATTGAATTTATTGAATCTTCTATCCATCGCATTTTGCATCCAGAGCCCGTTAATCCACAGTGGTGGATGATCTTTTTTATCTTTATCACTATTATTATTAAAGAAATCACAGCTCGATATGCTGAATATTTATCCTCATTAATCGCCAGTGGAACTTTACATGCAGATGCTTGGCACCATCGAGTCGATGCAATTTCATCTGCCTTAGTTGTAATTGCAATGATTGCTGGAAAATTTGGATATTATGCTCTAGATGGCTGGATGGGATTAGGTGTTTCACTTTTCATCATTTGGACTGGATTTGAAATCGCAAAAGAAGCCATCGATGATCTAATCGGAAAACCTCCAACTGAAGATGAAGTAGAAGAAATTCGTAATTTGGTATTGTTGATCGATGGTGTCTTGGGTGTCCATGATATTATCATCCACAGTTATGGGCATGATAAGTTTATCAGCTTGCATATTGAAATTGATGCTGAAGAATCACAGGAAAAAGCTCATGATATTGCCGAAGAAGCTGAAGCGGTAATCTATAAAAAAACCGGTGCGGAACCCACTGTTCATATTGACCCTATCCAACCCAACAATCCTTTGGTGAAAAAGGTAAAATCTTATTTGGAGAAAACTTGGAATTCAGATGAGCAAATCATCGGTTTCCATGATATTCGTATTGTAGATACCGAAAAACATCATGTGATTTTATTTGGTGTTAATATTCAGGCGGACTCAACAAAAAAAGAACGAGTCTTGTGCAGTAAAATGTTACAAGATTCTATGCAAACTAATTTCCCCAATTTTGAGATTAATATAAAAGTTTCATCTTTATCAAAATTTTAGATTAGATAGATTATAATAAAAAAGCCACCCATGGGTGGCTTTTTTATTTTTTTGGGGTTTATATCTAAGAATTCGGGTCCAATTTTTCTCTTAGCTGAATGATCATTCCCGGGAAAAGAATTCCATCATTCGTTTCAAGGACATCCTCATTATCCCAGTAAACAATGATCCAAGATTTTTCATCTCCGTAGGTTTTTCCTGCGATGGTCCAAAGATTGTCTCCTTCTTTCACTGTATATTGAGTAAATGTTGGCTTCGACTGTTTTACTTCATCTACCGGTTTTTTCATATCAAGGAAATGATAAGGGAAAATTAAATTTGGATTATCTCCGATTTGTTTACGATTCCATTCATAGATATCTCGCCATCTTTTCCAATCACCATATTCTTTTTTGGCAATCTTGAACAAATAATCTCCGGGGAGAATCATATATTCTTCCCAACCGAATTTTGATGTAATAGGTACCGGCATTGTGACATCGGTGGTGATTGTTAATTCTTCAGTGGATGCAAATAAATCTTCCTGTTCAAATACCTGGGT
>CAZYDH010000006.1:56138-107573 GCA_964645915.1 uncultured bacterium
TGATTGTTAATTCTTCAGTGGATGCAAATAAATCTTCCTGTTCAAATACCTGGGTTTCATCTTTTTCTTCAACCACTTTCGCTTCTTCAATTTCCGGAGTTGTAGTTACTGATGGTCGTTCATTTACTGATTCATCAACAGTTTCAATTCTATCGTTTGAAAGTTGTGTACTTATCGATGTTTTTACAGTTTCAATTGTTTCAATGGATTCTTTTTCTTCCAATGATGATTGCACATCTACATGATGAATATTTACGGGTTCAGAACTTTTTTCGATTATTTGATCCGGTTCGTTCTGAGTAATTAATTGTTGATGATTGATGATAGGTTCATCACCTGAGTTCAACGTTATTCTCTCTGTACTTGAATCCAATAACGAAGGTTTAAGGATTTTAGGAGATTCTACATCAATTTCAGGAGCGGTTTGTGTCCCGCAAGTGATAAACATCAATACATAGAATAGAGATGTTATCAGAATTAAGTTGGTACGGCGCATTTTTTAATTCCTTATGATAATTAAGAAAATTATATGTTTTGTGAGGTGGGAAGTTCCTTATATTTTATTTTATATCACAAATAGAAAAAGGAATGGTTTGAAAAAATATCAGACTGAATGATATTCCCCAAATATTTCTCGAAGCGCAGTAGCTATTTCTCCAACAGTACAACGTGCACGAACACTGTCTAGAATATAAGGGATAAGATTTTCGCCACCCGCAGCAGCTGTTTTTAGTTCATTCAATATGGTAGTAGTTTGGTCATTGTCTCGATCGCATTTATATTCGTGTAATTGCTGAAGGTGATTCTCTACCATATTTTGGTCAATTTTCAGCAAGGTTTGATCAACAGTATCTTCTGAATCTTCAAAGCGATTTAATCCAACAATAATTTGCTTCTTAGCATCTACATCTTTTTGATATTGATATGCACTATTTTGAATCTCATTCTGGATCCAGTTAGATTCAATCGCTTTTACTGCACCACCCATTTTATCTATTTCATCAATTATTGATTGAGCTTCAGATTCTAAATCGTCGGTGAGTTTTTCAATAATATAACTCCCCGCTAATGGGTCGGGGTATTCAGGTATTCCTGATTCATGAGCGATTACTTGCTGTGTGCGTAATGCTAATTTCGCTGCATCTTCTGTTGGGAGAGACAATGCTTCATCTCTACTATTGGTGTGTAGAGACTGTGTCCCACCTAAAACTGCCGACATCGCTTGAATTGTCGTTCGAACCACGTTATTATCAATTTGTTGGGCAGTAAGCGTTGACCCTCCGGTTTGAGTGTGAAAACGACACAACATTGCTTTTTCATTAGTCACATTAAAACGGTGTTTCATGATCTTTGCCCAAAGTCTTCTAGCGGTTCTAAACTTTGCCACCTCAGTCAAGAAATCATTATGGGCATTAAAAAAGAATGATAATCTCGTTCCAAAACGATTCACATCCAATCCGGCATCTATTGCATTTTGCACATAAGCAATTCCGTTTGCGAGCGTAAATGCCAACTCCTGTGCAGCGGTACTTCCTGCTTCTCGAATATGATAACCGGAAATAGAAATCGTATTCCATTTAGGAACATGTGTATCGCAAAACTCAAAAACATTACGAACAAGTCTCATAGATGGTCCTGGCGGATAAATATACGTACCCCGTGCTATATATTCTTTTAGAATATCATTTTGTATCGTACCACATAGTTTATCAACAGAAATGTTTTTCTGTTCTGCCAGTACGATATACATTGCCAACAGGATGGGTGCTGTGGCATTTATCGTCATGGATGTAGAAACCTGATCAAGCGGAATTTGATCAAATAAAGTTTCCATGTTCTCCATTGAAGAAATTGGGACACCGACCTTGCCAACCTCTCCAATAGACATTGAGTGATCGGAGTCATAACCAATTTGAGTAGGTAGATCAAATGCAACTGAGAGTCCACTAACTCCCTGCTCTAATAAATAACGATATCGTTTATTTGTTTCTTGTGCAGAGGTAAATCCTGCATATTGGCGCATTGTCCAGAGACGTTTTTTATACATCTCTTCGTAGACACCTCGGGTGAAAGGATATTGACCGGGCTTTTCTATTTTAGCCATGATATTCTATAAGGCTCTTTCCTTCTTGATATTTTGATATGCTTGGTTCACCGCTTTAAACTTATCTTCAGCAAATAGTCGAAATTCATCTCCAAGATGAGTCACTTTATCAGGGTGATATTTATTTGCCATGTGTCGATAGGCTTTTTTGATTTCAATGTCAGAAGCTCTTGAATCAATTTCTAAAATCTTATAATCCGCATGTGTGTCTTTAACAAACATTGACTTGATGGAATCAAAATCATTATTGTTAATATTTAAATAACGAGCAATAGTATGAATAACGTTTATTTCATCAGGATGCACATGACCATCCGCTTGTGAAAGACCAAATAGAACATGAATTAATTCAAGCCGACTGGGGTGATCCATTGATTGCTGAATTTGGCGACAAACATCTCGTAGCGGATAATCCTGTTTCAAAACATCTTTGAACAAAGTCATGAAGTCTTGGACATCTTGAGGACGGAATTGTTTTTGCAAAAAATTCTTTACATAATCCAACTCCGATTTTAACAACTGTTTATCCGCTTTCATGACAGAACCAAAAAGCACTAATACCGACACAATAAAATCACCACCACGAGTTTGTGTTGGTCTTTGATTCGAGCTATACTGTGAATTATAATGACTCTGATTTTGAAACATCCCTGCAAGAGAATACCCAATTATTGCACCAATCGGACCGCCAAAAGCCCAACCTAATCCACTCCACAGTAGTCGTTTACCTATGCTCATATATTAATCTTTTATTTAATGTGATATAAAATGTGACAATCTTAAATAATTATCGGTATGAATTTACATCATTCAACTAAAGATAAAACGAATGGATTTACAGTTTTCTTTATCAAGAAACGGGGTAAATTCCCGCATGAAAATTTCATTGATGACGCGGTTTGGCTTATGGATCGAAACCCTTACTTCAAACAAAGCATCTAGGGCACCTGCTGGAAAAGTTTCTAGTTCGGGGGAGGGTGTAAGTTCTATTTTGTTTATCCTCCCACCAGAAGAAGAACATTATAGAATTGCTGAACACTTCTTGAAATCTATTTCTATTTCAAATAAAACGATCGTTTTTTTATGTAGTTCTGAACAAAAACACCTTGCCTCCCCTTGGTTAACCAAATATATCTTTACCTACTCAGAAATCAATCTGAATCGATGGAGACTGCCAAATCCGGAGTTGATAAGCAAACTTCAAAATGCGTTTGATGCTGTTGTAGATATGTCACCGATCTTTTATCCAATATCTGCAATTCTCACAAAAAAATCCAACGCACTGCTTCGTATTGGTTTAAATGACAAAGACACAGACGAATATTACAATATAATCTCAAAAAAGAATCGAACCGACTCATTAGAAAAAGCGTATATAAATATTCAACAATTATTAGGCTTATGAAAAAAATATATCTATTTGAAAATCAGCATGCTCTTGATTTAGAGCCACTCTCTTTAACTCGACCAACTTTTGATCTACGCTGTGGACCACTCACCCTGCTTGAACGTATCCAAAAGATAAAAAATGAAGTTCCCATTTCACTATTTGTTAGAGATGAAATTTCTGAGATCACAAAAGAAAAGCATCCTTCTTTAACCGTTAATCCCAAATCAACAGAAGATGGAATTTGGTTGTTAGGAAATGTTTTATGGACAGAAGAAAACATTTTAGAAATTGAAAAATCCTCTAATACATTATTTACTGATAAAAATGGATTGATTGTTGCTGCACATTTATCTGCTCAAGAAAGTGAACAGTGGTTAAAAAATGGTGGCCCATTATCCAACTCAATACCTCAAGTTGAAAACAGCATCAAATTGGGAGTAACCGTTTTAAGCTACCTATGGAATTTTATCCAATCTATTCCAGAAGCTATTCAATACGATAAACAGTTTTTCGAAATAGGAGTCAACAAAGGTCATCAAGATTGGATTAACTCTGATCAAATTTATATTGATGGACACGACTCAATAATGCCGGGTGTAATCATTGATGCATCTGAAGGACCTGTCGTTCTTGGTAAGGATGTACAGATTTCCAGCTTTTCTTATTTAAAAGGACCATTATTTATCGGAGACAATTCTATTGTGCAGCCACATTCACAGATAAAACAGAGTGTTTTTGGTCCACAATGCCGTATCTCCGGAGAATTAAGCAATGTCATTTTTCAGGGATATTCTAACAAAGCCCATTACGGTTTTTTAGGTAATGCTTATCTCGGAGAATGGGTCAATTTAGGTGCCGGGACCACAAATAGTAATTTAAAAAACACTTACGAAAGTGTCGCTGTTCGTGTAAACGATCGTACAGTTGATACCCAATCAATATTTATTGGTTCATTTATTGGTGATCATACAAAAACTGCTATTGGGACTCTCCTCAATACCGGAACAACAATAGGCCCCGGGTGTAACATCGTTTCCAATGGATTCCCACGTCGTAGCATTCCGGCCCTTACTTGGTATATCAACGGAAAATTAAAAAATGCAGATGTGCATCAATTCTTACAAACCGCGGATGTGGTGATGAAACGAAGAGATAAAAATTTATCTGAATCTGAAAAGCAATTGTTTGTTTATTTAAATAACAAAAAATAACTCGGTGAACTAAGTATTGACCAAGGCGATTGCTTCGTGTATATTTCCCTCCCGTTTTAAAGGAGTTTACGAATGTTAGAAGGTATTATTTGCCCTGTCTGCGAATCTACATTAGAAGAAATAGACTTAAAAGAGTCTTTGGTTTGTGTCCATTGCAAAGTTGATCTTCGTGATAGAAAATTTTTAGATTTCTTAGAATATCTTATGGCAAATGGGATCGTTGAAAATCTAGATTTTTTCGACACAGAAGTATACCAAGAAGATATTGAGCGTCTTGAACCCGAAGATGAAGAAGAAGTCGATCCTTCCGAATATGAAAAAAGGAAGGAAACTTTTAGTCTATATGAAAATGAAATGGTCCAACAACAATCTAAGGAAGAAGAAGAAGACACCTCATTTGAAGAGTTTAAAGGGATTGAAGAAGATTGGGAAGAATTCAATCAACAGAATAAAAAATAATTTTTATAAATAGCCATCGAAAAGAGGAACAAATGGATAAACCAAAGCAAAAACAACAAATAAAAATCGAGTTAGATGAATCTGTAGGTTCAGGAGAATATTCTAACTTTGTCGTTGTGACACATTCACCAGCTGAATTTGTCATGGACTTTACCAGGCTTTTACCAGGAGTTCCAAAAGCAAAAGTTCATTCCAGAATTGTCATGGCTCCACCTCACGTAAAATCTTTTCTTAATGCCTTAGCTGATAACATTCGCAAATATGAAAGCAAACACGGAGAAATTAAATCTCCCGGACAAGATTCATTTTCCGCCTTCGGAATGAAACCGCCAAAAGGAACTTTGCCTAATTAGCAGATCACGGAGGTGGTAATTCATCATACCACACCCATGAACGACCACGTTTTAATTCCCTCATTTTGAGGATGACCCATAGGCTTAGCACAATCCAAGCGATTGTATAACCAAACAATCCTCCAATAATAACATCCCCCGGGTAATGTACACCTACGTACACCCGACTAAAAGCAATGATTAATGCCAATGAAATCAACCAGGGTTTCCAAGAGCCATAAAAGTATCCTAGCACCACTGTTAAAGCAAACATGTTCGCGGCATGATTCGAAACAAAACTATATTTTCCTCCACGAGGGACTAAAAGATTTATTATATCTGTGAAATCGTGTGAGGGGCGAATTCTCCCAACCCACGGTTTAATAATCTGTGCAGCGATGCTGTCGGTTAATCCAATGGCAACAATCAAAAGTAGTAGGGCAATTCTACCTCTTTTTTTATCATACATTAACAGCCATAGAATTAATATAATTCCGGGAATTATCCAATTATCTGAATTGGTTATCCGTGGCATCAACCAATCAAAAACCGGATTCGACAGAGATTTATTTATCCATAAAAATACATTGTGATCTATCTCTGAGAGTTTTTCGAGGATATACATAGCGGAGATAAATTAATATTGATTATAGATTAAGAGAAGAGTTTTTATAAAGGAATTAAAACAAAAAGGGCATCTTAAGATGCCCTTTTTTACGAGTGTATGCTCTAGTTACTCAGATACAAGATTCTCAGAAAAATCATTATCTGATATTTCAGCAATGTCTGCTGTGCTAATCGAGTCTACCTTTTCTACAGAAACAAGTTCTTCAACGGATTCCTCTTCAAGATAGTTTGTGCGATATTCACGACCATTCCAGTAAAAAGTTTGATTGGGTCCTAACTCTATCCTCGCTTTAGCAAATGCATCGTTAAATGATGGAACAACTTCCGTCGTTTCTTCTTCAATCTCTTCAATAACTAATTCTGTAGTGATTCTTTCCTCTTCAATTGGTTGTGTCTGAATAGGTTCATTTTCTATGGAATTCATTTCAATGGGGTGTTCAGTGATTAGGGTGGTTTCCCCTTCCGATTTCATAATGTTATATAAAACACTTCCAATAACAATTACACCTAACAGTAGCGTAATTCCTACTACTTTATTATCGATCTTATTCATTGATTTTCTCCTTCTTTTAGGGGTTATAGTGATCAACAGTTATGATACGGAAAACATGGAATGAAAGTTCCAAAAAAAATGGCGACACGAGTTGTTGATCACTAACCCCAAAGAAGGAGAATTAGTTGGAAATCGTGCCGCCTTTGATCAAAATTACAACATTATTCTGAATTATCCGAACAGTAGTTAAATAAGACCGTTATCAGCCAAGGAGTAGTAATCATTCCCTGCTATTATAAGATGGTCATGTACGGTAATATCAATAGCATCTAACGCTTCTTTTAATTTACTTGTGATCGCAATGTCATCTTTACTTGGATTTAAGGAACCGCTTGGATGATTATGAACAAAAACTATTGCAGCAGCATCTTCTTTCAGCGCTTTCTTTACTACTTCACGCGGATAAACCGCTGAAGTTGATAAGGTTCCGATAAAAAGTTCATCCATCTTCATGACATGATTTTTACCGTTTAAATAGATCGCCATAAATACTTCACGATTTTTATCGCGTAAATTGTGAACCAGATATTGAATAACATCTTCTGCAGATTTGATAAAGTTTTTCCCAATCACCCGGTCGGATAGATACCGTCGAGCCACTGCTTGTGCAATCTTTAAACCAAAAATGTTATTATTACCCACACCCTTGATGGATTTTAACTCCTCGGGATCTCCTTCTAATACAGCGTTGAGAGAGCCGAATTTCTTCAAAAGAGACTTTGCCACCTGTTTGCAATCCTTTCGGGGGGTTCCCAACGTTAATAATAATTCAATGACTTCATAGTCATGAAATCCTTCAAGACCCTTGACCAGAAATTTATCTCGTAGGCGTTGTCGATGACCAGCGTTTGATGGTCGCAACATGATCACCTCATTTTGTTTATAATAAAAATGTTTCCTTATACTTGGCTTTAAATTCTTTTAATTCGAACACATTGCCAACTTGAATCCCACCGGCATTCCATTTTATGATAAAATCTTCTTTGGAGTCTTTCCCCTCATTTACCTGATAGTGATGGAATAATTCATCATCGGACAGAGGTTTATTCTTATTCATGCTGGTGATGATCCTATATATAATGTCTTCAAAGATCTCTAAAACGATGTTTTGGGGCAATTTTTCTGTCAGAATGCTTTTTTCAATATCGGATAAATACATTCCATTCAATCCATAGTCCTCAAATGCTTCATATGCGATCGGAGAAACTTGTTTGACGAAGTGTGCCATTGCTTCGGCAAATACACGAATTTCAAACTGGGCATGTTTGTCCATCCGTAATTTCAGAAAATGTAATGTGTTATGCAGATCGTTTTTCCAATACCACTCTGTATATAGGTTCACCGGTAAAATAGAACGTGCCAACTCTCTGGCAACACCATCTTCGTTCAGTTCCTGATAGATATTAAAGGTTCGTTCAGAAATTTCCTGAAAATACTTAACTACTTTTTCTTTCAATTCTTTTGGAACGTCAGCACTATCCCTGCCTTGTTTATTAAACTTACTTTGGAAATGGATGTCTTTTAAATCAGGAATATAAAAATCTTCTCTTGCTTCGGAATAGCGTAAGCTGTACTCATTAATATTCGCCGTACGGTGTCGAACCCATTGTCTTGCAACAAAGATGGGCATTTTTGCGTGAAATTTCAACTCGACCATTTCAAATGGTGTAGAGTGTCGGTGACGAAGAAGATAACGGATCAAGCCCTTGTCTCGACTCACCTTTGTCGTTCCTTTTCCATAACTTACTCGGGCAGCTTGCACAATGGCGTCATCCCCACCCATAGAATCAACTAATCTGACAAACCCTTTATCTAAACAAGGGATCGCTCCTTCAGGATATTGTACTTTATTCTTCATTTATTTTATTTGCGGTTTAAAAGGTTTAATGTTTTTTCTACTGCATTAGGATTCCCGGCAATTAACCCCGGGGTTATCAATGAATTCTTCTGATTATAATAAACAGGATTTCCATCTAAATCAACTAAAATGCCACCGGCTTCAGCAATAATACAGTGCCCTGCACAAATATCCCATTCATTCTTTGGACGCAACGAAGCAAAAATGTCTGCAAAGCTCGAAGCCGTTAATCCCAGTTTGTATGCTACACTACCAATCGGCAGTAATTGTTTAAAAGTGTTCTCATACGGTTGCCAAAGGCCCCGCCTTGTTTCACTTCGACTATTTAAGATCGTCATATCACTGATATTTATGTTATTAGAACAAAAGATTTGCTTGTCGTTTAAAAAAGCACCTTCACCTACTTGAGCCCTGAACAATTCTTTTGTCACAGGATTGTACAACACACCAAAAACAGGTAGAGATTCTTTTACAAGTGCGATACTTACAACAAAATTTGGGACTCCTTCGATAAATTCCTTTGTTCCGTCAAGTGGATCGACAATCCATACAAATTCTTTTTCCAACCGATCTGATGAGTCTTCTGTTTCTTCGGAAAACCATCCAAAGTTCGGATAAGCAGATTGGAGTGTTTTTTTAATATAGTCATTCGCATGATAGTCAGCGGTTGTAACCGGGTTATGATAACTCTTATTCTGGATTTCATAATTGGATTTATAATAGGATATAATTATCTCTCCTGCTTTTTCTGCAGTTTTTAATGCTAAATTAATCCAATCGTTCATGGGGGCAAAGTTACATGTTGCAGTTGAAATATTAAAACGTGAAATATATTTTTATCCTTAATGCAATTAAACAAAGCGATAATATCCCTTTGAGGGCTAAACTTTTATCTCTTACTTTCTTCCACGATGAAAAGGGATTGAAGGCTTAATTCGAAAGCATAAAGCGTTTTTTAGGACAAAATATTTAATCCTTACTGTAGATTTTGAGGCACTGAAGTCTCACATTTTTTACCCCTCCTTCCTGACCTTCTCATCTAAATAGTAAATCGCATAAGAGTACTAAACGACTTACTCGCCGTGAACCGATTAGATATGCTTATGTATTATGGTTGTTGAATAAGATGCAAAGACCAAATAATGTCTAATGTGGAAGAGATGAGAGATGAAAAAAGAAATTTATATTAATGTAAGTCTTGGGGAATCCAGAATTGCGATTCTTGAGGATGATAAACTGGTCGAAGTTTATGTTGAAAAACAAGGCCAGCACCGTATGGTGGGTAACATATACAATGGGAAGGTCGAGAATGTAATCCCTGGAATGCAAGCAGCCTTTGTTGATATCGGACACGATGTCAACGCGTTCCTCCCTTTTTCTGAAATACAGAATGCAAACTATCTTATTGAAGTCGACGATGACTTTAATGATAAACAGACGAATGGAAAACATCATAAAGATAATGGGAACATCAGTGTTGATCTGCACACAGGACAAGAAATCTTTGTCCAGATAATAAAAGAACCGTTTGCAAGTAAAGGTCCTCGAGTTACAACAGAAGTAGCAATTCCTGGAAGACTTCTTGTATTAGTCCCGGGTGCAAATTATATCGGAATATCAAAAAAGATCTGGGATAAGTATGAACGACGCCGATTAAAAAAGATCGCAACATCACTTCGTGGAAAAGGGATGGGACTAATCATTCGGACAGTCGCTGAAGGAAAAAGTGAAGAAACAATCCGCAATGATTATGAAATGATTATCAAACATTGGTCACAGTTGGAGAAAAAAGCAAAAAAACATAAAGCACCTGCTATACTCTATGAAGACTTAGAAACCGCATCCAGTATCATTCGGGATGTTTTGACTTCTGATGTGAGCAAGATCATTATTGATTCGAAAAATTTATATAAAAAACTTCAGAATTATTTAAAAGATGTTTCACCCACATTAACCAATCGTCTGGAACGATACAGTATTAAATCCCCTATCTTTGAAAGCATGGGCATTGAAACAGAGATTGAAAAACTCATGCGTCCAAAGGTTTGGTTAAAAAGTGGTGCTTATCTAATCATTGAAAAAACTGAAGCCATGGTTGTTGTTGACGTAAACAGTGGGCGGTTTATCGGAAAGAAACAGCATGAGGTTAATTCTCTTAAGATCAATCTTGAAGCAGCTAGAGAAGTAGCGCGTCAATTGAGACTTCGTGACTTATCCGGATTAATCGTGATCGATTTTATTGATATGCGAGAAGAAGATAATAAGCGAAAAGTGTATTACGAACTTCGCAAAGAGCTAAAAAAGGATCGTGCAAAAGTAGCCGTTTCACCAATCTCTGATTTTGGTTTACTTGAAATGACTCGCCAACGGATTCGACTAAGTTTGGTGGATTCAATGAGTGAAGAATGTCCAGTATGTCATGGTTCAGGACACATCATTTCAAAAGATACTTTAATTACGCGAATTGATCATTGGTTAAGACGTTATAAAACAAAGTATAAAAACCTCAGACTTAAACTTCTCATCAATCCCGAGAATGCAGAGTATATTCATAATCATAAGAAAAAGATATTACGCGGATTAATGTGGCAGAATTTTGTGCACATTAATATTGTGGCTGATCCTGATATTGCGCTGGATGATTTCCATTTTATCAGAGTGAAGGATAACAAAGATATTACCGACAAACTATATCTTGATAAATAATATTAATGCTAGTAATTTTCTGGGCTATTCTGGAGGAATAAATGTACGTTATCGTAACTATAGCAGGAAAACAATATAATGTCTCAGAAGGACAAAATGTGCGTGTTGCCAGTCTTGATTCTAAGATTGGGGATTCCGTGACGTTCAATGATGTTCTTTTGTTTGACGATGGAAAAAAAATTAAGGTTGGAAATCCAACGGTAAAAAATGTTAGCGTAAAAGCAAAAGTTGCTGAGCATGGACGATATGGTAAGGTTTTGGTCTATAAGAAAAAACGTCGCAAAGGATATCAAAAGAAAAATGGCCATCGCCAAGGATATACACTTTTAACAGTCGAAAAAATTCAAACCTCAGCACCTAAGAAAAAAACTGCAGCTCCTAAAGCAAAAAGCAGTACAAAGAAAACAGGAGATAAATAATATGGCACATAAGAAAGGTCAAGGAAGTTCTCGAAATGGTCGTGATTCAAATTCCAAAAGACTTGGAGTTAAAGTTTCAGACGGTCAATCTATCTTAGCCGGCGGTATTATTATTAAACAACGTGGTACTAAGGTTTTACCGGGAGAAAATGTAAAAAGAAGCAGTGATGACTCTTTGTTTGCAACAGCGAATGGAATCGTCAAGTTTGGGCGTAAAGGACGTGATCGTAAAGTAGTCAGTGTGGTCGCTGCATAAAATAAATTGATTTTAAAAGATTAAACCCCGTTAATAAGCGGGGTTTTTAATTTCAGGTATATATAGTATTTTTCCTTATCATTATACAATCGGTCTGGAATGGTTATCCTTCTTTCTTTAAGTAAAAACCATGACAACCTTTTTCTCTGAGTGGTGTCTAATCTAATGAAACCAGTTGAAATTGTGAACGAAAGAACTAAACAATTAATCCTCCTGGCACAAAATGGAGATTCTGAAACGTTCCATGAACTGGTCGCGTTACATGACAAACAAATTATGACACTCGCTTACCAATTAACTCAAAATACTCACGATGCGGAAGACCTTTATCAAGAGGTGTTCCTGAAAGCTTATCGTAATATTAAATCCTATAAGTTTAAAAGCAGTTTTTATACATGGCTTTATAGAATTACGGTCAACACCGCTATTAATATGAGTCGAAAATCATCAAATCTTCCAATTGATGATATGGCAGATATTGAACGCGACCGATCTTTAATCTGGTTTAAACAAAAGGAAAACCCTCATAGTAAAGAGATCATGAATGAAGTATCCACTGCAGTTGATCTACTTCCTGTAAAGCAAAAAACTGTCTTTATTTTGAAACACTTCCAAGGATTAAAAATAAAAGACATTTCTAAAATTATTGGAAGCACAGAAGGAACCGTAAAACAATATTTATTCCGTGCAATGGGGACATTAAGGATATCATTAAAAGAGTTAAATCATGCCCGATAAATTATCAACAGATATACAAGAACAAGCCATCCTCTATCTAATGAATGAAATGGATGGGACAACCATGCTTCGATTTGAGCGCCAAATTGAACAAAGCACAGAACTCCAAACGTATATCGAGGAAATTCGCTCTACCTTATCTTTCACTGAATCTTTATCAACCATTACTCCCACAGAAGAGATGCTTCAAGGACAACGAAATATTTTGCGAAGTCAAATTGCATCAATCAATGAAGAACAGAGCTCATGGACTGTATGGCTGTCACATAGAATCAGTGAGATAACTCGTACTCTTGATCATTTTCGACAACCGGTTTGGGCAACGGTTACCTATGTAGCTCTTGCATTCTTTATCGGAAATTATTTTTCTACAAATACCTCTGATGCAGAAAAGATACCAAGCCCAACCAACTACACCACGATCCAAGAATTAATTCAATCAGGTGCGATTCAAACTGCAGATATTAATATCGGTCAAAATGATACACCAGTCGAATTTGCAATACAAGCAAGCAACGAAGTTAATGTTAGCGGGAATGTTGAAGATCAACTGGTTCGAGATTTATTGTTTTATCTTTTGTTAAACGATAAGAATCCCGGAAATCGATTAAAAGCTGTCAAATTAATGGAACAGATTGAACCTGTAGATGAGACAATGATGGTTATTTTGTCTTCTGCACTTTCAGATCCTAATCCGGGTGTTCGTTTAAAATCAGTTCGGCTTTTGCATCAATTTGAACCAAATCCCACGCTGATAGATGCCTGTTTAAAAATTCTTTTAGAAGAAAAAAATGAAGCAATTCGAATGGAGGCGTTATCTATTTTATCGACATCTCCCTCGCCTGAAATCGCTTCAACTTTACGTGTCATTAGACTTGTAGATGAGAACGACTTTATTAGAGAGCAAACTGCTCGTGTTCTGGCTGACATGAATGACCTCTACCCTCCGCAACGAATTGAATCTATACAAGAAAATTAAGGATTAGAAACGATGAACAAAAAAAACACTTTTCATACTATCATATTAGGCTTTGTTTTTCTTTCTCTTTTTGTTCCAAACAACCTTTGGGGTCAAAAAATATTTGAAACATTTAGTCATGATCGAAAACATCGATATACAGGAAAAACGACATACGAATTTGACATAGACCCCTCACGCCCTATGGAACTCATAATTGAGAAAGTTCAGGGTGATATCTATATCCAAGGGACAAACAGTATGACTGTTCACATTGAAGAAAAAATAAATATCAAATCCAGTTCACGAAAAAAAGCTGAGCAAAGGTTTGAAGGATTTCGAGCTACGGTTGCCCATCATGCTGAAGAAAACACCGTTAGTATTACCGGAACAAATGAATGGCCATCGAGAATCTCATATTCTTATGATATTTCTATTCCAACTACCGTCAGCATTATGGCTTATACCAGTGGCGGAGATATTGAACTTTCACTCATCACAGGAGAGGTGGATATCCGAACCAGCGGTGGAGACATTGACATTGAGCATGTTGAAGGAAAATTAACCGGTAAAACATCCGGTGGAGATATCGACCTTAGGCATGGAATTGGGAATGTCTATTTAGCAACATCCGGTGGAGATATTGACATCCAAAATTTAGAGGGGAAATTAAATGTTCATACTTCCGGAGGAGATATCGATGTGAATGATACTCACGGTAATGTGAAAGTATCTACCAGCGGAGGAGATATTCACTTTACTTCAATTTCAGGAAATGAAATAGATGGGAGAACTTCCGGAGGAAATATTCATGCAGATGAAATAACAGGTGATCTTGTTATTATTACATCCGGTGGAGACTTGATTGCAGAAGATATCCGTGGTATAATACGCGGGAACACATCCGGTGGAGATATTGACCTGGATAATGTCACCGGAAATATCTCAGTAACGACCAGCGGAGGAGATATTCGAGCAGAGAGAATTCATAGTGGAATTTCCGCTTCTACAACTTCCGGAGACCTTCATATAGAAAAAACGCGTGTAGGACCGGATGAAATACAAAATATTGATTTGAATACATCTTTTGGGGATATCTATTTATCCATCCCGGAAGATATTTCAGCCAGCATTGATGCGTTAGTAAAAAAGGGGGAAGATCAAAAAGCCATCGATTGTGAGTTCCCACTCACCATCGTAAATAAACATAATGATGTCGAGGCTTTCGGAATCTTTGGTGATGGTAAGCACACGATAAAACTTCGCAATTCTTATGGCCATATTATTATTGAAAGGAATTAACCTCATGCAATTCGCTAAACAGATTTTTATATTTTTTCTATCAACCGTAATTATCTCAGCAACTGAAATAACAAAATACACTTCATTAAATCCCGCAGATGAAATTCGATTGTTCTCAGATTACGTTGTGGACACAACCGACGTCGTCAGTGATAAAATCCGTATTGCGGGCGGTGATCTGACCGTCAACGGAACTATCACCGGTAAAATCACCGTTTATGGTGGAACTATTAATATTAATTCTACCGCAGTTATTGATGGAGAAATTATTGCAGTTGGAGGAATTGTAAATGAGCATCCTGATGCCGTTATCAATGGAAAGATTGTTGAGATCAATCTTAGAGAAGGACTTGTATATCGAGAAAAAGAAGGCGATCCTGCCATAGAGGGATCTACAGAATTTCATATTGATGAACGCTTCCCGTTAAATCAAAAAAGTTGGGTCCATCCTGAAATATCACCCTTTGTTTACAATCGAAATGAAGGACTGTTATTATCGTTTAATACTTATTGGGATAGACACGGGAAATCAAATCTCCGGTTCAGTATTAATGCGGGTTACCGATTTTCTCATAAAACGTTTGCCGGAAGGATCACCCTTGAGCAGGCGTTCTTTCAAAATAAGAACCTAATATTTTTTGGGAGCGCTTTTCGTGAAGCAAATACGGATGATGGTTGGAGATTAAAAGATAGTGAAAACTCTGTTGCTACTCTTTTAGCCAAGCAAGATTTTATTGATCGTTGGGATGAAACAGGATATGAATATGGTATCGGAGCTGATCTTAATTGGTTCAAATTAAAAGCAACAAAGGCAAGCGTTGTGCAAGATGAAATCCCGGTTTCATCTAACCTCTGGACTTTATTCCATAAAGACAGACTCTTTCGACCGAATTTAATCGACACATCCTATAATCAAGATCTTTATCGGGCAGTCTTGGCATTTAAACCTATTGCCTTTGGTATGTTCGATACCGGATTTGCTTTTTATATAAAAGCTGAACAAAGCGTTGACAATACATATTCAAGATTGTGTGGTTTGGCAAAAACCCAATTGCGAGTTTATGATGATTATGTAATAAAAACACGATTTATGGCAGGGACTTCAACCGGCGATCTCCCCGGATTTAGATCCTTTGGAGTTGGTGGTTTGGGTTCGATTGCAGCTCATGACTATAAAGCACAATCCGGAAATCAATTTGCTCAACTAAATATTGAAATTCTATTAACTCCTGAATTTATGGATGAGGACTTTACATTTATCCTGTTCGCAGACGCCGGACATGCATGGGATAGAGAGGATTATGGTTTTTATGATAAGGATGAACTATTTAATAATGGAATCTCATCTGCAGGGATTGGTATCTCATTTTTTGATGACGATGATTTCGCACCACGAATTAACTTTGCAAGATCATTGAACGGAACAGACATTTGGGAAACAACGATTAGAATGGATTTCAATTTTTAATGTTGGTTACCGAAAAAATGCACGGTATTGATATAAAGACAAAAAGGGTTAAATCAATGAAACAAATTTTTCTCATCTTCACATTTATTTCCTCTGGACTTATTGCTCACGACAAATTAGAGGATCCTCAAACTGAGACTTATCATTTCTCTATTTATCAGATTGAGCATTTAGATGCCTATTTTCACTATGGGCTTGGTGATTTTACTCTTGAAGCAAACAAAACGCCCGATTCTATTGATGGTAATATCACCTTTTATCCGGATAAAATCGAACCTGATGTTCGATTTGCTCACAACGATAATACAGGGGTTTTAAAAGTGGAAATGGATTCATTTGACCGCAAAAAGCATGATGATGATCATGTCGAATTTGATCTAAATCTTAAAAATAGTTTTGACACTTATCGCAACAGTATGAATTTTCAACTTCCTACAACCGTAGTCACAAATCTAGAAGTTGATTTTGGATTGGGATCCGCTAATTTAGATTTGACGGATATCCCATTGTCCAACCTGGATATTGATTGTGGGTTGAGTGATGTATTCATTGAGGTTTCAAATCAAAACCCTATTGCATGTTCACAAGTGAATTTAACTGCAGGATTGGGCGATTTGGATGTCCGAAGTCTGGGACATTTAAATGCGAGAACGATGGATATAGAAGTTGGATTGGGTTCTGCTAATATCGATCTGCGTGGCAGTATCAATCAAGACATTGATATTGATATAGACATTGGATTAGGTGATATGGATATCATTTTACCGGAAGATGCAAACGTCCAGATTACCGTAAGTCATAGTTTTTTATCTTCGGTAGAAATTCGAGATTTAGTAAAAAAAGATGATGAGATTTGGATATCTCCCGACTGGAAAGCCGGGCGTCCAAATATTCTTGTCTCTGTCGATATTGGTCTGGGTTCGATCGATATCGATTTGAGGGACTGAGACCCTTCGCTACTTCGGCCGCCTTCTAATATTTAATCAATCAGTGAAAGAACGTCTTTCACCAGTTGCTCAATTCCATCGGCTGCGTCACTGATCTTACCGGCGAGCATGTAAGCCGGCGTAGAAACGATCTTTTTCTCTTTATCGATGACGGTTTTTTCAACCGAACAACTCACATGATTCGCACCCATTTCATTAATGTCCTTTGCCGTCTGTTCATCATTTCCAATGGTTAAGTCAGCGGATGTTCCTTGTTCTCCGATGATCTTTGCCATCATTGCAGGGGCAATACAAATTACTCCAATTGGTTTTTTCAGCAGATGCATTTCTACGGCTAAACGGTAGATGTCCGGATTGACAATGCAATCTGATCCTGTCATTGCATAGTCACAAAGATTTTTGGCTACACCAAAACCGCCGGGGAAAATAAGTGCATCGATGTCCTTTCCCGAAATTTCTACAATATCCTTTATTTCACCACGAGCGATTCGCGCAGATTCGATCAATACATTTCTGCCTTCACCTTCCATCTCTTCACCTGTGATATGATTGATCACATGTAACTGGTCAATGTTTGGAGCCATTAGCTCCATTTCTGCTCCGGCACGATCCAAAGCTAACATTGTGATCACGGATTCATGTATCTCCGCTCCATCATAAACACCGCATCCTGATAAAACGACTCCTACTTTTGGCATAACTCCCTCCTAATTAATTTTTGGTTTTTCTATTTCTGAAACAAAGTTTATGTTTCGTGTTAATCCACTGTGCTTGGTTCTTTTTACAGCAGATCCTCTAAATACATTTCTAAATGAGTATTCATTCATTTGATCCCAGTTAGAACTTGTCCATTGGACAATTTGCTCTCTCGGAAAGAACACTTCTAAGTCTGTCTGTTGTTCAGATTTATGATTCCATGGACACACATCCTGACAAATATCACATCCATATATCCAGTTTTGAAAATCATTTTGCAATGCTTTTGGTAACTCTCCTCGATGTTCAATGGTCAAATACGAAATGCATTTATTCGCATCTACCTGTCGATCAACTATAGCGTGTGTTGGGCAAGCATCTACGCACGCAGAGCACGATCCGCAGTGGTCTTGTTCAAAGGCAACATCCGGTTCAATTTCAAAATCCAAGATCAGCTCTCCTAAGAACAACCAGCTCCCATAATCTTTGGTAATCAAATTTGTGTGCTTTCCGATCCATCCCAAACCGGCACGTTGAGCCCATACTTTTTCCATGACCGGAGATGTGTCAGAACACACAACCCCCTTGGTATTAGGTTTGACTGACTGAATGTATTCCAAGAGTTGAAATAACTTACTTTTTACGATGTTGTGATAATCATCTCCCCAGGCATATCTGCTAATCTTATATGGATGTTGCCAAGTGGGTTCTTGATTATAGTAATTCAGTCCAACCGAGATAACAGATTTTGCATTCGGGAAGTATTTATGGATATCTCCACGCTCGGTCGAACGTTTTTCTACCCATTTCATGGTGGCATTGAAGCCGCTATGGATCCATTGATTGAGTTGTTTTTTGGCTTCGGGTGTTTTGGTTGCTTTGGCAACTCCAACCTTATGAAACCCTAACGAAACAGCTTTATCTTTTATCTCCTCTTTCAGAGATCGCATTGACAGATCAGTCTTCGGATGACTCCTGATATATGTTATATACCAAAAGTCCTGCACCTGCAATAATAGCTAGTGAAGCCAATCCAAGATACCATGTCGAAAACAGTAAATTGATGATAACTGTGATGAACTTTAACACATAGATGGCGACTCCAAAAACCAACGATATAATGCCTATTTGTTTGATATTCATAATATCTCCTTATAATTGTGAAACGATTTAAAATTATTCATCCCGATACCTTGTATAAAAATACGGTATAAATTCTATATAGTTCACCTTATGGATAAAAAAAAGGCTGTCTGAAAAGACAGCCTTTTTTTAATTAAGCTATTATTTACAGTCCAAGAAGATAAGTTTCGGCTGAAGTTAATAGTGTATTAACGTATGTTGTATTATGTAAACCATGACTATGGTCTGAATAAAGTACTCTGTAATTCCAGAATGCTTTAAATACGTTTTCAGGATAAATACCCTTAACAATACCATGATCTTCAGTGAAAATACCTGCAGCTACAAGACCTTCTGCGATGGCTTCCATACGAGCATCAAATCCAGTTTGATAATCACTTAAGAATGTGGTTATATCTGTTACTGAGCTATGACAAGAAGTATTGCAGTTAGCTAAATTCGGATGGAAAGAGTGACCACCTTCAGTATCTGAAGCTTCGCCCATATGACAGCTGACACAGCCTAGATCGCTGTGTGCCATTGTTGATTCTGTACCATATCCACTTATACCCAAAAGTAGTTGAGCTTGTGTCCCGTAATGAGGACCTGCATGAGTACTGTTGACATAAACATAGCCTTCAGGAACTTCAGCATCAGTTGTATCATCTATCGGATATGTTGTAAGTGCTGTATAGGTATCAGCACCTCTTTTGGACTGATGGCAGTTGACACATAGATTTGAAGGACCACCTAAGTCTATGCTGATACCACCAACCATAGAAGTAACGGCACCATCTAAGCGTAGTGGGGCTTCAATACCATCTTCAAGACTTGTGTGGTCTCCGTGACAGGTTCCACATTGCCAAGCTGTTGGATTTTCAATGTTCGCTGCGGGATACCCGTTAACATAATCCATGAACAATTCGTGTGAATGGCAAGGAGAACATGAACTTCTACTACCTGCATACCCTACTGCGCCACCTGCATAGTGACCAGAAAGGGCAAACAGATCATTGATACCATCCATATTATCCTGTGTATGACAAGCTAAGCATGTAAGGTTTCCATCTGTTCCATCTGTTCCATCGATACCATCAACACCATCTGCTCCAGCGGGTCCTGCTGGACCTTCACAACCAGTAATCGTCAAAAAAGCTACCGACGTTACCATCATTACTAACACGAGTAATACTTTTTTTATATTCATTATTTTGACCTCTATTTTATTTGAAAAGATAGATTAATTTTTTATTTTTGGTCCATTCAAAATAACCGCATTTAGATGGAAGATTGTATTTCATGGAAAACAATAACACTTTACTCGAACCGATGATGCCAATCAGCGTTGCCGCAAAACGTGTGGATGTAACGGCTTCTACCTTGCGTATGTATGAACGAGAAGGTTTGATTATCCCACATAAGACAGAGGGCGGAACTCGATTATACTCCGAGTGGGATGTCGCTTGGTTACAATGTATTCGAGATCGTATCGAAATAAACAAACTGAACATTGCAGGATTACGTCGTCTGCTTGCAATGATCCCTTGCTGGGAAGTAAAAAACTGTAGTGGTGAAGAACAAAAATCCTGCCAAGCTTATTTGTCGAATGATAATCTCTGCTGGAATATGGACATCCAATCTGACGCCTGTAAAGATGAAGATTGTCGAATTTGTCCAGCCTATCTTATGGCGTTGAAAGTGGATGAGTTAAAAAATCATTTATCTATTTCATTAAGTAATATTTCCAAAGATAATCCTCAAAGTTGACCCTTATTACTTTTTTCTAACTCTTTTTATCAGGATTTAACTAAATAGAACACGATGAAAACATTTCATAAAATTAATATCATACTTCTTACAGTTGCTCTTGCGATTGCAGTATACTATATATTTATTACTGCGGGTGATTATTATAATACCCACCTCATCCACCGCCCTCATCATGAACTCCATAAAGAATGGAAACCCGGCGGATTCGTCGGACATGGTTTGGGCATTTTTGGTAGTTTAATGTTGATCGCTTTGTTTTCTTATTCTCTCCGCAAAAGATTTAAACTTTTTAAAAAGGCCGGAAAACTATCCACATGGTTAAATTATCATATCTTTCTTGGAATTGCCGGACCGATTCTTATCACTTTTCATACGGCTTTCAAATTTGGAGGGTTGGTTTCGATCTCATATTGGTCTATGGTAGCGGTAGCACTCAGCGGATTTATCGGACGTTATATTTACACAAAGATACCTCACCATGTAAATGGGAAAGAAATGAATCTTCAAGAATTTGAAAAAGAACAAAATGATCTAACAGATATGTTGATCTCTGATTATCAAATTCAGAAAAGTCAGATTGAGTTGATCGAACAGCTATCCGGTGTTGAAAAAATTCGTCAGCGTGGATTACTGGCGTTGTTCACGTTGTTTATCATGGATACATTCAGTTGGATCACAAGCCGAAAGATCATTTCAACTATTATGCAGATGACGAACCTCCCTCATGATAAAATGAAATCGCTAAGACATTATATTCGAAAACGAATCAAAATATCTCGTCAAATTGCTTTTTGGTCTTCAGCGCATCGACTTTTTCATTATTGGCATGTTATTCATAAACCTTTTGCTTACACAATGATCGTTATCATGCTTATTCACACCGGATTGGTTATTGCCTTTGGATATAGATGGATATTTTAATATGAACTTTGAATCACTACTTACAGGACTTATTGGACTTCTCATCCTTTTAATTTTCTTAATTCCATATATTCTTCGGGAGAGAAAAAAAGAAGATAAAACTCGGAAAAGACTGGAAGAAACTCGATCAAAAAATCAGGACAAACCACTTTTGCAACATCCGATCATAGATAAGTCTCTCTGTATCGGTTGCGGAATTTGTGTTAGCTCTTGCCCTGAAGGTAACGTTCTTGGAATGATCGATGGAAAAGCAACGATCGTGCATGGAAGTCATTGTGTCGGGCATGGTCAATGCGCAGAAAACTGTCCGGTTGCCGGAATTGAGATCGGGTTGGGTGATGTCAGTCAAAGAGAGGACATCCCTCAACTATCCTCAGAATATGAGACCAACATCTCGGGTGTTTACATTATCGGAGAACTCAGTGGTTTGGCATTAATTAAAAATGCGATCAACCATGGAATTATGGCTGTAAATGATATCCATCAAAATCTTAATACCGATCATAAAACAGATTATGATGTAGTCATAATTGGAGCTGGACCTGCCGGACTGGCGGCCGGATTAAAAGCAAAAGAGTTGGGATTAAATTATGTGATATTTGATCAAGATAATCCCGGGGGAACCATTTTACAATATCCCAGACAAAAGCTTACGCTGGTTCAACCGGTCGAATTACCATTATTTGGGGAACTATCAAAAGGAGAATATCTCAAAGAAGAGTTACTGACGATCTGGGAGAAAGTCATTCAAGAACAGAAGATCCATTTACAAACTCACCAAAAATTACAAACCGTGGTCGGAGATAAAGGCAATTTCACCATTACCACAAACTCATCGTCCTGCACGGCAAAAAGTGTGATTCTCGCTTTAGGAAGACGTGGGACTCCTCGCAAGTTGGGCGTACCGGGAGAACCGTTGAGTAAGGTGATGTATAAATTGATCGATGCAGATACATACAACAATAATAATGTGCTGATTGTTGGCGGCGGTGACAGTGCAATAGAAGCAGCATACGGATTAGCGCTTCAACCCGGAAATAATGTAACGATCTCTTATCGAAAAGAGAATTTTTTCCGACTAAAAGCAAAGAATGATTCCAATATCCAAAAGGCGATTGATGACAAACTTTTACATGTCGTTTTTAATTCTAACCTTTCACACATTGATGAAACATCCATCACACTCAGCACAGAAAAAGAAGAATTAAAAATAGAAAATGATTTTGTGTTTATCTTTGCCGGGGGAGAATTACCATTTAAGCTGTTAGATACTATTGGAATCGATTTCGGAAAAATACTTAGCTAAGCAAAAGGAGGACATTATCAGTACAAAAAGAAAAAAAAATAAAAAAATTAGAAGTCATGGTTGCTGATGTCATCCAAGAGACACCTGAAACAACCACCCTTATTCTTTTTACCGGGAATGATGTGTTGCATTATGAGCCCGGTCACTTTTTAACAATTGATCCACATCAATTTGATGCTTTAGAACGTTGGACAAGTTATCTGGAAGATAAAAAAGGGCGAAAAGAGAAAGCTCGAGCATATTCTTTATCCAGCGAGCCTGGCGAAAAATATTTAGCCATCACCGTGAAAGAAGAACGCTATATTCAAGGCAAAACACTTTTCCCTCCTCTCTTATCTCCGATTCTAGCAAAAAGAACTTCTCGGGGGACCCCAATGGTCATAACCGGGTTTACCGGTCCGTATACATTAAAAGACCCTATCCCAGAGACGCTGATACATATCTGTGCCGGAAGTGGAGTCGTTCCAAACTTTAGTATTATCAAACATGCTTTACGAAATTACCCGGATGTTAAACATCGATTATTGTACAGTAATCGGCGCTGGCAGGATACGATTTTCCGTAATGAATTACTTCAATTAAAAACAAAATTTCCAAACCAACTGGATATCAGATTCACCTTTACTCGAGAAGAAAAATCTGATCTACCTGTAAAGACTTATAATCGTCGAGTTGATCTTGAAATGATCAGAGAAATGATTCCTGACAGTTCAACATCTTTTTATGTTTGTGGACCCGGATTATCCATTCATGAGAAACGCAAAGCAGAAGCTGACGGTGTAGTTCCGACTTCCAGATTTTTTGAATCTGTTTTAAATTGTTTAGAAGAATTAAACGTTGAGAAAAAAGATATCTACCACGAAAGTTATGGTTAAAAATATTATCAAATATATCTTTTTAGCAGTCCTAATCCTTAATATGGCAGCTGCTCAATTATTTTCACCGGGGAAACTTTCAAAATACCACAAAGACCTCGAGGGAACAACAAATTGTGTTCAATGCCATGAAGTTGGAAATAAAGAGATCTCAGACGGGTGCGTTCTATGCCACACTCCATTAAAAAACCGGTTAGATGAAGGAAAGGGATATCACAAAGATAAAACCACGGGTTGTGGAGACTGTCACTCAGACCATAATGGAAGAGCTTTTGAACTCGTTTATTGGCCTAAAAATATTCGTGATTTTAATCACGATGAAACCGGCTCTCCTCTTACAGGGAAACACCGAGAGTTGGAATGTGGTCAATGCCATACCAAGAAACATATCGTTGGAAATGATATTATTCAATGGGCAGAAGAATATAAAAGGTATCCGGTTTTAGATCGAACGTTTTTAGGTCTGTCAGAAGATTGTACGTCTTGTCATGAGATTATCCACGAAAAAGACATCTCAACAAACTGTACAAAATGCCACAATACGTTTGATTGGAAAAAAGCATCAGAAGAATTTGATCACGAACAGGCACGATTTATACTAACCGGCGCACATAAAGAAGTTGCCTGTGAAAAATGTCATCAAACAATACCGGGTAGAGTTCCAGAGGTATGGCAACTTACCGGAATGGCATATGAAAATTGTACAAGCTGTCACCAAGATCACCATAAAGGCAGCTATGGAAATACTTGTGAAACCTGTCATACGACTACTGACTGGAAAAAAGATCTCATTCCGTTTGATCATTCACAGACAAAATATCCACTTGAAGGAAAACACTTTGATGTTAAGTGTGTGCAATGTCATAAACAAACGCTAGAAGAGTCATTGCCAAAATTTACCAGCTGCTTGGATTGTCATGAAGACCAGCATTACAGCCAATTTATTCTTAGAAAAGATGATGGGGATTGCGAAGCTTGTCATACCGTAAATGGATTTATTCCAACTTCTTATTCTACTTCAAAGCATCAGACAAGTCGATTCCCGCTTGAAGGAGGCCATTTGGCAATTCCTTGTATTAATTGTCATAAACAGTTCGAACCGATTCCGGGAGTAATAACAACTCAATTTACTTGGAAACAACTTGAATGTGGAAATTGTCACACAGATATACATCGTAATCAATTTCAAGAACATTATCAAAATCAATGTGAGCGATGTCACACAGTTTATAGTTTTACAGAGGTAGCTTTCGACCATTCAAAAACAGAGTTTCCGCTTGATGGAAGACATCAAGAGGTTGCCTGTGATAAGTGCCATGACCAAATTCAAGATATGGAAGGAACGTTTATTCGATATAATCCGACAGCTCAGCGATGTATTGATTGCCATACATTAACGGGTGATTTCCGATGAGGATATTTCTGTGCATTCCTCTTATCATTCTCAATGTATTTGGATTTCAGGAAGATGATTGGGATATCCCGGGGTTTGATTGTGGAGATTGTCATGGCTCACAAGGATGGACGGTTTTAGATCTCTCCGGATTTAATCACCAACAAACAAATTTTCAACTTGAAGGCAGTCATCAATTTCAGCCATGTAACTCCTGCCATACCGGAGACACAGTTGAAGACAAACATCAATTTCAACGCGAATCTCAATGTTCATCATGTCATTTAGATGTCCATCTTACTTCTTTAGGAGATGAATGCACTCAATGCCACGGAATGGATTCTTGGCAAGTCACTCCTCAGACGTTTGATCATAATTTAACACAATTTTCGTTGTTAGGAGCGCATGCGTCGGTATCCTGTCAAGAATGCCATACAGAAGGGGGTCTGTCCGGTTATTCTCAAACACCTACGGATTGTTATTCATGCCACCGTACCGATTACGATCTAACTGATTCCCCATCTCATACCGAAGCGGGTATAAATACAGAATGTACGATTTGCCATTCTATACAAACACTAGCTTGGTCTCCTTCTACTTTTGATCATGATACCCAAACCGATTATCCGTTAACCGGGGCTCATCGCGATTCACAGTGTTCCGAGTGCCACACCGGGACATTCTCAGGGACTGATGATGCATGTTGGTCTTGTCATCAGCAAGAATTTTTTGCCGTCGGAACAAACCTCTACCCCGATGCGCCAGTGCACGTTGAAGGGGTTTACGATACAGATTGTTCTATTTGTCATACCGGAACAATCACCTGGGAAGGTGGATATTTAGATCATGCACAAACTGATTACCCACTGACGGGCGCACATGAAGTTACCGAGTGTTCTGTATGTCATCGTGAGGGGATATATGAACTTCCATTAACCTGTGAAGAATGCCATGTCCCCGGACAAATTGCCGAGACAAATTTTGAGACAGCAGAATACGACCATACAACACATAATATTATCAATGTGTGTGAGCAATGCCATACAACAACCACATGGGAACAATCTATATTTGACCACTTAAATTTCACGACATCCGGTTGTGACCAATGTCATCTAATTGATTTTCAAGAAACAACCGAGCCGGATCATATCGCTTTGGGATATCCTCCATCTGATTGTGAATATTGCCATAGCACAACAGAATGGGATCCGGGTATTTTCGAGCATCAGGTCAGCTCTGCTTGTGCTACATGTCACTTAACCGATTACCAAAATACAACAAACCCTGTCCACCTTCCCGAGGAAGGGTACAGTGATGAAAATTGTGAAGAATGCCATACAAGTACAGAAACTTGGCTGGGGGCTTCATTTGATCATTCTCTGACAGCTTTTCCTTTAACCGGAGCTCATGAGACTACAGAGTGTGCCCAATGTCATGGTCAGGGTGTTTATACACTCCCTCAAACCTGTGAAGAATGCCATGTCCCCGGACAAATTGCCGAGACAAATTTTGAGACAGCAGAATACGACCATACAACACATAATATTATCAATGTGTGTGAGCAATGCCATACAACAACCACATGGGAACAATCTATATTTGACCACTTAAATTTCACGACATCCGGTTGTGACCAATGTCATCTAATTGATTTTCAAGAAACAACCGAGCCGGATCATATCGCTTTGGGATATCCTCCATCTGATTGTGAATATTGCCATAGCACAACAGAATGGGATCCGGGTATTTTCGAGCATCAGGTCAGCTCTGCTTGTGCTACATGTCACTTAACCGATTACCAAAATACAACAAACCCTGTCCACCTTCCCGAGGAAGGGTACAGTGATGAAAATTGTGAAGAATGCCATACAAGTACAGAAACTTGGCTGGGGGCTTCATTTGATCATTCTCTGACAGCTTTTCCTTTAACCGGAGCTCATGAGACTACAGAGTGTGCCCAATGTCATGGTCAGGGTGTTTATACACTCCCTCAAACCTGTGAAGAATGCCACTCTCCGGGTCAATTGGCTTCAACCAATTATGAGACAGCAGAATACGACCATACAACACATAATATTATTAATGAATGTGCACAATGCCATACGACCGGTGCTTGGACAGAATCGATCTTCGATCATGTGAATGTTTCTGAAACTTCATGTGAATATTGTCATCAGCCGGAGTATATCACATCGGCTTCTCCTCCACATAATAATGGTAATATCAGAGATCAATGTGCATTATGCCATTCCAGCGGTAATTGGAACATCGACAATTTCCCTCATTCAGTTGAACAAACTGATTACCAACTAAATGGTCTTCACCTACAAGTCCAATGTCAAAATTGTCATTTAGGGGATCAATATCAAGGAACTGAAAATACCTGCCAGAGTTCCGGATGCCATCTCCAAGATTACCAAACCGCCACTCCGGATCATCAAGTATATGGTTATCCTTTGGATCATTGTACTGAATGTCACGTTGAGACAGGTTGGTCTCCGGATATCTATTCACACGGACTAACCTTGTTGTGTCAAAATTGTCACATGCCCGATTATAATAACGCAACTGATCCTCAACATACTGAAGCCGGAGGATTTAGTCTTTCCTGCGAAAATTGCCACTTAACCGTTGATACGTGGGATGGGGCGACCTATAACCACGAGGGAATTGTTTCAGGATGCTTTGATTGTCATTCACAGGATTATTATTCAACAACATCCCCTAATCATGAACAGGCAGGATATAGTACTGAGTGTAACCTTTGTCATACTTCATTTACAGACTGGTCTGAAGCTCAGATCGATCATTCGTTTTATCCCCTTTCCGATGATCATACAAATGTCACATGTAATGAATGTCATTCTCAACCTGAATTTCAACCTTCTTGCTGGTCCTGCCACGAAACAGACTTTTTTGATGAACATACAGCAGGTGAAAGCACACTTTGCTGGAATTGTCACACGACATTTGATTGGGAAGAATCCACGTTTACTCATCAATTCCCCATTAATCCACCTCATCAGGATGAAGTAAATGAAAGTTGTGAGTCTTGCCATACGGGTAGTAACACGGTTGAGTTTACTTGTTTTAACAGTGGAGGGTGCCATTCAACAACCAGTGAGACATCCGAACATTGTGAAGATGGTCCACAAGACTGTGAAAGTTGCAATGGAATGACTTATCCGTACAGTGGAGTTACTTCGCAAGATTGTTATACGTGTCACCCCAATGGAGATGAAGACGATTGCGAAGGAGACGATGATCGTTCCGGTGGCAAAGCACCTAAAGATAATAATTTTAACAGGAAACCATGGAAAAGCAAACTATTCTGAAACTCCCATTTGCTATGCTTTTTTTGGTAACTATTTTCTTTGGACAACCGATAACGGATGATTCATGCTTGACGTGTCATACATCCGATGGTTGGACGCCATTATTGATCTCTCCAAAATTTAACCATTCCCATACTCAATTCCCGTTAGAGGGAGCACACATTAACGCAGAGTGCATTCAGTGCCACAAAGGAAATACCGTTGAAGAATTGCATGATTTTGCTAACACTTCCACTGACTGTAATTCTTGTCATCTTGATCTTCATTTTGGATCTCTCAGAGAAGATTGTCAACGATGTCATACTGTTAATTCCTGGGATATGAGCTCGTGGGGATTATCACACGAAACAACATTATTTCCATTAACAGGTGCCCATGCACAAATCGATTGCATTGAATGTCATGGAGTTAATTTCAATCGATTATCCGGAACATTGACCACAGATTGTGAAACATGCCATTTGGATGATTATGATATTCGTCCTGAACATACTGGAAATAAAGATTGCTTATTGTGTCATAATACTCGAGCTTGGCATCCGTCCGATATGGCTCATCATGATCTTTTATTCCCAATTTATTCGGGAGAACATCGAGGTGAATGGTCAGATTGTACCAGTGAATGTCATCGTAACGAGAATGATTATTCTGACTTTTCATGCGGTTTGAATGGCGTTTGCCATGAACATATACAAAGTGAGATGGATGATGAACATTTAGGTGAAGTCTCTGATTATGTTTACGAAAGTCAATCCTGCTATGATTGCCATCCGAATGGAGAAGAAGATGACTAAATATTTATCTATACTTGCATTTGTAATGATGAGTTCTCTAGCAGCTCAGCCCGGAAATTATAAAACCATTGAAGGATTTATTACGTATATCACAATGGATCAGGTGTACAGTGATGTCGGTTCGGTAAAAGGTGCAGAAATTGGTGATACATTGACCGTATTTCGACGGAATGACGAAGTGGGTCTATTGGTCATCACAAATATTGCTCGCAAATCCTCTGTTTCGCATCCCTTGGTCCCGATCGATCAGTTTCAACTCGGAGATAGAATTTCATATGAGAAATTTATTGTTGAACCTGAGAAAACACCGATCCTTACCGACACCCAAGGATCAAATAAAACAAAAAAGAAATCCAAAATCAAAAGAACTGAATGGGGCTTTGATCAAAATGCAATTGTCTCTCTTCGATATTCTTACAACCGGTTTTCAGAAGAACAAAAAAACTCAAGAGGGATCGGGACCGTACAATACCGTGCCGGCATAAATACACTTCTCCACTCTAAAATATTACTGTATGGTCGAAGTGATCTACGGAACCAAGATTTTACAATTTATCAAGCCAGAGCTGAGTTCTCAGATAAAACAAAAAAGCATCTTCTGCAAATTGGGCGAGTGTTTCCATCGGATATGTCCGGTGTCGGTGCAACGGACGGACTTCTTTTTTCTTCCAAGATCAAATCCAATTATTCCACCGGTTTTTTAGCTGGTTTTCAACCAGATTATCAATCTCTTGGATGGAACAGCGACGTAAGAAAATTGGGTGGGTTTGTAAAAAGTCAACATAAAGGAAATACCTATAAACTAAGAACTTTATTCAGTTTTGTAAGCCAACACACCGGAGATAAAATAGACCGAGAGTTCAGCTACATCAAGTTTACCGGAAGCTATCGACGTAAATTAAACGTTTCGCTCTATCAAACATGGGATCTTTACCGAGAACAAGCACTCTATGATCGATCTAAAATAGAACCTACATCCAGCCAGATTTCATTGAGATTCCACGTTTTTAAACCACTAACGATTACTACACGGTTTACTTCAAGGCGACAGGTTTTGTATAATGCTTCCGGCAATCTATTACCGGATTCACTATTTGTGGATGAGCTTCGAACGGGGTGGTATAGTTCCATTCGTTTTTCTCATGATAAAATTGGGTCTATCATTACAGGGTTCAACCGTAGAGCTCAATCTGAATCAGATATCGCATCGACCTATATTTTTATGAACTATTTTTCCCGATCCATTCGAGATGCTCTTTCTGTACAGTTTTCTGCCAGCTATCTTCATAATCTAATTATCACAGGATTCAGATCCCGTTTAGGCATGAATATCTCCACAAAACATTTCGGAAAGTTTTACGGAGAATACGAATTGTATTCATTTGGTTATGGAAATTTTTACAACGATTATCTTCAACATATATTCAAGATCAATCATTCATGGTCACTATCTAAATCATTTTATGGGTCAACCAGTTTGGACTACTTAATAGATAAGGATTATACAACGATGACCGCATATTTAGGATTGTCGTATAGGCTATAACCCAATATTTTGTATTTGGATATTTGTTCCTTTTATAGTGACAATATTATTAGAATTTCTATTTTGTTTCTTTAGCAAACCATTGATACAATGCCGGGATTACCAGTAGTGTTAAAACGGTTGATGTTATTAGTCCACCGACAACAACGGTAGCCAAGGGGCGTTGAACTTCGCTTCCTGTCCCTGATGCAAATAAGAGAGGTAATAGACCCAGAGCCGTTGTTAAAGCTGTCATTAATACAGGTCGCAACCTCATCTTTGCACCAATAATTGATGCTTCCTTTTTTGATATCCCGCTTCGCACCAATTGGTTCATATTCGACAACAACACCATCCCATTTTCTAACGCAATACCAAACAGAGCGATAAATCCAACGGATGATGGAACAGATAAGTTTTGATTCGTTAACCATAATGCGACAACACCGCCCACTAACGCCAATGGAATATTGAGTAGGATCAATAGTGAATTTTTAAGGGAATTGAAATTGCTGAACAATAGGAAAAATATTATGACAAACGTGATAGGAATCATAAGGGTAAGTCGTTTATTAGCTTCTTGTTGTAATCTAAATTGTCCAGCCCACGATACTAAATAACCGGTAGGCAACGATATGCTTTCAGCAATCTTGGTTTTTCCCTCTTCAACAAATGAGCCAATATCCCTATCGGAGACATTGCACTGTACAGTGATAAATCGCTGATTGTCTTCACGTGTAATCTGACGAGGACCTGTAATTTCCTTTATTTCCACTAATTCGGATAATGGTATATTTACACCATCGGGAGATTGTACTACAATATCTGCAATTTTTTCAGCGCTGTTTCGATATTTCTCTTCAAAACGAACATAAATATCATATCGTTGATTTCCTTCAAATATTTTACCGGCTGTTTTACCTCCAACCGCTGCTTGAATCACATCCTGCACATCAGAAACGTTAATTCCATATCGAGCAATTGCTTTTCTATTGATATTCAATAATAATTGTGGTGTCCCGGATATTTGATCCACCTGTACATCATTAGCTCCACGTATTTCACGAACCACCTCTGAAATTTCATCAGCTTTGATTTTTAATATTTCCAAATCCTCGCCAAATAATTTTATTGCGAGTTCAGCTTTTATCCCTTCCAAAAGTTCGTCCACATTCATTGCAATGGGCTGAGTAATGTTAATTAATACTCCAGGGACATCTTCCAAGGACTCGCGGATTATATTTTCTAACTCTTCTTGACCCGCGTTTTCTCGCCACTCTGTTTTATCGGCCAACAGCACATGTACTTCCGCACTATTGATAGGATCAGTGTGTGCACCAACTTCTCCCCGACCAATTCGTGAAACCACGGATGTAATTTCAGGAATTCTCAACAATCTTCTTTCTATTGCCATTGTTGTATTTTTACTTTCAGACAATGAAATTGAAGGAGCCATCGAGACGCGAACGACTATCGTACCTTCATTTAATTTAGGCGTAAACTCTGACCCCAACTTTGGATAAATTGTAAGTCCTGCTATAATCAAAACACCTGCCAATCCTACCGCAATTCTACGATGATTTACAAAATACGTGATAATTGGTTGATAGACTCTGTTTAATAATAAGACAAGAGCATTGCCTTTTTTTGTAGCATCTCTTTTGGGTATTTTCAATAAATACGATGATAACGCAGGTACAATTAATGTTGCATAAATCAATGAGCCGATCATTGCAATTGCAATCGTATAAGCAAGAGGTTTAAATGTTTTTCCCTCAACCCCACCTAAAGCAAACAAAGGTAGAAATACAATTATAATAATTATGAGTGCAAAGCTTACCGGTTTAATGACTTCAAGAAATGCCTTGGAGATCAGATTGGCTTTGGTTGTATTTCCCGGTGAGGATTTCAATGTTCTTTCTATATTTTCAACTACTACTATAGAACCATCCACCATCAATCCGATTGCAATCGCAAGCCCACCAAATGACATTAAATTTGCAGAAATATTGAAATAACTCATTCCGACCATTGCAAAAAGAACCGAGAACGGGATTGATAGTGCAACCACAACGCTTGGACGGATTGACCCCATAAATGCGAACAGAACAATAATAACCAGCAATATTCCTTCTATCAATGCTTTGCTTACGGTATTCACACATGCTGCTACCAACGTTTTTTGTTCATAATATGGTACGATTTTTATTCCGTCAGGCAAAATACTGTTAATTTCCTCCATTTTAGATTCAACTTGATCAATAACGGTTGATGAATTTGTGCCGTATAGTTTCACAACCATTCCAGAGATTACTTCACCAATTCCATCCCGCGTTTGGATTCCTCGTCGAATAGCTCCACCAATTTTAACTTCAGCTACCTGTTTAAGTAAAATAGGCGTCCCGGCTTCTGATCTCAAAATAATATTTTCAATATCTTCAATTCCGGAGGTTAAACCAACAGATCGCACAATAAATTCTTCGGAATTTTTCTCAATGAATTGTGCACCGATATTCAAATTATTGGATTGTATTTTTTCAATCACATCTTGAATTGAAATATCATATTGCAACAGAGCAAATGGATTGACCATCACCTGATACTGTTTCTCATATCCACCAATTCCTAATACTTCAGTTACTCCCGGAACTGTTTGGAGGTGATATTTTACAATCCAATCTTGAATTGAGCGAAGTTCTTCCAATGAATACTGTCCACGTTCATCATCTAAATAATAAAATAGGATTAGCCCCATTCCCGTGGAGATTGGACCCATCTCAGGCTCTCCAAACCCTTCAGGGATCTGTTCTCGCGCTTCTTGGATTCTCTCATTAACTAATTGCCGTGCAAAATAGATATCCGTTTTATCCTCAAAATAAATATTTACAACAGATAATCCAAAATTTGAAACTGAACGAATTTTTTCCATGTTGGGTAAACCATTCATCGCTACTTCAACAGGGTATGTCACATATTTTTCAATCTCTTCAGGGGCGAGTCCTTCCGTTATCGTAAATACCTGTACTAAATTAGGCGACACATCAGGGAAGGCATCAATGGGTAGTTTTTTAAAACTGATAAATCCTGTCACAATTATCATCAATGAAATAGCAACAATCAATAATCGATATTTAAGTACAAATTGAGTGATTTTTATCATAATAAATCCTTTGAATTACAAATAAGTAATTAAAATATTGAACGTTTATTAAGCGGAGTTAGTGGCTGCAACCCGCCTCAGTTAGCATAGATTTTGACATTTGTGTTTTGAGAACAAAACCACCTTTTGAAACAAATCTTTGCCCCAGAACCAAACCTGATAATATTTCAACACGGTTATGATCCTGCTTCCCAAGCTGAACATATACTGGCTCAAATCCATGTTCGTCTTCCCGAAACACAGCAGGCAATCCACCTATTGTTTCGATGGCTGTTTTTGGAATTATAATATCACATTTTGATTGATCGAGTATCACAACTCCCGATAAAAATTGACCGGGTTTGAAATACCCTCTTGAGTTTTTCAAAACAACTCGAGCGATTGCAGTACGTGTATGTTCATTAATTATTGGAGAAATGAACGATATCTTTCCTTGCACATTTTGAGTCCTTGCGTTTAACGAAAATAAAACGGTTTGATCTATCTTGATTTCAGATAAGTATTTTTGATATACATTTAGATTTACCCAAATTTCTGATAAATCAGCAATTTCAAAGTAATTGTCCGTTATGTGTACCGATTCACCTTTCGTAAAATGCATATCAATTATCACACCACTAATGGATGAACGAAGTTCATAAGCTGATAAACTTTCGTTGCTTTCAATAATGGCCAATAAATCACCTGATTTTACTGATTCACCCGTAAATTTATAGACCTCTTTTACAATACCATCATACCGTGGTGTAATATGTACTAATCTGTTTGGATCAATGATTATTTCACCGGGTAATTCAATCGTTCTTGTTAACACACCTCCTGAAGTTGTAGAAAACTCAACACCAAATTCTTGTAAGGTTTCATTGGATATTTCATCAAGGTCATCATGTGTTTCATCTTCAGAATGTTCGTTGTGATCGTGGTCATCATGTATTTCAATTGAGTGTACTTGTTCAGTATGAACATAAGTTTTTGTTATAAAAAAAGTAAGTAATGCGGTTATAATTACGCTTAATACGGTTGTTTTCATATTAGTTCTCTCCTAACATATTTTTATTAATATTTCCTGAAATATGATTCAGTTTCATTATCTCAATCTGATGTTCGGTCAATGTATTTAAGAGTTGGGTTTTTGTTTGATTCCACATTTTTTTCGCATCAACAATATCTAAATAAGTGTATCGACCATTTAAATATCCATCATAAATAACCAAATAGGCTGAGTTCGCTTCAGGGATAATTTCATCTCGTAACACTTTGATCTCGGTTTCTAATTTTGTCAACTTGCGTTGGATATTCGAAATTTCGGTTTTTATTTTTATAGATACATCCGATAAATATAGGTTTAACTTTTCTCGTTGTAATTTGACTTCATTGATATGCTCAGTGTTGCGATTAAAAATCGGGAGTGGAATTGACAATCCTAATTGGAATGTCTTTTCAGAAGAGTCAATTTTTTTCATTCCTGCGAGAAGTTCAACATCAGGGATTCGGTTCGATTTTTCAAGATCAACATGGGAGTTTTCAATTTCAACTTGAATAGCGGCTCGTTGATATTCATATGAATTCTTAAATGAAATATTTGTCGGAAAGTCAAATAGAGTTGATATCTCACCACTTACTTGGGTAAAAGGTTGTTGCGTTTCTCCCCAATAGGTTGTCAACTTGCTCCATTTATCTTGAATAGAATTTTCTATTTCTCGTAAATATGATTTTTCTTGATAATATTGAATTTTCACTCTCGACAATTCTGCAGTTGATAATTTCCCTGCCATCACCTTTTTTTCAACAGCGGTTACCAATTCTTTAGAAATATCCATCTGCGTTTCAAGTAGTAATAGACATTCTTGTAATTGTAAAATTTCAACAAAGATAGTAAAGGCTTCTGTTAATATCTGACTTTTAAGATCCAAATAATCTAACTTGGCCAAATCCCATTTCAATTCATGTAAGCGAATGTTATGTTTTCGTTTACGACCCAATGGAATTGATTGATTCATTGTAGAAGATATTTCTGATTCTACTCCAAACGCCTTTTCAAATTCTACGGTTGGATTGTCAAACATCTTACTCTGCTCAAGTGCAGATGCCTTGATGTCAATCTCCTTTTCACTCGATTTGAGTGAATTATTTTTATCCAAAATCAAGCCTGAGAGTGTCGATAAATCCAGACTTTGCCCAAATACAGTTGATAATAACATGATGCCTGTAAGACATCCGTAAATGATTTTCATGGTCTTCCTTTTTGAATATTAAAAAAATATACTATGAATTAAAGATCAAATTGATTTTTAACTCAAACGATGCAATAACGGGGGGATATTTATATCAGAAGTCTTGTGGTCTTGATAAGCGGTGGGATTTTACTTGAGAAGTTTTGAGTCGCTTGAAATTGATTTTTTCTTTTTGTTTCTTCATCAATAGACACGAGAAATATTGAAGCGAAGGAAATCACTTCATCAAAATTAGTGTCTTGTATAATTAAAACGACATCCGGATCATAGTTCCATAGATTGATATCAAAACAATCTTCACAATCATTTTGGTCTTCATCCATTTCTTGTGCAGGAATTTCACATATTGAATCACATCTGGTTTCAATATTGATTTGCCCATCGGATTCAAAACAGATAACGGGTGGTTCTACTCCAATTTGAAACAGAATTACGAATGTAGATAACCACACTATTATTTGTTGAGTCGTATGTATTTCTCGCTTTCTCATGTGTAATAATTTACATATTTTTTTAAAACAATTTACATAAATAGATTATTAAGTTATGAATACAGACAGACAATTCAACCGTGGAAAAATAGAATTGGAAATTGTTTATCGATTTTTCTTTGGAATATATCTAACATGTTCTAAATTCGCACCGCTTTTTAAAAGAATATTTTTATTATTGGCCCGTTCGTCTAGTGGTTAGGACTCAGGGTTTTCATCTCTGCAACAGGAGTTCGATCCTCCTACGGGCTACAAATCACAACCCCCTCTTGAAGGGGGTTTTTTCGTCTATAAACCAATAATATATTTAAATCCAGTTGTTCTCAAACTAGATAGAAACTCCATCTACAAAATCAGCTTTGAACTATCCAGTAAACAAGCTTAGAATTAATAGTTAGAATTGATTGATAATCAATGAATCTTGAGCTATAACTCTGTATGGACAAATCAATACTAATGTGTGGTACTATACAAGACTAAGGAGAAAACTATGAGATATCTAATTCCTGTTTTATTATTACTTTCGTTTCTCACAGCTCAGGACAAGGTTACATTCATATCTGGTAATTCAACAGATGGACAATTGATCGAAATTGCAGAGGGGCATGTTATATTTTTATACAAAGATCATGAGATTCCTCTAACTATTCCATTCTCAATTCTTAAAGAGGTTACTCTCGAAGATGGAACGATTATTTTCGATAATAATTACTATGATCAGAAACAAACTGAAGACGATTTGCTATTTAACGACATGGTTGAATTGATAAGCGGTTTAACATATATAGGTGCGGTGATCGAGATTTCAGAAAACAATGTCCTCTTTAAAGATAAAGAGAGTGAATTAGAATCTTTGATTCCTATGTCCGTTATTAAAACCCTTGTTATAGATGGTAAGAAAGTATATCCATCATCTAAACAAAAACATATAGTTAGTCGAACTCTTATCAATGTTGGTGCAGTAATGATCGCAGGATCAGGATTAACAGGATTAATTCTTAATAACTCTGAATTTGATGAAAATGATAGACCTGAAGATGTGAGGGAATATGTAAAAAAAATGAACAATCTTCATTATTTTCTTTTACTTACCGGAGGTACCTTTATAATGATCGGCAACAACATCGAAAATGAGGATGTACCAAACTCAACTGAATCATTCTAAGATAAAGATAATTATGAAAGAGTTTCTAATTGAATTGAGTCCAATTATAACATCTATTTCCACATTAACAATTGCGCTATATGCGATACTCAATTACCGTCTAATAAGAACAATTAATAAATCAAATCATAAAATGCTAAGAGCCTTAATTATTTCAAATGTATTGGGACCTGTTGCTAAAGGAGTTGGAAGCTTTAGCTTAGCAATAAGATCTAAAAAGATTTATCTAATGCGGCGAAACATCGTATATTTAATGCACTTTCCAATTCTTACCAGCAAACCAAATAAATATTATTATGTATAAAAAGACTTTCCCAATCTTTGGGTATAGTGATGGCTAACAAACAAATATCCTCTTCATACGATGTAATTATTTTAGGTGCAGGGATTAATGGGTGCGGTATTGCCCATGAACTATCTCTGCGTAATAAAAATGCTCTGGTTCTGGATAAATCTACCATCGGTAGCGGAACATCATCCAAATCATCTCGATTAATTCACGGAGGATTGCGATATCTGGAATCATTACAATTTGGGTTGGTTCGTGAAGCACTAGAAGATCGAGAAGAACTGTTAGATTTATTTTCCGATTTGGTTCATATACGTCCCTTCTATTTCCCGATTTATAAAGATTCACCACGACCGGCATGGATGATATGGCTCGGATTGAAATTTTATGATTTTCTGGTGGGTAAACGCACAGATCATTCTTCAGAAAAGATCCCAATAACTCAATTTTATGAACATGCTCCTCATATGATCAAAAATGATCTGAAAGCAGTATTCCGTTATTATGACGCAAAAACAAATGATCTTGCTTTAACACAAAGGATTACCGACGAAGCGAGAAAACACGGTGCCGTATTCATAGAGAACATTTCTATTCGTTCTATTCAGAAAACAACAGAAACATGGCAAATTCAAACATCTGACAGTCTGTTTGAAGCTCCGATTTTAATTAATGCTTCCGGTCCTTGGATAGACGAAGTAAACACACAACATGATCTTCCTTCCCATTTTCATATTCGCAAGATCAGTGGTATTCATATTGTGATAAAAGAATCCCTTACCGACCATTTGATGTTTATGCAAACCAAGGGTAAACGAATATTCTTTATCATCCCTGAGCCTGAGAATGATCAAACCATTATCGGAACAACGGAGCGAGAAGAAACAATCCCGGTTGACGATGTGGTTGTACGCGAAGAGGACATTCAATATCTAATTGATAATATCAATCGTTACCTTGAAGACTCATATAAGATCACCCGCGAAGATGTGATCCGTTCATTTATCGGTGTGCGACCTCTCATTGCGCATAAAGAAAATCCTACAGATCTTTCCCGTGAGTATCAATTGGATCTGCACAGTGATGGAGAAACAAAGCTTCTCCATGTATTTGGTGGAAAATTAACGACGTTTTTATCTCTGGCTCGAAAAACGGCTGATCTTATTCAATAGTAGGATCAGGCGCGATATACACAAAAAATCCGGCTGAATTCATCGAGGAAAACAATCCAAACCCATTTTCAATATTACTATTGGGTAATAAGTATTGATTCATCGCTAGTGGATCACCCATATAATAGTCATGAAAACTTTCGTCCGTTGCTTGAATAAGCAAATAATGCGGACCGTAATAATTAAAGGATAGCCAATTAAAATCTAGCATCGGCTGACTTAAATTCCAGAGTAAAGGATTCGGTCGGTACAATTCACCGTTTTCTGCAACCAGCATGGGACCTTTAAACGCAAGTGCCGATAGTGATGTATCAATAATAGCATTTTCAAAACTGTCTTCAAGTGCTAAACTCATAAATCGGATCAATCCCGGTTCGGCTTCGGATTCCCATTGGATAGAGAAAAACGGAGGAGACATAAAACTCGTCAAATAACAATCCCCTTCTCGATAGATCACGGTATCCATGGAAAGGATCGAAAAATCTTGGGTCATCAATGCCTGCTGAATTAAAAAAGGCGTATTGTCATCTAAGTGCAAATCAATCGAATCCACCTGCACAGGACTCCCCTGACATGTCCAATTATCATTTGAAACACTCTGTAGTTGAATCGGACTGGGAACGGTTGTCTCAGAAAAGACCTCCTGCGATCCGGTTCGCACCGTTAGATAATACGTGGTATTCGGTAAAATGATATGAGAAAGTGTTGTATCCAAATAACGACCGGGTTTATTGGGAACAGGATGCAAATAAAACGAATCGGTTGCAGATGTGATCAGCACCTCGGCATCGTCGATCCATAGTTCATTATTTTCGTATGAGTTGGATATTTCAGCAGAAAGGGAAACATATAGCGTATCAATTATAGGTGAATTCGCTGTCAAGTTCCCAAACACAACCAGTTTTTCTTCGTAAACACCCTGATCGTCGACCGGTTCACATGATGAAAAAATGAGTACGGAAATCCCCAGAAGAATGGAGAGTAATATGTTTTGATTTTTCATGTTAAAATTCAATGGATACTCCTACACTTGGAATGAGTGGCAGTCCAAATATGTCATTCCGTTTTGGAGTGCCTTCGTCCTCTTCATCGATCAGTTCATCATTATCGTCATCAATTCCGTTCTCAGTGCTTCCAAACAGATACATATATCGAAATACATTCTCTTTCCAATATGCATTCACCACTTGAATGGACCATTCACCTTTAATGCCCCGGATATTAAACTTTCGAACAGCTCCAAGATCAAGTCGGTGATAGTTTGGATATCTTGCGGAATTTCTCCCACCCGGGATCGTGCGGTATTTCGGATATGGTTCTCCTGGAAGATTTTCGGTATAATAGCCCAGAATAGGTGTATAAGGCTGTCCGGATTGGAGCGTCCATTTTAAATTCACATTCCATTTTCGATTCCACTGGTAATTCGCGATCACATTCAATGCATGCCGTCGATCCCAGTTTGTGTAATATTCGTTCCCTTCAAATTGTTTTCTGGAAATTGAATAAGAATAAGCAATCCACCCATTCAGCTTTCCGTATTCTTTTTGCAGGAATAATTCCGCACCATAAGCATACCCATCTCCTGGAGTCACCAGATCTGCCAAGGATTCATCAGACACCATTTCATCAACCGAGGCTCGGTTATCAATAAAGGTCAGCATATTCTCCATTGTTTTATAATACGCTTCTATCTGGACTTTGTACTGGGTCCCAAAATATTCTTCCAGTCCGATCGTATATTGAACCGCCGAAGCCGGATCAACAGATGGGTCCACTGCAAACCACGCATCTAAAATATTTGGATTGAAATCATCCTGGATCGTTTCCATAAATTGATTATATATCCCAACCGACAAATTGAGATATCGGTTTTCTGTGAACAAATATTTTAGACCCATTCGCGGTTCTACATACCAATGGGTTGAGTGATTGCTGTAATAATTCAATCGAAGACCGGGCTCAATCATAAACAGCGGTGAGAACCAGTGCTTCATTTTCACATATCCAGCGGATTCGATTGGAGATTGTCTTGTGTCAAAAATCGTACTGTCCATATAGGTCGAACGGTAGACAAAACTCAGGTCTTTATATTCAACGCCAAACTGCCATTCTGTATCACATGTACAAAACCATGTCCAGTCTGAACGGAACGTCATATCATCAATATAATCTGCTTCATTAATCCCGGATGAACCGCCTAAACCAAAAAAGATATCGAATCGACTCTTTGCCAATAAAAATGTTGATACCAATGTTGGATTGAATACTTTTCGATAGTTTAGACTCACCGTATTATTTCCCCACCATCCTTTTAAACCAAATTCATCCCAAGCCAGATCATCCCTCCCTGTGTACCAACTAACTGAGAGCCTGTCTTGACTTGTTAAGTCCTGAAAAATATGTCCCTGAATATCATAAAAATAGTATGGGAAATATAGATCCGTCCCTTTGAAAACCTGATCGAAATATGTTCGGCGACCGGAGATCAACCACGCACCTTTTCCGATGGGACCTTCAAGTGTTGTATTGGCGGATAACAGCGACAAGGTACTTTTCCCGCTAAAATGTTTTCGGTTCCCTTCTCTGCTTCGGACATTGAGAACAGCAGAAAGCCGACCGCCGTATTGGGCATTAAAACCACCTTTTAACAGATCTGCTTCTTTTACAACATCCAAAATAAAATTGGAAAACAATCCGCCAACATGAGATGGATTATATACAGTGATCCCATCCAGTAAAATTAAGTTCTGATCGGTATTCCCACCTCGAATCACCAATCCGGTACTAAACTCCGAAGAGGTCAGAACGCCCGGAAGGCTTTGCAGGGTGCGGAATAGATCTGCTTCTGCCATTTGCGGAATACTTTTTAATTGACGAACATCCAATGATGTGCGGCTGAGTTGAATATTCTCTTTTCTTTCCACCCGTTGTGCTGTTACATCCACTCCCGATAATTCTATCAGAGTCGGCTCTAATTCGATCGTGAGTAACTCCTCGGCTTCATCACCGATATTGATCTCAGACGAATAGGATGCATAACCAAGGTATGACACATCAATGATATACCAATTTTTCGGGATAGACAGAATCACAAAATAACCGTCTTTGTCTGTAGATGCACCATAGGATGTGTTTTTCAATAGAACATTGGCACCGATCAGCGCTTCTCCCGTTTCTTTATTTAATACATACCCGGATAATGTATGCGATGATTGAGAAAAAAGGGAAGACGCACAAAACAGAAACGTCAGAATGACACTTTGTAACAAAGGCTTAATTATTTTCGATTCGTATATTTTCACAACTTAAATTTAAACAAGGGTTGTTTCCATTATATCTTTTTACTTTACCCGTTCGTAATAGTTCAAAAATACTTCTGAAAATTTACAGGAGCTTTATTATTAAAAACAGGTGATTTTACGATCTAAATCAATTATTATTTCGAGAATATATTTTCATAATTATTTCTCCAATCTTATGTAAGGTCGTTCGGTTTTATATGTAAATTTGCACTCTCATGGAGTTGATTTTATGCATGAAATGTCTATTGCAATGAATATTGTCGAAATTGTTACTGAAACCGTAAAAAATAATCATGCCGAAAAAGTGAATTCCATCGATCTGGATATTGGAGATCTTTCCGGAATTTTGATCGATTCACTCACATTCTGCTTTGATGCTGCCAGCAAAGGCACTCCGGTTGAAGGAGCTGTGTTAAACATCAACGAAATAGACGGAACCGGAAAATGCTTGGATTGCAATCAAGAGTTTCCTGTTAAAGTCTTTTTAACTACCTGTCCATTTTGTAACAGTCTTTCAACCAATATTATTCAAGGGAAAGAATTGTCCATTAAATCCATTAATGTTGATTAACCGTTTATAAAAGAAAGAAAAATTATGTGCGATACTTGCGGATGTAGCCAACCTTCAGATGCTGTTACATTTCAAAAACCCGGTGAACACTCTCACGACCATCACCATTCTCATCATGACCACCATCATGAGAATAGAACAATTACCGTTGAAACTGAAGTCTTATCAAAAAACAATCTAATCGCTGAACGGAATCGTGGTTATTTTGATGCAAAAAACATCACCGTTTTTAATTTTGTAAGCTCTCCGGGGTCAGGAAAAACCACTTTTTTAGAACAAACCATAAAAAAAATAAAAACCGATTATTCAATCTCTGTGGTTGAAGGAGACCAGCAAACACTACGAGATGCAGAACGTATTGAAGCAACCGGAGTACCGGTTATCCAAGTGAACACAGGGAAAGGATGTCACCTTGATGCGGAGATGATCCATAAAGCTTCTCATGATTTGGGGTTAGTAAATGATTCCATTTTATTTATTGAGAACGTGGGAAATTTAGTCTGTCCGGCTCTATTTGACCTTGGCGAAGCAATGAAAATTGTTGTGATCAGTGTTACCGAAGGAGAAGATAAACCTGAAAAATATCCACACATGTTTCAAGCAGCGGATATTTGCATCATCAATAAAATAGATCTATTGCCTTATGTTGATTTTGACGTTGAAACCTGCAAACAATATGCATTAAATGTAAATCATCATCTGAAGTTTTTTGAGGTTTCTGCTACAAAGGGAGATGGGTTTGACCAATGGATATCTTGGCTCAAAGAATTTGTAAGCTAATCTATTTTCTTTAAACCATAAGTTTATTCTGATCAATGCTTGAACGGAAATTAATTTTAGTTAACGGGATCGTACAAGGTGTCGGGTTTCGCCCTTTTGTATATAACCTTGCACGAAAACATACGTTAACAGGATTTGTTTCAAACACATCTGCCGGCGTGAATATAGAAGTAGAAGGTGATATCGATTCCCTTTCCCTGTTTTCCAAAGAATTAAGATCAGACGCACCTCCGTTAAGTGTAATCGCTGATGTTCAGGAGAAATCTCTCGAAACAAAAGGGGATAAGGAGTTTGTCATTCGTCCTTCAAAAGGAAATGAAACTGTTTCTACAATGATTTCTCCGGATATGGCAGTTTGCGACGATTGTGTCAAAGAAATGTTTGATCCAAATGATCGTCGTTATCGATATCCGTTCATCAACTGTACAAATTGCGGTCCGCGATATACGATCATTGATAACATTCCTTATGATCGCCCGTTTACTTCGATGAAGAATTTTAAACTCTGTCCGGCATGTCAGGCAGAATATGACGATCCGGCGGATCGACGTTTTCATGCCCAGCCCAATGCTTGCCCGGATTGCGGTCCTGAGATTACTTTAGTTAACCGAGACGGAGAGACCCTAAACTCCATCGATCCAATCAGCGATACCATTGATAAATTACAAAACGGACGCATTTTAGCAATCAAAGGTTTGGGTGGATTTCATTTGGCGGTAGATGCTTCAAATGAAACAGCGGTCGCTGAGTTGAGAGAACGAAAAGGGCGGGAAGAAAAACCACTCGCTGTTATGGTCAACAATCTTCAAACCGCTGAAGAATATTGCGTGATCACAGAAGACGAACGTAGACTCCTGACCTCTCAACACAGTCCCATCGTTTTATTAAAAAGACATGATGACATATCGTTAGCTCCCTCGATCGCACCGGGGAATGATCATTTGGGGATCATGCTCCCTTATACTCCTCTCCACCATTTGTTATTGAGTGGAGATTTGAATGCACTGGTGATGACGAGTGCCAATTTCAGCGAGGAACCAATTTGTATTGATAACCAAGATGCGCAACATCGACTCCATCAGGTTGCGGATTATTTTCTGACGCATAACCGAGACATCTATTTACGCAGTGATGATTCAGTGATGATCCGACTTGCGGACACACCTCGATTCATTCGAAGAAGCCGAGGATATGCACCTCGTCCTATATTTGTCCAATCCGAAGGTGCGCCAGTGCTAGCCGTCGGTGGAGAGTTGAAAAACACTGTGTGTTTGCTAAAGGACAACCATGCGTTTCTAAGTCAACATATTGGTGATCTGGAAAACTTAGAAGCTTATGAATTCTTTAAGATGACAATTGAGCATCTCGAACGTATTTTTGAAACCAAACCCGAACTGATCGTTCATGATATGCATCCTGGGTATTTATCCACACAATGGGCAAAAGAACAAGAGGTCCCCTTACTGGCGGTTCAGCATCATCATGCACATATCGCAAGTTGTATGGCTGAACATCATTTGGACGAACCGGTGATCGGGATTGCTTTAGATGGCACCGGATATGGAACCGACGGAACGATTTGGGGTGGTGAAGTTTTATTGGGAGATTATTCCGGATTTCAACGATATGCGTATCTCGAACCGCTTCCGCTTCCGGGCGGTGATGCAGCGATCAAAGCTCCATGGAGAATAGCTGTCAGTTATCTACATCATGCATTTGGAGGAGAGCTTCCTGAACTTCCGTTTTTGGGACAACATAACATTTCGCCTGTGATTGAAATGATCACAAAAAATATTCAATCACCTTTAACCAGTAGCTGTGGACGTCTTTTCGATGCCGTGGCGGCAATGTGTGGAGGGCGACAATTAATCAAATATGAAGGACAAGCCGCAATTGAATTTATGCAGGCAGCCAAATCGTCAATTCATCGACCCTATGATTACATTTTTGACCGACAGGATAATTCCTGGATCATTCAAATCGCTCCGTTGATCCGATCCATTGTTTGGTCTCTGCGTAAAGGTGAAGAAATAAGTTATATCAGTGCAGGATTTCATGCAACATTAGCCAATATGTTCACAGAAATTGCCGAAATGGTTTATGAAGAATCCGGTGTGAAAAACGTGGTGCTAAGCGGTGGGGTTTTTCAAAACCAGATCTTATTTGAACCTATGATTCTCAAGTTGGAATCAAAAGGATTTCATGTGTACACTCATGTTCAAGTCCCAACCAATGACGGAGGGATTTCTCTTGGACAAGCTCTTATCGGACGAACATTTTTAAAACAAAACTAAATCATTAAGGAAAACAATATGTGTCTAGCCATCCCCGGTAAAGTAATCGAAATCTACGATGAAAACGGAATTAAAATGGGAAAGATTGATTACAGCGGAACGATCAGTACGGCTTGTCTGGAATATCTCCCGGAAATTACGGTCGGAGAATATACGCTTGTACATGCCGGGTTTGCCCTGTCCATTTTAGATGAAGACGAAGCGCAAAAATCACTGGATGCATGGAAAGAATTGGGTGAAGCATTAGATAAAATTGAGGAGAATTCATGAAGTACTTAGATGAATTTCGTGACCCGGTCCTAGCTAAAAAGATCTTAGATGAAATCCATAAAACGGTAACCCGCCCCTGGGTTATTATGGAGATCTGTGGCGGACAAACTCATTCCATTATTCGAAATGGTATTGATCAAGTCCTCCCAAAAGAGATTGAGTTGGTTCACGGTCCGGGATGTCCGGTTTGTGTAACACCACTTGAGATCATTGATCAAGCCATCGAGATCGCATCAAAGCCGAGTGTGATCTTCACGAGTTTCGGGGATATGCTTCGCGTCCCCGGCAGTCACAAAGATCTGTTTCTGGTAAAATCCGAAGGAGGAGATGTTCGAACGGTTTATTCGACTTTAGAAGCTGTCCAAATCGCCAGAGACAACCCCGATAAAGAAGTTGTGTTCTTTGCAGTCGGGTTTGAAACAACCGCTCCCGGAAATGCCATGGCAATCGATATCGCTGCTAGAGAAGGATTATCCAATTTCAGCGAGTTGGTCAGTCATGTATTGGTTCCTCCGGCAATGAAAGCTTTGTTGTCCTCAGCTGATAATCGTGTTCAAGGATATTTAGCGGCCGGACATGTTTGCACGGTCATGGGATGGGAAGAATATGAACCGATCGCTGAAAAGTATAAAGTCCCCATTATCCCGACCGGTTTTGAACCTCTGGATATTCTGGAAGGGATTTTAATGGTCGTACAGCAACTAGAATCCGGTAAGCACACTGTTGAGAATCAATATCTTCGCAGTGTAAAGCGAGACGGGAATCGTCCGGCACAAGACCTGATCCATAAAATATTTGAAGTTTCTCATCGTAAATGGAGAGGAATTGGAGAGATCCCCGGCAGTGGATATACAATCCGAAAAGAATTTGAAGCTTTTGATGCTGAGAAAAAATTTGCTGTTTCGGATATTCGAACTGAAGAATCTGAACTTTGCATCAGTGGAGTGGTTTTACAAGGGTTAAAAAAACCTCATGAATGTCCTGCTTTTGGAAACGAATGCACACCAACACATCCGTTGGGCGCAACCATGGTTTCCAGTGAAGGAGCTTGTGCGGCCTATTATCAATATCAACGAATAGAGGATTGAGCCGCTAAACAAGTAATGATTGTCTTAGATATCTCCCTTGCTCCCCCTTTTCAAAAAGGGGGATTCAGGGGAATTTAAAAGAACGAGATAAAATATGAACATAGAAGATTTATCCTGCCCGATGCCAATAATGGACCACACAACTATTCAACTCGCTCATGGTGCCGGTGGTCGTTTATCCGCCGATTTAGTTGAAAAGATCTTTCTACCAAGATTTGGAAATAAAACTCTGAACAAACTAGAAGATCAAGCCACTTTAGATTTTCCCAATGGTAAGCTGGCATTTTCTACCGATAGTTTTGTTGTATCGCCAATTTTCTTCCCGGGTGGGAATATCGGTGAGCTTGCTGTTTATGGCACTGTAAATGATGTAGCAATGAGCGGTGCAACCCCGTTATACATCAGTGTTGCATTCATTATTGAAGAAGGACTCCCAATAGAAGACCTTCACCGCATTGCGCTATCAATGGAAGCAGCGGCAAAAAAAGCCGGCGTGGAGATTGTAACCGGGGATACAAAAGTTGTCAACAAGGGTAGTTGCGATAAAATATTTATTAACACAACAGGAATTGGCGTTCTTCAAGACGATATCCATATCTCTGCATCTAATTTACACCCCGGTGATAAGATCATTTTATCAGGGACGATTGCCGATCATGGAATGGCTGTAATGACCAGTCGGGAAGGTTTATCTTTTCAATCACGAGTGAAAAGTGACACAGCTCCACTAAATGGAATCGTAAAAAATATTTTGCAAGTGACAAAAGAGGTCTCTGCTATGCGAGATCCGACTCGTGGGGGTGTCGCAACCACGTTAAATGAGTTTGCATCTGCATCCAATGTTGGCATACAACTTTACGATAATATTCCCGTGAACCCTGATGTGAAAGGCGCTTGTGAAGTGCTTGGTATTGATCCGCTGACAGTGGCGAATGAAGGTAAATTGATTGTGGTTGTTCCCTCTAAACTTGCTAATAAGGTACTTCATGCTGTACAAAAAGACGAATACGGAAAAGATGCGGTTATCATTGGTGAAGTAACGGATAAACATCCGAGAACAGTCGTCATTAAAACACCGCTGGGAGCAAACCGAATCGTGGATATGCCCATCGGAGAACAGTTACCAAGAATTTGTTAATGTCGCTTTTTTAACTAATCTCAAAGGAGGAGTATAGTGGAATTAAATATTTTAATATGGACTGCGATCTCGATCGGATTTATTCATACATTGATTGGTCCTGATCACTATCTTCCGTTCATCATGATCAGTAAAGCCAGAAATTGGTCTATCACTAAAACACTTTCTGTTACCGTTCTCTCCGGAGTCGGACATGTTTTGGGCTCGATCATTCTGGGTATTATCGGTGTTGTGTTCGGTGTTGCGCTGGGATTTCTGGAAAAAATCGAAGCTGTTCGCGGTGATCTTGCCAGCTGGCTCTTGATCGGATTCGGATTTGCGTATGCGGCTTGGGGACTAAGAATCGGATTGCGGGCACAGGAACACAAACATGACCACTCACATGATTCTGAACATCATGAGCACGGCCATCATCATCTGGGGCGTCATGCTCACATCCATGGAGACACAAAAAAAATAACTCCTTGGGCTCTATTTATCATTTTTGTATTAGGTCCTTGTGAGCCGTTAATCCCGATTTTGATGTACCCGGCATCTCAAAATAGCTGGTGGGATTTAGCTTGGGTGTCTCTGGCTTTTGGACTAACGACCGTTATCACGATGACTTCAATCGTCTATATGTCGCACTATGCAGTGATCAATATACGTCTAGGATTTTTGGAAAGATATGTACACGCTATTGCCGGACTTATCATCGCCCTTTCCGGATTATCCATCGCTGTATTAGGTTTATAACTCACTGCCATAATTAATATTTAGCATTGTTAAGCATTTACTGTTGACAGCAGTATAGATACCTTTATATTTTTTAACCAGCCATTTGGCTGATCGTTATTTGACAGGTGTAGGTGTAGGTTTGTGGCCTTACAGTATCTAAAAACGCTTCGTTTGTTTTACCGAGAACAAACATTAATAAATGAGCGTTGCAAAAATTTTAATCTACTATTTATTGGTCGCAAATGAAAAATAACCTGAAAAATAACCATGACATATTGAGATTGAACCCATGGGTTCCAAAACACTGTATTCTGACAGCGCAGGAATAGTACGCTCTTTTTCTTCTGATTTTCTCGATGATACATGGATTAAAATAAAAATCACATCAAACCGTTTAGTGTTGAATTCATAACCAAAAGGAAGCAAAATGTATAAACTTATTATCACGATCATATTGTTACCGATTCTCATTTTTTCACAGAAATTGGGAGATGTGATTTATTTAAAAGATGGTTCTATTATCAAAGGTTTGATTATTGAACAAGTCCCCAATGATTATATAAAAATTCAATCCGGTCCAAATTTAATTGTATGCAAAATGGATGAGATTGAAAAAATGACAAAAGAACCTGTTGCTCCCGTTACCGAATCATGGTACACATATTGGGGATTGGGTTTTTCAAAAATCAGTTACCCTTCAGAAATGCAAGAGATAATGGACGAGATAAAAGACCAAGAAGGAATATCTAGTGCTTCAACCTATTTGGATATGCTTGGTTTTTATTGGCATATTAAACCAAAAACAATAGGTGGTGTGGTAATTAATGGTTCCAGCGAACGGATACAAAACGAGACGGATGATTGGTTTCAAATTAATTATTATATATCTGGCGGAAGTATAATCCATTATATTGATAAATCATTTGGAAGTGGTCCGTTTATTCGAGTAGATCTCGGGATAGCAGACGCTGTATTTCAGGATTCTGAAGGTGAAACAGTCGATTCCGAAAATGGTTTTGGTGTGTTAGCAGGTGGAGGTTGGTCTTGGGATTTGGGTGGTACAAGAGTCCTTCTTAACATCAATTATGCCCATAGAATAATTGAAGAAGAAACCTATCGTGCGCTTGGTGTTTCTATTGGGGGATTATTTTAACGCACAATGTTAATCTTGGGAATGGGTTTTTAAATAGTGTATTATCAATAAAAGAAAGGTTTTGGAATGCTAATAAATATCCTAATAAAAATTGGTGTATTGATGTTGTTTACAAGAATGTTAAATATGAATATGGATGGCGTACCATTGCTACTTGCCTTAATATACGGTATTATGAGTATAATTTTTGGCTTATTTCATTTTAATAATTTCTTATTGTTATTTTTTAATGCAGGAGTTGTTTTTGTGCTTGTTCTTATATATTTCAAATTATTAGAAAAATATTATGGTGCTGGTCTCATTTATTGGGTGATACTTGTTGGAGGATTAGCAATAGGACTAATCTAGAGGAAAGGGAAAGAGAATTAACTATGATTGCTTCGGGCGCAGATTACGTCAATCGTTATTCACCTCTTTTTCCATCACTTTATGATGGATGGTTTCAAATAACGTATATCCATCCCTGATAATTTTATATCCGGCTTTTTTATAAAAATCGATCGCTACTTCTCTGGCATATAAGGTGATCGTTGTCCGATTATT
>CAZYDH010000007.1:0-21333 GCA_964645915.1 uncultured bacterium
TCGTACCGCGGAAAGGACTCGAACCTTCACGCACGAAGTGCACCAGATCCTAAATCTGGCGTGTCTACCAATTCCACCACCGCGGCATAATTCTCTTTAAAAAAGCCCGCAAACTTACAATAAAACTCTAGTATAAATGAAAACGGATTTTTCGTTTTTTAAGCCTGTTTATATCCTCTATTTAGATACTGCTGTAGCTTCTTGAATTTTATCTGCTCTTTCTTCCCACTAGGACTGACTACATTGACCAATTCATTTCGTCCGAATTTTTTCTCTACGTGCACCGGAGTTCGGGCGGCTTGCTGAGGACGATTCGGTTGATCACCCTGAGGGCCTGCGGTAAAGCCCATTCCGGTTGTATCGTCGTGCTGAGTTTTCACATTATGTACATTTCGAGTTTTCAATTGTGGGGCTTCGTCCATTCCTTGCAATTGTGTACGGAATAACCGTTGTACCGTTGTTCGATTCAAATCAGCTATCATCGCTTGAAAGAGTTGAAATCCTTCAGATTTATATTCAAGCAACGGATTTTTCTGTCCGTACGCTCTTAAGTTAATTCCTTCTCTGATCTGATCCATTCCATAGAGGTGGTCTTTCCATTTTTCGTCGATGGTTCGAAGAATAACAAACCGCTCAAATCCACGCATAACATCATCGGGCATCATTGATTCGCGTGCTGTATACACTTCATTCGCTTGATCATAGATAAACGCCCTCAAATGCTCATATGATATTTCAGATGCCCCGGAGTGAGCTTTGATCTGATCTAGATCAATATTCACCAGCATATGAGATGAAAATGTATGTTTTAAATGTTCCCAATCCCATTCGTCATATCTCTGACCTTGCAAGGATGCAAGTTCATCATCGATAAATTCTTCTATAAATTCACGAACGGATGTCTGAACATTATCTCCATGTAGTGCTTGGTTTCTCAGATCATATACGACTTGCCTCTGCTGATTCATCACATCGTCATATTCCAAAAGATGTTTCCGAATTCCATAATTGCGCTGTTCAACTTTTTTCTGCGCATTGCTGATAGCACGGGTTACCATTTTAGCCGTGATCACTTCCCCTTCTTCAACGCCCATTCTATCCATGATCGCTGCCACACGTTCACTGTTAAAAAGTCGCATTAGATCATCTTCCAAAGACAGATAAAACCGAGATGATCCGTCATCTCCCTGACGACCTGAACGTCCTCTTAACTGAAGATCGATCCGACGGGATTCATGTCGCTCGGTTCCAAGGATGTGAAGACCGCCTAAATCGAGAACGCCATCTCCAAGTTTGATATCCGTTCCGCGACCGGCCATATTGGTTGCGATCGTAATGGCTCCGGGTTGACCGGCTCTTGTTACGATCTCAGCTTCTTTTTGATGCTGTTTCGCATTCAAAACATTATGCGGTATGCCCTTACGTTTTAGCATCCGTGATAACAATTCTGATATTTCAACAGAAATAGTACCAATCAACACCGGTTGTTTCTTTTGATAATTGGAAATCAGTTCTTCGATCACAGCATTGTATTTTTCTCGTTTCGTTTTATAAACAAGATCGTTACGATCATCTCTGATAACCGGTCGATGAGTTGGGATAACGGTAACATCTAAGTTGTATATCGAGCCAAATTCTTCTGCTTCGGTTTCGGCAGTACCCGTCATTCCGGCGAGTTTATTATATAATCTAAAGTAATTCTGGATCGTGATGGTTGCAATCGTCTGAGTTTCTCGTTCGATTGTAACGTTCTCTTTCGCTTCAAGAGCTTGGTGGAGTCCTTCACTGTATCGTCTACCTGCAAGAACACGACCGGTAAATTCATCCACGATCATCACTTTATTGTTCTGAACAACGTAATCGACATCTATTTCATAAAGACTATAAGCACGAAGAAGTTGGTTTAGATTGTGGATCTTTCCACTTCTGTCTGCGTGAAGCTGATGCGCTTTCTCTTTTTCTTGTGCAACCTGAATTGGCAAAAGATCATCCCGATTATCAATATCAATCAGCATTTCACCCAGATCAGGGATCACGAATGTCTCTGGATTATTTGGAGCCAAGAAGAGCCGTCCTTTTTCAGTGATATCTATGATACTGGATTTTTCTTCAACACTGAAATAAAGGTCTTCATCGACTTCATGTAATTTTTTGTCACGGATATATGCGGATTCAACAGATTGAGCAAGTTTGATCATTCCCTGTTCCTGGAATATCTTTAACAACTTCCGGTGTTTAGGCATTCCACGTCTGGATTGAAGAAGTTTTAATCCGGCTTCGTCATCTTTACCGTCTTTTAACAGGGATTCAGCATCCCGAATGAGTTCGGTAACTAAAGAATGCTGCCTTTTTACCAAACGTTCGATTAATGGACGTAGCTCTTTAAAAGTCGTATCAACAGGAGCATCCACCGCACCTGAAATGATCAACGGTGTTCTTGCCTCATCAACCAGAACACTATCCACCTCATCCACGATTGCAAACGCATGTCCTCGCTGAACCTGCTCTTCAGCTGATAATGACATATTATCTCGAAGGTAATCAAATCCAAAATCCGTATTGGTTCCATACGTGATATCCGCGGAATACACCTCTCTCCTGCTAACATTATTCATCGTATTTTGCAGATAGCTGACAGTCAATCCCAGTCGTTTATATACTTCACCCATCCACTCAGCATCACGACGAGCAAGATAATCATTGACGGTAATAATATGAACTCCACGTCCGGTCAATGCATTTAAGAAGATCGGCATGGTTGCAACTAACGTTTTTCCTTCACCGGTTTTCATCTCAGCGATTTTACCTTGATGAAGGATGATAGCTCCAATGATCTGAACATCATAAGGGATCATATTCCATGCAACTTCCTGACCACTGACTTGCCACGATTGACCCATCATACGTTTACAGGTTTCCTTCACCATGGCAAAGGCTTCAACCATATGATCGTTTAATGCATCTTGCTCTGCTTTTAATATTTGTTTACTTGCTTCGTTCTTATCAAGATTTTTTTCAGTGACTTCTTCACGCTTCTTCTCAGTCGCATCGATGATGGTCTTTTTGATCTCTTCGGTTCGTTGGATGAGGTCTTCATCTGTTTTATCTGATAAAGTTTCTGCAAATTGGTTGACCTTAGCGACAATAGGCCACAAAGATTTAATTTCTCGATCGGATTTTGATCCGAATATTTTTTTTAGAATTGCTTGAATCATACCGTCTTATATTATGAGAAATCAGCGATTTTTTCGGAATGGTTATCGTCTCCGAATCAGTCACTTTCTTTCGTTTCTAAATTCTCCGTATTGGTTATTAACTCTTTATACACTGCATCCAAGATACCATTGACAAACCCGGAACTCTCCGCCATACTAAATTGTTGTGCTATTTCAATGGCTTCTGCAATCGATACTTTATGAGGTACTTCTTCAATAAAATATAGTTCCGTTACTGCCATTTGTAGAATCAATCGATCGATCAAGGCAATCCGGTGATATTGCCAGTTTTTTAAATGCCGAGAAATGGTTTTTTCTATCCACTCAGAGTTTTCAAGTGTATTTGTAAATAGTTTTTCAACAAACTCCGAGGTTTCTTTGTTAAATGTGTATCGCTTAATGATATCTTTCAGGATCTTTTGATCTTCATCCCGAGATATCTCATACGCATACAATGCTTGAAAAACCGCTTCTCTGGCCAATCGCCTTGGATGTTTATATTTAGTCATTTAATGGAACGACCCAATCAAATAGATCGTCTTGTGTCTCCTGTTGAATTCCTAATAAAGTTTCACGTAACTGACGAGTTACTGGTCCCATTTCGCAATTATTAATTGTATGAGATCTGAGATGCGTTGTCACCATCCCAACCGGGGTAACAACAACAGCAGTACCTGTACAGAATACCTCGTCTGCATTCACAAGTTCGTTAACAGTTACATTTCGTTGACGAATCTGCAGATGCAGTTTTTCGCGTGCTATTTTTAATACCGATGCACGTGTAACTCCGGGAAGGATTGATCCATCCAATGATGGGGTTGTCAACACATTATCTTTTAAAATAAAAATGTTAGCAGAGCCGACTTCTTCGATGAATTGCTCATCCGCTGCATTTAAGTAGATCGCTTCATCAAATCCTGATTTCTTCGCTAATTGTTGAGGATAGAGTGATACAGCATAGTTACCGATGATCTTATGTCCACCAGTTCCTTTAGGTGCCGCCCGATGATACTGATTTGTGATCTTTAAATGTAGACATTTCACACCGCTTTTAAAATACGGTCCGACCGGTGAAACATAGATAAGAAACGTATAAGATGGTGCAGGTGCAACACCCAAAATAGGACCAGATCCCCAAATAACCGGGCGGATATATAAACTTCCTTGCCCAAATGGCGGGATAAAGTCTGCATTGTTCTTTACCACCTGTTTCACGCCATCTACAAACATATCTACAGGAACGGGAGGAATACAAACACGTTGAGCAGAATCGACAGCCCGTGCAGCATTTTTTTCAGGTCTAAAAAGAACGATCCTGTCTTTTGCTGTTCGAAACGCTTTCATTCCTTCAAAAATTCCCTGTCCGTAATTCAATACTCCTGCAGCCGGAGATAATTGCACATCACCAAAGGGTAAGAGTTCTCCTGGTTTCCACTCTTCTCCGGCATTACAGGTTGCAACATACATCGACCGTGTCGGTGTAATACTGAATGTCAAACTATCCCAATCAATATCTTGTAAAGGTTTATTTATATAATTACTCATAATTTATTTTTCCTCCAATAAAGCTCTGGCAATTACCAGTTCTTGAATTTCTGATGTTCCTTCATAAATTTGTGTAATCTTAGCATCTCGCATGAGACGTTCCACACCAAATTCCTGCATATACCCATATCCACCGTAGATCTGCACACATTCTCTTGATGCATCCACAGCGGTTTGTGAGGCAAATTGCTTTGCCATCGCTGCTTCTTTTGCGTATGGTTTATGATCGTCTTTCAATTTGGCAGCTTTTAAGATCAACAATCTTGATGCATCAATATTGATTGCCATATTGGCTAACTTACTTTGAACCGCACCAAAATTTGCAATCGGTTTTCCAAATTGTTTTCGTTCTTTTGCATATTCGATGGATTTATCCAATGCAGCTTGAGCAATTCCTAAGGCTTGTGCTGCGATTCCGATCCGCCCGCCATTGAGAGTTTTCATCGCTATCCGAAAACCATCTCCTTCGTTTCCAATTAAATTTTCAACGGGAACCCGACAATCCTCAAAATATAATTCACATGTATCCGAGCCGCGAATCCCTAGTTTATCTTCTTTTTTTCCTACTGAGAATCCGGGAATTCCTTTTTCAACAATAAAAGCTGAAACCCCTTTATATCCTATCCCTTTGGTTGTCACCGCAAAAACGATAACCACATCCGAACTAATTCCGTTCGTCACCCAATTCTTTGTTCCGTTCAAAACATAACTGTCGCCGTCTTTTTCTGCAAATGTTCGCATATTACTGGCATCTGAACCCGATTGCGGTTCACTTAAACTAAAAGCACCAAGCCATTCTCCCGGTGCTAATTTTTTCAGATATTTCTCACGTTGAAAATCATTTGCCCAATCCATAAAGATTTGGCAAACCAATGAATTATTTACTGACATAATCACACCGGCTGAAGCATCCGCTCTACAGATCTCTTCCATTGCGATTACATAACTGACGGCGTCCATCCCTGCACCATTCCATTCCTCAGGGATCATCATTCCCAAGAATCCAAGTTCAGACATCATCTTAACTTGTTCTTTCGGCATTTCACCTTTTTCATCGCGTTCGATCACACCGGGGACTAAATGTTCTTCCCCAAAATCACGAGCAGTTTTTTGAAGCAAAATCTGCTCATCTGTAAAATCAAAATTCATATCTACCTCGTGTTAATTAAAAATTTTATTATCCATACACCGTTATGCATAATGATAAAATCCTTTTCCGGATTTTCTTCCTAATGCTCCGGCGTCTACCATTTTTTTCAGCAACGGACACGGACGATACTTGCTGTCTCCAAGATCACGGTGCAATACATCCATGATCGCTAAACATACATCCAACCCGATCAGATCAGCTAAAGTTAACGGTCCCATTGGATGCGCCATACCCAATTTCATGATCTCATCAATCGCTTCTGCTGTAGCAACACCTTCCATCAGACAATAGACTGCTTCGTTGATCATGGGCATTAAAATTCTATTCGCAATGAACCCCGGATAATCATTGCATTCTACCGGTGATTTCTTCAATGTTTTTGTTAATTCAATAATGGCGGTTGTTGTTTCATCATCGGTTAAATATCCGCGGATGATCTCTACCAGTTTCATGATTGGCACAGGATTCATAAAATGCATCCCGATCACTTTTTCCGGTCGTTGAGTACCCGAAGCGATTTTTGTAATTGAAATGCTGGATGTATTCGTTGCAAGGATCGCATCTTTTTTGCAAATCTCATCCATCTGTTTGAAGATCTTATTTTTTATCTCCGGATTTTCAGTAGCAGCTTCGATCGCGAGTTCCACGTTAGAGAGGTCCTGCATTTTTGTTGTTGTTTGAATATTGGATAAAGCAGAATCCATCTCTTTTTGAGTGATCTTTTCTTTAGATACCTGTCTAAGAAGATTTTTCTCTATAGTTGTCATTCCTCTTTTTAAAAAAGATTCTTCAATATCCACCAGAACGACTTTATAGCCATTCATTGCACAAACATGGGCAATCCCATTCCCCATCGTTCCTGCACCAATAATTCCAATAGTTTTCATTATAGTACCTTCTATTTATCGCTCAACAATTAATGCAGAGGCTTCCCCACCTCCGATACAGAGAGTTGCTAAACCCGTTTTTACATCTTTTGCGACCATTGTATGCAACAATGTTGTTAAGACACGCGCTCCGGATGCACCGATCGGATGTCCAAGCGCAATAGCTCCTCCTCGGATATTTACCTTATTTACGTCCAACTGATGATCATTGATTGCTGCCATTGCTACCGGTGCAAATGCTTCATTGATCTCCCATAAATCTATTTCATCAGCGGTCAATCCTGCTTTCTTTAAAACTTTTTCAATAGCAAAGACCGGAGCTGTAGTAAACCAATCCGGTTCATGTGCAGCAGATGCTTGGGCTCGTACGGTTGCTAAAATGTCTAAACCCAGTTCCTCAGCTTTTTCTTTGGACATAACTAAAACAGCGGAAGCACCATCATTTATTTTGGATGCATTCGCTGCGGTAATGGTTCCGTCTTTTTCAAATGCACTCCTTAGTTTTGGTATTTTATCAAAACGGGCTTTCCCAGGTTCATCATCTGTATTTATAATTAGCGGATCACTCTTTCGCTGTGGAACGGATACATTTGCGATTTCTGCATCAAACCCACCTTCTTTTTGTGTTTGCTGAGCTCGTTTATAAGATTGAATGGCAAAGGCATCCTGATCTTCTCGCGTCATGTTATATTTTCTCGCACATAACTCAGCACAATTTCCCATATGTTTATCTCCATAAACATCCCATAATCCGTCTGAGATCATACTGTCTAATATCTTTCCGTGTCCCATCCGATATCCGGATCGAGCTTTTGGTAGTAAATAGGGAGACAAAGACATGTTCTCCATTCCACCTGCAATAACCACATCCGCATCTCCAACCTGAATCGCCTGGATAGCCAGCATGACCGATTTTAAACCGGATCCGCACATTTTATTGATCGTAAGACATTCAACTGATTTCGGTAAACCGGCATAAATGGCTGCTTGTCTTGCCGGGGCTTGTCCTAAACCGGCAGAGAGCACATTCCCCATAATAACTTCATCCACGCAAGCAGGATCTAATTTTGTTTCATCCAGAACGGATTTAATTGCAGTTGCCCCTAATCTTGGTGCGGATAAACTCGAGAGAGAACCTTGAAAAGAACCAATAGGTGTTCTTTTGGCAGAGACCAAAACAACATCACGTAACATAGTCATTATATATTCCTTTTGTTTGTTGAAAATCGATTTGTGTGAAACAGGTGAGCCTCCGGGGCCATTCCGTTCACCATCAAGTCTGCTGCCGTAAAACCAATCGCTCCGGCAAAACCCAATCCATGTCCGGTAAACCCTCCACATATAAATAAATTCGGATACGAAGATGTGCCTCCGAGCAAAGGGAAGCCATCTTTGCTGAATCCCATTGTTCCCGCCCAAGCATGTGTCATGCTTGTCTTCCTTGTATCCGGAAATATCGTTGTAAAATAATCGTGTAATCCATAGAGCAGTTCCAGATCGATTTGATCCGAAAAATCTACTTTTTGATTTTTAGCGTGCTCCCTAAATCCGCCAACCATAATGCGCATATCAGGCAATTGACGCCAATATTCATACCCAAAATTAGCATAAATTACCTCATGAAACATCGACTTTTGTATCGGTTCCGTAACAAAAGCTTGTCCAATGACTGGAACAAGAAGATCTTTAAATTCAGAAAGAATATTTGATGTATATCCATTGGTTGCTAAAACAGCCATCGCAGAATGTATTTTGCCTTTTTTTGTGAGGATTTCTAAACTGTTTTCCTGTCCACTGCTTCGAACTTCAATCACCTCAGTTTTTTCATAAACATCAACAGAGTACTTTTGAAGAGTTCTTGAGAGTTGAGTCGTAAATTTAACCGGATGAAATCCACCATCATTTGTCATTCTAACGGCACCATGAAATACATCACTTTTCAGTAATTGTGCACAATCCTCGACAGAAAGTAAATCACAATCAAAATTATCTTGAGATAAAAATTTGTACGTTTCTCTTACTTCTTTTCCTTCCTGTTTGGTAGAAGCCAGTATCAAACTACCTCTTTGTTCATAATCACACTTAATCCCTTCTTCTTCAATAATTTGTGTCAGGATTTTGTGATTCTTTTGAGTATATTCCCAAACACGTTTCGCTTTTTCTCTTCCCCAAAAAGTGACTGCCCTGTTATAATGTTCAACCGTTCCGGAGAGAATAAATCCGGTATTTCTCCCTGTGGCTCCACTTCCAATGATTTCCTTCTCGACCAAGACAACCTTTATTCCGTGTTTTGCTAAGGCGTACGCAGTGATCACACCGGTAATTCCACCTCCAATCACGCAAATATCAGCTGAAATATCTGAGTTTAAAGTTGAATATTTTTGGGTATACTCATCATCCGTGGCAAACCAAAAGGGAATATGTTGTAAAGGTGTCATCAGCAACTAAAATTAAGAGTTAAAAATTATAAGTTTTATATGATTATCTCATTTGTTATTAGCTAATCGATATGCTTTAATTATGCGTTTCACCAATTTATGACGTACAACGTCCTCCTCGCTAAGTTGAACAAACCCAACCCCGTCGACACCTTTCAAAATATTGGTTGCTTGAATCAGTCCGGATTCTTTTGAATTTGGCAGATCGATCTGCGTGATATCTCCATTAATAATCGTTCGTGAGTTTACCCCTAATCTTGTGAGAAACATTTTCATTTGCATCGCTGTTGAGTTTTGGGCTTCATCCAAGATCATAAATGCATTACTTAAAGTTCGACCTCTCATATACGCTAAAGGAATAATCTCGATGATCTTTTTTTCTAAGAAAGGTTTTAATCGATTTCGTGGAATCATTTCTCCCAATGCATCATAAAGTGGTGTTAAATAGGGGTCCACTTTCTCTTTTAGATCTCCGGGGAGAAATCCAAGATTTTCTCCTGCCTCTACTGCGGGGCGACATAAAACAATTTTATCAACTTCATGGTTTTCCAGAGCAGCGACGGCAAAGGCTACGGCTAAATATGTTTTCCCTGTTCCTGCAGGACCAATGGAGAATACGATATCATTTTTTCTAACAACATTTATATAATGTTCTTGTCCTTTTGATCTAGCTGAGATTCCGCCTTTTTTACCATAATGGACAACATCTTGAGTTTGTTGAATATCATGTCCATTATCAGAATAAATTATCTTAATTAGTTGTTTCACATCATCTGATGTCAAACTGCTTTTTCGACTAAGTGTCTGAATCATTTCATGAAATAGTTCAGAAATCAGTTTAACTTCTTCTTCCTCCCCGTCAATATAAATCTCATTTCCACGAACGGTAATTTTTGAAGAAAATGTATTTTCAACTAATTGTAAGTTTGCATCGGCAATACCAAATAATAATTGGCAATCAATACCTTTTAATTCAATTGTTTTTTTCATTCCGGTTTTTTTGACTAATTTTAGGCAGGTAATTTACGATGATAACTATAATATCTCACTTAAAACCGTTGATCTAAAAATAATCCATATGCGAACAAAATTACTAATCATTATCTCCATCATTATTGTTATCCTCTTTTCCGGATGTTCTTCTTATATCTATGAAAAGCAGGACATTTTAATCGATAATGCCAAATTTCTCTCTAAGCAAGGACAAATTCATTGGGAGAAACGATCAAATATTACGGATGCTCAACGCGCATTACATTTTTTATCTCTAGCCCATAAATTGGATAATTGCAACATTGATCTTGCTGTTTTGTACAGCAGGGCATGCTATTTTAACGCCCGTTATATTATCACCGATCCAAATGAGAAAGTAAAACTATTGACTCTGGGCGCTGAATCTGCAAGATCTGCCTTATTTACCTCTTCTGAATTTGCAAATCGATTTATGGAAACGGAAGGAGACTCAACCGATAAGTTTATCTCTGCTTTAGAAACTATAGAATTATCACAAACACCGGCACTTTATTGGTGGACAGTCAATACCGGATCGATCCTGATATCAAAACCGGTTGTAGAAAGATTAGAACACCGAGTTCTAATTGAATCAACGCTGTATAAACTCTTAAGTTTAGACCCTACTTACTTTTATGGCGGTCCATATCGCTTACTCGGTGTTTTTTATGCTCGAATTCCGGGTGTTGATTTAAGTCAATCTAAATCCTATCTGGACCAAGCAATTGCATCGTTCCCCGGATATTTTTCCACCCGAACGTATTTATCTCAATTTTATTACACTAAGATCGGAGAACCCGAACTCTTTCGTCAAAATCTTGAAGAAATGTTATCAATGGATCCAACGTTAATCCCTGAGGTGATGCCCGAAAATTTATTCGAACAGGAATTTGCTCGGCACCTTCTGTCTCAAGAGTCAAAACTTTTTGAATAAATTCGGTATCAAATGACTTATTTTCTCGTCAGTATTTTCTGTTTATTCCTCGTCTTTCTTCTGTTACTATTTATTCCCATTAACTTTTGCTTCAATGGATCAGTAAAGACCGGATCTGAAAAAACAAAATATACCGGGAAAGTACTCATCGGCGGTAAACGTTTCGGAATCTCTATTTCTTTTATTCATGGTAAAGTAATTGGCGTTGGACCCTATTCAAAACCTTGGTTTTTCTGGAATATCAATCATCGAAACACGATCACAAAAACCAAAGAAAAAAGAACATTGTCTCGATGGAATTCTATTATTAATAATTTTCAAGAAAAAACAATATTAGGAAAGTTAATAATCCGGTCAATTAGATGGAAAAACGTCTCTCTCTCCGGAAAATTACAATTAGCCGATCCAATGGTTACCGGAATTCTATTTGGAATGATCCACACTATCTTTTCGGTGATTCCAAATCAGTTAAAATCAATAACCATCAAACCAAAGTTTGATCCGCTGTCGGACACAAATATCGATGGATTACTTCGGTTTGAAATATTTCCAATAAGTTTATCGTTGAAATTGATTCAATTTCGATTAAATTCCTACCTAAGAAAGGAGAATTCATGATGATTACAGACGTAGTTAAAACCACATTGGAAGAGTTAAAAGATCTGATGGTTTCGGAAACGGTAATTGGAGAACCGGTCGTTACCGGTGACTACACAATCATTCCTGTCTCTAAAGTAACCTTTGGATTTGCAGGTGGCGGAGGATCTAATCAATCATCGTCAAACAAAAACGAAACCGGTGAAGGACAAGGGATCGGTGGCGGCTGTACCATTAACCCTGTTGCATTTATTGTAATCGGTCCTGATGGATCAAAGTTATTAACCATTGGTGAAAAAGAAAGTGCCATTACCAAACTAATGGATTTAGCTCCGAAAGTCGTTGATACAATAACCAATATGGTAGATTCAAAATCATCAACAACATCTGATTCAAAAGATAAAGAACCCTCTGAATAAATTTACTATTAGCTTCATAAATTACATTGGAAATGAAAAGGAATAATCTATGAAACCACCTATAAGTATCCGAGATATAATGGCAAAAAAATTGATCACATTTAAACCTGACACAAATGTACTGTCCGCTATAAATACTTTATTAGAACAAGAGATATCCGGTGCGCCCGTAGTAGATGATGATGGTAATCTTGTGGGTGTTCTGTCTGAGAAAGACTGTATGCGCACGATCTTAGAATCTACATACCACAATGAAATGGGGGAACTCGTTTCAGAACTGATGTCAAAAGATGTAGAAACCGTTGATGTTAATGCAAGTATTATTGATGTCGCCGGAAAATTCTTAGAATCCAGATTTCGCAGATTTCCGGTAGTAGATCATGATGGTTTTCTCGTCGGACAGATTAGCAGAAGAGATATTTTACGGGCTATTGAGAAATTGAGTTAATACCTGATTTATTTCAGCCGACGACTCTTTTTATAATCCTAAACTTTTCAAAAACGCCTGATTATTCGGTTCGCGTCCCAAGAATTTTACGACTAATCCAAACGGATCTGCTGTCCCTCCTTTTTCAAGGATGACCTTCCGAAACTGAATCCCTATTTCTGGATTCATTATACCATTCTCAGAAAAAACAGAGAACATATCTTGTGCATAGACTAATGCCCACAAATATCCATAATAGCTGGCACCATATCCGTTCAGATGGCCGAAGGATGCCTGCATTTGTGTTCCCTCTAAATATGGATATAATGTGATCTCATTTTGAAGTCTGGCAACTACATCCGTGGTTGTTTCTTCGCCATTGATATCAAATCCATCGTGTAATGTGAAGTCAAGGATTCCGTAGTAGACTTGTTGAAGATAATTATTTCCTGAATTTACGTTTTTTGTAGCAATCATCTTATCAAATAGAGCATCGGGTAACATTTCTCCGGTTTGATAATGCTTGGCAAATAACGAAAGAGATTCTTTTTCCCAAATCCAGTTCTCGAATATCTGCGAAGGTGTTTCTACAAAATCGTGTGCAACCGATGTTCCGGCGTACGTCATATAAGGAGATTTTGTTAAGACACCGTGCAAAAGATGTCCAAACTCATGGAAGAATGTTTCGACATCATCGTAGGGAAGTAATGAAGGGTGATTCTCGGTCGGGGGTGGAAAATTGCATACAAGTGCCGTTGTTGGTTTTTGATATCCGTTTTTCAATTGTTTGCCCATAACCACGCTAAAAGCAGCAGCATGTGAGTATTTGTTCGGTCTAGGAAATACATCTAAATAAAATCGTCCAATCAACTTGTTTGTTTTTCCTTCAAAAACTTCATACATCAAAACATCTTCATGCCATACAGATGGGTTTTCTACTTTCTTAAACACAACATCAAATAACTGTTGAGAGATCATAAACATACCATCAATAACGGTAGAAATCTCAAAATATTGTCGAACTTCTTCCGGATCGAGTTGATATTTCTCTTTCAGTAATTTGGTTTCATAGTACCAGGATTCCCACGTTTCAATTACGGTTTCTGACTTTCCTGTCTGCGCAGATTTCATTTCCAGTAATTCTGAATAATCCTTAAATGCTTTTTCCTTTAGATCCTCTTTTAGGTTATTTTCAAATGCCCAAACAGTCTCAGGGATTTTAACCATTCTGTCTTCAGTACGATAGGCTGCATACGATGAATATCCCAATGTTTCTGCAAGTAGATTGCGATAATAAATAAGTGAGTCTAATACAGATATATTTACATCCGATGCACGATTCATATAAAGAAATCGAAGATCTTTTCTGGCAGAACCTGAATCAGCATATTTCATGAAAGGTTTATAAGATGGATACGAAAGATCAATCGCATATCGACCATCTTCCATTTTATGAGAAGCAATATAAGATTCCGGAAGACCTGCCAATTCACTTTCATTTAAAAATAATGTATCTAATGCCTGATTTTTATTTCGATCAAATTCTGTTCCAATTTCAACTAAACGATTTCGGATATCTGCAACTTCTTCCCGAGTCTTTTTATTCAAGCCAAATCCACCGCGACGGAATTTCAATAAAGAATCATCCAATAATTTCTTTTTGACTCCTTTTAAGGATTTTGCTTCATCTGTTTTTGCATAGGATGTAATTGCCTGATACAATTCTTCGTTACTGTCTAAGCTATTTAAAAATTGTTCTGCTTGTTGACTTGCCTCTAATCCTTCCTTACGAATCTGACTATCAGGATGAACATTGCCAATTAAATCTGAAGGACTCCATAGATTTTCAATGATATTCTTCAAATCATCCAATGCGAGGAGTGTATTCTCAAATGTTCTGCTATTTGGTTCCACAACATAAATTGTTTGTAAAACAGTTTCAGCTTCATTAAAAATCACAGTCGCTGCTTCTGGAAAGTCCCCTTCTTGTATCGAAGCAAAATCAATTGGTGACGTTCTATCCTTTAGAATCGGATTATTTTCCTTATTAGAAGAAGCGGAATTCACCCAAACGATGGCAAGGAATACAATCAATAATCCATAGTTTAATTTTCGAATTTTCATAATAACTCCCTTTAATTTTTTATGATCACAAATTAGTAACTGATTGTTGGATAGAATAGGTAACAATCCCAATCGTAACTAAATAAATAAATGTTGAGGTCCACCCTTTTGGATTGTTTGCGTTTTTTGAATCGGTTTCCAGTTGAGTATTTTCTATATACGCATAATGTTTTGTAGAATGACCTGATCTTTTACAACGATATCTATTCCAATAATAGACCGGGATTTCTTTAATTGATAACGAACGTAATCCGTACTTCTGAGCTTTTTGAAATACAACAGAGTCGCATGGATTAACTTTATTTTTACCCTCCGGGTTTTGAGCAAAAATCCCTGTGGATAAAACGATCAATCCAAGAATAGTGATCTTAATAATGTATTTCATTCTACACCTACCAACAGAATATTAATTTGGTTGAGAATACCGATAATTCCTTAATATCCATTTCCGGACCGTAAATTTGCATACCCTGTAGTCGCCATTTTTTTTCGTCATAAAATTGATACATATATCCCATTTTTACATCTGCAGCTAACCAGGATAATAAATAATATCTAAAACCAATCGTCGATGAAAAACCAAACCAATCTGACTTCATCACATCCATTGATGCTAACGTAATTTTTCTATTTCCGAAACTATCTAACAAATCATCCCAGTCTTCCTGCATTTCACTTGAACGGGCATTTAAGGTAATATTCCCTCTTGACCAGATAGGAGCGATGGCAAAATTCCATTCCATTCTCTTTTTGACAATAAAAAATGTTTCGAGAACCAGTGCGCGGTATGTTAAGGATCTATAAAATATCGCGTCATTTTTAATCTTACCAAAGTCATGAGAACTTTTACTTGTAAATCCTATCCTTGTGTTAAAAAATACTCGCTTAGACACACCCCAGTCGATCAAAATATTTTTCGTCCAAATATTCAGTAATGGGAATTGTTCATTGTCTTCAAAGCCGGTCAAGGTCGGTTCGTAGAATCCCAGACCGACATCTACCATCCAATTGGGTTGGCTTAAAGATATTCCAGCAATAAACTGAAAGATGATAATGAATCGTATTATTCGCATTGATTGACGAAATTTATATCAGTAATTTATGAACATTGTTGGATAATGTGAAGATAGATTAGAAGAAAGATATAATTGATTAATTCCGTAATATTACAATCCATTTGTTAAAGAGTTACAACTATTCATGAATACACCCTCCACATTGCTGTTAAAAACGATATATGGGAATCTATCATTTCTTCTTATTTTTACATTCAATTTAGCCCAAGCCGATGTAAGCCACGTCATTATCTTTAAAGACGGCTCCACAAAAGTCACTCTAATCGATTCTATTTCTGCTGATTCAATCCATTATAAGGATTACGATACAAATACATTTCACCGAGTTTCACTGAATAAAGTTTATTTTGTTTATAACGATTTTCAACGGATTTTTTACACAAGTCCTTCATTACACCGTCGACTAACCGAATTAGAAGAACGCGGTGGTTACCTCGTTACTCATGAAGAAGACACATTACATTATCATCGAATTCGTTTCGATCGTCAAATGATCCGACCCATGACATATCTTTATACAAAAACTGATTCACTGATTCCCGTAGAATTCCTGAATGTTCACTTCGTTCGTTCAGATCTTAGTGTTATGGAGAAATCAGTTCGGAAAGGTTTTTATTCCAGTTTAGCCCTGTTTGTTTCTGCTTCTTTCTTAGAAATAATATCCGGCTGGAATGCAAAGACAAAAAACGACCCTATTTTTTCAATGAACTCATTATTGAAATTTGCTGCTGTTGCTAAAGATGAAACTTTAGATCTGATGCCAAAAATCACACCGTTTTCTATCAAAAAGACCGGAACACAGTACTCAACGATGAATCTTGTGGTTCCTATTTCTACAATGGGCTGGATGGTTTATGACCTTTATTATGACCGACGAACTCATTACATTGTTCCAACCGATAGAATGATTCAATTTCCAAGGAGTATGGGACACTTATCTTTGAAAATAAAAATAATCAATCAATTTAACCGAATAAAAAGTTTTATTACCCCAAATAGATGAACACGAACCATTATTTGCCAAACATCTTATTAACAATGTAATTTTATTGAGTATGATAAACCATCTACACAACTATTTATCCCGAACAATAGCATTACTATGCTTATTCGTCGTTTTTTCATGCTCCCAACATACTCTTCCTCAAGAACCTGACACTATCCCTCCAATCGGAACCATAATCTATCCTGTTGATGGTATGACAGTTTCAGGGATCGTCAATGTACGAATTGCGGCTTCAGATGATGATCGCGTCGCCTTGGTTGTTTATCTAATCAATAATGTTATACAAGATTCGATGAAATCAAAACCTTATACTTATGCGTGGAATACTCTCCAATTTGAAGATGATGAAGAGTACTTTTTATCCGCAAAGATAATTGACCGTTCAGATAATATAAGACAAACTGAACCTATTACAATCACTGTCGACAATATTGATAACCAAGGACCGTTGGGTGAGCTACTTTACCCTACTCCGGGATTGACTGTCAGCGAAACCGTTCAAATTCTTGCTTATCCAACCGGTAATGATGCCATCGAAGCTATTTTTCTCATTGACGACAGTCTTCGCTTTACGGATGATTCCCTCGAAATAAAACAACCGTGGAATGTAAATGTTTTCAGTTACGAATGGGACACTTTTGATGTTACCTACAACGAAACACATACAATCACTGTTGTCCTTTCAGACACTGCAAATAACTCCACAGCATTATCATCATGGGTCTTTGTCAGTAATCAGATTGACATCATCCCTCCGATCGGAAATATTACAAATCCTGCAGCGGGGCAATCTGTACAAGGAATTGTTTCCATCCAAGTTTCCGCTACAGATAATGATGGAATCAATTATGTTACATGCTTTATCGATGGAGACTCTCTTGACACAGATTCTATTTATCCTTATCAATTTGACTGGAATACATCCGATTTCACTGAAGATTCGGAACATATGATCTCGGTAACAATTACGGATCTAAGCGGAAATGTGGCTTCTGCACCTCCAATTTCGGTATTTATCAATAATATAGAAGACCCTGATATTTCACCCCCCTCAGGTACCATCATTTCACCGATTGCCGGACAAACCGTTAATGGAATCATCCCGGTTGAAATCATTGCGTACGATGACATCGAAGTATCTCATGTTGAATTTATGATTAACGGAAGTACATTATTTATAGATGAATCTTTCCCCTATATCTACGATTGGAATACAGAAAATATGCCTGAAGATCAAGAATCGATCATCGGAGCATCCGTTTATGATGCATATGGAAACTGGGCACCCGTCCAACCCATATCTGTTTTTATTGACAATCATGATAATAATTTCCCTGAAGGCGTAATTACTTCTCCTTATGCCGGACAGATTGTTCAAGGAATTATAGATGTCCAAGTCCTTGCATCAGATGATGTTGGCGTTCAATGTGTTGAGTTTTATATCAATGGTGAATTAGTCTTGACTGATGAAGATAGTCCCTATGAATATAATTGGGATACTTCAGTTGCCGAAGAAGATGAAAATCATTCCATTACAGTTATTATTGAAGATGTTAATGGAAACAGAACTACACTAACACCAATCAGTGTTTTTGTAAATAATCTTCCTGCCGCTGATACTGCACCTCCCATCGTTAATATTTTAAATCCTCTCAGTGGACAAACCCTATCCGGAACAGTGCAAATTCAAATTAATGCAACAGATAATACAGAAGTAGAATCCGTAGCCATAACGCTTGATGGTGTCATCATTCATGAAATGACTGAATCTCCATACAATTATTCATGGGACACAACTCCGTTAGAAAACCAATCTCAACATACTATCGGGGCAATCGCCTCGGACATTAATGACAATTCATCCATGGCTCAACCCGTTCTGGTAATAATAGATAATGAATAAACGAACTTACATCCGCGTCGGTATCCTTATTTTGACCGCCTGTCTTTATCTGTCATGTGATGGTCCGTTATTTGTTATCCCTCGCGATCCTGATACAACACCTCCTTCTGCTACCATGGTTAATCCTCCTCATGAAGCTGTCTTATCGGGAGAGATCCTTATTAAAGTCGTTGCTGAAGATAATGACGGAATTGATTCAGTGGAGATCTTTATCGATGATATTTTAGTTACAGTGGATCTTGATTCTCCCTACACCTATATATGGTCTACATTAGATACGCTATATTTCGATGATGACACGTTATTCTCCAAGGAAGATTATCATCATTCTATCACTTCACGAATTACTGATTTTTCGGAAAATGATTGTTACACAGATCCTATTCTCATTTGGATCGATAATTTTGATAATATTCCGCCTTCGGGTGAATTTCAAGACTTGTATTGGGGTAAAACCGTTTCCGGAGTAATTCCAATTACTGTATTAGCGTCTGATAATGAAGGTGTTGAATCTGTGATCATTTTTCTGGAAGATGAAATTTTGTTGGATGATAATACTGATCCATACACCTACGATCTGAACACCGTTGAATTGGAAGAGAAAAATTATTCAATCCGAGCAATAATCGAAGATTTATCAGGAAATCGTACAACAATCGGTCCGATTCAACTATTAGTTGACAACCTCCCGGATATTGATAGCACTCCACCCAATGTAGTAATTACATATCCTGCTGCGGCACAAACCGTAAGTGATTCGATCAATATTACTGTAGAAGCAACTGATGATGATGCGATGAATTATGTGGAATTTTTCATCAATGGCGAGTCCATATTGGAAGATTATATCCTACCCTATACTTATTTATGGAATACACTTGATCCGTCGCATGCTACTGAAGATGAAGAGCATATTATCCATGTTGTAGCCTATGACATAAGCGGAAATTCAGCTTCACCATCTCCCATATCCGTTTTTGTAGATAATACTGAATCTGAACCACCTGCTGTTGTGATTACCGAACCTTCTGCAGGGCAAACGGTTAATGGAATTGTACACATTTCTATAACAGCGATGGATAATATTGAAGTGTCGTTCGTGGAGTGCTTTTTAAATGATGAACTGTTATTCACTGATGACTCATATCCATACACTTTTGATTGGAATACTGTATCTGTACAAGAGGATACTTGGCAAACCATCCGAGTATCAGCTACGGACATCAACGGAAATAGTTCTCTCGCAAACCCGATCAATGTTTTGGTGGATAATAATGATGATATTGCACCAACCGGAATGATTTTAAATCCCTATGCAGGACAAATTGTATCCGGAATTATCAATATACAAGTGGAAGCCGCTGATAATATTGGAGTTCAATCCGTTCAATTTAATATTGATGGAGACCCGGTCTTTACTGACACGATATTTCCTTATGAGTTTCCATGGGATACGGAAGAAGCTCTTGAAGATAATAATCATACCATTAGTATTTTAATAGAAGATGTATCAGAAAATATAACGGCTCTTCAACCCATCGTTGTTTATGTCGACAACCTTACACAAGGAGATGAATTTCCTCCTGTTGTTTCCATACAAAATCCACTTTCGGGTCAGACCGTGAATGGAATTGTAACAATTGAAATTATAGCATCTGATAACATTGGAATTGATTCTGTAAAGTGTTCTATCAATCAAGAATTAATGTTCACCAGTCATGAAGGGTTTGTATTTGAATGGAATACAGTGACATGGGGACCTAATGGTGAAGCAGTGATTCAAGTCGAAGCTGTTGATCTGTCAGGAAACAGTACTTATGCACAATCCATTTATGTGATTGTAAACAATGATTTTGATGGATCCCCTGAATTTGTAAACGTTGAAACTATTCAACCTGGAGAGATTTTGGTGTCATGGTCTTCATCTATAGACGCAATTAGCTATCGAATATATCGAAATAACGAGTTCCTGATCCAAACAACCGATACATATTATAATGATACTGATATCGTTCCAAACATAGACTACTGTTACTCGATCTCAGCGATCAATCAATATGAAATTGAATCTGCAATATCAGATCCGGTGTGTATAGATGATATTTTACCCGCAACCACAAATCTTATAACTACTGTACTCAACAATCAAGAAATCTCTCTTTCATGGTCAACGGTTGTTGGGGCCGCTTCTTATCAAGTGAATGTATTTGGTGTTCCCGTAGATACAACTGCCGGTACTACGTTTGTTCACAGCGATTTATCGGATAATGTTGAATATTGTTATACGATCAATGCATTAGATTCCAGCGAGGATCCGGGTACTCTATCAAATGAAGTTTGTGCAACAACGCATACAACCCTTACAGCTCCAACTCTGAATGTAACTGCTGATGCCACTTCGATAAACCTGTCATGGACAACCGTTCCCACTGCCACCGATTATCATATTTACAGAGACGGTGTATTCCTTACAGAAACAACTTCTTTACAATACACTGATTCAACTGTCGATCCGGGAACTGAGTATTGTTACACTGTTTTGGCTGTAAATGAATATGGAACTACCGGACCGGAATCTAACCAAGCTTGTGATCGGGTTTT
>CAZYDH010000007.1:21433-94862 GCA_964645915.1 uncultured bacterium
TAAATGAATATGGAACTACCGGACCGGAATCTAACCAAGCTTGTGATCGGGTTTTACTCCCAGCACCCACCACAGTAAATGTTGAAGCTGTTTCTACCTCAAGTATTCAAGTAACATGGTCATCCGTTATCGGATCGGTCTCTTACTCTATCTATCAAAATGATCAATTAATAGATGCTAATGCTACTTCACCGTATACAATTAATGGTCTTGAAAACAATACTCTCTACTGTTATTCCATTCATGGTATTGACGCTGATGGAGTTTCCGGTGTATCATCCGAAGAAGTCTGTGCTACAACACATACAACCCTTACAGCTCCAACTCTGAATGTAACTGCTGATGCCACTTCGATAAACCTGTCATGGACAACCGTTCCCACTGCCACCGATTATCATATTTACAGAGACGGTGTATTCCTTACAGAAACAACTTCTTTACAATACACTGATTCAACTGTCGATCCGGGAACTGAGTATTGTTACACTGTTTTGGCTGTAAATGAATATGGAACTACCGGACCGGAATCTAACCAAGCTTGTGATCGGGTTTTGGTTCAGCCACCATCTCAAGAAGAATTTGAAGTGACCGGAGGAGATCAATCCGTATTTATTAACTGGTCTGAGATTTCAGGTGCTGCGTCATATAATCTCTATTTAAGCAGTCCTGGAACTAGAGATCTCATTTTACTAACAAATACAACAAACACTTTTTACACGCATAATGAACTGAGTTATGAAACAACCTATTGCTATGCTATCTCATGTATTGATGCGGATGGTTTCGAAGGTTCGGTTTCTACAGACCAATGTGCAACCACAGATCCTGAGCCTGCCCCTTTACCACCCGGTTCTTTTACCGTTACTCAGGTAGACAGTATCGCTGAGTTAAACTGGGTTTCGTCCATCAGTGATAATGTTGAACATATTTTAATATACAAAAATTCAGAATATTTCACTTCTGTTGAGGTTAATGTACAAACTTATACTGATACGACAGTCACTCAAGGATTTGAATATTGTTATTATTTAATCGCAAGAACCTTCAACAATACCGATAGTGATCCATCTACTACTCAATGTATTACAATCGAATAAACATAAAGGTTGACATCCATACTTTTCAACTTGACCAAAGATTTTAGACTGTGTATTTTGAACGGCTTTACTTGGCATAATAACCCTTCACAAAGGCAATGAAAGAGATCATGAGAACCTTCACAAACGCTCTACTTATTTTTCTTACAATCGGTTTCCTATTCGGACAAACCAATATAATTCCACAGGGTACGTCCGCTGTTGACTCCAGCGAATTGATCACTCAACTTGAAGAATTCGAAACAAATGTGACTATAGTCGATTCTGTAGCAATTGATACAAGTACATCCCCATTGATCGATGAAAAACAAGAAACAGCTATACCACTAATCGAAGAATCTGAAACAATTGTAACTCAAGTCGATTCTGTGATAATTGATACCAGCACTTCCCTGCTGATAAATGACGAATCAGACCTTGTCATCCCTTCATCTGACTCTTTGATATCAACAACACCTTCTCTCGATGATTCAATAGCAACAGTATTGACTGATTCAGTTATATCTACCGTTGAAGATACGGTGGTAACTTCAGAAATTGTTGAAGATTCAGTCGCAGTTGAACCTTATATCTCTGAACCAATACCGGAAGAATTAATGGGACTGGATTATGGATATAAAGGTTTCCAATGGGGAACTCGTGCAGGGCAAATTCCGAAAAATCCTTACATGGATACATATTCATTTTCGGAAGACAGTTCTTCTATTTATATGACCGCAACCTTAGGTGAAGATGATGTCCAAATGACGTACGTTTTTTCTGACAGCGGTTTTTGGAAAGTAGAAATTGAGTATACCCTTCCTGATGAAACGATTGAATCAAATATTGCACAATTTCTGAGAATCGAAAAAAGTATTTACGAAATTTATGGTTCCCCAGAGTTTACGCATCAAAATGAAGCAGGACCGACTTCAGCATATAATGATGTTTTAAATATTAAATACTCACGTGGCTATTACACATCCATCTGGGATGTTGTACCGTGTAAAATCTTGTTAATCTTAAATTCATTAACACAGACTCCAAAAACAGACTTACCGATTTTAGAAGGAAATATCAATTTATTTCGGTTAGTTTACTATAATCCGGATTACATGGTATCTCCGAAAGAAAACGTTCCAAATGCTGAGCCTTTACCCTCGTTATTTGATCTATACTAAATAATCTCAGTGAGGATCCTTTCTCTCATCCTATTGGTCCAATTGTCTACCTGTCTTCAATCGGACCGCATGGTAAGATACTTTGAGTATCCCTGTTTACCATCAGAAGCCTATCTTGAATGTAAACATATCCTAGAAACTCTTGGATACAACATTGAAATTGCCGCAAAATCTGAAGGGATTATTACCACAACCTACCGCAAAACATCGAAGGATATTAGAAGGTATGATTATGCGGTTGCTGTTTTGGTAAAAGATGTGATCGAAGTGTATATCATTGCTCGTAAGCATGTCTTCCGTCGTGGTTCTGAATCTTCTATCGGGGGAGATATTTTAACCGAAACTCACATTTCAGATAAACTCCCCTATTCGATTCAATCCCAGATTTTTCATGACATTGAATTGGGGATGCGACTAAAAGACTTTCAACCCTTTATCCGATCTGTTAAAAAATAATCCTTCATTTTTCAAGATTATCGGTTTCGTAATATTCTAAACTGTGGTTAATTTTAGCTTATGAGTATAGACTTTGATAAGAAAGAAGAGCGAAAAAAATATTTAGATACTAAGCTGGATGATCTTTTAGATGGGATTAATGACACATATGGTAAAGCTCTTATAAATGAACTTCTATCTCGACTAGAAAATACAATTAAAGATTTTGATAATGAAGTTCACTCACTTTTGAATACTCTAAAAGCTAATTCAGATAAACGAGAAATACTTCTTGAACAAATAAAACATTCTCAGATAGATAATTCAGATTCAAAAGCTTCAGACTCTAAACAAGAGCTCAGTGAATGGGAACGTCATCTGGAATCCATAGAACATTAAAGATTGAGGAAATAATGAGTGTAAAAGACAAAATCATATTTGGTTTAATGCTTCTCCTAGTTATCGGTGGAGGATATATTTATTACAACTACACTGAAATTGTAAGACAGATGGACGTAATGAAAGAAAAACAGTTCGTTCATGTTAGAGAAGTCAATGATGAGTTTCGTGAAGATCTACGAAAATTAAATCTACAATTTATCGGTCGTGGTAAACATGTACAAAAAGCACAACTCGATATCATTGCCAACACCGAATTAATTGGAAAAACTGCCGATTCTTTGACTACATTAATCGAAGATGTCGCTTATAATTTGAGTGAATTTGAAAGGGATGTGAATAAACGCTTCGTATCCGTTGAACAAGATTTAAGAGACTTAGAAGACAGTTTTGAGTCCGAACGCAGACGTAATACTCGTCGCTTTTCAGATCTTGAACAGCAGATCACAAGTCTACAAAATGACTTGAATGAAATCGAAAGTCTTGAAGTCATCCAAAAAGCCAAAGCAAAGGCAACAAAAGACGATTAGATAATTACTAATAAAAAAGGGCTGAGTACTCAGCCCTTTTTTATTTCTGGACAAATATTGATAAAGGATAATATTTCAATATTTTTTATTTATTAACCTACTGTTTCCCCACTAAATTTGTGATCCATTTTCATGCAAATATTTTATTTTAGGAGATTAATATGAGTGCTGTTGGAATCCGACGAGAAGATAAAAATATTTGGGAACGTCGTGTACCTCTTGTCCCAAAACATGTCGGTGAACTTATTCAGAATCACGGATTAAACGTATATATCCAACCGTCTACACTACGAATATTCAATGAAGATGAATACCAATCCAGAGGGGCTCTAGTTCAAGAAGACCTAAGCGATGCTAATTTAATATTAGCTGTTAAAGAGATTCCCATTGACTTTTTTCAATCTTCTAAATCTTATGTATTCTTTTCGCATACTATCAAAGGACAAGAATACAACATGGATATGCTTCGCAAAATGATGGATCTCAAATGCAATCTGATTGATTATGAACAAATTGCAGATGATAATAATCGCCGATTAATTTTCTTTGGCAAATATGCCGGTTTAGCAGGAATGATCGAAACGCTATTTGCGTATAATAACAAATTGATGCTCAAAGGATATTCAACTCCTTTTGAAAATATTAAACAAGCTTATGAATATTCATCTGTCGATGATGCTAAGATCCAAATTGCTAAAATAACCGAATCGTTAAAGATGAATGGACTTCCTAAAGAATTAGGTCCGGTTGTTTTTGGATTCGCCGGATATGGCAATGTTTCTCTAGGAGCTCAGGAAATATTTGATCTTCTCCCTCATAAAGTACTCACTCCAGAAGAACTTGAGGAGCAATATTACTCACTATCTTCTGAAGATGGAACACTTTATAAAGTTGTGTTCAAAGAAGAACACATGGCATCTAGAATTGATGGAGATTTTGATCTTCAGGAATATTTTACTCAACCGGATAAATATACAGGAAAGTTTCAGAATTGGCTTCCTTATATAAACGTTTTGGTAAATTGTATTTATTGGACAGAAGATTATCCGCAGCTTGTGTCAAAAAAATATCTAAAAACTCATCCAAATTGTCCTTTGGAGGTTATCGGTGATATAAGTTGTGATATCAACGGATCTATTGAGATCACAAAAAAGGCAACTTATCCTGATGAACCCACATTTACATATCATCCGAAAAATGATGATTTTTCTGATAAAACTACAGCCGATGGTGTAACGGTTATGGCAGTAGATAATCTTCCTTGTGAATTCTCAAAAGAATCATCTGTGGAGTTTTCCAACGTATTAAAAGATTTTATTGTAGAGATCGTCAATGCGGATTTTCATCAATCCTACAATGATCTAAAATTACCTGATCCGATCAAAAAAGCATTGATCCTGCATCAAGGTAAACTAACAAAAGACTACCAATACATGAATGAATTTCTAAACCAGGAGAAAAAATGAAAAATATACTCGTTCTTGGCGCCGGCTTGGTCAGCAGACCGGGTGTCAGATATATGTTAGAACAAGATAACTTGTTAGTGACTGTTGCATCCAGAACCGTTGCAAAAGCAGAAGTCCTTGTGGAAGGATTTGACAATGGAAAAGCAATCGAATTGAATGTTGACAATACTGAAGAGCTAATTCAATTAATCCAATCCAATGATATCGTTATCAGTCTATTACCGTGGATTCACCACGTTAAAGTTGCTGAATTATGTCTTGAACATGATACACATATGGCGACCACTTCCTATGTAAGTGAAGGCATGAAAGCTTTAGATGATCAAGTTCGTGCAAAAGGTCTTCTCTTTTTAAATGAGATTGGTGTCGATCCGGGAATTGACCATATGTCTGCAATGAAGATCATCGACGAAATTGAGGAAGAAGGTGGCAAAGTTGTACATTTTTACTCCTATTGTGGAGGACTTCCTGCACCGGATGATAACGATAATCCATTCGGATATAAATTCTCATGGAGTCCTAAAGGTGTTGTCCTCGCATCACGAAATTCCGCACAATTCCTTGAGAACGGTGAGATCGTGGAAATTGAAGGAAAAAATCTCTTCCTAAATTCTCGAGAAGAAAATGTTGAAGGTTTGGGAATGTATGAAGTGTATCCAAACCGTGATTCTCTTCCATATAAAGATATTTACGGACTAAACGATGCACAAACAGTCATGCGTGGGACGTACAGAAACCTTGGTTGGTGCAGAACATTAAAAGCGATCGTCGATATTGGATTAGTCGACGATACCGTAAGACCTGAACTTGAAGGACTGTCCTATAAAGCTGTCATGGAATCTTTGATCGGTACCACAGAAGATGTAAAAACAACCACAGCCAATAAGCTTGGAATTGATCTTAATTCTGATATCATCAACCGCTTTGAATGGTTGGGACTTTTCTCTGATACTATTGCTCCAACAAGAGACAATTATCTTGATATCCTAAGTGATCTTTTACAGGAAAAACTGTACTTTAAAGATGGTGAAAAAGATATGATCATCTTACAGCATAAATTTACTGTTGAAAATAAAGACGGATCACAGGATTTTATCACTTCGACATTAGTTGATTATGGAATTCCTCACGGAGATTCATCGATGGCAAGAACGGTTAGTCTTCCATTAGCGATCGGTGTAACCATGATGGCAAACGGTAAGATCAATTTAACCGGTGTACAGATTCCTAAAATGAAAGAAGTTTATGAACCGGTTCTTGAAGAGTTAGAAAACTTAAACATAAAAATGATAGAAAAACGTACACCAATCCAATAATCAATTAATAGTAAACCCTTGATTATTTTTAATTAAGCGATTAAAGGACATTCAAACACCTTGGCGATAACCTGCCAAAAACGTTTGATTAACTTCCACCGACCAGAAACGCAGACGCGTTTTTGGTCGGGTTGATTGTCTTGTTATAAAGCATTTATTTGATTAATATCATTTTCTTGACTTCAGAGTATAAACCTGCTGTTAATTTATAAAAATAAACTCCGCTTGAATAGTTAGTTCCATCCCATGTAGTTTTATATTGCCCAGCTTGATGATGTTTACTTACGAGCGTGGTTATTTCTTTCCCTGAAATATCATAGACTGTTATTTTAACATCTATTCCATTTGAGTATCTTATATCTGGAACAGTGTAAGCTATGTGTGTTATTGGATTAAATGGATTTGGATAGTTTTGGTAAAGATTATATTCTGATATTATACTATTATTCTGTTCATCTATCACATTTGTAGCACCGGTTGGATCAATATAAAAAGTATATACTCCATTTGGCGCTATCAATGGTTTTCTGATACTATTACCATTGGCAGCATTTACTTCGATATAATAAAAGATCATTGTACCAAATGGCTGACCGGGGATAAAAACCTGATAATTATCTTGTGATAATAATGTCATGGGAATGGATTGATAACCAATTGTTGTGTCAGTAGACCAAAAAAGATCTACACCGGAAATACTGTTATTTGTCTTAATTGTTGCATCAACCCGGTAATCTGTTAATTGATTAAGAGAATCAGCATACCAATCATGATAAATATATATCGGATCATCATCATAAATCTCTCTTGATATACAATGCATTGCACCGGCTCTAACAGCAAATTGTCTACAATTAGCGCCTACTACTATATAACCGGGCATCACTTCCTTATAAATATTTATGGCATTAGAATCATACGGCTGAATATTAAATTGTGGGACTATAACTGTACCATTAAGAATTACCGAATTTGTGTAACTTGCTACTTCTGTTTGATAGGTTGTATTTATTGCTGTATTGTCAAATGTGGGAGCATTTTGTATATAATGAAAATTAAAGTTACCCCCGAAAGTATTTGAGAGATTAGTTTCAATCTCTGAAATGCTGTTAAGTATATCATCATTATGGTCAAAATATTCATCTATAGGTGGAAGATAATTTGATGCCGGAATATCAGAAACTATGAACGTCTTTTCGTTTATCATCTTTATCCAATAATCTGCATGAATAGATACACCAATAACATTTAGTGTTTTTTGAACTCCTAAGTATTCTCTAAATGAATATATTGCGGGATCTACTAATCCTACCGGAAAGTCGGAATTAGATATATTGGCGATATTAAATGTTCCATGTCCATCAGTTACCCAATTCCCCCCGTCAACGTAATAACCATAATAGTAAGATGGTATTCTGACAAAAGGTTTATTTAAATAATTTGCAATAATATGCGCAGTGGAATCTCCATCATATCCCATCAGTATTTTGTCACCGACAAAATTATTATAGACAGTGAACGGACCATGATCCCTTGCCCAAGGGAAATGGATAACTTCACCGTTTGGAACATTTATAATATGTACATAAGGAGATATTAAACCGCGATTGGCAAATAGAGTATCCATGCCAATTTCATTAGGCTGCCCGTTAATAGTATCCGGGTCTAAAACATAGAAGTTAATATTTTCATCTATACAAACTTCTGCAGCTTTTATATAAGGGTCTATTGCCTCTTCCCAAGGAATATCTGGATGTGCTCTAGAGATTGAGGCTTCCATAATAAATCCAGTAACTTTTTCCCATTCAGCCGGAGTCCGAGGGTTTGTAAGATTTTGGGAATATAATTCATGTTGCATGAAAAGAATTAATAATATAGAAATGCTTTTTATAACACTGATAGTTTTGTACATAATTCCCCCCAAGTTTAAGTAAATATTTTTAGCTTTATAACCATGTATATACTGCTTAGCATATATTGTATAAACCGCAATTCTTGTGGTATAATCATTTTCTTGTTTTTGTTTGTAACTTTCTGTGATAATACCCGTTATACAAAATATTCTCTCTATTCTTAAAAGTGTTAGACAACAACAAACAGGGTAACACATGCGAGCTTAAATCCCTGTTTATCATAGAACTTTCCACTCTTATAGGTATAATAAGTATAAAGATTCAGATGACCATAAGTCAAGAATAAAACAACCACTTAAATAACCTTTTACTACTAAAAATAATAAAGGTCACCTTAACATTCCTTCTTATAAAGAAGTAAGATGACCTCTATCGATAAAGATTTCAAATTACAGAGAATCTAAACAATCTCTGTCTGAAGTCTATTTTATTAGATCAACTCCGTCCAGGCTGAATAGATCAGCTCAATAGCCAACGCCACTAGAAGAAGTCCCATAATTCGGCTCATGATCTCTAATCCTTGCTCACCGATGATTTTTTTAATATACCGAGCATAATACATTGCAGCCCAAAAGATCACAAGATTTAGCAGCATCGCCAACATCGGAGCTAAAATACCATATTGAGCCACCAATATGATTATGGCCGTAATAGCACCCGGACCCGCAATTAATGGTGTTGCCATCGGGATAACGATATCTTTAGAGTAGTTTTTGTCTTCTCCAATGGATATATCCAAAACATAGAGCAATCCAAGCAACAGAAGTATTAACCCACCTCCTACCTGAAAGGAGAAAATGGATATCCCGAAAAAGTTCAGTATTTTATCCCCGACAAAGATAAAGATGGTTAGTAACACAAGAGAGACTCGTGTTGCTCTGTGTGCACTCTGTTTTGCACGATCTTCAGAATAATCTTTTGTTAATGTAATGAAGACCGGTAACCCGCAAAAAGGATCCATAATGACTAACAAAGTCACAAACGAATGCAACAAAGCCTGTAAATCAAGAACCATCAGAATTTACTCCAAGATTAGCCGTTAGCTTTTACACCTTTGTTTTTATCTTTGAATGCTCCGATACCCAGAGCGATTACCATAATAATCAAAACCCAGATTGTCGCATGATTGTATTGTGCTGAAGAGTAACCAATTAGATCTACAAATCGTCCTATGAGTAGTGAAATTCGTCCCATAACTGCAAATCCAAAAGACGCTCCAAAACTGATCATTAAGAAATAAATACCGATCTTGGTTAATTTTCCAAAAGCTCCTTTGTGCTCTTTTGAGAAGTAGAAATATGCCAGTCCGGCAATGGTTCCTACCAAGATCACAATGCTGTTAAAATAACTATTTCCCAATAAGGCAAATACCGGCATATCTACACCAACCAATTGTATGGTTGAACCTTGAATCTGACCGATCACGTTAGAATTAAGAAATCCATATGCACGTAATCCTGCTGCCATTCCAACGGTATAGGCAATACCCCAACGAGCAAACCAACTCAATTTTGAAGAGACACTCAAGAGCATCATAACACCCAATGCAAACGGCAGAAGATAAATAAAATGAACATCCGAATGTCCTTGAATCCCTCCTGCGGGAAATACAGATGAAGTTAATACTCCTAAACCATTATACAGTTTATACCAGAGTGAATCCGCATTGTATTGACTGGCAGGCCAAAGTCGACCGAATAGGTTCGGCTGAATTTGCGTCCAAAAGAACATGGATGCCCAATAACCTGCAGAGACACCCACAAATAAGTGTTCAGCAATTTTATAAAACGGATTGTCTTTGTAAAGATAGGAGAAGATCGCCAGAGTTAAAAATGCTGCGATCCAGGCTCCAAGAATTGTTCCAAAAGTCATAATTATACCCTCCTACCTTAATATTTTTTCTGACGTTGACGTTCAATGAAAAATGCTACATTTCCAAAGACGATGAATAAAACGATCACCAAGTGAGCTATGGATTGAGCATCCATTCCACTGGTACCAATTCCAGGTTTACCGACTAATGCTTCATATTCAGCTGCACCAGGCATTCCGGCTAAAATACCGTTAACCTGTCCACTTTGAACGTAAGGCATAACTTCATTCACCTGAATAGATGTAACGCCCGTACTCATCGGAATACCGGTCGGATCCGCTCCGTATTGCACCCATTCGACTGTTCCGGGATAGCCTGCAGACGCTGAGAAGATGAAATCAAAGTCTGCCAATTTATTGACACCTTCCATCATTGGAATGTCATCGATCAAATTCCCTCTAGAATCGGTGGTGTATAATTTTCTCATATTGCTAACGATTCCCTTAACCACCGCTTCATTACCGGGACGGAATCCTAACAATACATAATCTTCACCATACGTTAATTGAAATTCATTTTCCATTATCTGCTCTACAGCATCTTCTGCCATAAACTGGCCATCGGGCCATAAACAAGTGATATAGACTTTTTGATCATTTTTAAACAAATGTCGTAATACTGCAAAAGTCATCGGATGAATTTCCGGTTTCGTACTGGGTCCATACTCAAAGGACACTAGAACTTTTGATTCAGGTTCAAGGCTATCTATCGCGTTATATGCTGTTTGTGTCGAGTCCGTTGGACGAATAGGTAATCCAACAGGGAAAAACAATGGAAGCAATACAACCAGTGCGATGATCACAAAGATCCATCGACGATCAACTTTTCCTAATTTTAATATGAGGTCACTTAGATATTTCATGTCTTACTCCCCAATATATGATTTCTCGATTCCAAGAATATATCGAATCGATGTTGCAAAAATACCCAATCCAATTCCGATCATGATCGCACGAGCACCCGCGACATTAGGATTATTATAAATCCACTCTTGTAAAATGGGTAAGTAAAATATTCCGGGTTGATCTATAGGCCAACCAGTTAGCATCCCTGCGATGGTTACGATAACAACTCCTGCAAGAACAGTACCAAATGTAAATATTTTGTTCCCAAATTTTACATTGACGGCGATACCGGCGATAAGCACCAATACATACATCACAAACCAAGATGAAATACTACTACCAAGTGGTACCCGTCCAAGCATTATAATAATTCCTGATACTAAGAGTAGAGTTGCTTCAAAATTCCGTATCCGGAAAGCACGATAAGATGCCGACGCAACAAAAAATGCCAGTAAGGCAAACATCGTTGCGGAGAGTGGAGTAAACATAAACTCAAACATCCATTTGAAGAGGGTTCCTTTGCTGGTAACATGGGCACCCCAATTAACTGTTTCACTCCCTTTAATTATGAATCCGGCAATCATCGCAAAAATAAATCCACCAATTGCGAACAGACTATAAAACCAGCCCTGTTGCTTTTTAATGATCTTCCGTCCTTGTAACTTTAATAAATTCAAAGCACCTAAAATAATGGCAAAACTTGCAAGGATATCATACCATTGCGTTGCATCATCATTCACAAAGGCTTCAATCGTTTCATTCTCAATAAACCATCCGAATAAGGTCAAAAGACCTACGACGGTCACAATGAGAATAGGTATTTGTCTTTTCCAAAGCATGATATCTCTCCTATTGTACCGTTAAAAAGTTAATGACACTCCAACTGATCCAACCTAAGTCATAGAACAGTTGTAAGAATACTGCAAGAATAATTGCTATGGTGATACCGGCTTTCAGCATATCTTGACCTTTAATTCCACCAAGTAGTTCAGGTTTCTGTGACAGATAAGCACTTGCAGCAAAAAATTCTTCACCAATCAATGTATAGTCACATGCGGTAACAAAAAACGGGATCTGCGCTTGAGATGCTGTTCCTGCAATTTGAATCGCACCAATAGAGTTTCCGGTTTCGGCAAGGATCAGAGACTCAGCATAAAATTTACCCATATATAAACAGGCTGCAGGTTTTTCACGATTCATGATCCCGTTTACACCGGCGGCATATGCAAACTGATCGTCGGTAAGATAATGAACAATATCCTCATGAAATAGATCAGGGCGACCTTCTAATGTATAAGATTCCCTCACAGCTTCACGTCCGGCTTTCATAACAATAGATCGTGACACAGGGACATTTAATGACGTTTCATAACGAGCTGTCATTTTTGCAACATGCCCAAGAACGATCACACCTGCAACGGTTTCAACCTGATCCATATCCATAATACCGGGAACGTAAAGAACCGGTTTACCCATCTCTGTAGATCGACCAACAGCTTCTTCAACTGCTTTTAAACCAGGAATAGTTCTCAGGAAGAAGTCTTCACCGCGATTGGCCATACGGATGTAGTAAAGTAAGGTTCCTGCCATAACGACAATGGCAACAAACATTACAATCCGATCACTATTAAATCCTGGATGCCCCAAGATCCAATAGATCAAAAAAGCGACAGTCATGACCGCTCCTGTGATCCAAAATTGTTTATCTTTCATTGTTTCTCCTTATGTTTAACGCCACAAAAGTTGAGTGTAAATATAGTTATTTTTTACCACTATCCTTTTCATTATTACTATTTGTAGCTAATCTTTCGATTTCTGAAATTAATTTTTCCACATTTTCAGGTTCTTCAAAAATTTCTGCGGCTTTATAATACCCTTCCGCATTAATAAACGCTGTAATAATCGGACCAAAAAAGACCATTGCATGACTACCGATAAGGGCTAATGGTTTGGACATTTCTAAAAAAAAGACGGCGGGAGTCACTAAGCCGGAATCATGAATTCTTTTTGCGACTCGTTGAATAAATGCAAAATCTGAATCTTTTACAAGATGGTCAGGTTGAGTACTGGTTTCGATTTGATTCATTCGGTTAAAACTGGATATCCAAAAAGTGATGAGAGTTCACTCGTAATCATTATAATTAATCTGTTTCGACCATCTCTAAATTTGCACGTGGTATCAAATATTTTTCACCTTTAATATCAATTTCCGCAACACGAACCATCGTCTCTGATTCCATCTTCTGTAATTCAGCAGGAAGAGCAGTTACCGTACCCATCCGTCCAAAATATGGAGCACGTATCACGCGGACTATACTTCCCGGTTGGATCCCTTCTGAGGTAAGAATATCTTTATGGTCGCCTTTAATATCATCTTTTGATAACGGAATGACAATCTCCGGACGAATAACTCCTGCACGAATTTGAGTTGCACCGTTAACAGATGCAAATTTTCCACCATGTTCTTTTAATAGGTCAAAGGTTCTGGATCCCATTCTGATATTTCCATAACCTTCTGTTACGATCAAAGACGTTGGTAAATCTTCTGATCCGGTAATTGCAACACCGAGTGTATAACCTAATACATCCTCCAGATCATGATAATTAAAACCACCAACAACGATACCGGCAATCTTTAGAGACATCGCTTTTTTATAGGCTTCAAGACTGATAAATGAACCACCGACTACGATCTTCCCAGCCATATCAGGAGTAAGCATCTCAGATGTGAGTTCATCTTCACGGGAGTCAACAACTACTTGTAGATCACCACGATTTTCACCGCCTATACCAAAAATACCCTGAATGAAAACCGCATCAGTTTCAACGGTAACACCTTCTTCCGGTAGAATTTCTTTCACACAACCGCTTACATACGCATCCACTTCAACTGGAATGGGAGCTTCTCTTAAAGTGACTTGCCCTGTAACCTCCGATATCGCTTCAACCGTTCCATCTACCGGAGAATCAGCTTGAGATTTAAATAGTCCAAAAAATCCTTTCGTTTCGGCGATCATCCCCTCTTTTTCTACAGGATCACCTTCTTTTTTGATCATAACCTCACGAATATCTTGAGCATCGATATTCAAGATATTTGCGACATTGATCATTCTAACATTTCCGGGAAGGTTGGTTGTAGCAACAACATCACTCGGAGTTACGGTCTGATTTTCTTGAACAACAACATTCCCTTTTAATGGAAGTCGTCTTTCTTTTATTACTTTCGCTTCGTGTAATATTTTTAGTCCTGGTGTATACGCGTGAGCCATAATTATCTATTTTCTTTATATAGTTGTAATGATATTTATTTTATTTCCAAACTGGGGTATTCATTCGTGGCTTGTGACCATTTTTGTAAGTTTGCTATCCTCTCCTCTTTTGATTCAGGGAAAGTAAATGGTCGACCCCGACCATCGAGCACTAATCCTGAGACACCACCATAGATCGTTGTTTTAACTTCCTCACCTTTTCCTGCGCCAACGTCCATTCCACGCCCCGGTGTTAATGTGGCTTCAATCGGTTCATAAGGAGCTTCAATTTGTAATAGATCACCTGCTTTTACTTCATATCGTTCTGTTTTTCCATTGGAGAATGTAAACTCAGCTGTCATCACTGTTGCTTTGGGTTTCAATTTACCGACCGGTGCAATACAGGTTCCCAAACGAATCAGACAATCTTTCTCAAAGACCTCAACGGCGGCTTTACGTCCATCATCTTTGAATTCTGCTTTTTCAATATTTGCCAGAACTCCCAATTGTGGCATCATAAAAATGGAGTCCACGGCTAATTCGGTAATACCGACCGGAAGGAACGCATCAATTAACATTCTGCCGGATTGTTCTCTTCGTGGAGCATGAGATAATACTCCTCCGGATCCTACCAATAAATCTAACTCCATCATGTCAACTAAAGATTCACCTGATTCAGTTTGTTCAAAAGCATCTGATATCGTTCTTTCTTTTTGAACACCTTTTAGATTAACTGCAAACGCTTTATGTTGGACAAACGATAATCGCAACGCTTCTCGTGCAATCGCCTGCTCAATAATTAATTCTTCTAGCGATTGAGGAACGGTTGTCGGACGGATCATTTTATTTCCGATCCGATTATTTAATTCTTTTTCATCGATATCAAACGGAACCCATCGAAGTACATTTTCCATTCCTGCTTCTGCCAACACATTACAAACCGAATAACTCATTCCTAAATTGGCGCTAACCGTTCGGTTGAATTGTCCCTGAAAAACAGAAAAGATGTCGGTCGTAGCACCACCAATATCCACACCAACCACACTGATATTCTCTTGCTTTGCGATCATTTCGATCAACGACCCAACCGCACCCGGAGTTGGCATAATTGGAGCGTCAGTCCAAGACATCAATTTTTTGTAACCCGGAGCCTGTTGCATCACGTGTTCCATAAACAGGTCATGGATCTTATCTCGAGATGGAGTCAGATTTTCACTTTCTAAGACAGGACGAATATTATCAACAACCGTTAAATCTGTCATATCATCAAGAGTCTTTTCAATCTCACCTCGAGCATTTTTATTTCCGGCAAAAATGACCGGAAGTTTATAATCTTGACCTAATCGCGGTTTTGGGTTTGCGGCATGGAGAATTTCAGCAAGTTCAACCACGTGTTTTGTGGTTCCGCCATCAATTCCTCCGGAAAGCAAAATCATATCCGGACGTAGTTGACGAATTCGCTGAATTTTTTCATGAGGCATTCTACCATCATTGGCAGCAAGAACATCCATCACAATCGATCCCGCTCCCAAAGCGGCTCTTTCAGCACTTTCACCGGTCATGGATTTGACCACTCCGGCAACCATCATTTGAAGTCCTCCACCTGCAGAACTGGTTGATACATAGATATCGACACCTTCATCTCCTTTTTGAGGAGTGAGAATGTTTTCACCATCCAATAATTTTCGTCCCGAAAGTTCTTCGACTTCCCCTACAGCATTCAGCACACCTTTGGTAACATCTTCAAAAGGTGCTTCAACAGTCGTAGGTGCTTCTCCTCGATATTTCAATCGATATTCGCCATTGATAAATTCAATCAAAATTGCTTTTGTGGTCGTACTACCACAATCTGTAGCAAGAATAGATCTTAATTGCATTAATTTTTCCTGTAAATCAGTTAATCAAGTTCAAGTAAATGTATACTAAAGGACTTGCGAAAATAAGAGAATCGAATCGATCTAGCATTCCACCGTGTCCTTGGAGAATCGTACCGGAGTCTTTCACTCCGGCATCTCGTTTAAATAATGATTCTGTAAAATCACCTAACTGTCCAAATCCACCTGTGATGATCGTAAAGACAACTACATCAACCCAAGAGATGGGTAAATATCCCGTTTCTTTTGTAATGATAAATACTAAAAATGATCCTAATAAACCCGAGACAGATCCCACAACTGATTTTTTAGGACTGACTCTAGGGAAGATCTTCACCGTTCCCCATTTTTTCCCTGTAAAATAGGCTACAGAATCACATGCCCAGATTGCTAAAAATACACTGAATGTCATATGCAATCCGTTAACGATGGTCATTTCTCTAATTGCGATCAGTGTACCCAGCAAAATCGGCACATACAATATCCCCATTAATGTGACACCGACATTCCAAGTTGGGTTTGGTTTATTTTTAAATAATTCAACTAACAGAGCAAACATGATAAATAAAATGACACCTGAGATCAGATCGACAGCACTCATTTCGGGTTGATGAAAATACAAATGTCCAATAATGAGTGTGGCTAACCAACCAATCCAAATGGTAGGATATGTATCATGTTTTCTATTCATTGAATAGAATTCCCGGACTGCATACAACATCGCGATCGTTATGAGAATCGCAAAGAAGATGCCCCCTTTCCAAATAAGGAATAGGATGGTTGGAATTCCAAGGATATTTACTAAAGCGCGGTTTGATGAGTTTTTTGTCATTTTTCTATTTTTATTAAGTATTAAAGTTACGGTTTTTCTGTAATTTTATCATGCAATATATTTACGAAGTGCTTGGATAATATCTACTCTAATTCCACATTTTTATACTGTTGAATTTTATGTTCTTTTTTGGCAATCGTAACCGTGATCGCATCCAAACGGATATCCTTTTTCAACTCATGTTCGGCGATATACATATCTATGGAGTTCTCAAGTTTTTTTAGTTTATCACCCGAAATCTTTTCTTCCGGTGAACCCATGGATGTTTTTGAAATCGTTTTTACTTCACAAAATACGATCGCGTCATCGATTTCAGCAATAATATCAATTTCTCCATACGGTTGGCAATGCACATTCATTTCAAGAATGGTATATCCTTTTTTCAATAAATAAAGCGCAGCCAAACGTTCTCCTAAAAAACCGATTTTTTTGTTCTCGCGAAACCAATTTAAAGTCGGAAGATTCTCTTTTACCGGATGAAAGGATTTACGATGGATCGGGCAGGCTTTTGATCCTTTCAGAGAATTAACATGGAGTTTTGTTCCATATCCTTTATGTTTGGCAAATCCGTACTCGGGAAAAATAATATCATACTGGATCATCATTCTATCTCGGGTTACTTTAGCGATAATGGATGCAGCACGGATTGAATCCACTTTGTCATCTCCTCCAATAATACCTTCATTCGGGATCACTTGATTAGGAAGCGGATATCCATCGATCAACGCTTTCTCCGGACGAACTCCCAAACTTCCCAACGCCTTTTGCATGGCTCGATAGGTCGCTTGTAGAATATTAGTTCGGTCAATCTCTTTTTCGTCAACGATTCCCACACCGATGGCAGTCGCTGTATTTCTTATGCTTTCAAAGAGGATGTTCCGTTTCTTAGGAGATAGTTTTTTTGAGTCACGCAAACCCTCGATCTGATGATCGTCAGGTAAGATTACGGCTGCAGCAACCACCGGACCGGCTAAAGGTCCTCTTCCCGCTTCATCTACTCCGGCTATTAACGCCATTTAACTTCCTTTATTTTTTGTCCATCCGTTTTAAACCAGATTGCACCGAGTTTATCCGTGCGATAAATCTTCGCTCCGATATTTTCCAAACGTTGTATAGTTTCCTCTGAAGGATGATCGAATTTATTTCGTTCTCCCACAGAAATCACAGCTATTTTCGGTTGAATGTATTCCAGATCAAATTCTGTTGTACTCGTAATAGAACCATGATGTGCCACTTTCAAGAGATCAGACTTCATAAAATCTTTCAACGGATATAGAAGTTCATCCACTTCTTTTTCAATATCTCCGGTAAAGAAAAATCCTAGATCTCCAATCTCAAGTCTCATTACGATGCTCATATTGTTAATATTTGTTTCATGACCAGCAGAAGGATCAGGAGAGAATATTTGGATCGATGTACTTTGATCAATATTGAAGACATCACCTCGATTGGGTTGATAGTACGGAATCTCTTTTCCTTTTACCCATTTCAATAATTGATGATAATTCCTTGAGTCGTAAAGACATTGTGTATCCCATACCGTATCCACCGGCATCTCTTCCAAAACGGTGATCATCCCGCCAATATGATCGCTATGCGGATGAGTCCAGACAACCCAATTAAAACGTTCAATTCCCAAATATTTTGATACAGGAACGACGACTTTTTCTCCATAATCGTGAAAATGGTCACGCTGTCCTGCATCGATAAGCATGGCTCTCCCATCTTGAAACTGTATAATAGTTGCATCTCCTTGACCTACATCCAAAAAAATGATATTTGTCTCTTTGGAATCCAATGCCCAAAGCCAGATCGCCATAACCACAGAAAAGCTTCCGAACATAAGAGTTATTTTCTTTTTCTTCTTTAGAAATAAAATAAGAACAAGAACACTCATGCTATAGAAAATGAATAAAAATACAGTTGGTTTCGATAACTCAATAGATCCAAATGGAATTGAGCTAAATAATGAAGCGAATCGGTCAATTAATTGTGTAATTAACCAAGCAGTTTGCCCAAAGATATATCCTAGGTAAGGAACAAAACTAATTACTAAGATCAATATCCCTAATGCAACCAATATTCCGATAAGAGGAACGATAATAATATTAGCAATAATTGCAATCACGGGGATGCGATAAAAATAAAACATCGTAAAAGGCAAGGTTCCGATCTGTGCAGCGATAGAAACAATAAACAAGCTCCAAGTTTTACTTAAAAGGGTGTTTTGTATGTTTTTCGGTTTTAGTTTTTCCGGTAATCGGCTTTCAATGAGTTGATAAAAGTAGACGATTGAAATAACAGCGGAATAACTTAGTTGAAAACCGAGATCGAATAGTAACAAGGGTTTAAACATCAACATTATCATCGCGGATGCTGCGATAATATTCCAAACATTTGTTGACCGATTTACGACAGGAGCTAATACATAAAGTCCGGCCATGACCGATGCCCTTATCACGCTGGGTTTCCCACCCGTCAATAAGACAAATCCCGCTAATCCTGTGATAATGATAATACGATCCCACCCCCATGGTATTCTTAACAAAGATGTTAGTATCATTAATATTAACAGGATATACCCGACGTGCAAGCCAGACACCGCTAAAACATGGATCACACCGGTTTCAACGAATGATTGTTTAAGATCAGGATCTACATCTGTTTTATCCCCCAAGATTAGTGCTTTTAGCATCCCGGTTGTGATGCCTTCCGTATTTTCTTCGAATATTGATCTTACTTTATCTCGAACGGATTCAATTCGAGAAAGGAAGGTTTGATTCTCATTGGATTTGACCAGCAATGGAGAATTTGAATCATGAATGATTTTTCCATAAATCCCCTTTTTATGCGCCCATGATCGATAATCAAACTCTCCGGGGTTTCGAATAGGAGACAATTTTGAGAATTCACCTTTCACAATTAGAGTATCATTATAAATAAACTGATGGTGTGTTTTGATATATACTAATACTTGGAATGGATTTTTGATAATCTCCTTATCCGATGCTAATTGGACATTCGTCACAATACACCTTGTACCATAAGGTGTTTCATTCGAGTCCTCAATTGTCCCGATTAATTTTATCTGTCTCTGGTGAAATGTTTCAACTTCTTCAACAGTACTTTTATAAATAGCCTGATGATAAGACGACCATCCCCAACCTAAAAATAGAATAGCCAAAGATATATTGAAATAGATCAATTTTTTATCTTTGATGAACATTAAGATCAACACAAGCAGGATAATTCCAATAATGGGGTATATAAATGTCGGGATTAGTTTGGACAGTAAAATTCCAACAATAAACAAAGTAATAATCCATACAAATGGATATCGTTGATAAATCATATATAAAGTATTCATTTTATATCACGTATAAACATTTAAAGTTAAACAAAATATGACACGATATGTATATAAAAACAAAAAGCCCCATTAAACAATGGGGCTTTTAGAAATCAGAGAGGGATGATTTACATCATTCCACCCATTCCGGGATCCGGCATCGGAGGCATCGGAGGGGTATCCTCTGGAATTTCGGTAATTGCTGCTTCAGTTGTTAATAAAAGACCTGCAATTGAAGCGGCATTTTCAACAGCAACTCTAGAGACCTTTGCTGGGTCAATAATACCGGCTTCAAACATTTGGACATATTTTTCATTTCTGGCATCATATCCAAAGTCATTTTTTTCTTCGCGTACTTTTTGTACAACGATTGAAGATTCCTGACCTGCATTCGCTACAATCTGACGAATAGGTTCTTCCAGTGCGCGACGCATAATATTAACACCAACTGCCTGATTATCAGACAATTCTAATGAATCTAAAGATTCAACGGCTCTTAATAATGCAACTCCACCACCAGGAACAATACCTTCTTCAACGGCTGCGCGTGTAGCATGTAAAGCATCTTCGACACGAGCTTTCTTTTCTTTCATTTCAACTTCAGTAGCAGCACCTGCATAAAGAACTGCAACACCACCGGATAATTTTGCTAACCGTTCTTGTAATTTTTCACGATCATAATCTGAAGTCGTTTTTTCTATTTGTACTTTGATCTCGTTGATTCGTGCTTTGATCTGATCGATCTGTCCTGATCCACCAACAACTGTTGTATTATCTTTATCAGAGACAACACGTTTACAGGTACCAAGAAATTCCGGAGTAACATTTTCCAGTTTATATCCTTGTTCTTCAGAGACAACGGTTGCTCCGGTAAGAACAGCGATATCTTCAAGCATTGCTTTTCTGCGATCACCAAAACCAGGAGCTTTAACAGCTAACACTTTAAATGTTCCACGAAGTTTATTTACAACAAGTGTTGCTAATGCTTCACCGTCTACATCCTCAGCAATGATCATGATTGAACGTCCTGCCTGGACTACTTTTTCAAGGATCGGTAAAAGATCTTTCATGTTGCTGATCTTTTTATCATGAACTAAAATATATGGATCTTCTAACTCAGATTCCATTGACTCAGAATTCGTTACGAAATACGGAGAAAGGTATCCGCGATCAAACTGCATTCCTTCTACAAAATCAAGATACGTTTCTGCTGTTTTGCTTTCTTCAACTGTGATCACACCATCTTTACCAACTTTATCCATCGCTTCAGCAATTTTTCCACCGATCTCTTTATCGTGGTTAGCTGAAATAGTAGCAACTTGAGCGATCTGGTTTGTATCCGGAAGATCTTTTGCTTGAGATTTAATATGTGAAATGACTGCATCTTTAGCTGCATCAATACCACGTTTAATAGACATAGGATTTGCGCCGGCTGTCACATTTTTTACACCTTCGGTAATGATAGCTTGAGCTAATACTGTTGCAGTTGTTGTTCCATCACCGGCAACATCAGAAGTCTTGGAAGCAACTTCCCTTACCATCTGTGCACCGACATTTTCCAACTTATCTTCTAATTCAATTTCTTTAGCAACTGTTACACCATCTTTAGTGATAGTAGGTGCACCAAATTTCTTTTCAATGACCACATTCCGCCCTTTTGGACCTAAGGTCACTTTGACAGCATCAGCAAGTTTATCAACACCTGATTTCAACGATCCTCTTGCTTCTAAGCTGTATGTTATGGTTTTTGCCATGATTGTTATTCTCCTCTAAACGTTTTATAAAATTGCTAATATGTCGCTTTCGCGCATAATCATATATTCATTTCCGTCAATGGTCACATCCGTACCAGAGTATTTTCCGTACAAAACCAAGTCTCCAACTTTAACACTCAACGGAATGACCGTACCGGAATCACTTACTTTTCCATCACCTACAGCAACGACGGTTCCTTGTTGTGGTTTTTCCTGAGCGGTATCTGGTAGGATAATTCCACCTTTAGATACATCATCGGCAACTGCGGATTCAACAACAACACGATCCGCTAATGGTTTCAATTTCAAACTCATTTTATTTCTCCAAAATTAATTAATAATCTTTTATATTTTTCTTTATTCTCCATTAAGGAGCGCTGAATTTACAGTAATCCATTATTTTATCACAATTGATATTTAGCACTCTTCTAATTAGAGTGCTAAATGGAAAATAGGTTACAATTTATTAGAAATAATTAAAACTATATTAAAACAAAATCGTCAGGAGCCTGTACTTCCGAAGCCACCGGATCCACGTGTTGTTACTGACAATTCATCGACGAGTTTATAATGAATAGGAGATCCATCCATGGCAACCAATTGAAATAACCTTTGTCCGGGTTCAACGGTATAAGGTTCGTCTTTTACGTTATCAACTGCTGCCATGATTTTTCCTCTGTACCCTGCATCAATTAAACCAATTGAGTTACAAAGTCTAAGAGGAGTTTTTGAGATACTAGATCTCGGCATGAGTAGATAAGGTTTGTTATCGAGATTTTCGCATGATATTTCTAAATGTATAAGGGCAGTTTCACCTGGTTGAATTGTCTGAGAAAAAATAACAAACAAATCTAAACCTGCATCTCCATCATGAAAATGACCATGGTCTTCATATAAAGTTTTGACTTCTAAAGAATGAGCTTTTATTAAAAGATTCATTACGGTGTATATCTCCATAATTTGTAAGCAAATAATCCCCATCCAATAACAAATGAGACTCCTCCAATTGGTGTGATTGCACCCAACCAACGAAGATCGGTTATTGCAAGGCAGTATAGACTTCCACAAAAAATAATAATCCCCGTCAAAATAAATATTGCAGGTAGATTTACAACATCATGATTGAAATATAAACCAATAATACCGATCAAAAGTAATCCAATGGAATGAAACATGTGATATTGAACAGCCGTTTCATAAATCGTCATATTCTCAGCAGAGATTCGCGGTTTTAATCCATGAGCACCAAAAGCTCCAATGATAACCGCTAAACCGGCTAAAACTGCACCGGTAACGATCCAAGTTTTCATAAATTTTCTGTTTTCTGTATGACGGTTCTTATCGGGAATGGAATTTCTATATTTTCCTCTTCAAACCGCTTATGCAAGCGTTTTACAAATTCATGGATGATCAGATGATGGTCTCCATAAACTTTGGCTTTTAAATACACCATAAAATTGATACTTGAATCAGCGAACTCTTTAAATCGAATAATGGGTTCTTCATTTTTTACAGCCCCTTCGATATCTTGAATAACCGTTCTCGCAGTTTCCTTCGATACTTTCTCTACAAGACTAAGATCACTATCATAAGCAACTCCGATCGGTATAGAGATTCGATAAGCAGATTCTCCGGTATCGAAGTTCCGTATAATCGCGGTTGATAATCGTGAATTTGGAATGGAGACCACGTTATTTGTGCGTTCAACTAAAGTTGTATTCCGCCATGTAATGTTTGAAACGTACCCCATCTCTCCGGTATCCAGTTGAATGAAATCACCCGGCTTTACTTTCTGGCTAAGTAATATATGTAATCCACTGAATAGATCGGCCAGTGTATCTTTCAAGGCAAGGGATATTGCAAGTCCCCCAACCCCAAGAGCGGTTAAAAAAGAGGTTACAGATACTCCTAAAGATTGTAGTAAGGTCAATACTCCGATCGTGATAACCGTAATACGGATCAAATTTGTAAATATTTTTGTCGACGGAAAACTACCCGTTTGTTTCTGAGCCCATAAGTCCAGCATTCCGGTCAATAGATGTGTAATAGCAAATGTAACCGATAGGATCAGTGCGGATAAGGCAACGACTCCTATGTATTGCCCAAAAGGTTCTCCAATTTTCAACTGATTGAAAACCATATAAAATGAAGCTAAAAAGAACCACAAAATGATATGAGATTCAATAGAGGATAGCAAGATATCATCCCATTTCCATATCGTTTTTTCAGCAAATTTTGTTAATCGTTTATGGACCAGGTTTTTTACCAACCATCCGATTAAAATACCCGTAGCTATTGTGAGAACCGCCGGTCCCCATAACCACATTATTGAAATTATATATTCACTCTTCATAATAGTAAATTACATATTTTTAGAACATAAACATAGAAATTGCATCTATAAATTTTTCACTTATTAAAAAGATTATTCGTCTCAGGAATGCTGAAGAAATAATTATGGAGTTAAAATTATTGAAATGCTTCCGTTGGACAACGCTTTAATCCAGTACGCTTTTCCCGGTTCTAATATCTCTGATTGTTGGTATCCACCGTTAAATGTATATAAACTATTTGAAACTAAAATTTCATCCGGGTCATAGATTAACGTGATGGGAACTGGCACGGAAATACCACTAATTAAATTCCATCCACTTGTTAAATCTAACGAAATTGATGATAAAAGATCTCCTTGAACTAATTGTGTTCCTTCGCTGATATTTCTGATCCAATAACCTACACCGGGCTGTAAAGTTGTCTCATGAACGTATTGTCCATCCTCAAAACGATAAAGTGTTCCCTCAATCGCATCCGGAAAAACATCTAAATAATTATCGCACCCTCCGGTTATGGGAAGCCCAACAAGATTCCATCCGGTTTGATAATTTAAGACCATCCCGGGAATTAAGTCATTATTTTCCACCGTTCGAAGGATCCAATGATTGGGGTCAAGGTTTACTTCATTTGGAATCCCCGGTACAACAAATTCAAAGACCTGATCTTGTTCAGTGACATTGGCAACAAAAGTATTCATTCCTTGATCTGTTAATATTTGCACATCCACGGGCATTGGGAAGAGTGGACTGAATTGATCTTGATGGATAGTAACTTGGACTAAACTGGTATTATTACCCAAGTCAGCCCAAACCGGATAAGATTGATATTGTGGGTAATACTCACCATAAATCCACCGGTCAAAAAATGCGTCTAATTCCATCCCTGAAACAGATTCCATCACCTCTACAAACTGGTTCGTTACCGTTGACTGAAATCGATATTGATCTCCATAAGTTTGCAATCCTTCAAAAAATGCTTCATCTCCTACAATATGCCTTAACATGTGCAATACCCATGAAGCTTTATTGTATGAAAGATTCCCGTTAAAAATGGTCCCAACATTTGTGGTATCCGAGACATAGATCGTTCCTGCTCCATAGTATGCTTTTCCAGCCATATTGATATGTAAGTCTTCCATGCTCCCACCGGGTCTTACTTCCCACCACATCGCTTGACTATAGGTTGCAAATCCTTCATTCAGCCAAATATGATGGAAATTTGCACAGGTAACCATGTCTCCCCACCACTGATGGGCTAACTCATGTGATATTAAATACTGTGATGATCCTCCCATACTTGATATGGTTTGGTGCTCCATACCTCCACCCCACACAAAATCAGCATGTCCATATTTTTCTTCAATAAATGGATACAATCCAAAACGGGTTGAAAATTCGGTAATCATATTTTTTGTCATGCCATAATTGGAAGGTAAATCATCATAAACATAATAATCTAACCTCATAGAGTCATTCTCTCCATAGACAAACCAATCATGATAGATCGAATAAGGATAAATAGCTACTGAAACCAGATATGTTGTAATGGGATATCGTTCTTCCCAATGATATGTTGTCCATCCATCGCTATTGATTTCATCGACTAATAATCCATTTGAAGCTACAATCAAATTTTCAGGAACTTCAATTGAGATATCTACTGAATCGGCTTTATCCATTGGAGTGTCTTTGCAGGGCCACCAGTTTCTGGCTCCATATGGTTCGCTTAAACTCCAAATCATGTCATTCCCTGCATGACTACTAAACCCAAATGAGCCAAATCCTGTACTTCCGGGGGGACCTGAATAGTGAATAACAAAATTATAAAGTTCACCAGTATTGATCGGAGTTGACAATGAAATGGATAATATATTTTGAAATGAATGAGTAAAGTCGAGGTTCACTCCGGATAAATTATTAATACCACTCACAGTTAAATTATTATGCAGGTCTATTTCGATTTCAGACAATCCATCAACCAAAGACTCCAACTTAACTCCTACTGTACCCGATATAGTTTCTGTTGTTGGATCTATGGTCAAATCCAGATCGTAATATTTTACATCATAACTTAATTGATTTCTCGTGGGTTGTTGATTGAAGTCTATCAATTTTCTTGATGATTTAAAATGAGAACATGTTATTTCATCCTGAGGAGTTGTTTGAGCAATGACTGCTGTAAAAAACATAATACCTGATAGAAATATTTTCATATTTATTCCTTAAGTCAATTAGTTAATAAATGACGACGACTTTAATTTCCTCTAATTCAAACCAATCCCAAAAATTGGTTCTATCCAATCTTAGTACTCCATCTTTAAAGCTAAAACGAACACGTTTCCTGTACAAAGATTCTGTAAACCATTCGGAGTTTTCTCGTTTGTAATAAATCGCCACATACGGAGGATTATCCTCTTTTAAATCTTGAATCGGCAGTGTACAGATTGCTTCGTTGAATTCACCTTCTTCAGTGATAAACTCCACCTTGGTAAAGTGATAGATACGTTTTTTAAAAACTGTATGCTCAGTAAAGTGAGTATGGACTTGAGGGTACACGACCTGCACAAGTACGAAGTATAATAGGAAACGAGAGATGATCTGCCCTATCCACAATATAATCTTCACGATTTTTTACGACCAAACAATCCTTTCTTGGGCTTCTCTTTACTTTTGATTTTTGAAGCAGGTTCTTTTTGCTTCTTTTTCTCTCGCGCTTCTAATTTTCGTTCCCAATCACTCACCTCTTCTGAAGGTTGGTCATCTCCGGTAGGTTCTACATCTTCAAAATCTTCCACCAACATTTTCTTTAGTGATGCTTCTCGTTGTTCAGATTGGACCTTTAATGTTTGGAGTGATTCCTTTACTTCTGAATTAAATCGGTCCACGGTAATTTCTAAACGCCTTACAAGTTCTTCCTGCAAAGATGGACCATACCCATCTCCTACTTTATCAAGTAAAGAATCAAATTTTTCTTTCAAATATTCTTTATATGGATCAACATCTTTGTTATCATTTGTTCTTGGCATATTGAATCCTTTTTTATTTACCCTTATTAGTTAATGCTTGATAGCCGATAATGAATAGCTTTTTACGGGACTGAAAATTACATTTATTTTCCTATACAATTTTGGTGCAAAGAATAATCCAACAACTGCTCCTGAAGCACGATTAAACCATTTAATTTCAGACCTATAACTTTGATTTTCATTCCAATACTCTATAATCCCAACACCTAAGAATGCGGTAAAACCAAAAATGTAGGGTTTCCAAGATGTGTTTTCAACGATAGATTCTCGTATGAAGATCTTTTTAATATTATAAATCGAGATCGTTCTTTCTCCTAATAATGTTTTCATCGTTAGTTGATGATCTTCATAATTAAGAAATGTCCCAGTTAATCTTAACCCTTTTTTACGTTTAATCTTTATTCCTGCTCCGGTTTTTATCGTCTTTAATATTTCATCACCGCGTAGAAAAGCCAGATCAATTCCGACATTTTGTTTGGCTTCATCTGTTAAGATAGGTTGGTCATCCACATACTTTTGCAATTCATAGAATTCTCGAAAATTAAATTTTTTCCGAATCAATTTCTGACGAGAATAATCGATTACTGAAATACGGACTACATAAAGATCCATGTTTACTTCATAGAACTGAGCATTTTCAAATCCTATAATTTCCGGAAAAATGTCGTAAAAAAGATTTTCTTTTGCATCAATCTCCATTCCAACATTCTCACTTAAAGAGACAATCTCCCCTTGCTGAGCAATACAGGCTGACAACGATAAAATAGCTGCAAGCCATCGATGTCCATTGTTAAATCTGATTGGTAATTTCCTGCAGTTCGGGGAATCGTCCGGTAGCTTTCTTTGAAAACACCAATTTATTATCTACTTTGACTTCGAACACTCCTCCACCGGAAGGAATAAGGATCATTTCCTGAACTTTCCCTCCATAATTTTCCAGTAAATCTGTTGCCATACTGGCAGCTTTCGGTAAATAATTTCACATACTGCAATATTCAATTGATATCTTCATCATTATCCTTTTCTATTAATATCTACTCATCTGCTAAAACATAAATGCAGTTTCTATTGAAGTTTGCTTAACAGCTTCCAATCCTGAACCCACATCACGATAAAACTGTCGGTAATCCCATATCAAATTGACTCCGTCGCTAATTTCATATCCAATGCGATACCCTAACACCGTATTTTCAGACGGATTTGCAAAATCAAACGGGTCCTCATCATTATTCCGTTGATAATAAGCTGAAGCAACACTTAGTTTAGGGATGTTATCAGTATTCAAATTAATTTGTGCAAAGAAGTTTCGATATGTAACATCTTCAGCAACCATATTTGCATACGCCGCAGAAAAATCCACAAAATTGAATAATGACATGGAAGCAGATCCAAATAAACCACTTGTATTGACTACAGATGTTGAATCAGCAAATAACAACATATCTTTTGTATATATTTGTGCATTCTGACTTCCGGGTTCATAAATAGCTATAACTCGGTTGAGATCATATCCTTGATCAAAGAATTGAGGAACAAAATGTTCTTGCTTGATTCGATATTCAACACTAAAGTTAAACAGTTTAAATATAGAAGCACGTAATCCCGGAGCGGTGATACCTGTTCCTTTCCGTTCAGGTCGATTAATCGCTTCAACCTCTGGAAAAGAGAGCATATTGTATTCGGAAAAGAGCATCAAACTGAATATCTTATTGCTAAAGACCGGATATCCAATATCTACAGCAATTCCCGTTGCTGTTCCCTTGTTTTCTTTAATACTAAACGGGTCAACTTTCAGAGTAATATCATCGTCAATACCGTCATAAATATTATCTCCATCTGCATCAATATCCCATAACGTGGAGTCAATTTCTGGATGTGGGTCAGGGATACCATCATTATCTGTATCATTCCAAATAGTTACATCATCAGGAAAATCATCAAAAATATCCGGATAGCTGTCATCGTCTCTATCTTTCATCCCCGAAAATTGATTAATGTCTGAAACAATATTCATTCCTAAAGTTAGAGGAAAAGATTTAGATACAGTGTACGTACCTCTCACCCCGACCAGAGTACCACCTCTGATATAATCTTTAATATTTGCCATAAATAGTTCACAACCAAAGGAACCTACTGAAAATCCACCATTTACACCCACACGCCGTATGGACGGAAATTCCATCATATTAGAATATCCATTCACTAAACCTCCATACCCAAGAACCACATTTTCTAAGGATCCCCATTTCATCCAATATGGGTCAGATTTTTCTCCCCACCGAACATACAAGATCTTATCAAGGATTAATCCGGGCTCTTTACTAAAATCCCATGGATCATTCCAAAAATTTCCCTCATTGTCAATATAGAAGACTAAATCTAATCCTAAGCCTAGTTTTCCAAATTTCAATTCCGGTCTAAGTGCAATTTGATTATATAATGCACCATCAATCGTTACGGATCCTATACCTAAGCCCATTCCAAATGGTTTGTCTGAAGGTGTCGGTGTTCCCTCCTCTTGAGGTTGGCTTTCATCTAGAGTCCCAGAGTCCGGTGTTTCAGGAATATCTTGATCTTCTGTCGGAGTTTCTTGTGTTTGCTCCGGTGTTTGAACATCAGGGTCAGTAGGTTGAGGTTCTTCAGTAGGTTCCTCAGATTCCACTTCTTCAACATCCTGTTCAGGTTCACCTTCTTCTGAAACTTCTGGGTGAGGATCGGTAGGATATTCATTTGGGGATGCCGGTGCTACAAGAACGTTTCCCATCGAATTTGAAATAATCTTTTGCCCCGGATTTAGTACTGCAGTTTGTCCACTAATCATATTGAACACTTCTACTGTTCCTTCGGTCCCATAAAACTGATCAACCCCTGATGGATCAACCACTGCAGTAAATTGGGTTCCTTTTACATGAGCTACAGAAGTTGGAGTTTCAACACGAAACGTTTTTCCCTCTGTATTTTTCTTTATATCATTTAGGATTGTTCCAGTTGCTAACTGTATGGTGCGAGTATTTTGAGTATCAATAAACTGGAATTGCGTGTTCTCTTTTGCTTTTACGACCGATCTGTCATCCAAACAAATGATGATCGTATAACTTTTCATCCCAACTTTTATTCCATCTCCGTCATTGATTCCTGCACCCGGAGTTACTTCTTCGTTAAATGTTTGTTCTCCAAGTCTTTTTAGCAAGACATCACCATTCATCTTTGCAACTCGTGCGATAGCATCTGCAAAACCTACTTGAATTGAGATTAAAAATAAAACCGTTAGGAATACAAAATTGTATTTTTTAAGCATGATACAACTCCATTTCTTTAAATATATCTATTTAGTTCTCATTAATTTAATAAAGTTTCCTTTAGATTGCAGTTCAATTCTGAAAGAGATATTCCTTTACCAAAATAGCAATCGACTCATAATTTCTATCCGTTGCACTCATCATTCCGATTTCGCAGGTTCGACTTGTAGAGTATCCATTCACATCATTATTGATATCATTCAAAGATTCAGCAATCTTTTTTGTTGCATGGTCAGTTAATTCAGGAATCAATAATCCACGATCACCCGCAAACCCGCAACAACTCTCTTCTTCTGGAATTATTACTCTTTTTGCACAGATCTCCGCAAGTTCTTTTAAGCTCTCAGAAAGATTCATTTTCCTTGTAGAACATGTTGGATGTAAAATAATTGATCGATCAAGTTTAGGTAATGACATCTGTTCGACACAATGTAATAAAAATGAAACAATGTCTACAAAAGTCAATGCCTGCCATTTTCGTTGTAAATTATCATTCATCGGAGTTGTATTCATCAGTTGATATGTACAAGCTGATGTATCTATTAATATCGGCAATTTTCCTTTCTCTGTCTCGATATATAATTGATCAATTGTCTTTTTTATCATTTCATTTTCAGCCTCCTTATATCCCTTGGATGAATACGGCATTCCACAGCAGAGATCTGAAATATTATCAGGTAGTGTTAATAAAATCCCAACTTTTTTTGAAATATCGAAAAGAATGTTTGAAAGATTTTTAGAGTCCTTGGAAGGTGAAAATACACGATTAATACATGTAGTGAAATAGACATACTTAGTATTTTTTGAGTTGTTGGATGTCTTGATTGATTGTGAAGCTTTTGGAATGTATTTATTCCATATCGGAGTTGATCGTGACGTAATCAGATGAAGGATTTTACTCAGTCTAATAAAAAATTGATGTCCAACAAGAGTCGTTTTAATCCTCATAATGTGTAAGAATATCCTTATAATCTTTTGAATAAATGAAAAATGCTTCACTGACCACAAAGCCATCCATTTCGTAAGGGAAGAATGATGAGTATGACGGAGTTCTTTAATAAACATTCCGGTGTCAATGTTTATCGGACACTCGATCTCACAAAGTCCATCGGTTGCACATGTCTCTTCACAATAATATTGTTCATCTTGCTTTTGATTATCAGGGATATGTTCATTTAAACGTTCTCTGGCTAGAATAATTCTCTGGCGAGGTGTTAAGGTCAATTCTTTTGATGGACATACTTTTTCACAAAATCCGCATTCAATACATAGATCTATCGTTTCACTGACTGTGGGTATTGTTTTAAGATTTTTCACATGGATATCTTCATCTTTTGACAATAACACACCCGGATTCAACCTATTATCTGGATCTATAAGCGATTTGATCTCCCACATTATTTTTGTTAACTCGGATCCCCATTCCATTTCGACAAACGGTGCCATATTTCTACCCGTTCCATGTTCAGCTTTTAGGGATCCGTCATATTTTCCGACGGTCATATCAACGATATCATGCATCAAACCTTCATAATTTTGTAAGCCATTATTATCAGATAAATCAATTGAAGATACAAAATGTAAATTTCCGTCTTTTGCATGACCAAAGATCACCGTATCGTCGAAATGCCATTTTTTGCAATATTTCTGAAGATCCATTATCGCATCACCCAAATAAATAGTATCAAAGGCAATATCTTCAGTTATTACACTTGTTCCTGTCTTTCTTAGTGAGCCGACTGTTGGATATAAGTTTTTCCGAACGCTCCATAATTTTTCACGAGTTTCCTTATCAGTATAAAATCCACCCATCATATCAACTTGTGATTTAGTTAATTGATATTCGGTTTTTGTGACAATATCCGATAATGCTTCATCGTTCTCAGATTGATATTCACAAAGAAGAGCAACTGAATCTTTGGTTAAATCACTTACAGAATAGGGTGAATCTTTTAAATATTTTGCGGTGGTCAATGATGCATAATCCATCAACTCAACCGCGTTCGTTTCATTCTCTTTTAAGAAAGGAATAAAATTGCATGCTTCATGGATTGAATTAAACAATAGTAGACCGGTCGCTTTGTTCACCGGATCAGGAACTGTCTTAAGTGTTACATTTGAAATAAATGCCAAGGTTCCTTCTGATCCTACCAATAAATGAGCAAAGATATCTATTGGATGTTTCCAATCAAGTATAGCATTAAGAGAATACCCTATCGTATTCTTAATACGATATTTATGTAATATTTTATTTTTAATATCCTGATTTGCATTTATCTTGTTTTTTATATGAATTAGCCCATCGGATAATTGTTTTTCAATTTGGTTAAATCGGTCATAATCTTCCGGATTGGACGTATCGTATACATTCCCATTCGGTAAAATAAATCGGATATATTCTAATGTATGATACGAGTTTTGTGTTATCCCACAACACATCCCTGAAGCATTATTTGAAACAATCCCACCGATCATTGCTGCTTTTATTGAAGCCGGATCCGGTCCAATTTTTCTATGATATGGATTAAGGATTTTATTGGCATCGTCTCCAATTACACCCGGTTCTAATTTTAGCTTAGCCCCGTTCTCCAGAACTGTTATGTTTTTCCAGTCTCGTACTACCTCCGCAATAATACCATTTGTAACTGACTGTCCGGATAATGATGTGCCGGCTGTACGAAATGTAACGGATGTGTTTTCTCTTTGAATATGTTGAAATAATGAAATTATCTCATTTTCATTAGAGGGTCGGGCAACCGCTTCCGGAAATAATCTGTAGATTGAAGCATCTCTTGAATACGCAATTCTGTCAATCCATTTTCTAGAGATACGATCTTTCATGGGAATTATTTTAGTGATTCAAATGGGCGGTGCTGTTTTTTTATAATCTCCGGGACGGAAATCGATTGTTTCAATGTATAATTATATGCCACGATCGTGAAGGTTGCTATCGATACTGGTGTATTTTTACCTTGTTCAAAAATACCCGTGTAAATATCAAAACTTTTATGTCCGATCCTTGTAATCCGTTGACCAATATCCAGATCAGACGGATGAGATATTTGATCAAAATAATCTATTTTCATCGCGGCGAGGATCGTACTCAATTCTGCATCCCATCGAGTAAGATCTTGTCCTATGGAATGATAAAAATCTAATCGAGCCGTTTCCATATATGATAAGTAAGCAGCATGGTTAATATGACGTAGACCATCCATATCATTCCAACGGGTTCGCATGGACACCCAGAAGTCAAATTCCTGACGAGAATATTGTGTATTTTTCATATGAAAATTTACAGTTATTTTTTGAGGTTCGGTATGACTTTACCGATAATATACATTAAGTTTTATAGATACCAGAGTTGCAGATTATATCTATTTGTAGATATCTAAATATGATCTAGCCAAAGGATTGAACCACGCTATTCGAATACGGTCTTAATGCTCGGTAATTAGATCCCTCGTCATTAATTCAGTTACAGCTTGTTTCGGATCTTTTCCGTTGAAAAGAACTTCATCTACTGCTGTTGATATCGGCATCGAAACATCATATTTTTTCTTTAATTGACGAACTGATACTGACATCTTCACTCCTTCAGCAACCATTTTCATCTCTGTCAGAATATCATCCAGTTTTCGACCTTTTCCGATCTCTTCACCAACATGCCGATTTCGACTATGCTTACTGAGGCATGTTACGATCAAATCTCCAATTCCACTCAATCCAGCAAATGTTTTTGGATCGGCACCCATTTTTTGACCCAGTCGGGTCATTTCTGTCATTGCTCGAGTTAATAGCGCAGCCTTAGTATTGTCTCCAAAACCAATTCCATCTATAATTCCTGCAGCTATCGCGATTACATTCTTTAACGACCCGCCAAGCTCAACACCGATGATGTCGGTATTTGTATAAACCCTCAATACTTCGGATGAAAATATATTCTGCACTGATACGGCGGTATCCAAGGAGGTACAGGCAGATACAATTGTAGTAGGCATTCGCTTCGCAACTTCTTCTGCATGACTGGGTCCATACAAACTGACAACTCGTTCCGATGGGATCATCCCGGATTCTTGGATCACCTGACTCATGGTTTTCAATGAATCATTTTCAATTCCTTTAGCAAGATTTACGATAAGAGTATTTTCAAGAGGATAATCTACCAGCGATGTCATTAAGGGTCGAACAATATGAGAAGGAACGGCAACAATGAGTACTTCTGAATTGTTGATGGCTTGATCCAGATCGGAGGTGAATTGTATTGCATCAGAAAAATACAGACCTTGGATTAAAGGATGAGTTTTGGTTGAATTTAGTTCTTTGATCTCTTCCGGAAACTTACTCCAGGCGGTCACAAAATTACCTAACCCATTTAAATGTTGCGCAATTGTCCCACCCCAGGAGCCTGTTCCTAGTACAGTAATTTTCATAAAAGTTCTGCTAGTTATTTTTCGAAAACTTATCCGGCGTACATTTTATCAACAACGTCCGCATAATTGGTCAAAACAACTTTACGTTTTACAGAAAGTTTAGGTGTCGCTTCACCACTTTCGACCGTCCATTCTTTTGTAAGAAGCGTAAATTTCTTCACCTGCTCATATCTTGAGAATGCATTCATTGCAAATGCAACTTCAGATTCATAGAGCTCAATTACTTTTTGATTTTCGGCTAAAGCAGTTTTATCATCAGTCGGAATTCCCTTTTCAATCGCCCACTCGTTCAGCATTTCAAATGAAGGAACTAGCAAAGCAGAAATGAAATTCCGTTTGTCTCCGATCACAAGGGCTTGCTCAATATATTTAGAGGAAGTTAAAGCAATTTCCATCGGAGCAGGTGCAACATTTTTTCCACCTGAGGTTACCAGAAGACTTTTCTTTCTATCTGTGATCATCAGATAACCGTCTCTTTCCTCAAACTTTCCAATATCACCTGTATGGAACCAACCATCTTCATCGATCGCTTCTTTAGTGGCTTCTTCATTCTTGTAATAACCTACCATAACGTTATCACCTTTACAAAGAATTTCACCGTCTTCAGCGATTTTAACTTCAACACCTTCAATCGGACAGCCTACAGTCCCGAATTTGAATAGATCTTCACGGTTACATGTAATGACAGGACTGGTTTCTGTCAAACCATATCCTTCAAGAATCGGGATATTAGCAGATGCAAAGAACTTACCAACTTCTGCAGAAAGTGGAGCACCTCCTGAGACAAAGAATCGAAGTCTTCCACCCACTCTTTCTTTCAGTTTAGAAAATACTAATTTATCAGCAATTCCAAATTTAAAGGCTAAAAATCCACTTGGTTCCTGTCCACGTGTTAGATATTCTGCAGCTTTTTCACCAGTACCTATCGCCCACCAAAAGATTTTCTGACGAAGAGCAGGATCTTTACTGACTTTATCTAATACTTTTGTATGGATTTTTTCATAGAGTCTTGGAACAGCTACCATAATGGTTGGACGAACTTCACCCATATTTTCGGCTACGGTATCTACACTTTCTGCGTAATAGGTCGTGGAACCGGAGTAAAATCCTGTATAATGTCCTGTCATTCTTTCAAAAACATGACTGAGAGGAAGGAATGACAAGAAAACATCATCAATACCAACATCGATGGCTTTTTTACCGGAATTCATATTTGACATTAAATTTTTATGTGTCAACATTACACCTTTCGGATTCCCTGTTGTACCACTTGTGTAGATTAGTGTTAACAGATCATCAGGAGATGCTGTTTTTGCAGACTCATGAATGGAAAATCCATTGGTTTTAATATATTCATCACCCTTCGATAAAATATGTTCGAAACTAAAGATATTTTTATCAGGATTATGCTCATCATCCATTGCAATAATCCCCTTTAATTTAGGAGATGATTCAATAAATGAAAGTACTTTTTCAGTCTGCACACTGTCTTCAGTAATCACATAAAGTGAATCTGAGTCATCAACAATGTACTGAATCTGTGATGGAATAAGTGTTGGATAAATCGTAACAGATACTGCACCCAAACCGGCTATGGCATAATCACTTACTGCCCATCGCACTCGGTTTGCGGATTGGATGGCGATCTTATCATCTTTACCCACACCTAAACTGGCTAATCCTGCGGCTAATCGTTCAACAAGTGTTTCAGTTTCGGTAAAAGTAACCGGAACCCAATTATTATCTATTTTATGAAAATAGGCCGGTTTATCTTTGTAAGTAGCAACCGACTTTGAAAACATTTCTGAAATAGTAGAATATGTCATGGTGTAATTCCTCTCAGTTTTTATACATAGAATCTATTGATGAATTCATGAAATATACAATCTGAATCCGACAACTATTTTCTTCGGTTGACTCACGTGAGAATGTACTGGTAATTTTGCGGGCTCATTTTATGCCGGGGTGGCGGAACTGGTAGACGCGTCGGTCTCAAAAACCGATTCCAGCAATGGAGTGAGGGTTCGAGTCCCTCTCCCGGTACAAATCCCTATAACAGAGGAACATTTCCTAATCCTCTTCGTATGACTCAAAAAAGAATGATAAAATGTCAAAAAAACTAAAAAAAGTTTTACTTGAGATCCGGTCTTGGATTATTATTATAGTTATCGCGTTATTATTAAAAGTAACTATCGTTGAGGCATATATTGTCCCTACCGGGAGTATGGAAAATACAATTATGACCGGTGATTTTCTCATCGGATCTCGATTGACCTACGGCACACGTACACCGGACTGGATTGGCATTCCATATACCGATATTGGTTTCTATATTCCTTACATTCGTTTTCCCGAATTTAAAAAACCAACTCAAGGGGATATTATTATTTTTCGTTATCCACGAGATCCCTTTCATAAATATGTGAAACGTTGCGTAGCAGGTCCCGGAGATACTTTGGAGATCAAAGACAGAAAATTGTTTGTCAATGGTGAAGAGTACCCATTATCAGAAAACGGTAAATTTGTTTATTCTGAATACCCAAAAGACAAAAACCAACCCGGAATTTATCTGAACAAATATGGCAACAAGGATCATTTTTCATCTATTTCAGTTCCAAAGACTGGGCAGGTTTATGCTATTAACGAATCTACAGATTGGAGGTTTCTTCTACCGATCATTCTAATGGATGGACATACAGTCACTTTGGAAAATGCAAACGCTCGATATGAATTTACGACAACCGATCCGAATGACATTTACCGTCGAAAAGGTGATGTTGATGTGTTTGATCCGTATTTTCCCAAAGGAACTCTACTTAATCCATGGTCTCCTTCTATCAGAGAAACTGATTTTATCCATCTCCATATAGATGGTGTTCCTGTCACTGATTTAAAGTCATATACTGTGAAACAAGATTATTATTGGGCAATGGGTGATAATAGAGATGACAGTTTAGATTCACGGTTTTGGGGATTTGTTCCGCATAATAATATCTTAGGCGAAGCACTTTTTGTATATTTTTCTCTGGACCTTGATCACTCGTCAGGTTTTTGGATTCCTCGATTTAATCGAGTGGGTACCGTTTTAAACTAATTTATAGATTCAATAACTTTTTGAATAAACCATTCTGTGTTCATTGAAAATGATAAGATGTGGCTATCTCCAAGTTCAGAACTCAATGAACTAATTTGATAAGCATAGTTTATATCTAATACATCCCACTTTATACCTAACCCGGCGGCATAAAAATCAACTTCATTTTTACCAAATCGAATAACGGTTTGTTTATTGATTGTTATTTCTGTTCCTAAGCGATAATTACCACCAATACTTCCTATAATAAAATCGTCTTCAATCGCTTTCCCTTCCGTATGAATAAGGATATCCCCGATTAAAACTATATCTATGGGGAATCTTGGAGTGATCATTTTATGTGATCCTCCAACCACAACTGTTGGAGAAGTGATTTCCTTTGATCCGTTATCCCACACTATCCAGGATGTTATGATATCAAACACAGTCAAACCGAAGGTAGTACTAGGCCATATTTGCTTCGTCATCCCAATATCCAAACCAAATCCGCTACCGGTATATTCACCCAAAGTATGGATTAACCCCTTTACCGCTCCACCAAATTGATACTTACCTATAGACCAACCTGATGTAAAATGTATCGCATATTGATGCTGACTGAATTGTTTCAAACGGTTTACATCAAGTCTCTCTCCTTCGTCGATGAGTCCGTTTCCTTCACCAAGATCACCTGTATTTGGCACACCATCCAACCCCCAATCCAACAAACTGCTTCTTGTATCAAGGATATTAGAAACACCTTCGTGTAAAATTGTTAATCCGATGGGTTTAAACGATTTTGAATTGAACCGCATTGAGATCAGATCGTTTCCTACAACACCGTTCAACCGATTTTGATGTGCGAATACGAAAGGACGCGGGTGTGTATAATGAATATGGGCAGGATTAGATAGTATGGATGCAGATCCATTTGAGTAAGCGGTTAAGGCACCTCCGACTGCAATGGTTGAAGCATCTCCGGAATTCCTGAATGCCTGCCAACCATATTTAACCCATGTAATTTCCTCTGCATTTATCATAGATGGCATTGTAATAAAAATAAATAATATTATCGGGATAGTTGACTTCATAGAGTTACCTAAATTGTATTTATATTTTTTCATGAGATTCATCGGATATCAAAGTCCGTGTTCTTTTTTTAAGTCATCTAATTTTTTCAGTGCTTCTAACGGTGTCATTTCATTTATATTCAATTGACCTAAGGATTGTTTCAAAGCATTTTCTTGTTTTTCAAATAGAGATATCTGGTTATCTGCAGGTGGAGGAGCTTCTGACTTTCCATCAGAATGATCCAGATGAAATTGCAATATTTCGTTTGCTCGATGGATTACCGCCGAAGGAAGACCCGCCATCTTTGCAACATTTATTCCATAACTTTTATCTCCAGATCCTTTTTGAATTGTTCTCAAGAAGATAATTTTATCTCCAAATTCTTTTACGGCGACATGATAGTTTTTCAGTCGATCCAACGTGTTTTCAAGATCGGTCAATTCATGATAATGAGTAGCAAATAATGTTCGAGCAGCCAACTCTGAATGTTCATGTAGATATTCCGTGATCGCCCAGGCAAGCGAAAGTCCATCATAGGTTGCAGTCCCTCTACCTATTTCATCCAATAATATTACGCTTCGATGTGTAACGTTGTTCAAAATATTGGCCGCTTCATTCATTTCTACCAAAAATGTACTTTCTCCACCCGCAAGATTATCACTGGCTCCTACACGAGTAAATAATTTATCTACAACTCCAATTGTCGCAGATTTCGCCGGGATAAATGACCCGATCTGTGCCATCAAGATCAATAATCCGATCTGTCTTAAATAGGTAGATTTTCCTGCCATATTTGGACCGGTAATTAAATGGATCTGTTCGGTTTCTGTATCCATAAAGACATCATTTGGGACAAATCTTTCTGTGGGCGGTAGTAATTTTTCAACCACAGGATGTCGACCTTTCCGGATCTCTAACACACCTTCTGTTGATAGATCAGGGCAACAATATTTATTTGTTATAGCAGTTTTACCAAAAGTGCATAGTATATCTAGTCTGCTTAATAATTTAGCATTGGTTTGAATATCTGAAACAGCATTTAGAATAAATTGGCAAAGATCATCAAAGATTCTTCTTTCAATTTCCTCTATTTTTTCTTCAGCGGAAAGAATCTTTTCTTCATATTCTTTTAGTTCAGGAGTAATGTACCGTTCTGAGTTAACCAACGTTTGTTTACGGATATAAGTCTCCGGAACTTTATCTTGATGCGTTTTTGTAACATCTATATAATAACCGAAAACTTTATTAAAACCAATTTTTAACGAAGAAATACCCGTTGTTTCACGTTCAGAATTAGCATAGTCTGTCAACCAATCCTTCCCTCCTGAAGCCAGTGTACGTAATTCATCCAAATCTTCATCGATTCCTTTAGCGATCACATTACCACTGTTTAATTGTGCAGGAGCATCCGCATTCATCATAACAACAATTTTATCTGAGATACCTGATGTATCTAAAAATTGATCGGCAAACTGAATCAGATCTTCCAATTCACTGGATTTCAACAATTCAGATAAGACATGAACGGTCTGTAAACTGATCCCCAATGCAATAATATCTCGAGGACTTACTTTTCCTCGATTGATTTTACCAATGATTCTTTCTATATCTGACACCTCACTCAACAGCTTACCGGTTTGGTTCATCAGACGTTTATTTTGATAAAATGCTTTGACTATTTTTTGACGTTCTTCAATAGGATGAATATCTGTTAGGGGTCTGTTTAACCATTGTTTAAGTAACCGTCCTCCTCCGGCTGTCTTGGTTTCATCCAATATATCAATTAATGTCCCGTGAGTTCCTTGAGTTGCCAACGATTTAAATACTTCAAGATTTCTTATTGTAAAACCATCCAACCCCATTACACCTTCATTTAAAATCGGTTGCAATGTAGAAATATGTTTTAACGATGTATTTAATGATTGTCGAAGGTGATAAAATAGTGCTCCACCGGCAGTAATACCCTGATGCAAATCTTCACAGCCAAACCCTTTTAACGAAGTTGTTTGAAAATGATCTGTTAATGTCCGATAGCTTTGATCAAAATTAAAAACCCAATCTTCCACTTGAGTTATGAAAGGAAGCAGTTCTCTGTACCAAGATTCCAATGAATAAGAAACACTTTCCCCTATTAAAATTTCTCTTGGGGAATATTTTCTCAATGATTCAGTAATTTTATCCTCTTCACATTCGCCAAGTAGAAATTCTCCAGTGGATTGATCCAAGACCGCATATCCGGCTTTTCCTCGATGACTGTACAGACAAGCTAAATATTGATTCGATTTATCGTTTAACGCACGATCAGCGGTCAACGTACCCGGGGTTACGACTTCGGTAACTTCTCGCTTAACAATCCCTTTTGCAAGTTTAGGGTCTTCAACTTGCTCACAAATCGCAACACGATATCCTGCCTGAACCAATTTTGGAAGATAATTATCCAAAGCATGATGAGGAAATCCCGCAAGAGGTACATCTGCCGCTGCACCATTCGCACGTTTTGTTAAAACAATACCTAAGATTTTCGCTGTGATTTTTGCATCTTCTTGAAAGGTTTCAAAAAAATCACCCATACGGAACAACACAATCGAGTCCGGGTGTTGTCGCTTAATCTCTAAATATTGCCGCATTAATGGTGTTCCAGCCTTTGTCTCTGCCATTAGAGTTTTTCTCCTTTCAAACGATCATTTCCCCTTCGTACTGTCATTCGATTCTTATCCAAATATTCTAAGATAGGGATGGCAGTTTTTCTGGTTAATCCGAAACTCTCTTTAAACTCGGGAACTGTTAAGATATCATGGGTATCGAACCATCGTCTTATTGTTTCTTGAATCTTCACAAGATGTTGGTAATCCATCCACATTCCCTGTTGTATTTCAATCACCCGATGTTGAGCTTTTAAGGCGTGTAAAATCTTTACTACCGATGATCCAATCTCTGTGAACAATTCCTTTTCAGTTAAAACTAAATTCGGAGTTCTTGATAAGTTAGATAAAACCAGATTTGCTTTATCTTTATCTTTATCCGAAATTGATATCTCATGTTCTGCCATAGCAAAACCAGATTCAACATGTTTTATCATGTTTTCTGAAATGAGGATATTTTTGATGACCTCAAACCATGTAGAGCTAAAGCCTAATTGATCCTGTAAAGATTTTAGTCCAATAAACGCACGATATGGATTGTGTTTATGAAAGGTTTCCACACATTCAGTAAACAAGGTTTTTGATTTCATTAAATTCTCTTTTGTCACACATAATTCATCCATTATCTCAATGTTGGTGGATAGTGATCCTAAAAGATCCTCCCGAGTTATATGAAACTTACTACTCCAATCTGCAACGGACTTAGGAGATATCCAATGACGAGAGATAAATTGTAAATATCTCTCATCAGAATTTCGGGATAAATCCTGTGCCCATAATTTAATTTCCTTCCAAGACCCTGTTGGATCAGGATCTAAGATTTTTCCACCTGCAATAGTTTCCATCGGAGAATAGGATCGTATCACAAACCGATCGTCCATGGCTGCGATAATCGGTTCTTCTAATGCGATAATGCAATTTCCGGTCTCACCTTGTTTTAAAGTTGAATCAGTCAAGGTAATACGACCCAAAACTTCAGATGTACCAATATGTACACGAACCCGTTGTTTCGATTTAATTTGCCAACCGGTACCCTGTATCATTGAAATATTTACAATGATTCTTTTAGTTGGTTTGAAAAATCCTTGCTCTACTAATTCGGACCCTCTCCACACTTGTTCTTTTGAAAGTCCTGATATATTGATGGCTGCACGATCACCCATCGTTACATTTTGAACACTATTACCATGACTTTGAATCCCTCGCACTTTCCGCTTTTCACCTTCAGGCAGGCATACTACATCATCTCCAACGGATAATTTTCCGGAAAGAACTGTTCCGGTTGTGACAACCCCAAATCCCTTTTTTACGAATACTCTATCCACCTGCATTCTGAAAAATCCTCGGTCTTTCTCATTTTGAACGAATGAAGCTGTTTCAATCAGTTGAGTTCTTAATGTGTCAATTCCCGTCTCCGGGTTTACAGAGGTTCGTACGATGGGTGCATCTTCAAAAGGGGTATTTAATAGAATATCTCTGATCTCTTCTTCAACCAAGTCTATCCATTCCGGTTCGCTTACAAGATCTATTTTTGTTAAAGCAATAACTGCTTTTTTGATCCCTAATAATGAAATGATATTTAGATGCTCACGTGTTTGTGGCATAATTCCATCATCTGCTGCGATCACAAGAAGAGCGATATGAATCGTTGATACACCGGCAACCATATTCCGAATAAATTTTTCATGTCCCGGAACATCGATTATTGTAATTGAATCATCTAAAAAAGCGAACCCAAGATCAATGGTCATCCCTCGCTCTTTTTCTTGTTCAAGACGGTCGGTGTCCGTTCCTGTTAGTGCTTTAACAAGTGCTGTTTTACCATGATCTATATGACCGGATGTTCCTATGACTATCTGGGTCATACTTTTAAATCTTTGATTTGTTGTTTCAGGGTTTTTATTTGTTCAGGTAATACTGCTTTCAGGTCAATAAAAAATGCATTTCCTGAAATATATCCGATGACGGGAGTATCTCCCAAACGCAACATTTGGGATAATTGTGTTATTTTAACCGTTTTAGGTTGAAATTTTAGTGCGACACTATCAATTACTTTTGTAGGCAGAGATCCACTTCCTGCTTCGACTTGAGATTCTACAAGTTTGATTCGCAATTTTTGAACCAGTTTCTTCGGAAGTGATGATAAAATATCTTGTCCTCTTTTCATTAACAATGGACGTTTTGAAATTAATAACCTATGAGTCAGATTATCTTTTTTCCATTTATTTCCATCTAAACTTCTTAACGTTTCTTCCATAAGAGCCACACACATTTTATCACATCGAAGTGTACGATATAGTGGATTTAAATACATTTGTTTTAAGATTTTCTCATTTCCAACGATAATTCCTGCTTGAGGGCCACCAAGAAGTTTATCACCTGAAAATGTCACGAAGTCTACATCGGTTTTTACAATATCCAATACAGGGATTTCATTGGGTAGATCATTATCCGCTAAGTTGGTTAAAGCACCGCTGCCAAGATCTGCCATTACGGGAATATTATTCTCTTTCCCCAATTGAACCAATTCTTTTAATGAGACGTCCTTTGTGAATCCTTCGACTACATAGTTACTGGTGTGTACCCATAAAAGCAAACCTGTTTCTGAAGAAATAGCATTTTGGTAATCTTTTAAATGAGTTCGATTAGTGGTCCCCACTTCTTTAAGTTTACATCCACTTTTTTTGATGATATCCGGAATACGAAATGATCCGCCAATTTCCACCTGTTGTCCACGCGAAACAACGACTTCTTTTCCATCTGCGATCGTATTTAACGCTAAGAGAACAGCAGCTGCATTATTGTTCACCATCAAACTTGATTCTGTTCCACATAGAGCACTCATCATAAAAGATATATGGTCTTGTCTTTCTCCTCTTTTCCCTGAATCCAGATCAAACTCTAAATTCACATACCCATCTAATCTTTTCGCTACTCTTCTTAAAACTTTTCCCGGTAAAGGTGCTCTTCCAAATCCGGTATGTAACACAACACCGGTTCCATTGATAATATTTTTCATAGTCGGTTCTGAAAGTTGTTTTATTTTACTAATGATTATCTTAACAACTTCTTCTCTTTTTATCTCATTATGATTTTTGACAACTTGCTTTCTAATTGTATCAATTTCCTGATCAATGATCTTCATAAGAATCTGATGGTGTAAACAAATGTCAGAAGGGATCTCATTTAGAATTTCTGAAACAGAAGGTAAATGTTTAAGCAAATTTTTATTCATATTAATTACATCTTTCCGAATAATTTTTTATCCATAAACTTTTCTTCCTAATAGGTAAGTTAGCACACCAGCAGGAATTAACACTATACCCATAGCAGGAAATACATAAGCAACCCCAAAATATTCCGAGACCCAACCGCTTACACCAGCGGCGATTGATCCAACCCCAAAACTAAAAAAGAAACTGATCCCATATCCAACACCTCGATGTCGGCTATGTGTTAATGAAGCGACCAATGAATTTGAAACAGGTTGCCATGCAAAATGAACAACACCAAATAGAATAGCAACAAAGATCAATGTCCACCCATTTAAGAATCCAATTAAAACTAATAATGGGATACTAATTATAACGATTCCAAAAAGAATGTAAGCCTTATTATATCGCTTCCCTAATATTCCTCCAATTGTTTGTCCGACTATCCCTGCTAGTAAAACAGCAGTGGTAAACACCCCTCCTCTTATCGTGTCTGAAAAATGAAGGATTAACTCACGTGTTTTGATCGCAAAATGGGTAGGCATAAATGTTGTAAAACCTGCAAATGATAATCCAATAAAAATACCGATTCCATAATAAATGATTAGCGCAGGCTTATTGGTAATTTTTGTCCCGGCTAAGTCTGTAGTATCAATTGGCCCCTTTCTAACCGGGATCAATAAAATAGTTCCAATCGCTAATCCTAGATTTAGTAAAGCAAAAACAACAAACGCTGCTCTCCACGAGATCCAATCAGTAACCAATGCAGTTACGATCGGTCCGATGGCTAATCCAATGGATCCAGCGATTCCATGAAATGCCATTCCTCGATTAATTTCGGTTATCCGTTTTGAAATAATCGTTAAACCGGCAGGATGATGAATACTGCAAAATAAACCCATTATCACCAATCCAACACCAAAAGAGAATAGTGTTTTAGATAAAACAATAAGGATCATGGAAAAAACAGATCCAAATTGATAAATCAATAGAAGATTCCTACCGCCAATCTTTGATTCAAAATATCCGGTGGGAATAGCTCCTACTCCAAACATGAAAGCACTTAACATAGCTATATATCCAAGCGTGTCTAGTCCAACACCAAACTCAGTTTGGACAGATAGTAGAATACTTGGGAAAACCAACATTAAAGCATGAACGGTCATATGAGAACCACCGGTAATCGCTAAAATGTATTTTTCTATTTTTGTCATTATCTAAACTATTCTTTACGATTTACCAATCAGCTAATATATCATTGATAATTTCATCGGCAATCTTTTTTACTGCTACTTTTGTGGCAAAAGTACGGGCATCTCCTATTTCATCCCCGTCTTCATCATCGAGCAAACCATCTCCGTCATTATCTACTCCATCGACACTGATATCACTACCATATCCGTACGCACCCCATCCTGAGTACTCTTTATCTATGATACTTTTTTCCTCTTTCACATCATACCACTCAATGCTTAATCGTATAGTAATTCTATTTTCAGAGACCACTTCCTGTTGACTATATGTAAATGGTGTATCGTCTACACTAAGAATTACTCCTCTCAAAATAGAGTCAGATTGATCTTCCTCTCGGATATTTAAAATATTTTCTTGAGTAAACATATCCACCAAATTATCCGTTATCTCCTCGGAAACACCATATTCAGCCGTTTGATTTTCTAATAATGGAATTGCGATACTTTTGATATGCGGAGGGATGGATCCTGCCATCGAATAATATCCACAATTTTGCATTGATAAGGATACTATACAGATAATAGTTGTTAATAGTAATCTTCTCATGATTTTTTTATCTTTCTTTCCAATCCGTATTCATTAATTTTTCTATATAAAGTTCTCTCACTCATTCCCAAAGATTTAGCCGCTGCACGTCTATTATTGTTAAAATATTTTAATGTACGACAAATTGCTTCTTCTTCCAGATCCTCTAAAGTCATATCCCCTACAGCGTCACTCCGAATAAAATGTTGAGAATTTTCATCAATTTCCATTGGGTCTTGTTCTATCGGATTTCCGGATTGAATATATGAAATAGGTTCTTGATATGAAGTAGGTCGTTCATCTAACAGATGTTTGACTGATTCCATATCCTGCCGTAACAAAAACAGTTGGCGAAGAATCAATTCTCGTTCAGCTCTTTCAGGTGATTGATCTACTAATATTGGTAAATGAGGATTTGTATTTCCTAGCGGTTGAGAAATATTCAATTGCTTTTCGACCATTTCAGCAGTAATCCTTTCCCCTTTTTCTAACACTAAAATACGTTCAACAAAATGTTTTAATTCTCGAACATTCCCCGGCCAATTGTATTGTTTTAACGATCGAATGGCTTCTGGCATAAAACCACGATACGGAATATCATTTGATCGTGTAAATTCAAGCGCAAAACGCTCGACTAGGAGATTCATATCTTCAATACGTTGACGAAATGCAGGAACATTAATTGTCACTGATTTTAATCGATAATAAAGATCTTGACGAAACTTACCTTTTTTTACTAATTCGTTTATATCTTTATTCGTGGCGGCGATCACCCTAACATCTGTATATAGCATCTTTGAGTCACCCACTCGCATAAATTCACCGCTTTCAAGAACTCGTAGAAGTTTTACCTGTGTTTCTAAAGGTGTCTCTCCAATTTCATCAAGAAATATCGTACTCTTATGGGCTGTTTCAAAGTATCCTTTTCTATCTTCACCTGCACCCGTAAAAGCACCTTTCTTATGACCAAATAATTCACTTTCAATAATTCCTTCAGGGATGGCACCACAATTCACCGTTATCAACGATCCATTAGATCGTCTGCTAACTTTATGAAGAGCTTTAGCAACCATCTCTTTTCCAGTACCGGATTCTCCCGTGATCAAAACAGAGATATCCACCACTCCAACTTGAAGGATCATTTCTAATACTTCTCGTATTTGATCAGAATTACCTAAAATTCCTGATATTTTTTGTAATCGATGTAAATCGATCATTTTTTACTCCAATTTATCATACTTATGAATACATTAGTTTACTTTTGAATATAATGACCACATACTTTTTAACAGCGTAGCTAGATCGGAATATTTTGGTTCCCAACCTAATAACGACGATGCGGCTTTAGATACAGCTATTAATTTAGCAGGATCTCCCGGACGTCGATCAACAATATCATATGGAATAGATCGTCCGGTTATTTCTTCAGTTTTCTTAACAACATCAAGTACCGAATATCCTTTTCCTGTGGCAAGATTGATTAAAATATCGTTATCGTTTTTCTTCAATAATTCTAAAACACTTACATGTGCTGAAGCTAGATCATTCACATGGATATAATCCCTGACACCCGTTCCATCAGGAGTATCATAATCATCTCCAAATATTTCCAATTTTTCTCTTACTCCTTCGGCTATTTCCATTACAATAGGTAATAGATTTTGTGGATTTTTCTCGCGTTTTGTTATTCGCCCATGGATATCATATCCAGCGGCATTAAAATATCGTAATGCCCCAAATCTGATTCCTTTTAATTGACTATACCATTTTAGATTTTCTTCAATCGATAGTTTTGTGTAACCATAATAGTTAATGGGATCAACAGGATGGTTCTCATCTACAGGCAAATATTGTGGAAATCCATAGACTGCTGCAGTGGATGAGAACACAAACAGTTTGATATTATGTCTACACATATTGTTAAGAAGATTTAACGTCCCGGCAATATTATTATGTGCATATTTTTCAGGATTAGTCATTGATTCTCCGGCTGCTTTCCAAGCGGCAAGATGAATGACGGCATCCGGATGGGTCTTCATAGCTAATTCGAGATCGGTGGTATTCAAGGTCGATCCCTGTATAAAACTTGCTCTTTTATCGATATTGTCAATATGACCCAATGATAGATCATCCAATACAATGACTTCATGACCAGCGTCCAGTAGGTCTAAAACTACATGCGACCCAATATAACCTGCTCCTCCAGTTACTAAAACTTTCATAAAATTCTTTCTCTATTTCTCATTTATGATACTAATTTTATTTCATGCTCAATTTTCTTAATCTCATCTCTCATAATTGCAGCATGCTCAAAATCTAATTCATTTGCTGCTTCTAACATTTCTTCGCGCATCATATCTAATGCCATTTGTTTGTCCATCTTCTCAAAGTCAGATAGTCTCTTTCGACTTCCAAAGTCTTGATCGTCTTTATACGAATCTGCAACCGCAGTTGAATGTAATACATCGTCCATTGATTTATAGACAGTTTTTGGAACAATATTATTAATTTTATTATGCTCAATTTGAATTTCACGTCTTCGTGTCGTTTCTTTAATCAGATAGTCCATAGCTTCAGAGATTTGATCTCCGTAGAGAATAACTTTTCCTTCTACATTTCTTGCAGCTCGACCGGCTACCTGTATCAATGAACTCTTTGAACGTAGAAACCCTTGTTTGTCTGCATCTAAAACAACCACCAGTGAAACTTCAGGTAAGTCCAATCCTTCACGAAGCAAGTTGATCCCCACCAATACATCAAATTCACCTAAACGAAGATCACGTAATATTTTAACTCGCTCCAGTGTTTTAATTTCTGAATGAAGATATTTAACCCGTAGGTTCAATCCGGTCAAATATTCTGTTAAATCTTCCGACATTCGTTTTGTTAACGTTGTGATCAAAACTCTCTGATTTTTTATAGACCTCATTCGAATTTCACCGATCAAATCATCTATTTGTCCTTCAGTTTCTCGTACTTCAACCTCAGGGTCTATCAGTCCGGTTGGTCGTATAATTTGTTCAACGACAACGCCTTGTGTTCTTGTTAGTTCTCGGTCACCCGGTGTTGCAGATGAGTATACAATCTGATTTTGGATATCAAAGAATTCATCTTTTTTTAACGGACGATTATCCAATGCGCTGGGTAATCTGAATCCATGTTCTACTAACACTTCTTTTCTAGCTCTATCTCCGTTATACATTCCTTCAATTTGTGGAAGAGTCACGTGAGATTCATCGATGATCGTTAAGAAATTATCCGGAAAGAAATCAATTAAAGTCCAAGGACGTTCACCCGGTTTTCTATTTGAGAAATATCTAGAATAGTTTTCTATTCCTGAACAATATCCAACTTCCTGGATCATTTCAATATCAAAATTTGTTCTCTGTTCTAACCGTTGAGCTTCTAATAATTTGCCTGCATCACGAAGAACGGATAATCGATCATCGAGTTCAACGCGTATCTCTTCGATCACCTTTTTCGCTGTCTCACTATCCGTCACAAAATGCTTAGCTGGATATATTAACTTTAAATCATACTCTTTAAATACTTCACCCGTCAAATAATCAAACGAGTGTAAGCCGTCAATTGTATCACCAAATAATTCTATGCGAAGACACATGTCCTCATAAGCTGGAAATAATTCTATCACATCTCCACGAACTCGAAATGATCCACGCTCTAAAGATGAATCGTTTCTCAGATAATGAATATTGATTAATTTTTTAAAAAATTCTTTCCTCTGTAATTGTGTTCCTTTTTTGAGATGAATGACTTGGTCTTTATACTCGCTTGGAGAACCAATCCCATAGATACAGGAGACAGAACTGATGACAATGACATCATTTCGTTCTATTAGTGAACTCGTTGCTTTTAATCTCAGTTTATCAATCTCGTCGTTCATAGAAAAGTCTTTTTCAATAAACGTATCAGTTACCGGCATATAGGCTTCCGGTTGATAATAATCGTAATAACTGATGAAATATTCCACCGCATTATCAGGAAATAGCTGCTTAAACTCTCCATATAACTGTGCAGCTAACGTTTTATTATGCGAGATAATGAGGGTAGGTTTTTGTACTGCTTCGATCAAATTTGCCATCGTGTAGGTTTTACCGGAACCGGTAACCCCCATTAAGATCTGATGAGAATCTCTGTTTGCAATTCCAGAGGTTAGCTCTTGAATTGCCTTGGCCTGATCTCCACAAGGTTGAAAGTTTGATTGTATTTGCAACTCTGCCATATTGGCGAATTTACGACGGTTAATTATTAGTCTGCAATGGCAGAGTATAAATTATAATCAATATTCTTTTTATTTTTTACCGATTATATTTTAATGTAATTTTCGCCATGAATATACATCACGCACACGACGTTTTACACTTCTTGGTCCAATCTGAGCAGGAAGTATCTATTTCAGATATAAAAGAGTCTTTTGGAGAAAACGCACAATTTAAAAATTGTCAAGAAGTTCTTTTCACACTGGATGAACTTCTCTCCTTTCTCTCAACCAGAGGAAAAGTCATTCTTACTGAAACGGGTGTTTCTGTTATAAAAGAAAATATATGTAATAATTAATCGTCGTATAAAACAACATTAAAAAAAAGGGCTCCGGTTGGAGCCCTTTTTATATTTCATACTTAATGATCTTATTGACGACCCTCAAGTAGCTGATCAACAACCGAAGGATCGGCTAAAGTTGATGTATCTCCTAAACTGGAAATATCTCCTTCCGCAATTTTTCTGAGAATTCTTCTCATAATTTTTCCGGAACGGGTTTTTGGAAGAGCAGGCGTAAACTGGATTTTATCCGGTTTAGCATGTGGACCAATATCCGTAGTTACTGTAGCAAGGATATCTTTAATAATTCCATCATGAGCTTCTACCCCTGACATTAAAGTAACATAGGCATAAATTCCTTGCCCTTTAATATCGTGTGGATATCCAACAACCGCAGCTTCTGCTACACCTTCTGCCTTACCAATTCCACCTTCGACTTCTGCGGTTCCAATCCGGTGACCTGAAACGTTCAATACGTCATCTACACGGCCGGTAATCCAATAATAACCGTCTTCGTCTCTGCGAGCACCATCTCCGGTGAAATAATACCCGGGGAACATGGCAAAATAGGTTTGGATGAATCGATCATGGTCGCCATAAAGCGTACGCATTTGACCCGGCCATGATGTTTTAATCGCCAATAATCCTGAAACTCCATTTCCTTCAATTTCTTTTCCTTCTTCTGTTAGAAGAACAGGCTCTATCCCAAAATAGGGTAATGTAGCTGAACCCGGTTTTAATGGAGTTGCACCGGGAAGAGGAGTAATTAAAATTCCTCCGGTTTCAGTTTGCCACCATGTATCAACGATCGGACAATTACCTTTACCGACAATGTTATAGTACCATAACCACTCAGGTTCTTTAATTGGCTCACCAACGGTTCCGAGCAATTTTAAAGTAGAAAGATCACGTTTTTCTACCCAATCATTTCCTTCTTTCATCAATGCACGAAGTGCTGTCGGAGCTGTGTAGAATGAGTTTACTTTATGCTTGTCAACAATATCCCAGAATCGTCCAAAATCCGGATAATTCGGAACACCCTCGAACATCATCGTTGTTGCACGATTGGCCAAAGGTCCGTAAACAATGTATGAATGACCGGTGATCCAACCAATATCTGCAGTACACCAATAAATGTCACCTTCTTGGTAATCAAATATTTTTTCGTGTGTATAGGATGTGTATACTAAGTATCCACCCGTTGTATGAAGCACACCTTTCGGTTTACCGGTAGATCCTGATGTATAAAGAATAAATAACGGATCTTCAGCATCCATCTCTTCAGGTGGACAATCGGTGCTGGCATCAGTCATTTCTTCATGCCACCAAAGATCACGACCTTCAACCATAGGAACTTCTTCACCGGTACGTTTTACTACAAAAACATGTTCGATAGACGGTGTTTCATTAACTGCTTTATCTGCTTTTGTTTTCATCGCGATATTCAATTTTTTACCACGAACACCTGTATCTTGAGTCACTAATATTTTACAGGAAGAATCATTGATTCTATCACGTAATGAATCAGAACTGAATGCACCAAACACAATTGAATGAACAGCACCGATTCGAGCACAAGCAAGCATTGCAACGGCTAATTCAGGGATCATTTGCATATATAGGCAAACACGATCTCCTTTTACAACTCCTCTTGCTTTTAAAACATTTCCAAACTTCGAAACTTCATCTTTTAATTCCGAGTATGTAAAACGTTTATCTTCTTCTGGATTGTTTCCTTCCCAGATCAATGCAGTTTGGTCACCATGACCAGCTTCAACATGTCTATCAAGACAGTTGTATGCTACATTTAATTTTCCACCTTCAAACCATTTAATATTCGCTTTTACAAAATCGAAATTGCGGACAGTATCCCATTTTTTTAACCAAGTAATTCTTTCAGCTATTTCAGCCCAAAAACCTTCAGGATCCTGTATGGATTTTTCATATTGAGTCCGATATTGATCTAAATCGGAAATCCAGGCATCCTTAGAAAATTCAGCACTTGGTTTATAGACGCTCGTAGACATCTTATTCCTCCAGTATTTTAACTGTAATTAATAAAAATTGTATTCATATTCCCGAAATTTATATTGATTTCGAGGAACAAATATAATTCGTTTATTAAAGGGGAACAACAAATATGGATAATATTATCCTGTTTAATTATAATGAAGTATGTCTAATAGAAATTATCTAAAATGACTCTATATATTTTAGGAGATATAATCTATTCAGAAATTAATTTATTGTGTTGAAATTTTACAAAATCACCCTGATTGTTCTTTTTTACAGCTACCATCGTTATGATAGCAGCACATGCTAATCTTCTATCTTTATCACTGCTTTCCACATCAGCTGTCACTTTTATTTGGATTGATGATTTCCCAGCACAAACGACGGTTCCAGTAAATGTGACCCATTCTCCGCCACTAACCGGTTCTGTAAATTCAACTTCATCTATGGCGCGAGTAACGGCACCCCATGCCCCGGTTCCCCGCAAGAATCGATAGGCTGTTTTTGCAGCCGCAATATCCATCCATGAGATCATTTGTCCTCCAAATAATGTCCCTACATTATTTAAATGATCCGGCATAACTAATTGAGAATAATGAGCAATTGTTGACATTATTATTTCCTCATAAGATGATTTAATTTTTAAACGGTTTAATGGAAAATCTTTGGATATGGTGCGGAGGTTAACCAATTCGGGGTTCATTCTAAAAAGATATATTTCCTCTCTAAAACAAAAGCCCCGTTAGTTTACCCTCGAGAAAAACTTTTTTCCCTGAAGAGCACGCCGTACCAACGGGGCCTCTCACAAATCCTATGCAAAGTTAAATTAAAAAATATTTTATTGGCAATACTTTTTCAATCATGTGGTTTTTAATTTTTTTCTTCCTAAAGATATTTCCGATATTTTGGTTTTTACACCAACATTTCTATTGCGCGAGGAAGCATCACAACGTGAATAGGCGTACTTCCAATCATCTCACCATCAATATTTAATTCATGTGGTTCATTCGGAATAATCGAGAATTCTTTTACCTGTTTATATTCCACCGCAGCATCACCAATATGAGAGCCGGAGAAGACTTTCGGAAACATGTTCAACAATTTAAACCGACCGGCTTTATGAACAATGATCAGATCGATATAGCCATCATCCACTTGTGCAAGGGGAGCCATTTTCATCCCCTTCCCTGTATGGATTGTATTACATCCCATGATAAACCCAAAGTTTCCAACAATACGATTTCCATCTACAACCAATGTGGCTAACCGCTGACGGTTTTTCATCACCTCAATAATCGAAGCAACATTATATCTTTGTCCCCCCATCCATCGAAGTTTTTCTGAAATTCGATTGATCTCTGTCGGCATTCCCCAGCCAATGATATTAAAAGCAAAGAGTATTTCACCGTTTGCATCCACTTTTGCAACATCCACCGGACGTTTTCTTCCGGTAATGATTCTTTTGGCAGCCACAACAGGATCTAGACAATTCACATCGCGCATAAATGAATTACCCGTACCACCTGTGATTAATCCTATGGGCAGTTTACGTTGATCCGGACGAGTTAACATCCCGTTAACCACTTCATGCATTGTTCCATCACCACCAATCGCACACAATCCTTCATATCCGGTGTAATCAAGAGAATATGCTAACTCCTTTGCATGACCTGCATGTTCTGTTTCATAAACATTTAATTCGGCTCCGATCGATTCAAAAACAGGGTGAACTTTTTTAAGAATTGTTCTTCCGGTTTTTACACCACCGTGTGGATTAAGGATGAGAATATAACGTTGCATTGGATGTCCTCATTTTATTATTTGTGTGAGTGAATATAAACAGAAAATCATACTATTTAGTTATGTTTCATATATTTATTATCTCCGATCTCAATCACTTCAATCTTAACTTTTGTTGTCCCCTGATTTACAAAATCCAGTTTGACGGCTGCACCATAAGAACAATCAAGAATCCTACCTTTTACAAAAGGTCCTCTATCATTCACTCTTAAAATGATAGAGCGGTTATTATCGAGATTGGTTACACGAATAACTGTATTCAAAGGAAGTGTTTTGTGTGCTGCTGTAATACCGTACATATCAAATACTTCCCCATTAGCTGTTAATTTTCCGTGGAAATCTTTACCATAATACGAACTTACCCCTATTAATTCTTTATTTCTAACCTTTAGAGTTTGAGATGTACCTTTTCCTTTCTTTGTCGTTCCGTATCGAGGGGAACTTGTGCAAGAAACAAGTATGCTTATGCAAATGATAATAATCGATATATGAATGTATTTTTTCATCTGAAATAATTATGAGTAAGTTTTTACTTGTCCGGTGAGTGATGAAAGAGTGTTAAGTTGTTTAATATCAGCCAGTTCTTTTAATTCATTGATAATCATTTCCCCGGCATTGGCATGTTTAAAATTTACCGTTCCAATCTGTACTGCTGTTGATCCTGCCAACATGTATTCGATCACATCTTTCCCTGATGATATCCCACCCAAACCAATGATCGGGATATTAACCGTTTTATATACTTTATAAACGGCTGCTAATCCAATGGGTTTTATCGCGGGTCCCGATACTCCACCAAAATTGGTGTATATTTGGCTATATTCGGTATCGGCATTAATACTCATGCCCACAACCGTATTAATTGCTGAAACAGCATCTGCACCCCCATTTTCGGCGGCTTTAGCAATCTGTGTAATATCTGTGACGTTAGGACTCAGTTTCATAATGAGTAGACGTTGAGTTCGATTTCTCATCGCTTCTGTTAAGGATTCCGTCATTGTAGGGTCTACTCCAAACTGCATTCCCCCTTTTTTCACATTTGGACACGAAATATTAATCTCATATCCCACCAGATTTGAAGAAACCGACTCTACCTTCTCAATCACTTGGCAATATTCTTCCAAAGTTGAGCCGGCAATATTCATGATCACATTTGTTCCAATATTATCATACATTGGAAGTAATTCTTCAACATATTTGTCCACACCAATATTTGCTAATCCTATGGAGTTAATCATTCCTGAAGATGTTTCCACAATTCTTGGAGGTGGATTTCCTTCTCTCGGATTGAGAGTAATGGATTTGGTGATAATTGCTCCCAATTTCGAAACATCGGTCAATTCTGAAACTTCCGTTCCATAACCAAACGTACCTGAGGCAGTAAAGACCGGATTCTTAAATAAAATGTTTCCAATATGAACAGTTAGATCAATCAAAGCTTATCTCCTCTGCAGGGAAAACCGGTCCATGTGTACAAACCAAGTCAAATTTCTTATGATATGTAGGATCGGAATTAGATATTTTTGATGAATTTTTTATGACACAACCCTGACAGATCCCAATTCCACACGCCATATAACTTTCAACTGAAAATTGTGCAGGGATGTCATTCTCTATCGTAAAGGTTTGCAATGCTTTTAACATCGGTGTGGGACCGCATGCATAAATTGCTGGTTTCAGTAATTTAGTAATGACATCAGATAATACAGTTAATACCGTTCCTTTAATCCCCAAAGTTCCGTCATCGGTTGTTAACATCAATCCGGTTTCAATGGAATGGGTTAAGAAATGTTCATTTTCTGTTCGAGCCCCAATAATAACCGTTGATTCCTTTAATTCTTTTTGGAGATTTAATATTGGAGCTAAACCAACCCCGCCACCAATTAAAATGGGGTTCATATTATTCTCAAATCCTGTGAAAATATTGCCTAAAGGACCTAATACATCAATGGTATCATCGGGTTTCAAATGGATCATTTCATTTGTTACAGATCCGATCGTTTTATAGATAATAGAAAGATGATCGCCTTCAACGTTGGCAATACTCATTGGTCTGCGTAGTGGATGTTCCGATAATCTATCGATAAGTAGAAGGATAAACTGTCCTGCTCCGATATAGTTTTGTGTTATTAACGGAGCTTTCATGGTCATAGTCCAGATAGTATCTGCAAGTTGTCTATTTTCGACAATAATACAATCTTCTTTAACCATTAAATTATTTATCTTTTTTATCATCTTTTTGATTTTCAATATCGATAGATGATTTAGGTATTATTATTGAATCCGGCTCAACCAACTCTATGGGATTTAATGGATTTTCATTTTCTTCTTCAGTTATGATCGTCAACGAATCCACAGAATCAAATACCTGAATTGAATCAGGTAAAGTCCTTACTGTATCTGCATTAATTTCTAAGAATGTAGACTTTAATAGTGCAAACCGATTTTTAGATTTTAATGCTTGTTCACTCTCCGGATAAGTCTCTACAAGGCTTTGATAATACTTTAAGGCACTATCCGGGTTGTAATAAGTCATGTCGTAGTGAAATGCTAAAAAGTATAAGGCAGAAGCAGAAAATGTACTTGTTGAATCCGCTTTTAATAACTCTTTTATCAAAACAATGGATGAGTCCGGAAACTCTGACCAAAGCTGTTCTGCCGTCGTTAATAATTTTTCTGATGACGTTTTTTCGGGCACTATCCCTCTGGATGCGAGTAGATTACTTGCATATTCTGATAACGGCCATGTAGAAATAATTTCATTTTCTATCTCTTCAGATTTTTGGATATCCCCAGTAGTTTTGTGGATATGGGCTTTTAGATATAAAGCTTTTGGATACAAACTAATCGATTTGGGATAGGATAGAATTGTATCCAATTCAATTAGGGCTAAGTTTGGTTTTTCAAATTGAAAATTTTCAAGTTCAGCAATTTTAAAATGATGCGCCGCCAATATTTCACAATTCTCAACGAGTGCTATTGAATCAACGATTACAGTATCTACTCCTAATGAATCCAAATGTGCTGTAGTGTCGGGTTTGCCTGAAAGTTCAAAAATAGATTTTCTAGCAGACAATAACTCATCGATATTTTTAATTCGCTCATTCGCAATAGATGAAAATGGAGATTGTCTGCTTTCCTTTGATACTTCTACATATTCCAATTTTGCTTGGGGCAAATTCCATTGATGATTCAACGCATATTCACCTAAAAGATATCTTCCTTCTGCAGAAGCTAAAGACTTTGGGTAGTCGATAGGAAGTTCAGAAAATATCGCTAAAGCTTCTTCAACTTCACCGGCAAGCTGAAGAAGTTTGCCTATTTCTAATTGGATGTCTCCTTGAATATTTTGGAAGTCATCATCTTTTAATAACTTTGATGCTTTTTTGAATGCTAACTCGATTTGACCGCTTATTCGATAGATTCTGATGATCTTAAGATGAGCTTCCATAATTCGATTAGTCGACAGCGAATGTTTAATGACTTGTCGGTTAGCATAAATCGCTTTTTCCCAATCTTCTTTATCTTCAGCTAAGTTGGATAAGCGATAATATATTTGACTTTTCTTACTCGACGAACTCACCAACAAAGCGGCTTTTTCCAACATCTTCAGAGCATTTTGGGAATCTTCAAGTTCGAGATAGATCTCAGAAATGGACAAATAAATTGTGGATAATAATGTTTCAGAAATATCCTGTTCGGTTAATTCTAATAAATCGTCCAAAGCCGGTTGTGGAAGTTTCTCCTTCCATTTACACATGGCTAACCAATAAATAGCTTCATCGTTAAATGAACTGTCACCCTCTTGAAGAAGTTGGTGAAACATTTCTTCGGAGGATGAATATTCTTCTAAATGAAATTGAGATATCCCTATTAATAATCGAGCTGAATCAGCGTATTTACTATCCGGATATTTGTCGAGGATGATCCGTGATTTATTGATTACTTTTTCATATGCATCTTTCGCTGTTGTAGATAATTTTTCATCCGTTTTTTCCAAACGGGCTTGCTCGGCTGTTTGAAAATATTGTTCTGCGTTATAAAAAGTATTGAAATACGCGCATCCCGTGGGAAATCCCGCCAATGCGACGATAATGATGAATAAAATGGATTTTCTTTGCATAGAATGTTCATGGAAATTCACTCTGTTTAAAAAAAGAAACAAGTTGAATTCTAAATCTGATATAACTCTTTTTCTGATAGATTTTAAAAAATTATCTCGTAATCGATAATCTGTCTTTTGTAATTTATTTTATGAAACGTTTGTTTTCAATTTTTATTTTATCCGTTTTGTGTACTCTATTGAGTGGACAAAACACTAATCCTGAAGCTGGTGTTGACACCACGTGGTCGTTTCATCAGCAAATCGGTTATATCCTACCGAAATCAGACAGCTTAAATACACCGATCTTTATTAATGGCGTCTATATTGGAAAAACACCGATCAAAGAGCCCATTCCTATTGAAAATGGCATTCATGAAGTGAGTTATTTACCGCCGAATTTCGAAATCCCATCCATCAAAGTTAGGTTACCTGAAGCGGTGAAACGAGTTTATGTTCCTGCAAATGATACGATTACTGTATCACTCATATATGATATCCACAGAGGAGAATTTAAGCGAATCCGTCAAGAACAAATCGTGACATACAGTGTCGGATTTACAATAACCTGTTTGATTCTTTACTTGATGTGGATGATTTAGTTAAGTACTAATAGTTTAAATTTCCTCAGTCATCCGATCATATTCGCTGTGTGAGCGCATTTCGAAATCTCGAATCCGTTTTTCGATCTGACCACAGACATCATCTTTCACACATTTTCCTGCTAATACGATTGCATTGGTTATTGCTTTATCATTGGATCTTCCATGTGCAGCAATAACAATCTTCTCGAAACCAAGCAAAGGAGCTCCACCGTATTCCGCATAATCAGTCACTTCTTTCAATGTTTGGATGCCTTTTCGTAGCATCAACAGTCCCATCTTCCATGACCACTTCATTTTAAAAGCTAATTTGCTCAAATGACCAACGGTATGTGCGGCACCTTCCAGAGTCTTGATAACAATATTGCCAACAAATCCCTCGGTGACAATGACATCCACGACTCCTCTTAGAATATCTTTCCCTTCCAAATTCCCAAAGAAATTTACGCCAGATGTTTCTGAAAGCATACGATATGCCTTCTGCATAATCTCTCCGCCTTTAGAAGGTTCTTCTCCATTATTCAGTAAAGCAATCGCAGGATTGGGAATACCTCTAACTTCTGAAACATAGCTTGATCCCATAATCGCAAATTGCGCCAATTCCTCCGCGGTACAATGGACATTCGCTCCAACATCCAACATAAAGGCTAAATGGTCATCTCGATTTATTTCGTTCATGGTTGGATAAACTGTTGCGATCGCTGTTCTGCGTACACCTAGAATCCTTGGAATATGTTTTGCAGCTGATAAGACTGTCGCACCCGTACTTCCGGCTGAGATGAGTGCATCGGCTTTTCCATCGGCAACGATTTTAGCAGCTAATACAATGCTTGCATCGGGTTTATTATGCACTGCTTCTTTCGGGACTTCTCCCATTTTAATGGTTTGAACTGTATGAATAATTTCGATATTATTTTCAGCATAATGAAGTTTTTTTAAGGCATCCTTTATCTTGATTTTATCTCCAACCAAAATAATTTTAATAGGATGATTCTTGATAGCATTTACTGCGCCCTTTACGATCACTTCCGGACCATGATCTCCTCCCATGGCATCTACAGCTACTCTAATTGGATTCATTCTTCTCGTTTCCTTTCTTAAGCATCAAAATACTGTTGGTATTTGAACTGTATATCTTCAATAATCCATAAAACAACTGCGGCATCGTCCATAAATCCGATTCCTTCATAGCTATCCGGGACTTCATCTTTTGACTCAACAAAATAGTTTAAAGCAAATATAATTTTTTTCTGCACCATTTCATTGATTTCAGGTCGAGTTTTCAACAATGAATATAATATTGATACTCCTTCTAATACCTCGGCTTCAAAAACGTTAATATCCTTTTTCTCAGAAAGGAGATTTAGTTTTGATGGAACCTTTTCAAGAATGTCCTGTTTAGTGGATAAATCAATTGTTTCAATTTGTTCTATATATTTTTGTTTATCTTGCGCAGTTAAACAAAATGGTCGGGCTTCTGTTGTCATAGGGTAATATACTCAGTTTTTCTTATTTTAGTGGCATTTTTCTATTCAACATAATATTTACCAACGGCATCTTTATGAATCATAACAGACATCATCTTTAACGTAACATAATCTTCATGATAATAGGAGTATCCTTTTGTTGGACCGGAATGACCACCTGAACCGGAATCTTTGATCAAATACCAATCATCACCATTTCTTTCAGAATACCCGATAATATGAATTCCATGATCATCCGTTGTGGAACGATTACTGAATCGAAACTGTCTTGCATTTTTATCGATGTAATCTGCCGGGATATCAAATGTGGGAACAATAGCTACTTCTTCCCAAGATCGAAGTCCCGCTTCAGACACATCTCCTCCTATTCCTATTGTAAATCCATTTCGAATACCATTCCTGATAACGGATTGAAAATCGTTCAACGGTAAATTGAGATAGTCTGTGCTGTTCCACCAATTATCCGGAACATCATATTCAACAAACTCACCATAAGGTTTTACCATGAGAGACATCAGACTGATATAATCGTTTACATCAATTTTTAAGATCCTTTTCAAATATTTTTCCGGAGTAAGTTTTGCACCATGTACTGTGACATATTCCGGTGGTGGTCCTAGATAATGATCTAATATGGAGCGTATTGTTTGTACCGCTGTCATTTCATCCCATGCATTGGTTTCTTCAACGGTTTTTAAATAGTTTGTCATTTCTGACCACATGTCACTATGATCGTGGAAAGGTTGTTCTTCAATTTTCCCCGGATAAGCTGATAAAGGAACTGCTCCATACAGATCCCAAATTCGAGTGACTGCATTAAATTGAGAACCTTGTGAAAATTCAGAGTCCCCCCGTTCCTGAATATATCTCTTTGCTTTTTCGACCGTTTCCCAATAAACCGTATGCATTTCTGATATTCGGAATTTCTTCCCGGTCAAACGATAGATTTCGGATTCTAAAAAAGAAGTTCCTGAAAAACACCAGCATGTTCCTGTGATTCCCTGGGAAATTGGAGGATTATGCCAATACTTGGTGAATTCACTCGTATCTGTGGGGATATCAATTCCACTAAGATCAATTTTAAAACGAAGGTTGGGTTTATCCTCACCTTCATAATAATCATCCATTTGATCTTTAATTTCTTTCCAGAAACCAGATTTCTTTTCAACAAATTCACCCGAATCGCGTCGAGGATCTTGTGAAAAAGCAACGACAACTAAACTGAGAATTAAACTAAGGGTGATTTTCATATCCATTTTCTCTCTTCTTTTATCATATTAAAGTTGCGGAGAGTTCCCATTTATTCTTTTTGATCGTCTTCCGGATACAGAGTGACTTGAACAACATTATCTGTTTTAAAGTATATATTTGCCGCATTTTGAATATCGATCAAAGATAACCTTTCTACATACTCATCAAATAACAAGAATGTAGAAAAATCCAGATTGTGTTTTGCCATGAATGACAATTGTTTTAACCAATAATCATTTTCTTGAAGTGATGTTTCACGATCTCGTTTTTGAGTTTCTTTAACTTTATTGAGATATTTATCGGTTGTTCCAACTGTCATTAAACTATCAATTTGATCATAGACCGCATTGGTTAGCTCTTCAACTCTATCGGGTGCACATCCAAACGAAATAGATATTTTATACCGCTCTTCAGGATAATGGTTGATCGAGGTCCAAACACCTACTCCATATACTCCACCCAATTCTTCTCGAAGGATCTCTCTCAGTTTAATCCGAAATGCTTGAACCATAGATTCCAGAGAATAGATATTTTCACGGCTCCACTCAAAGGGTCCGGTAAATGCCATTTGAGTCATACTTTTCTCATCGACTCCTTTAAAAATGGACTTATTAATTTTCCCGATTGGATAATCGATATCATGATCTGTCCACGTTTCAACACGTTGGGTTGTAGGCAGTCCTCCAATCCATGTTTGCAGTAGAGGTTTTATAGCATTTGGATCGAAATTCCCGACAAAGGCAAACGTAAAATCTCCGGCATTCATAAATCGATCTGTGTAGAATGAAAAAGCTTTTTCAAGGTCAATTTCATCAAGTATTTCTAAACTCCAAGGGCGTCCACGATGGTGATAATTTGTCATCGTTACCTGAATTGTATCTTGAAAAGCCGATTCCGGTCTTGAACTTCGGTTTTCGAAATATCCTCTCCATCTTGAAAGTGTAGCATTAAAAGCGTCTTCATCCATTCTTGGAGAGGTAAAATATAAATAGATCAATTGAAACATCGTCTCAAGGTCTTTTGGAGAAGCTGAACCGGATACACCTTCATAAAGTTGACTAATATAAGGCGATACCGATAAAACCTTCCCTGCAAGTTTTTTCTCTAATTCGATTTGATTGAATTCACCAAGACCACTGATTTCAATTAAATTAGCAGAAGCATCGCTGGAAATAAATTCCTTATCCTCTGAAAGTGATGTTCCTCCCTCACTGAATGCAGTAAATAATACTTCATCATTTTTAAATTTTGTTGGTTTAAGCAAAACGACGATCCCGTTTGCCAATGTTATTTTTTCAACGTCAAGTTCATCTACTATCTCAGAAGATAATATGGGTGATGGTATTGGTATTTCTGAGACCAACGGTTCATCGGATACTGTTTCGGTATAAGGTTCTAACTCAATATTCTTAACGATTTGGAATTGGTTCAACAATTCTTCATCCGATGGTAATGTCAGACTTTTCTTTTCGGGCGCTTGGACGCTGATCACTCTATTCTCCGGTGGAATCATTTCCACATTAAGTTGATTAATCTCTTCTACTTGAATTCCCGGAAGATATTTTTTATATAAGCCCAATTCAAACTCTATCCCCGGGATAGGTTCATTCTTTAAGTAATGACCAATATATTCACCCACATAACGATCGGATTCTGTTTTATCTCTTTCATCGAAGGCTTTTTCCATTGATCTTAACATTTCAGATTTTTGACGTTCAAGTTCTGAAGGTGTGAATCCAAATCGTTCAATTCGTTCCGTTTCGGTTAGCAACGCTTTCAATCCATCAACGATCCCGGTTTCTTTTACACCTGCCATTAAAATATGAGCTGACTTTGTCGACACAATATCCGTCTTATATGAATACGCATACATAAACGGTGAATCCGGTTTTTGTCTAATCTCGTCAAACCGTGCATTCATCATTGCGGAGTATAGCCTTTCCAAGATTACTCGACGATATCCTTCTTCAGACTCGACCTGTTTTACCGGCTGTTTAAAATATACACTCACATTGGTTCGTGTAGCTTCAAGATCAGACACAGCCGAAACGAGGGTCTCCTGATGATCCGGTACGGAAAAGGTATTACGAGATCTGGGAGTGTCGTTTACCGTAAGATTATTAAAATGTTTATGGATCAATTCTTCAATTGTCTCAGGATTAAAATCTCCAACGGCAACCACCGCCATAAGATCGGGTCGATACCAATCTTTGTAGAATCTTTTAAAAGTATCATAATAAGCGGTATCAATAACTGCAGGATCTCCGATCGGTAACCGCTTTGAATACATAGATCCATTGAATAGTGTTGGAGCCATTTTATTCCACATTCTTTTCCAAGCACCCTGTCCCAAACGCCATTCTTCTTTGATCACACCCCGTTCTTTATCAATTTCTTCTTCTTCAAATGAAATATTATGTCCCCAATCTTCCAATATTTGAAATGCTTTTTGAATCGCTTCCGGATCATCCATCGGTACTTGAAGTTGATATACGGTTTCATCAAAAGAAGTGTATGCATTTAAACCTGCACCAAATTTCATCCCGATTCCCTCAAGGTAGTCTACCAATTCGGATTTATTGAAATTTGCAGTTCCATTGAATGCCATATGTTCAATGAAATGAGCAAGTCCCTTTTGATCTTCATCTTCCAAAACTGAGCCTGCGTTAACCACCAATCTTAATGATGCACGATTCTCCGGTTTTTGATTTTGTCGAATATAGTATTTCAGTCCATTACTGAGTGTACCAATTCTAACTTCGGGATCAATGGGTAATTGTGTTTCAACAGTGCAGGATTTTGCATCCTCTTTACAAGTTTTTTTATGACATAAGTTAGAACAACTTATAACGGTTAAAACAAAAAGAAGCCCCATGATTCTCAAAATATTTTTCATGTTTATTTCTCCTAATGAAATATTTTTATTATTACTTATTAGATAAAACGTGATATACTAAACTTTTACTAATGAGCTTGATTTATCTTCTTCGTCACTATATTTAACAAATATAGCTTTTACAATATCATAGATCTGTAAGAAACAATCGATTAATTCAGGATCAAATTGTGTCCCGCTGCATTTCAGCATTTCATTCAATGTATCTTCTTCTGTCCAGGCTTTTTTATAAGACCTAATTGACATCAATGCATCATATACATCGCCAATGGCGACCATCCTCGCCTCAACCGGAATTTCTTCTCCTTTATAACCTTTTCCCATATCTTCAATATTTCTATGAATATTACCCACATTGCCGGGATATCCGGAGCCATCCCAATTTTCATGATGAAATAGGGCAATTTTTTTACTCAAAATATCAATTTCAGATTTTGAATGTTGGAATAGTCTAGCTCCAAAGATCGTATGAAAATTCATCACAAATCTCTCATCATCATCAAAACGACCCGGTTTTTTTAAAATGACATCTGAAATAGCAATTTTACCAACATCATGTAACATTGCTGCTAATCGGATATTACCTTTTCGTTTTTTTATCGTATTGGTATCGATTCCATTTTTCAAAGCCCAATGCACATATAATTCTGATGCGATAGCTCCAACCCGATTAACATGTGCACCTGTTTCCTTTGGATCTCTCAATTCTGCCATCCTGATCATCCGCATGATCATTTCTCTGGTAAGCTCGGCACGTTCAATGTGCGTAGATGCATTCCCGGCAAAATAGGTGATCAGCATTTCATCATTCTTTGAAAACTCTTTGATCTTACCTTCTTTATCTTTTGCATTTATTAATTGAAGAACTCCGACAACTTCATCTCTAGGATTTACGATGGGAGTTGTCAAAATAGATTGTGTTTTGTATCCTGAACTCTTATCGAATGATGCATTAAAAGAAAAAGGTCTTTTTGTATCTATCGTGTATGCATCCGGAATATTTAACAATTTCTTTCGATTAGCTACATAACCAGCAATAGAGTTATCGCTAATAGGAATTTTAAATGCACCGTATAAATTTTTGTTATCCAAATTGGATTTAAACAATGTATCATTTTGCGTATAACTGAATACCAGTTCATCCCCTTGTGTTAAGTAAAGCGTACCGGAATCGGCTTTTGTTAATTCACGTGCTTTTGTCAACAAAAAATCAAGTACCGCATCTAAATCTTGGACTTGACTGATCTCATCATTAAAGGCCATAATAGATTGAAATTGTAATTCACTATTAATTTCCATAACTCTTCCTAAAGTTTATAGTTTGTTTTGTTATTTTCAATTTCATGTTTTAGATATAATACCGATCTTTATCTACTTCGTTCCTCAGTATCTCTAATTCTTCATCGCTGGGTTCCGGATTGGTTTCAATATGGTCAGAGATGATTAATTCAAATCCGGTGCTTTTGACTACATCTTCGACTGAAACACCCGGATTTAATGCTATTAATTCCATCCATTTTGTTTCAGAATCAAACCCCATTGTGCACAGATTAGTTACCACTCTATATGGACCGGTATTAGGAGGTAATCCTGCTTCTTCTCGTTTTCCCGGACCTGATAAATACCCCGGGGTTGTGATAAAATCAACCTTCGGAATAAATCTACGAACATCGTGCTGCATTATGGCAATTGTTTTCCAGCATGTACTTCCTACATCATTTCCCCCACCGGATCCGGGTAGGCGAACTTTTGGGTTTTGTTGGTCATCTCCAATCATGGTCGAATTAAGATTTCCATACATATCGATCTGGGCTCCCCCAAGAAAACCATAATCAACGAATCCTCTTTGAGCTGTTTCCATAATGTCACAGATGCCCGCAGCAGCCACTCCACGATTAAACGTTCGCATATCTCCAACAGCTAGTGGGAGTTTATCTAATTGAGCACCGACTCCGCCAAATTCAAAAATTGAGATAAGATTAGATGCATACAATTTTTGAGCTAATGAAGCCGCCAGCATCGGAATTCCGGTACCGATAAAGCAGGTTGCACCATCTTCCATGAGTCGAGCGGATATACAGATAAGCAATTCAGAAGAATTATAACGAGGATTATTCATCTTGCCCTCCTATCCGAAGGTTATCTAAGGTATCACTTCCGACCATATTCAGGTATTCATGATGGTCCTTGATATTATATATCCAAGTTTCCAAATATTTTTGTAATTCAGACGGATCCTTTGTTGCTTTTATATACTTCCGGATATGATCTTCATCTCTCTCATAACAATTCGTCATCTCGCCCGGATGAGTACCGAATGGAGCTTCTACCACCGCATCGACCAGATAATATGGAATTATTGTTTTATCGGGCTGGCTTCGTATGACATCTTCATCAACAATCTCTTCTGCTGAGATGACCAATCGTTTAGACGCCCTTGCCATTTCAGCAGCAAATCCGCTGATCCCGTCAATTTGACAATTTCCGTATTTATCTGCTCGACTCACGTGGATAAATCCGGTGTCCAGAATCAGTGCCGGTAGTAAGCAAACTTTTTGTTTTGTGAACGGACATTCAACAACCTTTGCAGCGCTGTACTCATAGGTATCTGTTCCAAGCATCACTCGGGTTGGAATGAACGGAACGCCCATCGCAGTCGCTTTGAATCGCCAAGAGAGTGCGGCGTTTGACCACTCAACTAATGCATCAACGTACCCGTTTTCAACTGCATTACGGGCACTTTTTGAGAGCCCGTATACCTCAAAACCAATATAGGTCCAATCCAATTTTTTTACTGCATTTGCTGCAGCCAGCAAATCTGATTCAAAAACACCCTGACCGGCACATTTTAACTCCCGAAAACCCAGGCGAACAATTTCTCTCACCAAAGACATCGGTGCACGTACCGTTCCATAAAGCTCTATACCGATATAGCTCCCGTCAATGAGAAACTTGGAAACAGCTTCCTGTTCAGTCATTCGTTTATCGTAAAGTTCTCTTGATTTATGAGTTCGATTCCATTCTCTGAACTCATCCATATCCGGAGGTTGTATTAACGCTCCTTTTCCACTTGATAGTACGTTCATATTATAACCAAATGATTAAGTTTTGTTTGAGAAATTAGATCAGACCTATTTGATAATTGTTAAACTGTTTTAATTAATATAAGTATCCTAAACCGATATAAAGACCGCTTGTACCATCTTGTTCGTCGGCAGCCATTCCATAGTCCACTGCAACAATGAAGTTCTCATTTAATGCAATTCTAAATCCACCACCGTAAGATAAATGCAAAGACTCTTCATTTGCTACTTCGGTTGTGGTAGGATAATTCTCCATAACCTGTCCACCATCGGCAAAGGCGTTGAGCGCTAAGTAGAGATTCTGTCCTAAGACTTTCGTTCTCAGGAATTTCCATCTAAGTTCGGTATTAAATAAAGCAACGGCTTTCCCTACTACTCGGTTTTTCATAATTCCACGCATGGTCTTTGATCCGCCAAATCCTTCTTGAGTTTGATAGCTGCTTTGATAATACGGAAGCATAAAGAAAGGAATGTCACCACTCATCACACCTTGGTACCCTACGCGGTATGCAAAGGACAGATCATTTGGAATCAGTGTGAAATATTGACGATGAGTAAACGTAAAGACTGAGTAATCAAAATCGCTTCCTAAGAATCCTGGGACGACTTGAAGAAGTCCTTCGGTCCACATTCCTGACATCGGATTGGCTTCATTATCACGTGTGTCATAAACCGCACCAAACTTTAAATAGTTTGTACTTCCACCCTCTTTTTCTTCTTCTGAGATTCTTTCATCCGCGACCATTTCATCATATAGACCTCCTACTTCGGGTAGTTGATCTTCTTCATCTTTACCTTCATTTAGCGTTTCGATATCTACCGAACCAATTTCGGTATTATAAAATCCTAAACCAAAGAGACCATTCAGGTTATCGCCGTAGATCTTTTTCTGAAAATCGGATGTGAATTTAAATACGTTCCGTTCATGGCGATAGTATACTCGAGAAATGTAATTTTCATCTTCGCTATCTTCAAATGCGGAATTATAATTGGCTTCATATCCGTTGAATCCATAAAACGGGAGAGTTTGTTCGGTCATATACGCTAATTCTCCGGTTATTCGTAATCCGTATGGCAATAAATATTTCGAATCAAATTGTACTCGATTAATCCCGCTACCTTTTGTGGTTCGCGACCATTCCAGATAAATTTGATATTTATAATCCGGATACATTGAACCGTCTCCATAATTGTAAGGGTTCAAAATAATTCCGTACAAAAAGCCTGTATCGGAATTATAAGCAATCGCCGGTACTCCACCAAAACTCCAACCGGTCGGATTTTTGCTATCTTCTTCTGCAAAAACGACACTGATCATCATAACCATCACGACGATTAGACTTAATTGCTTTAGATTTTTCATGATACCTCCATAGATATAGGGTGATTATTGAAATGAATAAGCTAGAGAATTTCATAAGATTTTACAAGAAAAGCATTGTTTTTATTTCTTCGTATCATAATTACAATCACGACTAAGGAGTCCAATTTCTTCCGGAAAAATATCTTCAAGTTGTTTCATATCAATTTTTATGTAAATTCCAACCGATTAATCTATCTAATGAAGCAGTAACCAAGGAGGTAATATGCTTGACCAACGAAAATCCATTTGGGGATGGTCTATGTACGATTGGGCAAATTCGGCATTTGCAACGACGGTAATGTCCGGGTTCTTCCCTCTGTTTTTCAAAGCCTACTGGGCAAATCCAAATAATCCTTCAGAAAGTACTTTCTATTTAGGATTAGCCAATTCGATCGGATCTATATTTGTTGCCGCCATGGCACCCTTTCTCGGTGCGGTTGCAGATCGAGGTACGGCAAAGAAGAAATTTATGATCCTCTTCGCCTTCCTTGGTATCATCATGACCGGAGGTTTATGGATCGTCGCACAAGGTCATTGGCAAATGGCTGTATTGTTTTACGTCATCGCTACCATCGGATTTTCCGGTGGAAACATTTTCTACGATTCGCTCCTCCCCGGTGTAGCTTCTGAGAAAAAAGTAGATTACACTTCTTCACTTGGATTCGCGTTAGGATATATCGGTGGTGGAATTCTCTTCCTCGTTAATGTCGTGATGTATCTCCAACCTGAGTTATTCGGAATTCCTGACGGAGCAACCGCAATTAGGCTCTCATTTGTTTCGGTCGCAATATGGTGGGCAGTCTTCACCATTCCGATCTGGCTCTGGGTCGATGAACCGGAGATCTATGAACCGGTAGGGATCGGCAAAGCCATCGGACTCGGATGGAAACAATTGATGGATACTTTAAAAGATATTAGACATTTAAAAGTAGTTGGAATGTTTTTATTAGCCTACTGGTTATACATCGATGGTGTGGACACCATTGTAAGAATGGCAGTTGATTACGGGATGACATTAGGATTCCCAAGTAGTTCATTGATCACTGCGCTTCTGATGGTTCAGTTTATAGCCTTCCCTGCTGCATTATTGTATAATCTTTTTGCTAAGAAAATCGGATTAAAACCCGCTATCTTAGTCGGTATTGGAGGATATTCAATCATTACGTTCCTCGGATACTTTATGACAGAACAATGGCATTTTTATACATTAGCCGCCATGATAGGATTGTTCCAAGGGGGTATTCAGGCACTGAGTAGAAGTTTGTATACACGAATTATTCCTGCTGAAAAATCCGCAGAGTTCTTTGGATTCTATAATATGTTAGGGAAATTTGCAGCCGTAATCGGTCCTACACTTATGGGAACGATTACCCTTGTTACCGGAAATATTCGATATGGAATTCTTTCTATATTGATCTTATTCCTCTTGGGTGCGTATTTCTTCATCAAAGTCAATGTTGAAGAAGGACAAAAAATGGCAAAGGAATTTCTGTCTAAATAAATAGAAAACTCACACAACAAAAAAGGCATGGTATCCATGCCTTTTTTGTTATACGAATGTTTTGAATACACTCGGAAATAACCTAAAATAATAAGATGCCCCCCTCAGAGTAAGGGGAAGTCTCCTCAGGGGGCGGGGGTAGAGCGGGCGATGAGAATCGAACTCACGTCACGAGCTTGGGAAGCTCGGGTAATAACCATTATACGACGCCCGCAATGTCGGCAAATTTAATAGCCAATTATAGACGATAACAAGGAAAAATGTAAGATTGCGAAGAGGGTTAATATTATATAATTCATTATATCTTCCTATATAATCTATCTTATTTGTTTGTTTTCATTTTTAAGGTTATCCCCTAAAAGAACACAGATGCCACCAACGGTTTGGCTACCTGCTGTGCGACGTTTAGGAGCATGGACAGGTAGCCTGTGTTCGCTACAGTCTTCTTTCTATTTCATTAATTGTTCCATTCATGATTAGAATTTCACCTTTAGGATTTAACAATAGGTAATTTGGAAACCCATCAATTCTCAATAATCTCATTAATTCATTATTAGCTATTCCGTTCTCCCAGTTGATTTCATGCTTAGAAATATAGTTTTCAATTGAGGAAATATTATCTCCATAGTTTAATCCAAAAATTTCAATTTTATCAGAGTTCTCTGATGCTACCTTCTTTAAATCTGGAAGTTGTTGTGTACATCCTCTACACCAACTACCCCAAAAATCTAAAAGAAAATATTTATTTTCTTTTTGTAACTGACTAATCTGGACAGTATCACCTGAAACTAACATAATTTGTAAATCGCCCACATAATCACCTATTCCAAGTGGTTTGTTGTAAATTCTATTGCTTTGAATAAGTTTTAAATATTTTCCAGTTGCTTCTATTTCTACCACTTCGTAGATTTCATTTCCAATTGGGATTTGTACTTCTTCTGTATATTCAAACGCTCCCTTTTCTAAACTATCGAAAATTTTATTCTCTTCATAATCTCCTATTAAAACTCTGTCCTCTCCTTTATCATTAAACAAACCATTACAATCATAGTCGTATAGACCTATTTTAAAATAATTGCCATTTAACCAAGAATTAGCAATTTTATAATTCATTCTTTTATCTGCCAACCAATAGTCAATTCCGACAATACTGTTTCCTTCTGCATCAGGCCCCATAGCTGTAAAAATAGATTCAATCTGTTTTTTTTGTTTAGGTTCTAATTTTGGATAAAAAAACTTAATTGGAAAAAAGGCTGATGGCATTTTTGAATTAATAAGATAGATTGTCAATGTTGATTCTATATTAAATTTTAATGGTTGGCCATCATCTGAAAAGTCTAAATTATGATTATAATCTACATAAACAATCGGTGAATGTGATTTATAATTCCCAAACAGAAATGCTGTGGAATTTTCTATGGATGGATTTTCCCATCCTGTAAAGTAATTAAAAGCAATTGCAGTATCACCAACAAAAAATTGATTTGGAAAAGTCACTTTGTATCTATTTCCTTCATATATAACCTCATTGCTTTGGTTATCAATCAATTTCATGAAGCCATGTCCTTTTTCATCTACAATATGATATTCGGCATTAAAATTTATTGTAATTGTGTCTTGGGCTGCAAGATTCATTTTTGTTAATAAAACAATCATTCCGAATGTAAATAATCTAATAGCTGCCATTGTTTCTATTTTTCTTTTTCTTGATTGTAGCGAACAACCCGATAAACACAATTGCATTTATTAGGCTTTCTACACCATTATTTAATAGTGTATTAACGGATATATTTATGTTTAAGAGTGAACTCA
>CAZYDH010000008.1:0-11358 GCA_964645915.1 uncultured bacterium
TATGAATAATTCATCAAATAAATTGTATTTAATAGTTTTATTTCTACTCACAATTAGTTGCGTCGATGATAATTCGAGTAGCGATATTCCATTAACGAATACCCAATGGACTCTTTTTAAGTATTCCGATTTGGCAGGTTCGATCATTATCGAGCCGGAAGAAAATGAAGATTATTGGATTAAATTCAATGACGATAACTCCATTGAAGCAATTGATGCATGTAACTCCTGCTTTGGGACTTTTGAAGTAACAGAAAATGATACTATAAAGTTGTATGGTCTGAATTGTACTGAAGCGGGTTGTATAGGAGATTTATGGCTTACTAATATTGGAGGAATCATTAAGTATGAATTGTCAGATCAAACTCTCGTTTTAACAAACGTGAGCTCTCAATATGATTTAAATTCCGAAAGTTTTTATTTTAAAGTTGAGTAAATTATAATTACATAACAAAAGTTTTAAAAAGGAACTGATTCATCCTTAAATTTATCACTGAATTTATTTGGGAAAAGAAGGAGGGAGAATGAGTTTCTACACAGTTATTAACTGCATGGACGGTCGAGTTCAGGAATCAGTGAATAATTATCTGAAAAACAAATTCAATGTAAAGTACATTGATGTGATCACCGAGCCGGGCCCAAATAAGATTCTTTGTGATCAAAATCCATCTAACATAATTGATTCCATCCATAAACGAATTTCTATTTCGATCAATAAACATTATTCTAATGGCATCGCTGTTGTTGGCCATGAAGATTGTGCCGGTAATCCGGTTTCCAAAAAAGAACAGATCAACCATCTAAAAAAAGCGTCAGAATATCTACAAAAATATTACCCTGATCATGAAGTGATCTCTCTCTGGGCAGACCTGTCCGGGCACGTTACAGAAATCTGATCTAAAGATCATTTTTCACCTATTCATTTTATTTGCATTATTTATTATCATATATGCTATAAATAAATGCATATTATTAATAAAAAAAATCATGGTATATTTAAATAGTTTACGTTAAATTTCTGTCCAAATTTATTATTCAATCGATTAAAGAGGAGAACTCATGAATAGATTAAGGAAAAGAGGACAAGAAGGATTTACATTAGTAGAGATTCTAATTGTTGTGGTGATTATCGGGATTCTGGCAAGTGTAGCTATTCCTACTTATTTGGATTATGTTAAAAGAAGTTATGCAGCAGATGCAAAAGTCAATATCAAAAATATTGTAGAAAACGCTGAAATATATCTTCAGGAAAACGGTTCACCTCCCTCAGATATTCAAACCATGCAGGATGAAGGTTATCTGAATATTAAAATGTCAACACAGAATAAATGGTCCTTTGAATTGGATCTGACCGAAGCAGACGGATTATTGACCGGAACGGTGAATGCAACCAGCTTGTCCGGAATGAAGGGTGGAGAAGGACATATGGTATCCTATGATCTTGAATCCGGTGAATTTACGGGTTATGGTCAAAAAGACGATAAGTAATACATGACTTTATCAATATATGATCTTCTTCGGTATGCATTAGACTCTAATGCATCCGATCTGCATTTAAGCGTGGGGTCCGTTCCCATGATCCGTATCCATGGTGAAATGAAGAAACTTCAATTACCGATAATGGATAAAGATACGATGGAGCGAATTCGTGATGATGTTTTGAATGATAATCAGAAGGCCATGTTCACTGAACGACTCGAGATAGACTTCTCTACACAGTTAGAAGGACGAGGTCGATTTCGTGTCAATTTCTTTCATCAGATCAATGGATTTTCGGCGGTCTTTCGTGCGATTCCTTCTGTCATTTTAAGTTCAGAAGAACTTCATTTGCCACCGATTATCAATCAATTAGCCATGCAGGATAAAGGACTTATCTTATTGACAGGTCCAACAGGATGCGGAAAATCAACGACATTAGCTGCCATGATTGATTATATCAATGATCAAAAACTGGCACATATTATTACAATCGAAGATCCGGTTGAATATTATCATGAATCCAAAAACTCGTTGATTAATCAACGTGAATTAGGACAATCAACACATAGTTTTGCTAATGCACTTCGTTCAGCACTTCGTGAAGATCCTGATGTAATCCTTGTCGGAGAAATGCGTGATCTTGAAACGATCCAGCTTGCATTAACAGCAGCCGAGACGGGACATCTTGTCCTCTCCACATTACACACATCCAGTGCGGTTAAAACCATTGACAGGATTATTGATGTGTTTCCGGCGTCTCAAAAGAGTCAGATACGATCCATGTTATCTGAGAGTCTTGAAGCAGTGATTGCTCAGAAGTTATTACCGACACGTGATAAAAATGGACGGGTTCCTGCCGGTGAGATCATGGTTGCAAATACTGCTGTGAAAAACCTAATCAGGGAAGATAAGATCTATCAGATCCCATCCTTGATCCAGTCAGGTGGACATGAAGGAATGCAAAGCCTTGATCAGGATCTACAAAGACTGATACAACAGGGTATGATAACAAGAACAGATGCCATGTATATTGCTGACAAACCGGAATTGTTTGAAAAAGGTATTTTTTAAATGAGGAAATCTTCCGGTAATCAATCAGGTTTTACATTAATCGAAGCCGTAACTGGAGTCATGATTACGTTGTTAGCCGCAAGTGCGATCATGATGGGTGTGTCAAAAGCACAGTCCACATTAAACTCCATACATTTGAGAGAACGAGCCTTTGAAGAATTGAAGATCTATACAGATTACTGGAAGAGTATGGCCGCTGCTAAAAGAATCGGAGCTACAAACTCAAGTAATATGAATGGAGAAAGAGTTGCTCTTATTAAAGATAAAAATGGAAATACAGTGGTATCTGGTTCTCTTTATCGTAAAATAAGACGCGGCTCAGATTCTGGTGAATACTCAATCTATTACAATATAAAAACATATATTGAGTGGGAAGACAACGTCTTTGGTGGTAAAGAACTAAAGCGCCTTGAATTCAACACAAAACAGTTACAGTTTAATCTCTAATGCGTCAGTTTAAAAAACAATCACAATTAGGTTTTACACTCGTGGAGTTATTGGCAACGGTTCTTATCTCTACGACCGCTTTATCCGGGATGATCTATGTATATTCAGAGATCAATAATCATTTTACACATGAGTTCATTCGAAGCGATGTAAAGAGTTATTGTGATCGGGTTTTAGATGATATGACCTATAACATCCGTGCTTCAAGAAGAATTACATATTCGATGTTTGGCAATCACCAAAAAGTAATTGTTGAACTTGGTAGAAATGATCGGGTTACATATACTATTAGTGAGAATGAGGGTGTTTTAAAAAATGGGAGACCAATTGATTATTTCCGGACACGAGATGAACGTGGTTTAAAAATATGCAGAATATCCGATTTTTCCTGTAAAACTCCAACAGACTGGCCATCTTATTCGGACTCTAAAGTAAAAAACGCAACTTATAATGTAAAATTCACCGTGGACTTGATAGATAAGTTTCAAAATGGAAAAGTATTAGAACGGATCACAAGTGAAAGAGAAATATTTGCACCGTCAATATTTGTAAAGCAAAGGACTTGATGTGAATAGAAAAGTACATTCAAAAGGCTTCATATTACCGATCGCTATTATTTTTTCCCTAATTGGACTGGGGATAACCCTAACGTTTATCACTAAAACATACAACGAAAAATGGCGAGTAGATGTACGGATTGCAACAGCAAAAGCTTCCTACAATGCAGAAACGGGTTTTGTCGTAAAAGGATTCAAGGAGATTGTCAAACAAGATTTTGAAGATTCTTTGTTGACTTTCAATGATAAATATCCTGTATCCGGAATGGGAGGATACACTGATGTAATTGTTCGTCAATATACAAATGACAATAACCGAATTATTCGATCCGGGAGTAGTGTAGGATATAGTAAAGTAAAAAGTATTTTAGGGAAAGAACTCACAATTAAAGAACGTTTTGCTCTTCGATTTGACCCGATATCTTCTTTGGCAAGATATATGTATCTTACCGATGATGAAAAAGCAGGCGGAGCTCCGTTTGTATTTCAAGGAGATGATCGTAGGAATGTAACCTTTGGTACGGGAGATGTCTTAGGGGGAGGAAACATACAAACAAACGGAACATTCGTGATGAGCGATTATGGATGTCCCGAGTTTCAAAATACCGTGTGGTTAACCAAAGATTCAGATGGGAATGTTAATAGTCCGGATATGGGAGGTTGTAATCCGAATCAGGTCTTTCAGGGAGATCCGCCTTTGGATACCATGAAAACGGTATGCTTACCACCACCCGGATATGAGCGTATGAAGACCTTTGCCAACTATGAATTTGATGCGACTGCAAAAATGAAATGGGCACCAGGTTCCGCAAGCAGAGATACATTGATCATGACTGAGATCATATTTTACCCGGATGATCGAGTATCTATCAATCAGTGGTGGTATTTAATGCCTCCACATTTAAATATTTATGCAGGTGATATTCAAACCCCAACAGCTCAACATTTATCAGGATATAATCCATTTGGTTCACCCTGTGACGCTAATGATGATCTACGAACTTGTGAAATATATGAAGAGGATATGAATAATTATCATGCAAAATATATTTCTTCAAGTGGTACAGAAACATTGATGAATCCAAAAATCCGTGGAACTCATGGTTTTCACCATTTTGATTTTGAACCAACTTCAACGAATATAGTACCGGGATATCCGATCGAAATATCTGTCAACAAACCTTTAGTTCTCTATGTGAAGGGTGGCCCGGTTCGTGTTAAGGGAATATATTCAGGGCAATATACAGTTGTTACAGATGAATTTGTACCCTATCGACGTCATGCATGGCCCTCGAACTCATCTGCACCTTTAGATACAGTTTGGTGTAATATTTGGATTACGGGTGATATCAGAAAATCTGATTCCCCACCGAGTGGTGATTTAAGTAATTATCAACCGGATGAAGATTGTGTGGGAGGGTCAGATAATATCATGGGTTTGGTTTCCGGTGCGAATGTTTATGTGGCAAATACAGTAGATAATGGTGCAGGAAATAATACAAATGCAAATGTGGTTATTCATGCTCATATTATTGCATTTAATGAATCTTTTGCGATGCATTACTGGCAGAATACATTAGGCTTTGGATATTCGAATCCACCCTATGGTGATGGAAGAGGTCCTGATTTATATGGCGGAACAACAGGAAATTCTGATATTAGAGGTACGGTTAACCTTTGGGGTGGGATTGTCCAGAAATATCGCGGGTACATGAAAAGAAATTTACCGGGTCCGTATGATGTCTTCCCGGGAGTTGGAATGGAAAAGAGTTATCATTATGATGAGAATTTAATGTGTGTTGATCCCCCGTTATACCCTGAGGATCTTGACTGTAGTGCTGACTCAGATGAGTTTGATATTAAGATCAGTAATTATTATGTCGGACCGTAAATGTTGAAAGAATTAAAGATAGCTCGAATTAAACAGATTAGGAAACAGATTAAATGAATCTTGGAATAGATATTGGATACGATAGCATAAAGATCGTTCAGCTTGAAAAAACCTCCACGGGATATACCGTTCAGAAAATAGGATCAAAACGTATTCATCGTGATTTAAATACTTTCGATCCGGAAAATATTACAAAATCTCAATGGGTAGCAGCGATCCAAGACTTATGTAAAGAATTGAAAATAACACCTAAGAAATTCAAACATGCGGTTTCTTCACTCTCGGGATCTCATATAAGTGTGAAACAAATTACAACACTTGAAATGTCCAATGATGAATTAGCTGCTTCATTAGAATTTGAAGCAAAAAAACATATTCCGTTAGACGGAACAGAAGCCGTTCTTGATTTTCATGTGATTGGACATGATCCGAAAGAATTGGATAAGATCAATGTTATCATGATCGCTACCACAAAAAATTTAGTTAAGCAACATAATGAAATTCTGACGGAAGCCGGTTTTCATAATAGTGTATTTGATGCCGATCCAATTGCATTGATCAACAGCTTCCTTGCGAGTCATGATCTGTCAAAAGATGGTGTAGATATCCTTATGAATATCGGAAATCAAACGACGTCTGTTGTTGTCTGGGGAAAGAATCAGAGGTTCTTTTTTCGTGAACTGAATTTTGGCGGACACCATTTTACAAACTCAATTATGCGTCGAAATGAACTCGATTACAGTTCTGCAGAGGATATGAAAATAGAAAAGGGATTGTCTTCTATTCATTCTCAAAATTTCCAAGAAGATAAGACGGATGATACATTTAGTATCCAGGTTGCTGAAAAATCAGTGTGTACTCAATTTGTGGATGAACTCAGAAAAACACTAAGATATTATATAAAAACTAGTAGTCAAGCATACTTCAATAAAGTATATCTCACCGGTGGCTCATCTTCGTTCATCGGTTTAAAAGAATTCATCGCAGAACAACTGAATGTTGAAATAGAGATCCTAAATCCCGTGGCAAGCATGAAAGTGGATAATGAGGTAGAAAATCCATCACAATACGCGATTGCCATCGGTCTTGGATTGAGAGGATTGGTATAGAACATTAATTAGAATTCATTGTTCTTTTCGAAATAATTATTAGAAGAATATTATCAAAATGCAAAATCAAAATTTCATCATAATTAATCTAAATCAAACCATCAGTAAGGCTCAATTGCACGAATATAAACTGGAGCGTAATCGATGGATCCTATTTGGAATAGTTATGTTCATTATGTGTGGGCTAAGTATCTTTTCTTACACAATTAGCAGAGACATTTTAGAGCTTAAGCAAGAACGAATAACAACAATTGATCAAATTGTGTACGATACAAATGCACTTCAGAAAGAAGGTCAGATTGATATCTCTAAAACAGATATTCAGAATCTTTCAAAGTTGGAATCCGAGCAAATATTATGGTCCCCAAAACTTAAAGCTTTGGCAGATATTACACCGGAAGATATGTCGGTTACCGAATTAGAATTTAAAAACCGGAAATTGATCATATCTGCAATATCAAAATTACATCCCGGAGAAAAAGAATTTAAAGTCATTGACCATTTTATTGAGTTGCTGAAAAACAATATTCAATTTTCAGAACATTTTACAACGATCACTTTCTTGAATTCTGAAAGGATTCGTTCAAAAGGACAGGAAATGCTTGCATTTAAGGTGGTGGCACTTACAAAGAAACAAAGTGTGAAGAGGAAATAAGTACCGATGAAAAGAAATATTATATTTTTAAGTCTCCTGGTTGTGTTCTTTTTGGCGTACTGGGTAGGGAAAACATTTTACTATGAAGGAATCCCTGATAAAATCGTAGATCTGGAAGAAGAACAACGTATTGTCAATGAAAAATTTATTACCGCTCAGATCTTATCTCAAAGTTTGAATAGGGTTTATAAAATCTTTGAAAATAACCTTGAAATAAAAACGAATGGTGAGATGAGTCAAGCAGCCTCAATGCCATTTTTGAATAATTTGACGGATATAATGAATGAGCTTGATATTAAGATATTGGAACTCAAGCCTAAAACGCAAGAAACTCAAGGAACAACGATCTTAGTTCCCTATGAGTTGATTTTCGAATGTACATATGAAAATTTAGGTAATTTTGTTACAGAATTAGAAAGAAACGATCGACTCATCAATATTGATGAATTTTATGTAGATAACGGAATTGATCGATTAACAACCATGACAAATGCCAACCAATTAGTAAATCTTAGAGTTAATATGATTTTATCTGTTGTTACTATAAAGAAAGCGAGAAGTTAATCATATGAATTTACGATTAAAATTCTTTTGGAACTTTCTCTTGGGACTTTCGACTGTATTCATTCTTTATACAGGATATCAACTCTATCTACGATTCGTGGAAACAAACCAATTATGGGTTGAATTCCGTTCTGAAGAAATTGGTACGGATAGTGCATTTCAACGACAGGTATCTAATCTCGAATCAAGTCTTCAAAACCGAGAAGACGCTCGTTTTATTATCGATCAAATCCCAACAGATTTAAGTAATGTGATCGTCCTAGAAGGATTGGAATTTGCATTTTCCGGAACAGGTCGGAGAATCCGAGTTACTCAAATTGTTCAAACGGAGGGAGGACCTCCAACAGCTAATATCCATTACCGAGGTCAATATTTTAATATGGTCGAAGGCGACTCAATTGCAGGTGGAGTCATATCATCTTTATCAAAAAAAGAATTGGTCTTTCAAAAAGATGAGCAAACCATTATCTATTCTATGGAACCTTCAATTGAATAACAAATGGGTCATAACACTCTATGAAAATTTTCAAAAACATCAATATCGAAATAACAGACGGAGAAAAATCAATGCGAAAACTTTTTAGCGGAATTATCATTTTTCTATTTTTATTTAACGGAATATTTGCTGAAGATGAAATAGCCGTTCCGGAGAATCACCTGGTAACCATTCATGCCGTGGATACACACTTACCTAATTTGCTGGCGATGTTAGCAAAAGAGAGTGGGTACAATATTGTTACCGGTCCCAACGTCAATAAAGATGAACGATTGTCTATCCATTTAGAAGATGTGCCGATTGATCAAGCTATTAATTTAGTCGTTCGAGCTGCCGGATTGAGTTATGAAATCGTCGGAAATTCTATTTTAGTTGCGAAACAGAACAAATTACGTGAGGATGTTGGTGTAGCACCGCATGTGGTTGAATTGAAATATGCGAATGCTCTGGAAGTCTCACAGATGTTAGTGAATATTACTGAGCAGATTACCATCGATAAAACCGGAAACAAATTGCTGATCACTGCCAGTCCAAAGAAAGTAGCAGAGATTATAGCCATTGTAGAAAAAGTAGATGTGCCGGCTATTCAAATCATGTTGCAGGCAAGGTTAATTGAAGTTTCTGTCGCTGAAGAGGAAAAGTTGGGTATCGACTGGGCAAAGCTGGCTCAAGTTTCTACGATCGTTGCTGAAAACGCAAGTCCGGTTGGATTAGCAGAAAACTTAGCCACCGGTTCACTCATTCCGGGGATGTCCTATACCACAGATGAAAATGGAAATGTTGTTGAATCTTTTATGCCGCAACCGGAAGGTCAAATCCCAAGTGCGATGTACTATCAGAGGATCAATCCTGAAAAGAATCAATTAGGATTTAGTCGACAAATGACAGCCTTTGATGTGACACTTGATTTTCTTTTGAAGAACAACAAAGCAGATGTATTAGCAAATTCACAAGTTGTAACCTTAAACGGACATACAGCTGAGATCTCTATGGTTGATGTTGTTCCATATATCCTTTCAACCGGAGGTGTAGGCGGACAGGTTCAGGTTCAACGGGAGGAAGTTGGAATTAAATTGCATATACTACCAACGGTAAATACTGATGGATATATCACTACACAGATTATACCGGAGGTCAGTTCAATTTATGACTTTATCGGTCCGGATAGAAATATCCCTTGGATCAAGAAGAGAATATCTGAAACAACAGTGAGAGTTAAAGATAATGAATCGATCATTATTGCCGGTTTATTAGGTGCAGATCTGAAATACGTAGAGCACAAATTCCCTCTATTGTGGAGAATACCATTCATCGGTAAGCGTTTCTTTACACATACCGTTGAACAGCAAAATAAAACTGATTTAATTATTCAGGTAACACCAAAAATTATTAAAGACAACTACTCCGGAATACAAAAGAGTATGTTGCATGAAGAAACTGAACAAAATGTCGAGTCTGGACTCGGCAGAGTAGAAACAGAAGAGGAATCAAAATGATCAATAAAAGATTAGTATACATTGGATTTTTATCCATATTATTTTTGAGTCTTTTCTCATTATCATGTGATAAGCGTGAACCAAGTAGCTCTAAAATTGATTATGATATTTCTATCACTCTCGATCAAGAAACATGTTATGCAGGATTGAATGATTCCATAATGGTTACTGCATTTCTAAAAGAGAGTAATAATCCAGTAGAAGAAGCTTCAATTGTTTTTTCTTCTATGCCAACAGATTCATCTACAGAAACTGGCTATTTTCATCCAATTGGTATAAAAACAAATTCTCAAGGAAAAGCTATAACTTATTTCTTTGATAATGATATCATTGCAGATCATTCTATTGAAGCAATATATGACGAAACAATTACCCGTGATACCGTAACAGTTATCCCATTATCTTTAAATATTGGATCTCTATCTTTAGTAATCAATAACCAGAATCCGTTTATTTTCCCAGATGATTATGATAACACACCTCAGATTATTACTGTAAACGCAATAATAAATGATACATCTGGAGTAGTAATTAGAGGTGCTACTGTTAATTTCATAAATAATACACCGGAATTAGGTTCTTTAACTGGGATTTCTTCCATAACAAATGAATCAGGCGTTGCAGAAATTAATTTTATAATTAATTCTTTAGTTACTGGTGATGCATCTATTACTGCAGTTGTAGGAGACGTTACAACAACTAGTGCAATGGTGATAAGTCAATATACTGGTGAAGATTACTTAGAAGTCAAAAATTTAGATACTTGGGTGACATCAGGAGAAATTTTAATCGATAATGTTAATGTTATTGTTTCTGATACTTTAAGTGCAATGGTCACCAATGCGCTCGGAGGTCCGGTTGGAGATATCCCTGTTGTATTTAATCTAATATCTGATATACCTGGTTATCTAAATCAAACATTAACTTATACTGATTCCATTTCAGGTTATTCAGAATCTGTATTCACGCTTGATCCCGGTGCTTTAGAGGGTATTCAAGTTGAAAATGATATTGAAGTAGAAGTAGAGGTGTCTATTTTGAATTCAGATGAATTCATTGATACACTTAGTATGATAATTCACGTATCACCAAATTTATTCACACCTGAGTATAATGCAGCATCATTAGAATTTTGGTCATATTCAGTTACAGGAGAAACAGAATCGCTTGATATAAATAATGATATTATTAGTATCGATGGGGATATTATTGATATCGAAGTTTTAGTTAAAGATATTTACGGAGTTGGTGTATGTAATGTGCCAATACGATTTGAGTTATTTGATGAGAGTGATGGTGTTTTAAATACTGCTTTAGTTTATTCATTGTGTGTTAATTCCGATGAGGAAGGAGAACCTCAAAGAGCTGGTTTTGCGGATATTACATATGAAAGTGGAAGTACTAGCACTGATACATTACGTGCATACATTATAGATCCGGGAAATAGTAGTATTGTATTATTTGAAGATATTATTACAATTAATAACAATACTATACCTGATCCGGATATTACTCTTGATGATATCGCTTTTATGAACACATGGTTAAACACAGGTGAAATTCTAGTTGATAATATTAATGTTGCGGTTTCAG
>CAZYDH010000008.1:11458-64567 GCA_964645915.1 uncultured bacterium
GAGAAATAAATACGGCGTTATCATATACTACATGTGAGTCGGCTGCTGATACGTCTAGTGAATCGACGCAAAATGGAACCACTTCAGTTACTTATACAAATATTGAAGGAACAGGTTCTGATGTTCTGCGAGCCTACATTTTAGATCCGGAAAATAGCAGTAATGTCTTGTTTGAAGATGAGATTACAATTAATAATAATACAACTCCGGGATATACTCTCGAGGATGTTTCTTATATGAATACATGGTTGAGTTCTACAACAATCTCAATGGTTAATACAGACAGCTCTTTTGCTGATACAATTTATGCGGTAGCATTAGATGCAAATGGTGGATCGATTATTGGTATTCCATTCGAATTTGGATTAAATGATGCAAGCTTGGGACAATTAACAGTTTCGAATGTTGAATCTGATTCTACAGGAATTGCAAAAAGTATCTTTACAACCGTTCCCGGGACAACCGATACAACAGTCATTTTTACAGTATCGATACCTGAAAGAGAAGATATATCTGAATCTGAATTGACTTTAACCCTGATTGATAATGCACCGGTATGCCCGGATTGTGAACCATCATTATCACTAACCGCTGATCCAATGGTTTTACCGGACTCAACTACGGGTGCAACTTCAACCACAATTACTGCATTTATGGTTGATTCTCTTGGAATGGCACCGGAACCAAATACGGTGATAGAATTTGAAGCCATGCAAGAAAATGAAGAAGGAGAGTGGGTGAGCGTTGGTTCAATCACACCGCATTCATTTTTCAATGATGAAGGATATGCCTATGCCGAATTCAGTATGGGTAATTCTGCAGGATTAGCATCGATCATAGGAACTTCAAACGGGTTGGTAGATACAACACATATCGTTATGAACTCAACAGATGCCTCCTATATCGAAATCGTACAGCCAATACCCAACGAAATTATGGTCCAAGGCGGAGGAGGAGTTGAATCAACTTTGATCCGTGCAGAAATTAAAGATGGAAATGGCAATTTGGTCTCTGATCCTTATTTTGTCGATTTTGAAATTACACAACCCAGTCCTCAAGGTGTTCATTTGAATGGTCTTTCAGGAACCACATCTTTAGAAGTAACATCTACAAATGGCGTTGCAACCGTCACCTTAAACGCTGGTACCCAACCGGGATCTGTAAGAATGAGAGCCTCACTTTCAACGCTTGATGGGGAGTACATATCCATGGCTGAAACAATTCCGGTGACGATCGTTACCGGTCCTCCTGCTGCAGGAAGAATTAATTTCAGTTATGTTGAAATTTCCACAATTGGCGGAGGAAATTATTCCGTTCCTGTCTCGGTATCGTTATCAGATCAGTATTCAAATCCGGTAAGTGATTCTACGAATGTTTATTTCAGACTCCTAGAGTCTGCTGATCCTTATGAAGAAGATAATCCATACTTTATTGGTGATAAAGTCTGGTGGGGACAGGATACGACCGGAACCGATACACTGGTTTACGAATGTATCGCTGAACCAACCTTTAATATTTTACCAAGCAATTCTGATAATTGGAAAATAGCTGACCCTCCAGCGACCATTACCGGTGAAGCGAAGACCGGAATGCCATCTCCAAGCGGTGAATCATATCAAGGATTAGCTTGGGCGATGTTAATATATGATTCCAGTATGATGTTTGAACAAATTGTTGTATTTGTACAAACATTCGACAGTGATGGAAATTATTTGATAGTAGACAGTCGAGATAATCATAATAATGAAGCAACAGTCTTACCGTATCAACCTGGTGTGATTTCTGTTTCCTCCGATTTACAATTCTATGACTTTAATGGGGACGCAGATGGATTTACTCCGGATATCACAATAACCGCTACGATCTCGGACTATTATAATTATCCTATTGATAATGGTAGGTTACAATTGGTAGCTACACAAGCAGAGATTCTTACTGTAGACGGTCCTGATGGCGGTGTCAACGGAGAACTATCTATTGGATTATCAAATGCAGACGGTCAAGTCCAATGGACAATAAGATATCATGAATCTGTATGTCCTATTCAAACAGTTGATCCTACGACCTATGCTGACTTTATTTCAACGGTAACTGTACAATTATTAGACCCATTACAAACCGGTAGTGACCCGATAGATATAACATTAATTAACTCGACGATTGAATAAAAGAGTAGAGGAATCTGCAAATGAAACATTTTAATCCTCAGTTTGAAAAAATTGGTGATATCCTTGTTTATGAAGGCGTTATTGATGAAGGTCAATTGAATCAAGCTCTTAGTGAACAAAAAACGACAAAAGAGAAAATTGGTCATATTTTGATCAAACAAGGCTCTATTTCAGAGGATGAGCTTGTAAAAGCTTACTCAATGCAACTTGGATATAAACATATACTGGAAGAGGATTTAAATCAAGCCCCTGAAGACATTGTTGTATTAATTCCGGAGGATTTTGCAACTGAAAATAAAGTCATCGCTCTTAACAAAACCGATGATACAATATTGGTTGCAATGGAAGATCCGGAAGATCTTGTTGTCTTAGATACGGTTCGGAAGCTAACAAAATTAACTCCCGAAGTTCTAGTAGCGGGACGTACAGCGATTGATCATGTTATCGATAAAATATATGGTAAGATCAAGCAATCTGGAGAGGTTGAAAGTGCGATATCAAAGATCAGTATTATTCGGGGAGATGAAGAAGCTGGTGACGAACTGGATCTTGGTTCTGAAGAAGTCTCAGCAGAAGATGCTCCATTTGTCAAGTTGGTTAACTTGTTCATTATGGAAGCGATTCAAGAGGACTCTACAGATATTCATATCGAACCCGGGAAAACAGAAGTTGCCATTCGGATAAGAATTGATGGTGTTTTGGCAAAGATTATGTCTCCACCTATTACATCGCTGAATGGAATCGTGACTAGAATTAAGATTCTATCTAAACTGAATATTGCTGAACATCGTCTTCCACAAGATGGTAGAATGAAGATAAGGACCGAAGAACGTGAGATTGATGTTCGTGTTTCAATTCTACCGACTATTTACGGTGAAAAAGTTGTACTTCGTTTACTTGGAAGTGGAGAGAAAACTTTAACACTTACTACTCTTGGCTTTCCGGAATATAAATTAAAAGTCTTTAAAAAATGGATTAATCAACCTTACGGTATGGTATTGATATCCGGTCCTACCGGAAGTGGTAAATCAACCACTTTATATGCATCGTTACAAGAGATTCAAACAGAAGGAATTAATATTACTACTGTTGAAGATCCGGTCGAGTATCAAATACCGGGTATTAATCAGGTCCAGATGCATGATGAAATTGGATTGACCTTTGCAAGTTCACTGAGATCAATTCTTCGTCAGGATCCGGATGTTCTATTGATTGGTGAAATCCGTGACAGTGAAACAGCGGATATTGCTGTTAAATTCTCATTAACCGGTCATTTGGTTTTCAGTACGGTTCACGCGAATGATGCACCCTCTACCATAACTCGATTATTGGATATTGGAATCCCACCATTTCTATTAGGTTCAAGTTTGAACTTAGTTATGGCACAAAGACTTGTTAGAACGATTTGTTCAAATTGTCGAGAAGAGTACACTCCGTCAGAATATGAATTAGATCGGATTCGCATTCCGCTTGATAAACTTGAGACCATTACATTCTACCATGGCAAAGGTTGTAGTAAATGCCGATATACAGGATATAAGGGAAGAACGGCTATCCATGAAATATTGGAAATGAAGAAACCCATTCGGAATTTAGTTTTTGATAATGCAAATGAGGATACCATTCGAAATATGGCTATGGAATTGGGAATGACTCCTCTTCGTGAAGCAGGAATTGATAAAATAGCAAATGGTGTAACAACCATTCATGAAGTTTTACGTTCGACGGTTGAGGAACTATAATGTCTGAGTTTTCATATATCGTTCGGACAGAGGGTGGTGTTCGTAAAGAAGGTCAACTCGAAGCGGAAAATTATAATGAAGCAATGGATATGCTTCTTGCAGATAAATATATCGTTGTAAAATTATCAGAGCGGGATACATCCTTTGACTTTTTAGGACCTTTTATTGACCGGTTTAATCTTGCGATAGAGAAACTAAAAAATAGAATATCATTAGGAACTCTTGTATTTTTTACGCGTCAATTATCAACGATGTTTTCTGCAGGATTAACAATTGAACGTGCTTTTTATTTTTTATCAAAGGAAGAAAAACACAAAAAGTTTAAAGCTGTAATAGAAGATATTGAACGTAATATCCGGCGTGGTCTTTTACTTTCAGACGCACTTGAAAGGCACCCGGGCGTTTTTTCAAATTTATACATCTCTTTGGTAAGAGCGGGGGAGGTTAGTGGTAAACTGGCTCAAATATTAGAGGAACTAGCCTTATATTTAGAGACGGTTGAAGACACGCAAAGAAAAGTTAAATCTGCGATGTATTACCCTGTGTTCATTATCGTATTTTTGTTTGTAATGTTAATAAGCACATTTACATTTATCATTCCACAATTCTCTTCTGTGTATGACACATTAGGATCAGATTTACCGGCGTATACGGTGTTAATGGTAGATTTGGGTGAGTGGTTTCAAAAGAACATTTTAGGTGTTATTGGTATTACCATTATTTCGTTGATGGCAATTTGGTTTGTAACCCTCACTGACCGTGGACGATTAGTAAAAGATAAGTTGTTTTTGCGAACTCCAATTTTTGGAACACTTATCAAACAAAACGTTTTAAGTAAGTTCTCTAAGACATTTGGTATCTTGCTTAATGCAGGTGTTTCCGTAATAGAATCATTTGGTTTGCTTCAAAAAGTTGTTGATAATCGAGTTTATGAGTTAGCCATCATAAAAGCTTCAAAGGATATCGAAGAAGGGTCAGGAATATCAGTCGCTTTAAAAGAAACTGGTGCTTTTCCACCCATTATGATACAGTTACTGACTACAGGTGAGGAAACAGGAGAGATTGATAACTTATCTATAAAAGCTTCAGAATTTTATTCAAAACAGGTCAACGCGATCGTTGAAAGATTAACATCTATTATTGAACCCGCTTTGATTGTGTTTGTTGGTATTGTAATTGGTATTATTGTTGTTGTTACCTATTTGCCGATATTCCATTTTGGTACCGCATTGCAATAATCAAAACTGAATCATATTTCATTTAAATCTTCATTAAAGATTAATCTTTAATCTTATTCTTTTGTAACTCTATAAAAGAAATACCATCTAAATATTACTAAATACAAAATATTTGGTGATGTTCATTAACAGATGCAGAAATAATTGTAATAATATGTTTATGATATTGGTATAAACATATAAATTCAAATTCACATTTTTATCTGATTATTTTAAAAAGGAGTTAGTATGACAGAAAATGTGTTTGAGTTTACGGATGCAAACTTTACAGAAGAAGTACTACAATCTGAGTTGCCGGTCTTAGTCGATTTTTGGGCAGAATGGTGCGGTCCCTGTAAAATGTTAGCTCCAACGATTGACATTGTTGCCGATGAATATAAAGATCAAGTTAAAGTAGGCAAAGTCAATGTTGATCTTAATCAGCAATTAGCGATGCAATTTGGAATTAGAAGTATTCCAAGTCTGTTAATATTCAATAAAGGTGCAGTTGCGCAACAGCTTGTTGGTGCTGTATCTAAAGAAAGTATCACCAAATTATTGGACGAAACTTTATAAAAGAGAGAATATTTAACAATGAATCGGAAAGTAATTATTATTGGTTCCGGACCTGCCGGACTAACCGCAGCGATATATACAGCCAGAGCAAATTTGAACCCCTTGGTTTTTGAGGGAAATCAACCTGGCGGACAATTGACCATTACAACAGATGTTGAAAATTACCCGGGATTTCCTGAGGGAGTTAATGGTCCTGAAATGATGGATTTATTTCGTAAACAAGCTCAACGATTTGGAGCGGATACTCAATTCAAACATGTAACTAAAGTTGACTTTAGTGAACGTCCTTTCAAAGTTTGGGTTGGAGAAGAACTCTATACAAGTGATGCAGTGATCATTTCGACGGGAGCATCAGCAAAAATGCTGGGGTTAGATTCTGAAAAAGAACTTATGGGGTACGGTGTTTCTGCCTGTGCAACATGTGACGGGTTCTTTTATAAAGATAAAAAAGTATTGATGGTAGGTGGGGGTGATTCTGCAATGGAAGAAGCAATGTTTTTAGCCAAATTTGCTTCTGAAGTATGGGTCGTTCATCGGAGAGATGAACTTCGTGCTTCAAAGATTATGCAGGAACGAGTTATAAATCACCCGAAAATCCATTTCCATTGGAATTCTGTTATTAAAGAAATAATAGGAGAAAAACCTGCCGGTGTTACAGGAGTGATTATAGAAGACACTCAATCCGGAGAAACAAGAGAAGAATCTTGCGATGGAATATTTATGGCCATTGGTCATACTCCAAATACAACATTATTTAATGGAACTTTAGAAGCCGATTCTAACGGATATATCAAAACTAAGGATCAAAGTACTGCTACAAATATTCCTGGAATATTTGCCTGTGGTGATGTGATGGATCCGACTTATCGTCAAGCCATTACTGCCGCTGGATCTGGATGTAAAGCAGCCATTGATGTTGAGAGATATCTAGAAATATCCGAATAAAATTATTTTCCGGTTCGTTTATTTACTAAAAGGAGTAAAAAATGGACCAAAAAAAATCAAAATTGATTTATGATATACGTGATCTAAGCAAGATTTATGGATCCCGTACAGTCATTCAGATTAGAAAATTACAATTTCACCCAGGAACGATTTACGGAATAATTGGTCCGGTCGGTTCGGGGAAATCTACTTTATTAAATATCCTTGCCGGACAAGAAAAACAAACTGATGGGTCTTTGTATTTTGAAGGAAATGAGTTTGATACTGGGTGGTTCGGTAAAGTAAAAAAGAATGAAAATATCTATTTAGCGAGTGTAAATCAATTACCAAAAAAATCCACTATTCAACAACTTATTCGTGATACATATCCTGAAAAAGTTGAAAAGATCAAAGGAAGATATTTTTCAAAACATCCCAAAAAAGAGATGTGGACTGAAACGATCGACAGTTTATCTCCCGGAGAATGTGCATGGGTTAATAAGATCCTTGCAGTTAAAAGTGATCCAAGAGTGCTATTGATCGATGATTATGGTACTGTGATGGATAACACGATGGAAAGGGATTTTCGAAAACGATTGATAAAAATGAACAAAGATTTGGGAACAACGATCATTCTGGCTGCTCCTGATGATCATCAGATCAAAAAGTTCGCTTCTGTTCTTATTCATTTAGACAATGGTCATATCTCAAAAATTCGATCAGGAAACGTCAAGTCACAAAATTATCGTCAGCGATAATCCATGAATATAAAACCATCTACCGGACTTATACGGTCAGAGAAATTTTATAAACATATAGAGACCTTGGACTTTCCCGAATGCAAGGAAAGACTTATGGAAATCCATAAAAGGATTGATGCTTCTCCGATCTATGACCAATTAAAGATTATTACTCCTAAAGAAGGATTGCCCGACTATCCGCTGTTAAACCATAAAGGATCTTATATTCAACGGGTGAAATCTACTTGTGATTCCGGCGAGTCATATATTGATACCTATGATAATCCGATTAATTCCCATTCATACGACACTGCAATGCAGGCAACAGGTGCGATGATTTCAGGCGTGGACGGTATTTTTAATAATGAGATTAAAAATGCAATGGCTTTAGTCCGTCCACCCGGGCATCACGCTGAGGAATCTAATGCAATGGGTTTTTGTCTTTTCAATAATGTTGCGATTGCTGCTAAATATGCACAAAAGCAATACCACGCAGATAAAGTCGCTATTATTGATTTTGATGTCCACCATGGAAATGGTACACAACACAGTTTTGAAAACGATCCATCTGTTTTGTATATTAGCATCCATCAATTTCCATTTTACCCGGGAACGGGGACAAAAGACGAAACAGGATGGGGTAAAGGATTGGGTGCGACCATAAATTATCCGGTACAAGCCGGAGGAGGAGATGATGTGTATTTGAACATCGTTGAAAATTCATTGGCTGATAAGGTCTTGGCGTTTCAACCGGATTTCCTTATTTTGTCAGCAGGTTTTGATGCTCATGAACTTGACCCTATCGGTGGTATGAATGTCACGACGGAAGGATTTAAGAAAATATCCAATCATTTCGTTTCTTTGAGTTATGAATATTCAGGTGGTCGGTTACTCTCCGTTCTTGAAGGAGGATATCATTTGCAGGCATTGTCGGATAGTGTTTATGTTCATTTAGAATCTTTAATGAGAAACGAACTATGAAAAGAATAAAACGTTTACATCATGATCGTGTCATTGCAGGCGTTTGCAGTGGCTTTGGTGATTATTTTAATTTGGATCCTGCATTGATCCGTTTGGTATGGATATTTTTCACTTTATTTGGCGGGTCAGGGATTTTAGCATATATCATTGCTATGATCATCATACCGGATGAGTATTCACATGAAGAAGCAAAACCTTCTGGAATGCCAAAGAAAAACACATATGCTACTACATTTTGGGGAATTATACTTGTTGTTGTCGGACTGGTCTTGTTTATGCAGCATGGTCATTTGATTGGAGTCTTTTTTCATTCCTTTTGGGGAGCCGGTATTAATGTTGTGTTAGCCATTGCGTTAATCATCATTGGAGGATATCTTATCTATTCAAAGAAAACAGATATTCAATCAATCTTTAACTCAAAATACACAGATAAACTGCACATCTCTGAAAACGATAAAAAGGTATTAGGTGTCTGTGGAGGAATTGCAGAAACATTAATGATTGATTCAACTCTTGTTCGTTTTCTGTGGGTTTTTATTACATTTATGAGCGTGGGAGCGGGGATACTGCTTTATATTCTCTTGGCTTTTATTTTACCGAAGCATTCCGTTGAGAATGAGGATAGTGTATGACTTTAGAACGATTTAAACAAATATGCTCAAAATTTAAATCTAAAAAAGTTTTGATTGTTGGTGATGTAATGTTGGATTCATACTTATGGGGAGATGCAGAACGAATATCACCAGAAGCACCGGTTCCCCTTGTTCATATAAAACAAACTTATGAATCTCCCGGAGGTGCAGCAAATGTTGCTCTGAATATTGCAACTTTAACTGCAACACCAATTATTATTGGTGTTATTGGGAATGATCATGCCGGACAGACGTTAATCACCAAAATGCAAGAAAGCGGAATTCAAACGGATCATATGATTCAAACTTCTGAAGTACTTACAACCGTTAAAACCCGCGTGATAGCTCATAATCAACAGGTTATTCGGATTGATCAGGAAAAAAGAGATCAATTATCATTAAATGTACAAAACCAAATTATTGATTGTTATAAAACTGTGCTTGAAAAATGCGATGCTGTTATTCTCGAGGATTATAATAAAGGATTATTCTCCAAATCGAATATCCAAGAGATACTTCTTTTAGCGAATAAAAATAAGATTCCGGTTTACGTTGATCCGAAGAAAGATAACTTTACAGATTTTATCGGTGTGCGGTTTTTTAAACCAAACTCTATCGAATTTGAAAATTATATAGGTAAAAGCATTGACGATGATAATATTGTTCAATATGGTGAATCTCTGCGCGAGAATATGGAGGTTGACCTTCTGATGATAACCCGTGGTGCAAGCGGATTGAAAATATTATCTGACTCCGGGTCAATTGATATTTTTACAAAAGCCCGAAAAGTCCATGATGTATCCGGAGCAGGAGATACGGTCATCAGTACATTTACACTTGCCGATATTTGCGGAGCGTCGGTAACCGATGCAGCCACGCTTGCAAATTATGCGGCAGGTAGAGTTGTTGAAGAAGTTGGTGTTGTTCCCATTACATTACCCTGGCTTGAAGAAATCCTCAAACACCATAGTGAAGCCTAACTAGTGCGATTAAGGAAAATATTTCTTTGCGGACTTTTGATATCTATTGCTCTTCCTCAACCGGATAATCGATTTGATATATATGATTGGGTAATCTATAAACAACCCGGAACCATCCAATCGATCTCGGAAGGATATAATTATATCTATTTTGGGACGGAAAACGGAGGAATTTGGAAATTTCACCGATATCGTGATACTTTTGAAGAACCAATCACAAAAGCTCAAGGACTAACCTCTGAGTGTATAAAAGCAGTCTTCTTTGATAAAGATACGGGTTATCTGTGGGCTGCAACAGAAAAAGGAATTGAATACAGTTACTCACGTGATGGCAATTGGTATTCACATTCATTTGATGAGTATATTTTGCCGAGTCAAACAAACATTATTCAGTTTGGGTCTTCTAAAAATTATGTTTGGGCATACACAGGAACCACCTTTTTAAAACTGGATAGAACATCGGGTATTTTGTTAGGGACAATCCTCGCACCGGATGAGGAAATAACACAGTGGAGTAGTCAGAAATATTTTTTTGATTTTCGCGTTCCAACGGAATGGGAACATTATTTATTTGCAGAAGGTTGGGTATTGAGTTTAAATCAGTTGATTAGTCCATCAGGAGAATATTATCAAATAATCACTTCATTAAAGGAATCATCAGGTCGTATATGGATCGGTTCAGATAATGGAAGATTATTTTATGGTGAGAAACAAATGGAAATGTTTTATCCATTATCGATTGGACCCGTAACGGATGATGTCGTTGCCTTAGTTGGAAAGTCCCCTATCCATATTGCAGGACGATATAATACAAATGTAAAAGGGATATCAACGCTATATCCTGACAGGATTGAGTTTGACAATAAGGAGTACAAGACAACCCTGAATATGAACCCACAATCCATTTCTTCTATTATAGACATGGATGAAGAGATTTGGTACGGTTCTAATCAGGGAATATTAGTTTATAACAAGAAGCAAGATTTCTGGAGACAACTTGGACAAGAACGAGGAATTCCGGGATTACCGGTAACATCGATGTCTACTGATACAAGTTCTGTATGGATCGGAACGTCAAAAGGAATTTCAAGACTACTAACTGCTACAAAAAGGTCTATCCCCGGAGAAGTAGAAGAACTCCTTCATGATCTGTATGTCAACGATATAAAAGTAATTGGGGAAACAATATGGATAGTCAGTGATTATTATTTACTTATTTTTGATAAAGCGAATAATCAGTTGATTGATTTCAGAAATTATGGAAATACGGACTCATTGGGAGCGACAAAAAACTTACTCAAGAAATTCCGTAAAATACATGTTTTGGGAGATCGTATTTATATCACAGCCGAAAATCGAGTAATCAAGTATTCTATGACTACAAAAACATGGACATTGCTTTTTCAACCGGAAGCGATTCCATGGGATGTAAATATATTGTCGTTAGCTGTATCAGATGAATGGTGTTTTATAGGAACAAACAAAGGATTGCTCCGGTATGACCGAGAGTATAATTTATGGGATGAATATACATTTCCATTTATTGGGGAAGTGCGAGATATGGTAATAAGGGGAAAATATCTTTGGTTAGGCACAAGTAACGGATTAATTAAATTCAACTGGAAGTATGATTTATGATCAATAAATTAGCAATGCGATTTATTATTGTATTCTTAAGTATGATCACGTTTGCTCAAAGTGAATCGATTTTTGGGAAAAAAGATGACAATAAAATAGGGTATTTTGCATTAAACACTTTTATGACGGTGCATGAACACAAAGATTCCGTTAATGTACACGCTTATTTAAGTATTCCATTTACGACTCTTCAATTTTTAAAATCTGATTCCGGTTATTTTGCAATCTTTGAGGCAACCGTTACCATCAAAGATAAACAATCCGGTGACCAACTAAACAGACGAACTTGGAAGGATTCTATTATTGTAGATGAATACATCCAAACAACGAATAAAAAGATGTTTAGAGTGTTATATACGTCGTTTATCGCCGTTTCTGAGGCTTATGCAGTGTTGGGTGAGGTTGTGGATTTAGAAACCCAATTTACCGGTGATACCGAAATAGAAGTTGATGCTACGGAATACGCTGATCCATTGGTATTATTTCCGGTCATTATCATTGACTCGAATGACAATGAATTGAATATGATTGATGGATGGCATCCTCAGTTATCTCGATATCAACTATTCGGGAATGAAGGACTCAAAATATATGTGTGTGGTAGAATATCTCCCGGCAATTATACAATCCAACTTGATATTCAAACTCTTGAAAATAACCAATTATGGTCGAATCGTTATGAATTTTTCGATACAACAAACACTTTTGGTCAGATCATTGCAATCCCCGACTCCGCGTTTTCAGGATTTAAAGTCAATTTAAATACGATACTAACCCAGGAAAATAAAATAATTGAGAAACAAAAAATCATATCCTTGTTAAAACCCGGTGTGTCTTCTCAAATCACAGATATCAATTCTGCATTAGATCAAATGAACTATATCCTAACAGAGGATGAAAAAAAGTTAGTAAAAAAGGGAAAGGCCAAAGATCGGGAAAAGCTGTTCATGTCTCTTTGGGAGAAAAGAGATCCAACTCCCTATACTCAAATTAATGAGTTGATGAATGAATTTTACGAACGGGTTCATTATACAAATGTACATTTTTCTGATTTTCAACCGGGATGGCAAACAGATCAGGGAATGATCTATATATTATTTGGTAAACCGGATACGATAGATCGTTCTGTCAGTCAAGACCGTAGAACGGTCTATGAAGTATGGATCTATTATCTAATCAATAAACAGTTTGTTTTCAAAGACTCAAACGGGTTTGGAGATTTTCGATTGGAAACTCCTTATTTTCTTCATCCAAACTAATCTTAAACTTAAGGATTTCAATGATCGAACGTTTTTCTCACAGTAGTTTACAGACATTTAAAAAATGTCCTGCCCAATTTAAGATTCGGTATATAGACGGTGTATTGAAAGAAGATGAAAGCATTGAGGCCTTCCTTGGGAAACGCCTTCACGAAACGATTGAATATCTATACAATTTTGTGAGAGATAATGGTGTCCCAACTCTGGATAAATTATTAGACAAATTTCAAGAATATTGGGAAGCGTCATGGCATCAAAGTATTGGGATTGTTAAATGGCGGGAGTATAACGCTGAAAATTATTATGATTTGGGCGAAAAATGTCTAGCACTCTTTTATCGTCAATATAAACCCTTCAATGAAAATGCGGTCGGGAACGAAGTAGAAATTATATTTCCGTTAGATGATACAGATAATTATATAGTTAAAGGAATCATAGACAGAGTGGATGATCTGGGTAATGGTAAGTGGGAGATCCATGACTATAAAAGCGGTAAACGCATGTTAAGTCAACGAAACGCTGATCAAGATACTCAACTTGCATTATATCAAATTGGAATGCAAACCACGTATCAGAACGTAAAAGAAGTTGAGTTAGTGTGGCATTTTTTACAGCATGGGATGGAAGTCCGGTCACAGCGATCAAAAGAAGAACTCAATCAGCTTACTCTGAAAATGAAAAATGATATTGATACTATTAGAATATCGATAAATAATAATAATGAATATCCTGCAAATGAATCGATCCTCTGTAACTGGTGCTATTACTGGGAAGAATGTCCTGCTAAGTTGGGTTCAAATCCATTTATCAGACCCAAGAAAAAATAGTCTGATACAGTAAGAACTCCTCCCTAAATTCCGATATGAAGCGGGCATTATTCATTGGATATTTCTGGGTGTTCATTGTTGCATCCGCTCAAACTCGCACGGAATATTATCTCACAAAACAGGATTTTCTTTCTGGAAATTCCGTCCAATATCAAGAAGTCAGACGTCATTCATATATAGAAGCAACTTTTTCCAAAGAGAATCAATTAGAATCACTAAAATATTTTAATGACAATCATCAAATCAAATCCTCTGAGAATTATGAGTATACAGATCAAAATTCTCTCAAAAAGAAACAGACATTAAATGAGAATAATCTTCTTGTAGAAGAAACGATCTTCGGAGAAGAAGAAAATGCGTTACGATTCATCCAATATGACATGGACGTAAAGATTGTAAAAAGATGGGGTGATCGATTTACAATCACTTCATTTCTAGTTGATGACGGAAAACCGATCGTTCACAAATTTTATGATGTGGATGGAAAATATTATGGAAATATTGGGTATATGTATGATGATACCGGTTATCGAACCGAAGAAGTGTGGATCAACGAACCTTCAAAACAGATTATTCGTCGATGGAAATATCAATTTATTCCTGAAACAAACTTACATGAAACAAAAGAATATGATCAGGTTGGTAAATTAATTCAACATTTTTTGGAAGACTCCACAGGAAAGGAAGAGGTTCTTCAGTTCATCAAACCGATGGATCATTCTGTAGCAGTTGACGGCAGTGTCTCATATCTGTTGATAAATGATCTGCTATCCGGAAGGTTTTTATGGACACAAAAAGATCTGACCGGAAATTCAATTGACTCGATCTCGTTTCAATTATCCTCATCACTAAAAAAGAAGGGGCTTTATACTGATGTCTCAACGATAGGATTAGTGGATGGTGCCACATATGAGCTAAAATTTACAGGGATATCCAAGCGAGAAAAAGAGGGGATATCCAAAACAGTGTTTCCTGTGAAAATTGACTATTCACCACCGAAAGTTAGTCTGGATATTTCTCCATTTCTTAGTGATGTTAAACTTGCGTATGAGACTAATGAACCTCTTGCATTTGCTTCAGTTAACTTTGTGCCATTATCAGAAGATAATACCCAAAAGCCAGTAATTATTCTATTAGAAAGTGATGAAATTAATCAATTAAAAACAGAACCTTTTCTCCCTGTTAATCAAGTTCCGTTAATAGACGGAATGGAATATGCAATATCAATGACTTGTTCAGATATCGTCGGGAATCAGGAAACCAATAAATTAAATTATCCTGTACGATGCGATAAAACTGATCCAAGTATTTTTATACATTCTCCGTCTGATTCAACAATTCTTACTTCATTAGATCTGAATTTCGAATTCAGTGAAAAAATGAAAAATACTGAAATCAGCGTTATTTCGAATAAAGAGTTAATTACAACAATCCATCTTGAGGAAAGTTTATTAGATACCGGAAAACATATTCTCACGATACCTTTAAAAGACAGCACGGATTACGATATACATATTTATGGAGAAGATATAGCCGGTAATTTAAGTGACACAAGTATCGTGCATTTCATTTCTATTGATTATTCACCTCCGATAATAAGTGTTCACTCCCCAAAAGAAAAGGAGTTCATCAATAAACCTTTGTTGAGTTATACGTTAAGCGAGGATCTTGCTTTTGCTCAAGTAGAATTGATGAAAGACTCTGTAGATAGTACGATTATTCGGCTTAAAGGTGAAGAATTATTGAAAGGGGAGTATTTAGATTTATCTTTTGATGAGGTTGTAGATCTGGAAGAAAATTGTAAATATACGGTTGTAATCAAAGGTGAGGATTTTGCAGGGAACCAATCTGAAGAGATTACAATCAAAGGAGTTGAGTACGATATAACAAATCCGGTTGCAGAGATTACTTCCCCGAACTTCGGGAGTTCAGTCAGCTCATTAAATCTGGATTTATCTATTTCGGAAACATTAAAAACCGGTCAAATTCTTTGGATTGATCTGGAAATGGATTCTCTTGTTTATAATTACAATCTGTCTGATATAATAATAAATACCGATGATACATTAAGTATTACTTTAAGCGATACACTTATCAGTGGATTACAATATGTGATCAAGGTTGTTGGCAAAGATTTTGCAGGAAATGGAGTTATACAGAGTAATATTCCTGTCATATTATATGATAATTCACTACCGGAAATCGCTGTGAGCTTTCCAAAACCTAATGAAAGATTGAACCAAATATATTTTGAATATGAATTATCTGAGGATATGACATCTAGTGAAATTGAGTGGAGATTAACTTCAGATAATTCTGTAATTAAATCTTACCATCTTCAAGATGAGTTTCTACTTAGTGGAAAACATCGATTAGAACTTAAAGACTACTCAAGTATCATCGAAAATACTCCGTACAACATATACTTATTTGGAAAAGATAAAGCAGGGAATGAATGTGAAACAGAGATTGGGTTTATTAGATATGATTTTACTCCACCAACTATATCAATTTTGAACCCAACTGACAGTAGCTTCATAAACCATTCAAATGTTGCTTACTCATTATCTGAATCATTAAATAATGGAAAAGTAATATGGACATCTTTGGATGAAAATGATTCTTCGATTGTAGTTGAGCAGATCTTAAAAGATATAAATCTTATGAAGGGGAATCAGAATACAGAACAACTCTCATTCGTACCAAATTTAATGAATGGTTTCATCTATTCTGCACAAATAACAGGAGAGGATTCAACCGGAAACACAGCAGTGTCAAATAAAATTGACAACATTATTTATGACATAGAAACTCCTGTACTTGACTTTATTTCGCCTGTGGATTCAACAATCCTTTCGAATCCTGTATTGAAATGGAATTTATCTGAATCTCTCGCTTTTGGAGTTTTATTATTTCACAGTGGAGATATTTTAGATTCAATTCCGCTTGATCATAATATTTTATCGATGGGTGATAATGTTTATATGGTTGATAGCAGTTTGAGTGCAAAATTGGAAGGACAATATTTTACGGTTCAACTCTATGGAAAAGATCATGCAGGAAATCAATCGTCGCCGATTACAGTTTCAAATCTCTTTCTTGATACAACTCCACCTGTTGTAGAGTTTCTCTCACCAAGGTCCAATGAAATAGTAAATCAAATTTCTGTAACAATAAATAATAATGAAGATCTTTTGGTAGGAGAAGTTGTTCTAAACCCAATAGGAATAGCAAATGATAATTTGTCCAGTACATTTTCATTGACTGAAAATCAATTACAAATGGGGAATGTCAATTTTGAGCCATTTTCATCTGAGAACCTTAAAGACAGCACTTATTATCAAATTACTTACAAAAGTGCGGATTTAGCCAAAAATTCAAGCAATACAGCGATTATTGACAGTCTTTACTATGATGTATCACCACCTATCTTTGAAATTGTTAATCTCGTGAATAACAAGTGGATTAGATCAACTAATGTTCATTATAGATTATCAGAGAGATTAAAAGAAGGAATAATCCATTGGATTGACCAAGACACTAACGAATATATTGATGTTCCACTCACGTTATTGACTAAACAAGATGGATTTTATGAGTTGGATCGATTAAATCAACCGAAGATCAGGGATGGACATTCATACACTGTGGTAATGTCGGGAACTGATTTAGCAGGAAATATTGCTGACCCGATTGAAATAAAGAATCTGTATTATGATATCACTCCACCGGTCTTTTCGGAATTTTCAATCTCTGATTCCGTAACCATAAATTTACTGGAATATCAATATAAAATATCAGAAGACTTGATGTCCGGAGGAGTTGAATATTATCATCAAGGTCAGTTGATAAAGACAAGTCCGTTTTCTGACCATAATTTATTATCGGGTTATCAGACTTTTTCAGTGGGGAGTGATTCAAGTATCTTCACAGATGGTAATTATTATGATATCGCTTTCTTTGGTCAGGATTCTGCGGGGAATCTTGCTGATACGGTAACAATATCAAACATTCTTTATGATGTAACTCCACCGAAAATTCTTATCTCCGGACTGAATAAGTACAATTGGATAAATTCTGTTGATTTTACCTTTACGATTTCTGAGGAATTGACCGAGGGTAAGATCCATTGGAAAGATTTGATTACATTGGAGGAATTCACGATTGACTTAGGATCGGAAGCCATCAAAGCAGGGAAACATTCAATTCAAGATATAGAAATACCACGTCTCATTGACGGAAATTCATATTCTTTACAAATTTATGGAACGGATCTGGCAGGAAACCTAACTGAGTCATCAGAGATCAATCCATTTTATTTTGATACATCTCCTCCCGTTTTTTCTCACTTGAGTTTTACAGAGAACTCATATATCAATGATGCGCAATTTTCGTATGCAGTTTCAGAGCCACTTTCAAAAGGATGGATGAAGGTAAAATCAAATAATGATGAATCCACTGTTCTTGATCTTTTAGAAAGCCAGATCGATATTCCTTTAATAGACGGTGGAATCTATGACATTTCATTTTTTGGAAGTGATTCTGCAGGAAATGTTTCAGATACACTTTCGGTAAATAATGTATTTTACGATGTCTCCCCACCAGCACTAATTATAGTTTCTCCTATAGACAGTACATTGAATAATGATTTTTCAATTACCTATTCTACAAATGAACCGTTATTAGAAGGAGCGATCATCTGGGTACATTTAACCGATACAATACGATATAACATTGAAGAATCAAATTTAAATACCGGTGAGCAGTTTATTGTGATAGAGGATGTTCCGATAAAAGAAGATGTTGAGTATATGGTTTTTGTAAGGGGAGTTGATCGTGCTGGAAATATTGATACATCCCTATGGGTTGGACCGGTATTTTATGATTTATCTAATCCTACCGTTACAAATTTGCAGTCGATCGAAGAGTTACCGATAAATACAATTAAAATAGAATATCAACTTAGTGAGGACCTTTCATCAGGATCGATCCAATGGATTGTAGAGGATACACTCACACATCCTGTCGTTAATTATGTATTAAAAAATGAAGAACTACATAAAGGAGAACACTCATTAGATTTGGATATCCAATTGCTTGACGGGATCAATTATTATCCGCAGATATCGGGGGAAGACCTTGCAGGGAATCAATTGCTTACATCTATTGAAGGTTTTCAGATGGTTCGATATGATCGCCAAAAACCACTAATTACGGTAATATCGCCACAGGATTCAACTTATATAAATAAATTAGATATTCAGTATGAACTCAGCGAAACACTGATCTCCGGTGAAATAATCTTCGAAAATAAAAATAATCCTTCCAAAACAGAAAATGCTCACAAAATTAATTTGAAAGGGTCACGATTACAAATTGGACGTAGAGGAGGTATCTTGCCAATTTCAATGATCCAAATTCAAAATGGATCAACATATGATATTAGTTTTGTCGGGGTGGATTCTGCCGGGAATTTTGCAGACACCGTGATGACTCATGCTGTGTATTATGATGATGTTGGTCCGGTAATAAATCTTATGCAACCATCGGCAGAACAAGCTATAAATAAGCCATATATAGAATATACATTAAGTGAAACATTAAAAGAAGGGCGCTGCATATTTACACCGAGTGGAGAAGTGATTGATGAAATACTTTCTCGGGAGTTCCATTTTACTAGCGAATGGTTGGAAGAAGGATCTCATTTCTTTGATCTATCAGAAAGTATTCAGTTAACAGAAGGAGTGACTTACACAATTGGAATTGATGGAATCGATCTTGCAGGAAATACATCCATGCCGGTCAACGTCGAGAATGTTATTTATGATACGACACCACCAATACTTACAATCAATTCACCTGTTAATGAGCAATTTATCAATCATATGCAAATAGAGATCATTGCCAACGAAAAATTAAAAGAAGGCGAACTAACCGTGTCCTCTGGAGAAGAAAGCATATCAATCCTTTTAAATGAAAATGAAAAAAACAGCGGTGAGTTGATCGTTGATATATCGAATAGAGTAAAAATAATCAACGGAGAACCGTATTCTATAACTTTATCAGGGATGGATTTTGCAGATAATCGTACCGACACTGTACAGATACATGGAGTTGTCTTTGACACAATAGCACCCGTGTTATCTGTTTTACGTCCTATAAATTCTGAGATAATCTCCGAAGAGAGCTTGGATTATATCTGTTCAGAACAGATGAAATCGCTCAATGTTAAATTTATTAGAACTGCAGGAAATATTGATCCCAATTCTCCACATACAATTCCCATCATTGGAGACGGACTTTCAAAAGGTCAGCATACAGACATCAAACTGTCTGTTCAACCCGAGTTGCTTAGCGGTAGTATTTACATTATGCAGTTATATGGTGAAGATTTTGCAGGGAATTCATCAAATATATTTGAAGTAACTTCCCTTATTATCGACAAAGATCCTCCCATATTTAATTTTACCTCACCAAAACCGGATACGATCCTTAACCAGATCACCTTTGGTTTTACCGTTACAGAAGACCTTATTTCAGGAACCTGTATCTTATCTCAAACCGGTGGTGTTGAAGATTCTAAGAGTCCTCATCAAGTATTATTACCCAGAGAGATGTTAACAGAAGGATTGCACTCTCATGTTCAATTCCCCAGTACAAATCTTCAAAGTGAGAGTGTTTATTCTATTTCAATCCTTGGAGAAGATCTTGCCGGAAATAAATCTGATACCACCACTGTAAGAAATATTGCTTTTGACAATATTAAACCGGAGGTTGTTTTAGAATCTCCGGAAACCGAAAGCCTTATCATTGATCCAATTATTACCTATCAGTTAAGTGAAGATGTGGTTTCTGCACGTGCAGTTTGGTCAAATGGTACGAAAGAAAACGGATTTGTTTATGAAGTAGATTTGACATCTGAGGAGATGGTAGCTGGCAGATATGATGAGATAATATTACAAAACCAAGTGCCAATATTTTTAGGTCTACCATTTGAACTTTCAATGACCGCAACCGATCTAGCCGGAAATGTTAGTGATCCGGTGGCGATACCGAATATCACATTTACTCGATTACTAGACGGCGAATGGAAATACGCAGGTATCTTAATGGAAGTCTCGCTTACCTTTGATGGTGATGAAGATACTGAAAGTCGAACCGGGACAATGGAAATGGATAAAAAAATGGGGAGTAAGATCGATGAAAAAATCGAAGGAAACTACACAATCGATTACTCGAAGAAACCGTGGAGAATGGACTGGGAACTTTCCAATGGTGAAAAGAAACGTTGTATTTTTGAATTTACGTCCATCAATCAGCTTCGAATTGTGATCGGGGATAAAGTTCCGAAAAATTGGAATGACGGAGAACTGCTGTTCTTTGTGTTTTTATCCGATGAAGAATAATGGTATATAATCATTTCACGAATAGTTAAAATGAAACAAATATTTATAATTATCACTTTGACACTCATGAGTTGTCAACCACATCTAAAACAACAAAACAATCAAATGAATCAAATTTCCTTAATTCCACAACCTAAATTACTTAAACATCTTGACGGCAATTTTGATCTTAAGTCTATAAAGTACATAGTCTTAAGAAATGGAAGAGAAGAAGAGCGACGTACCGCTGAATTTCTTCAAAAGTATTTAATGCCAATAACTCCTTTAAGTATAACTGATTTCTCGTCTATAAGTTTAAATAACGATGTAAATTATTTCATTATTTCTTTAGATGAAGGAAGCGATATTCCAGATGAAGGATATGAATTAAAGATTGAAAGCGGCAAGTCTATTGAAATTACAGCAAGTTCTTTTCCCGGACTTTTCTATGGATATCAAACATTTAGACAACTTTGTCCGATAGAATTGGAAAAAGGTGAAAAACCAGTAAATACTCAAATTCCAAATTGCTATATTAAAGATGCACCTGCTTTTGGTTATAGAGGTATGCACTTAGATGTATCACGCCATTTCTTTGATATAGAATTTGTTAAAACTTATATTGATATGATCGCCTTTCATAAAATGAATGTTTTTCATTGGCATCTGACGGATGACAACGGATGGCGAATTGAGATAAAAAAATATCCGGAACTAACTGTAAAATCGGCATGGCGTGTTGATCGAACAAAAGAGCCATGGAGAGAACAAACTCCTATTCAACCCGGTGAAAAGGCAACCTATGGTGGTTTCTACACTCAAGATGAAATTCGTGAAGTAATTAACTATGCAGATGATAGAGGAATTATGGTAATCCCTGAGATTGAAATGCCGGGACATACTTCCGAAGTATTTGCTGCTTATCCCGAACTCTCTTGCAAAGGTGATATAATTCCGGTAAATCCCGGTTCATATTGGCCTAATGTGGATATTTTTTGTGCGGGTAATGAAGAAGTATTTACATTCTTAGAAAATGTACTAGAAGAGGTTATCGAGTTGTTTCCTGCTCCGTATGTTCATATTGGAGGAGATGAGGCTGAAAAAACATATTGGGAAACTTGTCCAAAATGCCAAAAAAGGATCCAAGATGAAGGACTAAAAAATGAACATGAACTTCAAAGTTATTTTATTAAGCGAATAGAAAAGTTCCTATTATCAAATAATAAAAAATTAGTAGGCTGGGACGAAATATTAGAGGGAGGACTTGCTAAAACTGCAACCGTGATGAGTTGGCGTGGGATGAAGGGTGGAATTGAATCTGCTAAAGCAGGTCATGATGTGATTATGTGCCCAATAACTCATTGTTACTTTGATTATGAGCAAGGTGATTCTGAAACTTCTCTTGAAAATATTGGGGAATTTGGAGTAACTACTTTAAAAGAAGCGTATTCATTTAATCCAATCCCGGATGAATTGAACGAAAATGAAGCTAAATATGTGTTAGGGGGACAAGCAAATTTATGGACTGAATTTGTACAAACTCCTGCTAGGGCTCAATATCAAATATTACCAAGGATGACAGCTTTATCGGAAGTTCTATGGTCAGGTCCGGGAAAACATTCATATGATAATTTTTATAATCGACTTAGATATTTACTGAATCGGTTTGATGTAATGGAGTGGACGCATGCACCCGGTTCATTTGTTGTTACAATCCAAGCGGAAGAAAACGTAGGAGCGGACTTTAAAGTCATTTTATCATCAGAAAAACCGAATGAAGAAATACGATATACACTGGATGGTGGTATCCCGTCATCTAAATCATCACTGTATACATCCCCGTTTGATGTTTCAAAAACAACTACGATAAAGGCAGCAATATTCATTAATAATAAGTCAGGTGTCATATCTGAAAAAACGTTCTATAATCATAAAGCTCGTGGGAAACGCATCAAGTATGTAACTCAGTATAATCAAAAATATCCTGGAAATGGTCATATTACACTCACCGACGGGTTGACAGGATCTGACTATCATAACGACGGCTATTGGTTAGGATGGGAAGGAAATGATCTTGATGTCATCATTGATCTAGAAAAAATCGAAGCTATTAGCAAAATCTCAATGGGTTTTTTAGAAGCACAGCAAAGTTGGATATTTTTACCCACTGAATTAGTGATTTCATTTTCTACTAACGGAGATTTATTTGAAAGTAATCAATCTCTCCAGCTAAGTGACGGTAATAGAAATGATGATCCGGTACGTAAAATATTGGTGATAGATAATTTACAACAATCTGCACAATTTGTACGTGTTCAGGCAATAAGTAGGAAAATATGTCCGGATTGGCATAAAGGTGCTGGTGGAAAAGTCTGGATCTTTTCTGATGAGATTGTTATCGAATAATAAAAGACTTAATTTTATACGTAATATTCAGATACACTAATGACAAAACTCAATGTAAAACCATTATCAGTTCATGATTCACCGGAATCAGTTAATCAATTAGCATGCGAGAGAATTAAGAAACTGATCGAGCCAGAAAAATTCAATATAATCGATAAAGAACCGGATGTATTATTCTTCCTTTCCGGGGGTACCGAACAGATTGCAAAAAGAATGGTAAAACCCGACCGTTTTTATCTATTGATTGGATCGCAACACAATAATGCCTATGCGTCAGCGACTGAAGTAAAAGCGTATTTAAATAACAAAAAAATACCTTCAATACTTTTGGATGAAGAAGCTGAAGAAACACAAGGAGTTTTAAATGACTATGTTGCGATTAAATCAGCATTACAAAATCTGAAAGGGAAAAAACTGGGGCTGATCGGTGAGGTCTCAGACTGGTTAATTTCTTCTAAAATTCCTTCGACTATACTTTTAGATACATTTGGAATTGAGCTTGAAGTTATTCCGTGGAAAGAATTGACGCATTATTCTGAGTATGAAGCGTCTGATTCATTTTTGAATACATTTTCGAATCAATCGAATATTGATATCAATCCAACTGGGAAAGTGAACGAATTATTAAAACATGTCATAAAAAGTAAAAATCTGGATGCCATCACCGTTGAATGTTTTCCACTTGTCCAGAAAAACCGTGTTACTGCATGTTTGCCTTTAGCAAAATTTAATAATGACGGGATTCCTGCAGGATGTGAAGGTGATCTAACAGCTATCACTGGAATGATGCTTTGTAAAGAGTTGATCGGAAAAGTTCCGTGGATTGCAAATATCAATAAAGTATCAAATGACGTAACGATGTTTTCTCATTGTACAATTGCACCTAATATGGTATCTGATTTTACTGTGCAAACACATTTTGAAACAGGTCTTGGAACAGCCATTCAAGGAAAGTTTAAGGAAGATAAGATAACGGTGTTCCGATTTAATGAAGATCTTACCACTGCATTTATTGCTTCTGCGGATGTTATCGGACGTCCGAGATCGCACTCAGCATGTCGAACTCAAATTGAGGTCAAACTCACTCAAAATGACGTCGAATTGTTGAAAGAAAATCCTCTTGGAAATCATCATCTAATTATCCCCGGGGATTATCAACGTATACTGCAATTAGCATGCAGAATCCTTGGAATAAAAATTTTGATATAATACTTTAGAAAAGGGAACAAGGAGAGTAACAATGATGAAACGTACGCTAATCTTTTTACTATTTAATTTTATTGCACTCGGGCTGGGAAGTTGGATGATGGCGGATGGTCCGAATTCAATTTGGTATGAAGAATTATCAAAAGCTCCTTGGACACCACCCGGTTGGATGTTTGGAACTGCATGGTCTTTAATTATGATCTCCTTTGCGTTTTATATGGCAAAGTTGTGGGAAGTGATGGATAGTAAAAAAAGGATCACGGTTGAGTATATAGTGCAATGGGGACTGAATGTGAGTTGGAACCCCATATTTTTTTATTTCCATTACACATATACAGGTTTACTGATCCTATTCCATTTAACAATGCTTATCACATTTATTTTCTTTAAATATCGTAAAAAACTGAATATTAGTTCATTACTGATATTACCCTATGTAATATGGCTTTTCTTAGCAACATCGTTAAATTTGTACACAATCTTAAATAATACATAGAAGATATCTATGATAATTGATAAACATATGAAAACAGTCCTTCAAAAAATATTGATCATCGTTTTATTTCTTTCAGGGATATACAGCGAAGAACAGGATCAATATGTAAATGTAACATCACCGAATCAAATCAACACGATAGAATTTGGACTTTCTAAAGAGGGTATTCCTTATTATCGAGTACTGCATCGCGATAAAGTAGTAATTGACACATCATTTATTTCATTTGATTTCAGGGGTCAACCATCATTGAAACACAATTTGAAAATGATTAATCATGATATATGTTCCGTTAATGAAACATGGGAAATGCCGTGGGGAGAACAAAGAGACGTTCAGAACCATTATAATGAACTGACTATCTATTTAGAAGAGGAAAGTAAGCTGAGTCGGAAAGTTAATATTCAATTTAAAGCTTATGATGATGGAATTGCTTTTCGATATGAGTTTTTACCACAGAAGGATACTGATGCGTTAATTATATTGGATGAGAATACGGAATTCCGTTTAACTGATGATCATACAGTTTGGTGGATCCCCGGTGATTGGGATATTTATGAGCATTTGTACAACACAACGAAGTTCTCAGAAATTAATGCCTTAACTCTGGAAAAACGGCAGCATTTAGCCCAAACATACATTCCGGAAAATTCGGTAAATACTCCAGTGACAATGCGAACAAATGATGGACTGTATATCAGCTTCCATGAAGCGAATCTCACCGATTATGCAGGAATGACTCTAAAAGTTAATCCGGAAACATTAACATTAACCAGTGGATTGGTTGGTTCTGACCGATTGGGATATAAGGTAAAAAGAGCATTACCGTTTCATACCCCATGGAGAACAATCCAAATCGCAGAAAAAGCAGGAGATTTGATAGAATCCAAGCTAATTGTGAATCTAAACGAACCCAATAAGATTGGAGATGTTAGTTGGTTTAAACCAAAAAAATACGCGGGTATCTGGTGGGAGATGCATGCAGGAACTTCATCTTGGGATTATGGAATGACGATGGATAAAGATGGAAAATGGAAAGATACAGGAAAAGCGCATGGTAGACATGGTGCAACTACGGAAAATGCTATAAAATATATTGATTTTGCAGCTAATAATAATATAGGGGGGATTTTAATCGAGGGATGGAATACCGGATGGGAAAAATGGATAGGATTTGAAGATAGAGAAGGTGTTTTTGATTTTGTTACTCCTTATCCGGATTATGATATTGAGGAAGTAGTGAAATATGCAAAAGATAAAGATGTAGAGATCATAATGCATCATGAAACCTCAGCCGCTCCAATAACTTATGAAACACAAATGGACACAGCCTACCAGTTGATGAATAGATTGGGAATGCATTCCGTTAAAACCGGATATGTAGGACAGATCATTCCGAAAGGAGAATACCACCACGGTCAATGGATGGTCAATCACTATCGAAAGGTTCTTGAAACAGCAGCACGATATCAAATTGCAATAAACGCACATGAGCCAATCAAAGCAACAGGTATTCGACGTACATATCCAAATGCGATCAGCCGTGAAGGACTTCGTGGACAGGAGTTTAACGCTTGGGGAATGGATGGAGGTAATCCGCCTGAACATTTATCCATTGTTGCCTTTACCAGAATGCTTGCGGGTCCTATCGATTTTACTCCGGGTGTTTTTGATATCTCACTTCCATTTAAAGAGAATAATCAAATCAATACAACTTTAGCACAGCAATTAGCGCTGTATGTCGTGATTTACAGTCCAATTCAAATGGCATGTGATTTCCCAGAAAATTATGAAGATAATCCCGCATTTCAATTTATAAGGGATGTAGGTGTGGATTGGGAGCAAACTATTGTTTTAAACGGGGAAATTGGGGATTATATAACCATCGCTCGTGAAGAACGAGAAACCGGAAATTGGTTCATCGGTGGTATTACTGATGAGAATAAAAGAGAAATTCATATTGATTTTGATTTCTTGGAAAGTGGAGTAGAATACCAAGCCGTTATTTATCGAGATGGATATGATGCAGATTATCAAACAAATCCAACTGATATTAAGATTGAAAAACTATCTATTAAGAAGGGTAATACCAAAACAATAACTTTGGCACGAGGTGGCGGATTTGCAATCAGTTTACTGTTGAATTGATTTTTTAATAGTTTTAACTGTACATTAACACATGAAAAATATCATAACATTCATCAGTATTCTTATGATATCAAGTATCCTTTATTCACAAGATGCCAATTCGCAAATACCTTCCAATAAAAATCGATCAAATTCAATATATCTGCAAAACTTTATCATCATACCCACATTGAATTACGATCGTGTTATTCCTTTAAATGAAGATGTTGGAATAATCCCCAAAATTGGTATTGGGGTTGCCTTTACATCAATGCCTGTTTTCGATGTATCCTTTTATGTTAAGAATGGGAAACATAGTATTGAAGTCGGTGCAGGTTATTGGGATTTTGAAGGATCTGTTATCAACGGTAATTATCGTTATATTGGAAATAGAGGTTTATTGATAAAAGCTGGCCTTCATTACATTCCGGGTGAAGAAGCCGCTCCCATAATAGCAATTGGATATTCTTTTTAGTAACTGGAAAATACTTGAAGATCAGATCGTTTTCAGAAGAATACACAGAGTTGTTGATTGAATTATGGACCGAAGCAGGTTTGATCAAACCTTGGAATGATCCATATAAAGATATTCTAAGAAAAATGGATGAAGATCCATCCATGTTTTTTATAGGATTGAATGAAAAGGAATTGATTGCTTCCTGTATGGTAGGATATGACGGACATCGGGGTTGGATGTATTATCTTGCAGTAAAGAAAAAACATCGTAATAAAGGTTATGCAAAACAATTGGTTAATTATGCAGAACAAGTGTTGAAAGATCAAGGATGCCCGAAAGTGGAGTTAATGGTTAGAGAGGATAATACGGACGTAATTGATTTTTATTCTATAGTTGGATACAATGTTGAAACCGTTAAAGTAATGAGTAAACGACTAATCCCTGATAACTAAAAAATTATAAATGGAGTAAATATGACAAATCTTAATTGGGAATGCCCTAAATGTAATAATACACAATATGAAGAAGATGTCCTCGCTGCTACGGGTGGTGGAGTCACTAAGTTTTTTAATGTACAGAACAAAAAGTTTATAACGGTTTCTTGTACTAAATGTCGATACACAGAAATGTATAAAACAGAGTCAGGTACTTTGGAAAATATTATAGATTTCTTCGGGAACTAAGTTCAACTTTTCTATGTAATAATAGATACCACAAATCTCAAGTTCTGTCAACCAAAATAGGGGACGTGTTATGAGACAAATTTATACTTTGTTTTTTGTATTGATCGTCGGATTGTCTTGTCTTTTATCCAATCCAATAGATGATTCCACAAAATTTGTTAACAATAATAATGCATTTGCATTTGATCTATATCACAAGATAAAAAACTCAGATAACAATATTGTGTATTCACCTTATTCAATTTCTACTGCTTTTTCGATGGTTTATGAAGGAGCACGAAAAGCAACAGAAAAGGAAATTGGACGTGTCTTTCATTTTTCACCTGATAAGGAAGGACTTCATAAATCCTTTTATCAACTTCAATCAAGATTAAAACTATTTACAGCTAATCCTACACTCACATCTGCAAACTCATTTTGGTATCAAAATAGCAATTCATTTCGAAATGAATATTTGAATTTGATCAATCGATACTACGATGCGGAGATATATCCCGTAAACTTTATCAAATCTTCTGAGGATATTCGTCTCCAGATCAACCGATGGGTAGAAAATAAAACGGATAAAAAGATTAAAGAAATACTCGCACCAAAAAGTATGGATTCTCAAACAAGAGCGGTCCTTTGTAACGCGATATTATTTAAAGGGTATTGGAAATACCCGTTTTCGGAAAATACTAAAACTGCTGATTTCTTCATTTCAATGGAGAAAAAAGTCGACGCTATGATGATGAATAAAGAAAATGCAAAATTACATTATAAGGAATTTGGTACATTTACCGCAATTGATCTACCCTATACTAAAAATGATCTTTCAATGGTGATCTTTCTTCCAAGTGAATTGGACGGGATGGCAAAGTTGGAACGCCAATTAAATGCAGATACGTTTCAAAAATGGACTAAATCTTTAGATGAATCAGAAGAAGTACCGGTTAATGTATCTCTTCCAAAATTCAAGACCGAACAGAAATATGACCTAAAGGATGTATTCAAAAAAATGGGTATTACCCATGCATTTGGTGGTACAGCTAATTTTAAAGGGATATGCGACGATCCTATCCATATCAGCGATGTTATCCATCAATGTGTGGTTGAAGTAGACGAAAAGGGAACTGAAGCGGCTGCTGCTACAGCAGTCATTTTTAAAAAGATGTATGTAAAACCAAAAATATTTAAAGTTGACCGTCCTTTTTTGTTTTTTATCCGCGATCAGAATACAAACACGATCTTGTTTATAGGGAAAATTATAGACCCAACAAAATAAACCGTCTCGGATAAAAGAATATAGTCAGAATATCCCTTAATTTTGTAATTTCATTGGCGATTATGGGGTGCTGTCCTGAGACCAGAGGGGACGGCTGAGAATAAACCCTATGAACCTGCTCTGGATAATGCCAGCGAAGGGAGTACATTATGAGATCCATTCTACTTTCCATACTATTTATCAGCTCCGTTTTTCCACAGGAATTTGTCGTTACAGGAATTGTTACCAATGAAAATGATCAACCTGTCGAAGGAGTGAATATTACATCCGGTTCAAACGGTACCACATCCAACTCAAAAGGTGAGTTTGAGATTGCCACTACCAATGAACCGATTTTGTTTCATCATATCGCTTATCAAACAGTATCCTTCAAACCGGAAGGTACTACTATCGTTGTTAAGCTTAAATCAAACATTCTAAAAGGAGAAGAGATCTTTGTAAGTGCTACTCGTGCTGTCGCAGGTGTAACTCCAGTAGCATTTTCTAATCTGACTCCTGAAGAAATATCAGATCTTTATACCGTAGAAGATGTTCCGATGATCTTGGCATCTGAACCGGGTGTTTACGCCTACAGTGAGAGTGGAAATGGAACCGGATATTCGTATGTTTCCATACGAGGATTTGATCAAAGTAAAATCGCTGTCATGTTGGATAATGTTCCTCTAAATGATAACGAAAGTCATCAGGTTTATTGGGTTGATCATACCGATATCCTCAGTGATGCAAAAGATGTACAGATCCAACGGGGAATTGGAAACAGCTTATATGGATCTGCGGCTTTTGGTGGTTCGATTAATGTTACAACAAAAATAAGGTCTGAATCTCCATATACAACTTTCACTTACGGTCAAGGTTCTTTTAATACAAAAAAATATAGTTTGGCTATGAACTCAGGTAATTACATAAAAAACCTGAGTTTAAAAGCTCGTTACTCACAAACAGAATCTGATGGTTATCGAGATTACCATGAAAGTTATCAAAGGGCTTTATCATTTGGTGCCGAGTATCGGAGTGAAAAGATTACTAATCAATTCAGAGCACTGATCGGATATGAGAATACCGATTTAACATGGGATGGGATTTACAGTACCGATATTGATGATAGAGAAAAACGAGTAGCAGGATACAAAGCATACACAGACGACTTTTTACAACAAATATACTCGCTTAATACGCGATATTCAATTTCTCCAGGATTAACTCTTTCAAATGCGACATATTTTGTGAATGGAAACGGTTATTATGAAGTCTTTAGATATGGTGAAGATTGGAATTCGTATAATTTAGATATATTCGATTTGAATTCTAACGAAGAAGGAACCGATTTTTTAAGACGTAAATGGATTGTTAATAAATATTACGGTGTTATCCCCGTGCTAACCTTTGATAATTTGAGTAATGGTAAAATACGTATAGATATTGGTGGTGAATTGCGATTTTATGAAGGAGAACATTTTGGTGAGATCTCTGATTTCTCTGATTCTACACTTTCTGAATATTTTGGAGATGATTGGTATAAATACTATGAGTATGTAGGAAGAAAAACATCTTTCTCCGCATTTATGCATCTTGTTTATGAATTAACTCCTAAAGTTAAACTAGTGGGTGATGTTCAATTCCAACAACATAACTGGACATTAGATCAAGAACCGATCGGACACGCAGCCGGTCATCAACTATCTGCAAAATGGCCATTCTTAAATCCAAGGATTGGATTGATTTTCAATCCTAGTAAAACGGTTTCTGTATTCGTGAATTATGGTACTGCAAAGAAGGAACCTGCAGATAATCAAATAATTCAACCTGACGAAAGTTGGACTTTAGAAGATGCAGGAAAAATTAATTTCCCCGCAGCAGAAGTTATTCAAGATATTGAAACAGGATTTCATTATAGAAACAATAAAATGCAATTTGGTATGAATCTGTATAGAATTAATTATGAAAATGAACAATTGAAGAATATTGATGTAGAACAAGAAGGTGAATATGATTATACCTCTGCAGATGCAACTTTACATCAAGGAGTAGAGCTTGAATGTGCTTGGACACTCACCAATAATCTGTCTTTATCAATGAATGGAAGCGTAAATAATTACATTTTTCAATCAGGAGAACAAAAAGGCAATATTCTACCAAATACACCATCATCACTATTCAATCTTCAATTTAATTATTCACCGATCGAAAAGGCTTCGACATTTTTCAATCTTCGACATGTTGGGAAACAATATTTAGATCAAGAAAATAGAGGGGAGATAGATCCGTATTCTGTTATTGACGTAGGATTATCTTACAAGACTGATCGTATAGCTGTTAAATTAAAAGTAAATAATCTACTGGATGAACTTTACTCCACATTTGGGTATGCATATGAATGGGATGGCTATCATGCATATTATTGGCCAGCTGCTACAAGAAACACATTTGTTACTTTAGAATACAAACTTTAAGAATCCTACTGAATTACTCAATCAAGGTCTTTATTGTTAATAGAAAATTGATATAGATTGTCCGGTCAATTTGAAATGAGAATATGATGAATACATCAGATTTAGTTCGCAGTAATATTGCACCGATATTTCACGTACTATCAAGTGAACAACAAATAATTCAACGTACAGACCAAAAAGCGTTTACCCTTTTATCAATATTGGGTGTGTTTATGGTCTTTTTTATTGTTCATTTTTTAAAAGTACAATTGGGTTGGTTTTCATTTATTATGGTGCTGGTTTACTTTTTATCAGCGTTTCTTGCGATAATACATCTTGTCTTGGTGATTATGCCAAGATTAAGAAAAAACTCCGGTATCTCGAATGAAGATGATGAGAGTAAGTATTTAACGAACCCAACATTTTTTGGTGGAATTTCACAATTCAAAGATGAAATTGAATACTCAAAGTATTTTAAAGAAGTATTTAGTGATCATGAATTGACCTATCAAATGTTTGCAAATCAGGTTTATGCACTTGGAAAGATCAATGCGAGCAAAAATAAAGACTTGAAAAGAGCGATACTATTCTTTTCAGCAGCGATTGTTTCCGAGTTATTTATCATCATGTCTATGGCATGGAGTCGTGCCTTACCTTACTTGTTTCCTACAGGATGATGAAACATTTATCACTTATATTTATCATCATTCTGCTGGTAGGTTGTATTCCTCAGGGGATTCCCGGTCCTCAAGGGGAACCCGGCAAATGTGGTGAGAAAGGAGATCAAGGTGTTCCTGGTGAAAAAGGAGAGAAAGGTGATTGCGGACCCGCAGGAGGATCCGTTTCACCTGAATTAATTAAAAATCTTGAAACTGCTCTGGAAAAAATATCATCACTAGAAAAAGAACCTCAAGAAAATATAGTTGATGCAGTACATTATACATTTGGGATAGCACCACCTGAAATAGGCTTTGTTGTTTTGACATCAAAAGGTAATTTATATCAATTACAAAATAAGAATCCCATCACTACAGGTGACAAATTTGTATTATTATCACAAATAGCAAAGCGATTTAACTTTGTATCATTAACGGTTTTACCCGGATCAGATGGAATCCAACAACACTTCTTAGCCATGACATCCGATGGACAAGCGTATATATCCAAAGATTTAAAAACTTGGTCAAATCGCACAAATATTGATTTAACTCAATAACAATGTTTTTATGAGTAGAAAAAATCAAAAGAAAAAAGGCATAGTATTTTCTACCGATCCGGACTATCAATATTCATACGAATCTGATGAAGTTGAAACATTACCTCCTAATGAGCAAAACCTTCGAATTTGGCTGGACAGAAAAGGTGGAAATAAAGTTGTAACGGTTATCCGTGGATTTGTTGGAACAAATGCGGATATGAAGAATTTAAATAAACGATTAAAATCATCCTGTGGCTCCGGAGGGACTGTAAAAAAGGGAGAAATCATTGTCCAAGGAGACTTTAGAGATAAAATCTTGGATATATTACTCATGCTGGGTTACTCTGCAAAAAAGAGTGGAGGATAATAGAGAATTGATCATTCTCGAATAGAATGAGGTTTCATACTAATAAAAAAGTATTATAATTTTATCAATCATGAATATAAGAAATACACTACAGACGACTTTATTAATTGCATTATTTGGATTTATTGCGTGTACAAAAGAAAGTCCACAGGGATCACTCACTTTGGTTGTGACCGCAAATGTACGAGCTCAACTCGATCCATGTGGATGAAGAAGTAATCCACTGGGCGGTCTGTCCAGAAAATCAGTTTATATTAATTCAATCCGGAAAAAGGGGATTGATCCACTTATTCTTGATGCGGGTGAACTACTGTTTACCAAAGACCATATCACTGATAAAATGGCACCGTATGAAAAATACAAAGCCATAAAAATCCTTGAAGGTGTTGAAAAGATAGGCTGCGATGTAATGAATGTCAGTGCGTATGACCTTGCTGCAGGATTAACATTTATTAAATCGTTGGAAGATTCTTCATCAATTCCATTCATATCAGCAAATATTGTAGATAATGCAACCGGAGAATTATGTTTTGAACCCTATGTGCTTCTTGAGAACGGACCGTTTACGGTTGGAGTTACCGGAGTCACTAAACTCCTTTCTACAAAAGAGAAAGAAGTGCGTTTAACAAACTATCTCAGTGCGGGAAAATCCTATATAGATGCTCTGAAGAAGAAAGCCGATATTGTTGTCGTTTTAGTCGCTGCAAATAGAAGGGACAGAAATGAGTTTATGGAAGTGTTTTCCGAAGCTGACTATATTTTCCAAAGTAGAGATTTATCTAAGATTGTAAAAAAAGATTTAAAAGAAACCCAACCTTTTATATATACCAGCAATAAACAGGGAAAATATTTGAGTGTTGTTGAACTGACGATTACTGATATTGATTCTCCTTTTGTCGATGTAACAAAGTATAACGATAAACTGGAAACACTGAGTAGGAGACTCGGGAATTATCAAAGAAAAGATATTTCAAAAACGCTGGAAGAGATTTATGCCGATCAACCTTCCGTATTGAAACAAATTCAAGATATTCTAAGAGAACAATTATCAACTGAAGAAACTCTTGCAAGTATACCCAATAAAAATCATTATAAAAATGTAGCGATGAACCGACAGATCGGCGAAGATAAATCTATGCTACAATTTGTAAAAAAATCATTGGAACAATACGAAAAACTGGGTGGTACAATAAAAAAATCAAAACCCAAAAAGAACAAACCTACTTTAAAACGTCCTACGGTGAAACAAACTAAATAAGATCATGAAACAAACATTGTTTCAAACATCGATCCTTGTTGGAGTATCTACATTAATTGCGATTATATTTCAATGGTTCAATCCGAATGCCATACCGTATCTTGCTGCTAAGGTTGATGTCGTACAAACCAAAAATGAACTTACCGATAACGAATCATCTGATATAGAATATATCTCATTAGAATTAGCTAAAACTTTATTTGATGACGGCGTTCTGTTCGTGGATGCTCGTGAGCCGGAATATTTTCTAAAGGGCCATATCCCAAATGCTTTGAATAATGATCATTTTCTAAAATTAGCTTATATAATAGATTCGTTGCAAAGCCGAAATACTATGATTATCGCGTACTGTGATGGAGACGATTGCGGTTCCAGTGAAGATCTAGCTTATGATCTTTTAGATCATGGATTTAAAAAAGTGATGGTATTTTTAGATGGTTGGGAAGAGTGGACTAATGCTAATTATCCGGTAGAAAAATGAAATATATCCTCCAATCAAAACCGCTATTAGTCCTTGTGCGTATACTTGTTGGAGGTGTACTAATTTATGCAAGTATTGATAAGATTATTAATCCGGATGAATTTGCACGTTCTGTTGCGAATTATCATATGCTTCCATTTGGACTTGAAAATACGGTTGCGATCATTTTACCTTGGTTAGAACTCATTGTGGGAATTGCGTTAATCATTGGAGTGTATTTGGATGGGGCATCATTTATCACGATGGGTATGATGATATTTTTTATAATAGCAATTTCCACTGCAATCCTCCGTGGATATAATATTGATTGTGGTTGTGGATTACGTGAAGGGGAAGTAGTAGGTATAAATAAAATCATTGAAGATGTTCTTTATCTTTGCTGTTCACTAATTGTCTATTTCAGAAAAATTAAATATTTAGAAATTAGATAACCCTCTGATTCAATTTGTTTGGAGTTTGATGGAATAGACGGTAATTTCGAACCCGATTTTTGAAAGATATTTGGAGAGGTGGCCGAGTGGCTGAAGGCGCTCGCCTGCTAAGTGAGTGACTGGGGATGACCTGGTTCGAGGGTTCGAATCCCTCCCTCTCCGCAAAAGGTATGATTTTGCATTGTATTCGATAGAATGAGTACAGTAAATTCGCACCGCTTTTTTTCTTTATGCGGGAGTAGCTCAGTGGTAGAGCTCCACGTTGCCAACGTGGTTGTCGCGAGTTCGAACCTCGTCTCCCGCTCATTATTTTTATGTTTTACACGTATATCATATATACTCACAAAAGAGACAGATATTATGTTGGCAGTACACACAATATTACCCTTCGTGTTGAGCGTCATAATTCCGGAACGACAAAGTCAACCAAATCAGGAATCCCATGGGTTTTGGTTTATTATGAAGAATATTTAACTCGGTCTGAAGCAATTAAACGTGAGTATGAGATCAAAAAGTGGAAAAGCCGTAAGTTAGTTGAAGAGTTAGTGAAAGAAAAATCTTAGGTTGTCGTCCCGAAGATTCGGGAAACCTCGTCTCCCGCTCAAAAACGCAGGAACATTCCCGCGTTTTTCATTTTATTTGATAAATTTATTTTCTTTTAATCCGAATATTCTGAACTTTCCGATGGATATATGGACATTTCATTTAAATTGACACAAGTCCCTACCAAACCGGGAGTCTATCTGTTTAAAGACAAACAGATGAATATAATTTATATCGGGAAAGCAAAGAACCTTAGAAATCGGGTTCGCTCTTATTTCCAGAAAAACAAATATCAGACTCCAAAAAACCAAGCATTGATCAAGCGGATTATCGATTTAGAATGGATCGTGGTTGCAAGTGAGGTTGAAGCATTATTTACTGAAGCAAATCTGATAAAAATGCATAAACCAAAGTATAATATTGATCTCAAAGATGATAAGTCTTATCCTTTTATTCGTATAACAAAAGAACCCTATCCTAGAGTATTTCTTACACGAGATATCATCAAAGATGGATCAAAATATTATGGTCCGTATACCGATATCAATCGACTTAGATACACTTTGAAAGCAATTCATCATATATTTCAGATACGATCATGTTCTCACAAAATGGATGCTTCTATAGTAAAAAATAAAAAGATCGATTTGTGTCTAGATTATCATATCAAAAAGTGTGACGGTCCATGCCAAGGATTTTGTTCAGAAGATGAATATAATCTGATGGTTAATAGAGTTGTTCAATTTCTGCAAGGAAAAACGAAAGAAACAGAACGCATTCTCACCGAGAATATGAATGAAGCATCTGAAAACCTACGTTTTGAGGATGCCAGTCGATTTCGCGATCAATTAAACTCCGTAATCAGTTTTAGAGAAAAACAACGGAAAATCACTTCGAATTTTGAAGATCGTGATGTTTTCGCTATAGCTCGAAAAGATACATTTGGAATCGTTGTGATTGTTCGAATACGACAAGGACGGTTATTCAGTCGAGAGAAGATTTCATTTAACGGAGATGAAGAAGACTCCGAAATATTAAGAACTGTGATTAGCCAGTTTTATTTGGAAGGTGATTTTATTCCAAAAGATATTTCTTTGCCTTATCAACCAAATGCTGAGGAAGATCTTATTAGTTGGTTAAAAGAAAAACGAAAAGGGAGTATCCATTTTTTATATCCAAAGCGAGGTGAAAAGGCTAAAGAACTTCGAATCGCATTTCAAAATGCTAAGTTATTGTTGGGGGAGTGGATTTTAGAGAAGAAAAAGCGAAAAGAGTATATTCCAAATTCGCTTAACACGTTACGTGAAGATTTACAATTAAAAGTTCCTCCTAGAAGGATTGAAGCATTTGATATTTCACATTTAGGCGGAACGGATACTGTAGCATCTATGGTTTGTTTTATTGATGGAAAACCAAAGAAAAAAGAATACAGAAAATTTAAAATAAAAACAGTAAAAGGAATTGATGATTTTGCTTCAATGCAGGAAGTGGTTTATCGACATTACAGTAGAGTAATAAAAGAAAAACAAAGTTTACCGGATCTAATATTAATTGATGGTGGAAAGGGACAATTGTCCTCAGCAGTACAGGCATTAGTAGAATTGAAACTCCAGCATATTTCAGTTATCGGTTTAGCCAAAAGACTTGAGGAAGTATTCATTCCGAAAAATTCGGAACCATTATCAATCGCCAAACAATCTGCAGGGTTAATGTTATTAAGGAAAATTAGAGATGAAGCTCATCGATTCGCAATAACATTCCAACGTAAAAAACGAGGTAAGAGACTACAAGAATCAGTGTTTTTATCAATCCGTGGAATGGGTGATAAAAGGGTTATGAAATTATTAACGAGTTTTTCGAGTATTCATGAAATAACTCAATCTACTCCAGAGGATATAAAAAAACTGCTGGGGTTAAACATGGAGTCAGCGATTGAAGTTATTGAATTAGCTGAAAAGCGAAATAGAGATGTAAAAAAATAGATTTTTTGATATATAATTAATTTATGTACAATCTAATCTTTAGGGGTAATTTCAAAATTGTGATCTATCATCCATTGATCATCAATAAACTTGGATAAATAATTTCGAACATTATCCGGTAAAATTGTAAGTACATTTGCATTTGGTTTAATTTTATCTGCTATTTGCATCGCAGCCCAAACGACAGACCCACTTGATCCTCCTACCAATAAACCTTCTTCTTTGATTAGTCTTCTAGCCATTTGAAAGGAGTCTTCGTCATTCACTTTAACATATTCATCCACAAGTGAATTATCTAATACATCCGGGAAAAAGTCATATCCAATTCCTTCAACGAGATAGGATGATACTTCGGTTCCACCACCCAGAATAGAGCCATAAGGATCAACACCTATGATCTTGATATTAGGAATCTCTTTCTTTAATCTTTTAGCAACTCCGGTAATTGTACCACCCGTTCCTGCACCAATAACAACAGCATCTAATTCAGTTCCAAAATCATTTAAAATTTCTTCTGCAGTGCCAAAAAAGTGAGCGTCAGGATTATCAGGATTGATGTATTGATCCAAAATATGAGAATTAGGAATTTCTCGATGTAACTTTTTCGCCACTTCCATTAGACTGTCCGGATCATCATGGGCGGCTTCGGTGGGAGTTCGTACAATTTCTGCACCCAAAGCCTTCAATAATACTTCTTTTTCCATACTCATTTTTTCTGGCATGGTAATAATCAGGCGATATCCTTTGACAGCAGCAGCAATTGCCATTCCAATACCTGTGTTTCCGGATGACGGCTCAATGAGTGTATCTCCGGGTTTTATCCGTCCTGATTTTTCTGCATTTTCGATCATGCGGACACCGATACGATCTTTAAGCGATCCACCGGCATTTAGAAACTCACATTTTGCGAAGAGATTAATATGTAAATTCTTCCCGATTTGATTTAATTTAACAATTGGAGTATTTCCGACGGTGTCTGCTATTGACTGGTAAATCATTTCTATTCTTAAAGTTATTAATTTTGAAACCAAAATTACAGATGAAGTTCTAATGGTTTCATTAAAAAGTCTTTTCTAAAATAAAAAAGGGCTGAATCGTAAGATCCAGCCCTATCCAACAAACAAGAAGGTCGTTAGAATTAAGCGACTTTAATTTCTAACTCTTTTGCGGGTATTTCTTCTGCTTTTGGTACACTGACACTCAATACACCATTTTTAAAAGAAGCCGAGATATTTTCTTCAATGATTTCTTCCGGTAAACGAAAACAACGATTGAACTTGCCAAAATCGCGTTCAGATCGATAATAAGTGTCTTTTTCTTCTTTTTTCTCAAATGAGCGTTCACCACTGATAGTTAAGACATTATCTTTTAAATTTACGTGAATATCATTTTTATCAATTCCGGGTAAGTCCACCTGCATATTATATGATGTATCATCTTCATTAATGTCTACCGCTGGAGTCCAGTTTGTATTTGTATGAAAATCATTTGAATGAATCATATGATTAAAGATACGATCAAAATTAGACCATGGTGAAAGATATGAACGTCTTGGATTGAATTTTACTAAAGTCATTTTATTTTCCTTTCATTAGATTGTTTAATTCTTTCTGAAATATGTTCTACAATTCCCGTACCAAAACACATGATAAGTAATAATTAACAAATAGTATGATAATATGGCAGTTATGAAATCTTTCTTGTCATATTGATCTGTAATAATTGCAGATAAATATTATCATTTGGTTGTTTAATTATAAGAAAAAGGATTGAGAGCAAATTGAAAAACCCATTAACTTTCCTATTACAATTTTAAAGAAATTAAAGGAATATATTTATGAATGAATTGGCGATATTTGGCGGTAAACCGGTTCGTAGTACCCCTTTTCCACAGTGGCCAAAACCAAATGATAATATTAAAGATCATCTTATAAAAACATTTGAAAACGAAGGTTGGGGAGTTGGCAGTACGGCAATCAATCGTTTTAATGAAAAATTTGCAGAATTTCAGGATGCAAAATATTGTATTTCTACCAGTTCGGGTACAACCGCGATTTGGGTCGCATTAAAAGCAGCAGGAATAAAAGCAGGCGATGAAGTCATTGTTCCGTCTTATACATTTATTGCAACCGCGTCAGCAGTGATGATGGCAAATGCCGTTCCGGTATTTGTCGATGTGGAAGCTGATACGTTTAACATGGATCCAAAGATGATCGAATCGGTTATCACTTCAAAAACCAAAGCGATTATCCCGGTTCACATCGCGGGAAATCCTGCCAATGTTGACAAGATTCTCGATGTTGCAAATAAACATAACTTACTGGTTATTGAGGATGCGGCTCAGGCACATGGTGCTTCTTGGAAAGGAAAAAAAGTTGGAGCCATTGGACTTGGAGGAATATTTAGTTTTCAAACATCAAAAAATATGACTGCAGGTGAAGGTGGAGCTATTGTCACAAATGATGAAGAATTTGCTAATGCGTGTTTTTCATACCATAATTGTGGTCGAGTGAAAGGTGGACAATGGTATGAACATCAACATTTAGGCGGTAATTTTAGATTACCGGCTCTAGCCGCTTCAATGCTGGAAGCACAATTGGATTCCATTGAATCTGATATCAATTTACGACATAAGAATCGACTATTGATTGATAATGCGTTAAAAGAGATTCCCGGATTGACACCTATTGTTCTGTCTAATGATGTAACGATGTCCGCTAATCATATTTACTTAAGTCGATATCATAGTCAAGAGTTTAACGGAGTTCCCCGAGAAGTATTTTTTAAAGCAATGCAAGCCGAAGGTGTTTATACATATCGAGGATACGTCCCGTTGTACAAAGAGAATCTCTTTATTACAAATGCTGAGGAATATCCATGGTTGGCACATAAAGAATATGAAAAACTACACATGCCCGTAACTGAGAAACTATGTAACGAAGAATCGGTTTGGTTGAAACAAAATCACTTATTGGGGACTAAAAAAGATACTCAAGATGTAATAGATGCTTTTGTTAAAGTCACAACAGCAATTCGAAAAGATCCTGAGACGTTTAAAAGGATGAAACTTTAAGGTAATAACCAACCCTCAATTCAAAATCAATAATATAGATTTAACAAAAGGATAAACTATGAATGAAATTCATTTAAAAAACCTTTTAGCAGCTGTTGATGTCCCTGCAGATTGGATAGGGCTTCGTGAAGTAAAAGAATCAACTACGACACGATATGTACGAGATAGCAAACCACAAGCGAATGTTAAAAATACTTCTCATGGGGTTATGGTTGAAGTATTAGTCGATGGACAGTTTGGTTATATCGGGACAAATCGAATGGATGCAGAAGGAATATCAAATGCAGCACGAAAAGCGTATGAACAAGCGAAGTTAGCATCAAAATATTCTATTTACCATTTTACAGATGCTGCAAGACCAAAAAATGTAGGCACCTATCAATCTCCATATTTGAAAGCGATAGATTCAATTTTACCCGGAGAAGTAAACGAACTCTTAATCAAGGTCAATAATGCCTTAAAAGTATCTGATAAAGTCATCAGCGTGAACTCATTAATAAGGATTGTTGAATCCGACCATCATTTTGTGAGTTCAAATGGAAGTGATATCACACAAAACTTTTTAATGACGACATTTGATATGCAATCAACTGCACAAGATGGTCCTATTGTTCAAACTCGCTCCCATGGCGGTTTAAGAGGATTTAGTCATCAACAGGGAATGGAAGTATTTGATGAATCGGTTATCATTGACCAAGCGAGAAAGATCGGTCTGGAATCTGTGGAATTATTATCTGCTGATGAATGCCCCTCAGGGAAGATGGGACTTGTATTAGCTCCGGATCAAATGATGCTTCAAATCCATGAGAGTATTGGTCATGCCACAGAGATAGATCGAATTTTGGGCGATGAAAGAAATTATGCCGGATGGAGTTTTGTAAAACCGGAAGATTTTGGAAAACTACAGTACGGATCAGAGATTATGAATGTTACATTTGATCCGACTGTTGCGGGCGAATTTGCTTCCTACAAGTATGATGACGGTGGTCAGAAAGCAGAAAAAGAATATATCGTAAAAGATGGTATTCTTGTACGTGGTCTTGGTGGAAAAGAAAGTCAAATACGTTCTAATCTCCCCGGTGTTGCAAATTTCCGTGCAAGTCTATGGAATAGAGCGCCCATTGATCGGATGGCTAATCTTAATTTAGAACCGGGTCAATCTACATTTGATGAGATCATTTCCTCCATTGATCGCGGTGTCTATATGGAAAGTAATCGTTCTTGGTCTATTGATGACTATAGAAACAAATTCCAATTTGGATGTGAGTATGGTAAATTAATTGAGAACGGAAAAATAACAAAAACGGTTAAGAATCCAAATTATAGAGGGATTACCAATCCGTTTTGGAATAGCTTAAAGATGATCGGTAATAAAGATACCTTTAAATGTTACGGAACACCTTATTGTGGTAAAGGAGAGCCAAATCAAACCATTCGGGTTGGACATGCAAGTCCAGTTGCCTATTTTGAAAATGTAGACGTATTTGGCGGAGCCTAAATTTCATAACGAATTTTATAAGTAAGTAAAAACCGGAGATCAGAAAAATGTCTAATCAAGGTCATAGTGAACAATTATTTGAGCGTGTATGTCATGCACTTTTTCAAGAATTAAATAAGGATGAGTATCTAACATTGAGTTATGGTGGAGAAAACAGCCAATTTATTCGGATAAACAATGCAAAAGTACGTCAAACCGGATTGGTTAACGATGCTGATATTTCTTTAGAACTAATCCATGATAAACGAATTTGTTATAGCAGTCTTACCGTACGTGAATCAATAGAGGAACTCATAGTACAGACGATTGATGAATTAAAACGTATGCGCTCAGAAGTCATACAATTGCCCGAAGATCCGTATATTGTTTTACCGGAAAATTCCGGATCAAGTAGAGAAGTTCGAAAAGGAAGTTTACTTTCGATAGAGAAAGCCGTCGATGCGCTTCTCCCTGCCATGGAAGGTGTTGATCTGGTAGGAATTTATGCTTCGGGTAAGATCTATCGAGGAAACGCTAATTCTCTTGGACAAAAACACTGGTTTGAAACCGATACTTTTTCATTGGATTATTCCATTGTAACACCGGATCATAAAATGGTGAAAGGGACCTACGCAGGAACTCACTGGAATCAAAACGCATATGAGGAGAATATTCAGGATTCTAAAAAGAAATTAGAGTTAATGAATTTACCGGTTAAAAAGTTAGAGCCCGGAAATTACCGAACATGGTTTGCTCCGTCGGCTGTAGCTGATTTCTTAGGTATGCTTAGCTGGAATGGAATCAGTGAAGCTGCAATTCAGCAGGGGAACAGTGCATTATTAAAAATGAGGAATGAAGGTGTAAAACTATCAGATAAATTTAATGTAAATGAAGATTTCTCAAGTGGAACCGTTCCTCGTTTTAATGAGAAAGGACAGATTGCTCCGGAGAAATTAACATTATTTAACAATGGAGATTTGGCAAACACGTTGGTCAGCTCACGATCTGAAAAAGAATATAAAAAAGAGAGCAATTTTGCTTCTGAAGGTGAATATATGCGTTCACCGGTAATGGAAACCGGAAAATTGTCTGAAAGTGAAGTGCTGAAGACCATAGGAACCGGTCTATATTTGTCAAATTTGCATTATCTTAACTGGAGTGATAACATTGGTGGAAGAATTACCGGTCTAACCCGATACGCTTGTTTTTGGGTAGAAAACGGAGAGATTATTGCACCAATCGAAACGATGCGCTTTGATGATACTTTGTATCGTTTCTTTGGATCAGAACTGGAAGCGGTCGGAGATACTTCTAAATTTATTCCTGAAGTAGGAACGTATGAAGGACGGGAACTTGGCGGAACCATTTGTCCGGGAATCCTTGTGAAATCATTTTCACTGACTTTATAAATTGAATGAGTATAAAACAATCATATAATCAGTGGTCTGATCAATACGATACTAATGATAACAAAACACGCGATCTTGATAAGATTGTAACCGAAAATACTCTATCAAAATATAACTTTAACCACGTTCTGGAATTAGGATGCGGTACGGGAAAGAATACCGGTTGGTTTGCAGAAAAAGCTAAAGAAGTTGTTAGTGTTGATTTCTCTGAGAAAATGCTTAGTATCGCCATTGAGAAGGTTCAAAGAGAAAATGTTCAGTTTCAACAAGGAGATATTAATCAAGAATGGGAAGTTGCCAATAATCATTTTGATCTGATCACATCCAGCTTAACCTTAGAACATATTTCAAATCTGGACTTTATTTTTACAGAGGCAAATAAAAAACTAAAATCATCCGGTTTGTTTTTTATTAGTGAGTTACACCCAAACAAACAATATTCCGGTTCAAAAGCACGATATCAATCAGACGACGGTAATCCTGTTGAATTGACGGTGTTTTTACATCATTTATCCGATTATTTGATCTCAGGAAAGCTGAATAACTTTCGATTACTTGAGTTAGATGAATGGTTTGATCAAAATCATCGACAGGAGATACCAAGATTGATCTCTTTTGTGTTTCAAAAACCTTGATAGTCTTCCTTTATTATTGATTGATTTATGAACAAAATCATATTTAGGAAAATGGAAAAGAAGTTGGTAATTTTTCGATAGAATTAACTCTCATTTCAATCTTATGAAAAAAACAATCGCAATCATCTTAATCTTATTTTCCATCGGAATCATTTATTGCCAAAATAACTTGAACGATTTATACACCTTAAGGTCAGTGGAAGTATATACTCGTGATCTTGAAGACGGATATTTTGGTTTTGATTACTCAGGATCAAGTATGAATGGTTCATTCTATGTCTCCGGAATCCCGGATACTATAGAACTACCCACAGAAGGAGTTGGCGGATATCATACTTCTATGAATGACTCTGTTTATGCAGTCTTTACAGGGATTGAAGCCATTTCTGAGGACAGTATTAACATTGGACTCGTCTATCTTCATCAACCCGGGGAATTATCTACAGGAGTTTATAATGTTGATCCGTTTAATCTTACAGCCCTGTTTGGTTTTGGCATCGGAGTAAACGGAATGATTGATCTGGATACATTAAGTTTTCCCGATCAAATAGAAGCCGACAAAATCTATGTGAGTGCAACGGGAACAATCTCCATTGATGAAATAACGGAGACAGATATCCTTGGTACATTTACAGGATTGATGGTTGATGTTGATAATCCAATGGATATGGTTTATGTTTTCAACGGGGAATTTTTAGTTTTTAATTCTGAAGTATTATCTGTTGATCCCATGGATGCAGATTCACCGATACCGTCTACATTTGCGTTGCATCAAAATTATCCAAATCCATTTAATCCAAGAACGATCATCGAATATGATCTAAATATTTCCGAAGATGTCCAATTAACAATTTATGATATGAACGGAAGGGAATTGGATATTATCGTCGACGGGTATCAATCAAAAGGTCGATATGCAGTGGAATGGATTGGGGATGATTATTCATCGGGAATTTATTTTTATACGTTAGCACAGAACGGTAGAGTTGAAATGAGAAAAATGCTGCTGATTAAGTAGTATGGATTCTAATAAAAATTAAATTCGGTCTTTTCAATCTCTCAAAATAGTATAGTGCCCGAGACTGGACTCGAACCAGCACGGCATCGCTGCCACTAGACCCTGAACCTAGCGTGTCTACCAATTTCACCACCCGGGCATCAAAATAGCGCGGAAAATTACAGAAATGCCTGATCAATTAGCAATGATTAAACTTGAATCACCTCGAAAATGGAGTGTAATTTTTCCTCAATTAATTACGTTATGAAAGATAAAACTATATCCAAAAACCGGAAGGCGTTTCATGAGTTCCATATTTTGGATCGATTTGAAGCAGGGATTGAATTAACCGGTAGCGAAGTAAAAAGCCTTCGCGAAGGAAAAGGTAATTTAAAAGATGCTTATGTCGTTATTCGAGATAATGAAGCAATAATGATGAATGCACATATTAGTCCATATTCACATACAGGATATCAAGGACATGAACCCGGACGAGATAGAAAATTACTTCTTAATAGAAGAGAAATAAGAAAGTTAAAGCAAACGACAGCTGAAAAAGGGTTAACTATTATCCCCATAAAACTATATTTTAAAGGAAGCTGGATTAAAGTTGAGATCGCATTAGCTAAAGGGAAAAAGACATACGATAAAAAAGAAGCTTTAAAACAAAAAGATATAAATCGAGAAACGGCCAGAGAAATGAGGAAATACTGATGGCATTTAAAACCGTAAAAGAACAATTAGCATTGATCAGTCGAGGAGCTGAGGAAATCCTTCCATTAGACGAAATAAAAGCTAAACTAGAACAATCAAAGAAAACCAATACACCATTAACAATCAAATTAGGGTGTGATCCAAGTCGACCTGACCTACATATTGGACATGGAGTCGTCTTAAGAAAACTACGACACTTCCAAGATTTGGGACATCAAGCTGTTTTAGTTATCGGTGATTTTACAGCTATGATCGGAGATCCTTCAGGTAGGAATAAAACTCGTCCTCAATTAACACTTGAAGAAGCAAAACGGAATGCTGACAGCTATATCGAACAAGCTAATGCAATACTTGATATATCTAAACTTAAAATAGTATATAATTCAAATTGGCTAAATAAAATGAACTTCAACGAAGTTATTATATTAACCAGCAAATATACGGTAGCTCGAATGCTTGAAAGAGATGATTTTTCAAAACGTTATAAGTCAGAAGTCCCTATTTCAATCCACGAATTTCTGTATCCACTCGCTCAAGGAATGGATTCTGTTGAGTTGAAAGCGGATATCGAATTAGGCGGAACGGATCAGAAATTTAATCTTCTTGTAGGAAGAGATTTGCAAAGAGAGTTTGGACAATTACCACAGGCAATTATTACTTTACCGTTATTAGAAGGTACCGATGGAGTTGAAAAAATGTCCAAATCATATGGAAATCATATTGGATTACATGATTCACCGGAAGATATGTATGGTAAAACACTTTCAATTTCTGATTCCATGATCGAAAAATATTTCCTCTTAGGTGCGGATGCAGATGAGGAAACGATGATGACAGTCCGTGAACAACTCAAAGATCCTTCTAATAATCCTCGAGATATCAAAAGATGGTTGGCAAGAGAAATAGTATCCCTGTACTACGATGAAGAAACGGCATTGAAAGCTCAAGAACATTTTGATAAAGTCTTTGTTAAGAAAGATATTCCTGATGAAATGGATACTTTCACTCTTAATGAAGACATGAAAATTTTAGATGTACTTAATGAAGCAGGGTTGATAAAGAGTAAAGGAGAAGGTAGAAGACTCATCAAACAAAATGCTGTAAAGATTGACGGTGAAACTTTACAAGATGAACTTATGCAGCTTTCTCCGGGTTGTGGTGAAAAGATTATAAAAGTGGGGAAAAGACGATTTCTTAAAGTAATCGGATAAATTAAAGATATCAAATGTTTAAGATCAGAGAGTTTCAACAAAATAAAGAAGACTATCGAAATCTCGCCCATCTGATGTCAAATGTATGGATAAACCATCCGGTTACAATTGATGAATTAAAATATCATGATGAATTTCGAGAAAAGAAATATTTTCGCAAACTATACATTTTAGAATACGATACACATTTTGCAGGATTTTGTGATTTTGGTGAACGATCCTGGGCGTATGTAAAGGGAGGTTACTTTATCGAGATTTTAGTTACTCCCGAATATAGAAATAAAGGAGGGGGAAGCTTATTATTTACTCGTGTATTGGATGAACTTAAAGATAGAGAGCTTGTAAAACTCTCTAGTTATACTTGCGAAGATCAACCGGAAGGAATACGATTTTTAAAGAAACGAGGGCTCGCAATAACAATGCGCGAACCTAATTCATCTTTAGATGTAGAAACATTCAATTTTAATCAATACTTATCGTTGATTAATACATTGAAGAAACAAAATATTCAGATTGTTTCATTATCGGAAGCGAAATTGAAAATTGATGAATGGAAACAAAAGCTCTATGATGTTGATTGGCTGATCGGAAAGGATATTCCATTCCCTGATCCTCCGACAAAACCACCTTTTGATGTATGGGAAAGAATGGTGTTTGCCCCGGATAGATTCAATGAGGATACATATATCGTTGCAGTTGATGAGAATGACATCGTTGGAATAAGTTGTATAAAACATGTTCCCGCAGATAAGGAAATAATGATAACCTCAATTACAGGGACTCTGCGATCATATCGTCGAAAAGGAGTCGCGACTGCGATGAAAGCCGTCTGTATTCAAAATGCGAAAGAAAAAGGGATTAAAAAGATCATTACCGATAATGAAGAAAACAATCCGATGTATACCCTAAATATGAAACTAGGATTTACACCTCTCCCTGCATGGCTTCAGTTAGAAAAAACTTGGTAATTTATATTGATTGATCTCGATTCAGCTAAGAATCGAATGTAATTCACTCGGGGAAACAATTCCCTTTTCGGTAATGATTTCAATAGAGGATGGATAGGGAATTATTTCAAAGATCGGATCCGTTATTGGAGTCAGCGGAAAACCCGGTATATATCTCTGAGCGGTTGTAACAATCCGTATAGGTAATTGTCTTGTTTGTGCTAAAGATATTAAGTGAGATGTGCCGGATTTATTGATAAAAAATGTGTCAGTAATTAAGTCTGTTCCAATAAGTATGTGCGTGACCTCAGGTGGGATAGATGCATTGTCTGAAATCACTTGGGCAGGGATTCCGTTATTATTTAAGGATTGAGCCAGAATTTCACCTTCGTTCATAGGAGCTGAGCGATAACAATAAACAACGGTCTCTTTTCTAGAATTAACTCTCCCTAATAATAAATCTCTGACCATACTTGAGTAACTAATCGTTAAGATAATTGAATTCGACGGAAGAAGTGCCTTTCCTTGCTTCCGTAACGCATTTTCATGTTTTGTCAGATCGTTGATCAGTGTTTGTAAAATTAGACGCATTCGTCCAATTTCATGTACGACTGATACTTGATTCCATAAACTATGAAATAAGCCCATATACGGAAATCTTGCCTGAAGAAGTTGAGTCCCTGCCAGTGTTTCAGAAATTAACCGTTCGTCGGTGAGGGTAGAAAAGTAGGAAATAGCATCTCTGTAAATTAGTGATGCACCTCTGGAAGAGTCAGATAGTAAATCTGATAAATCAGGCATGGACTAAGTTACATTAAAAGTTATAATAAAACTAACAATATCGGATGATTATTCCATCCTTCATATGAACGTCTTTATTGTAAATTCTAATATTAATTAGAATTGATTATTATGAAAAATCACCCACTTATTGCAATTGTAGGTCGACCCAATGTCGGAAAATCTACATTTTTTAATCGAGTACTGAAGACTCGTAGAGCGATTGTAGACGCAGAAGAAGGAATCACGCGTGATCGCATTTATGGAACCATGGATTGGGTAGGACATAACCTGACATTTGTGGATACCGGTGGATACATCCCTGAAGATATAGATGTATTTAATGCAGCAGTTCGACGACAAGCTCAAATGGCCATTGAAGAAGCAGACCTTATTTTATTTATGGTTGATGGAAGAGAATTGCCAACATCAAGTGATGTATCTTTATCCAATTTTATTCGGGAGACCGGAAAACCATACATTCTGGTTGTAAATAAATGTGATGCACTGAAAAACGATCAACAGATTAATAATTATTATGAACTGGGTCTCGAGCCAATATATCCGATTTCGGCTCTTTCAGGAAGATTGACCGGCGATCTATTGGATGCTATTGTAGATCAGCTGAAGTTAACATTTCAACCATCAGATGAGTCAACCAATGAAAACCTTCATCTTGCCGTTGTTGGAATGCCAAATGTAGGTAAATCTTCTCTGACAAACGCCTTACTCCAAAAAGAGCAAACCATTGTTACACCCATTGCAGGTACAACACGAGATTCCATTGATTCTATAATGAAGTGGTACAACAAAGATGTTATCATTGTAGATACGGCCGGAATGAGGAAAAAATCAAAGGTAAAGGAAAACATAGAATACTACAGTAATGTTCGTGCTCTACAGGCAATCGACCGATCGGATGTTGTATTAGTTCTCATCGACGCCGTTAAGAAGATGGGAAAACAAGACAAGCTGATTGTTGATCACGTGATATCCAAGAAAAAAGGATTAGTATTTATTGTAAATAAATGGGATTTGGTAGAAAAAGATTCAAACACAATGCAGCAATTTAAACTGGATATGTACGATCAATTCAAATCCTTAGAGCATTATCCGGTTTTATTTGTTTCAGCACTCACAAAACAGCGTGTTTCAAAGATCATGGATCTCGTTTGGAAAGTATATGAACATCGCAAAGTTAAATTTACCACAAATCAATTAAACGAATGGTTGCAGCGCGCACTCGCTCAGTATCCACCTCCTGCGATGCAAGGGAAAACAATAAAGATTAAATTTATGACACAAGTTCATACAGAACCTCCGATCTTTGCATTATTTTGTAATAATCCTAAGTTTCTAACCACGGATTATAAACGATATCTTGAAAATCGTTTTCGAGAATATTTTAATACAGAGGGTGTTCCACTCACATTTTCATTTCGGACAAAATGAAAATCAAACCACTGGACAAAAGTACCGCATCATTCAAAGAAAAGCGATCTACGTTTACCGGAATAATAAATCCGACGAATCTAGTTCAATCTGTTTCAGACGAATTAAAACGTATTCGGAAGTCTCATCATGCGGCTCGTCATGTGGCTTGGGCATATCGAATTATGAATGGCGATCAACTGGTTGAAAACTCATCGGATGATGGAGAACCGTCGGGATCTGCAGGTCCTCCGATTTTAGGCATTTTACGAAAAAAGAATATCATCAACGCTACGTGTTATGTTGTCCGTTATTACGGTGGAATTAAACTTGGGAAACGAGGTTTAATTGATGCATACAAAGAAGCCGCACTTCTGGCAACAGATGCAGGGCATTATGAACAATGGGTATCTATATCAACTATAGAGATTAGATCAGAATATCAGTATGCAGGTCGTATCTCAAGTATCTTAGAGAAAAATAATCTTTCAATTAGCAAAGAGTTGTCCGGAGAAAAATTACATTGGAACGTGAATGTCAAAACGGAAAATGCAGAAAAATTAATTGACGAATTTTGTTCAGTAGGAGAAGGGAATATTCAGTGTAAAATGAAAAAGGGAGTGAGCGAGGTCAACCAAGGAGGTACAGATGATTAATGTTATGTGGGAACCAAAACACTCACTCCCAACACATCTATAACATCATTCAACGGAAAAAGTTCCAAAACGTTTTAAGAATAAGAAAGGTAATCGGTTATGAGTAAAAAAATAAGTATCCTGTTCATATTGATTTTGCAAGTCTGTTTTGCGCAAATAAATCCTTCATTAAAAGCCGCATTCTGGAATGTTGAAAATCTGTTTGATCTTGTCGATAATCCTGAAAAAAACGATGATGAGTTTGCCTTGGGAGGAAAAAAGAATTGTACGCAAGATATTCTAGATTTAAAACTGGCAAATCTTAGTGAAGTGATCAATGAGTTGGATGCAGATATTCTTGGACTTTGTGAGGTTGAAAACAAACAAGTTGTTGAATGGTTGAATGACGGATATTTAGATCGGAACTATTCAATCATTCATTATGAATCTCCTGATAACCGCGGGATAGATAATATGCTATATTATGATCCTGAAGTAGTAAGTATTATAGATTCCAAACCAATTACGATTGAGTTTGACGATGGTAAACCCACGAGAGATATTTTATACGTAAAAACGATGTTTCAAGACGAAATACTACACGTATATATTAATCATTGGCCATCGAATTATGGTGGCAGAGAACAAGCCATTCCCAGACGGGCAAAAACAGCCAAAGTTCTTCGAGATCATATTAATGGTGTTCTAGAGGAGAATGAAAATGCCGAGATCTTACTCATGGGTGACTTTAATGAAGAGCCCACAGAAACTGCCGTCAAGGATATACTCTTTTCAAGTACATCCAACACTGAATTAGAAAATGGTCAATTAATGAATTTAATGGGACGTTTTCTTGGGAAACCGAAAGTCGGTACTTATGTTTGGCGTGGAAAAGATAACTTTTTAGATCAAGTTATTGTCAGTCAAGGTCTAATAGATAAGTCTGGATTGAGAGTTGTTTCAGAGTCAACTGCTATTCACGATAAACCTAAATATCGTCAACAGGAAGGAACATATGCACATTATCCATTTCGGTTTTGGGCAGGAGATAAGTTACTGGGAGGTTATTCGGATCATTTGGCGGTATCGTTAATCCTTGAAAAATTATAGAACAAGATATTAAATTGACTTAACGTAATTTATTCTTTACACTAACTAGTAGGTGTCTTATGAAGATTAGAAATCTGTTCAGTTTTATTGTTATTTTAATTGCTCTTACCCAAAATGCATGTATCTCTTTTACAACCCTTCAGACGGCAGAAACGAATGATCCGGGAGAATTCTCTGTTAATGGTGGTGGAATGATTGACATAGAAGGACCGGAGATAATTCCTGAAATTGGGTTTAGATACGGACTCACCGATCGGACAGATTTTGGACTGAAAGTAAACTTCGGAAGGGTG
>CAZYDH010000009.1:0-58683 GCA_964645915.1 uncultured bacterium
GTAATGGTGACATCTGCAAAGACTATCGAAAACATACATAGAATAAAAATGTATAGTTTCATTCTAATCTCCTAATTATCTGAAACATGGTAAATCAAATTTTTCTCTACTCTTCGATCCAAAGGGATATTAGTCAGCCACCGCTGGAGTTTAACAAAATCACCACTTTCCCCGGATAAAACCTCAATTGATGTGCCGATCTTTGGCAAGGTATCTATCATCTCTACCGAATCTTTCACACAGACGATATAGACTGATTCAGTAGTCAATTGTTGACCGGGTAATACGCCTACCATAAATTTGATATATTGTCTATATCTGTCATCCGGTATTTTTAAAATATCACCCTCTTCAACATAATTTTCCTTTAGATACTCATTGGGAAACATAAGCATAGCATTATGATCTGCCATCAAATTAAAAATATAAACATAGCAATCTTTACTTGGTTGAACGGTAAATATTAGTTCATCCCCTTGCTTTAGCATATTATTTTCAATGACTACATCAACATAAAACCCGGGATCACGCTGCCCACTTACCGGTTCTACATACGCTCTGAGTTTCATAGTCTTTTCATAGCCATTCTTAATCTCTCTAGGAAATTCATCCATTAATATTTTTTCAGCGGTAATTACACCAGATACCGTACTTTTGAAAAACCCTGACCAAGTTGACTGTTCATTTGCTACTCCGTTTGATTCACTCATCATATCAGTTAACAGAGATGTGACTTCAACGGTGTGAGGTATTTTTCTTTTCACGGCTTCATTCCGTAGAAATTGAAGAAGTTCTTTTCTGGCTTGAGCAAATGGAACTTCATCGTTAAAGGGCATCGTTTGTTCAACAACAACCCAACCGGGTTCACCCGTACGAACTTCTGTTATTTCAATATCAGAGGGTTCGGTTAATATCATTATATCCGTATTATTCCCCATTGATTGTACAGGATTGCTTTCTCCCATTTCATTAAAAGCCTGTTCAGCGACATCTTGTGCTTCACTTGGTTCGGGTGACGGTTGAGTAGACTTAGTCCCACCGCAAGCGAATAATACTACCATTAGAAATATTAGTAAGTATCTCATATTTTTTCCGGTCTGGTAAAACTATGTGTTATAGCATCAATCAGTAATAGTAAGTCAGTGAACACACTGAATCAACCTAACACACAACTTAGATTTAGTAATGATCTGTTTAATCTAATTCCCTGATGTTTTTTCTTCTAATCTGCCAAATGCCTGAGTCGCCTTGAATTCATTATAGAGGGCTTCTTCTCTTTTGATGGAATTGATCAGATTTTTATTTACGTTTTCTTTAGAGTAGGATACACGAACGTAAACGGTTCCGTCTTTCGCTTTAAAATATTTATCGGGGATAGCTCCTTCAAGTACATTGTTAGAAATTGCAACGGTTGTATTCTCAGAGAACTCTAGAGCTTGAGCATTCTCACCCAACCCGGACTCTTGCATAAAATCACGGATTTCATTCTTCACATTAGACTTGACTTGATTGGATATATCATCTTTTGCACGTTGAGTCGCAGTTTTTTGTGCAAGACTCGGGTTTTGCTTTTTTGCCTGCCCAAATGCATAATAGTGTGTTTCTGATGCCGCAGGACTAAACCACCATTCTGGTGCGTCTGTTTTTGTTTCTTCAGTACTTCCCGATCTGGTTGAAGCACATCCGACAAGCAGTATGATCGCTGTGGTTATGAGTATGATTTTCTTCATTTTTGTCTCCTTTTGTGTTTACTTATATTGTATGCAAATTCTTATAATATTTCATTAAAGGTTATAACAATCCGTTGGGTTCGCAAGGAACCATAAGATATAATCATTGTCAGGATATTATTAAAATCGATCATTTTTTTTATTGTAGTAAAGAGATTACAACGCGGTAAAAAAACTGCATTCTCGGCTAAATGCACGGTACGTTGAAATTTAGATCGATCAAACAACTTATCCTGTTAAATAGCTAAATGAATAAAAATCAACGAAAATATAATATCGATTATTAATATTTATCAATAAAAAAGCTTATCCTTAATTATTTAAAGCTGGCAGTATTCCAATTATTGGCGGGATCATTTTTGTAGGGTTAATTAAAAATTTTATTTACCACTCACTAATTAGATTTACTGATATAAATAATATTTCTTAGATATATTTTTAAATGCTTTAACATCTTTATCGAACAAAGTACTTATATCGTTATAGCGATAAATTTTTTGGAACGTTTTTCTTATTTTATCGCTTCCCATTACTTTATCGAACATTTTAATTCGAGATTCTTTCGCTAATTTAAACGGTTTTTTATCCGGATAGAGTTCATTATGTACTTCCATGAATAAAAATTGAATTCCCAATAAATCCGCTTTAGATGCGTTATCATAGTGGATTTGCACACCACCAAGATATGTTCCGTTTCCAAATCCGTAATAAGGTTTATATGAAACCGATCTAAAAACCACACCATCCAAACCGAGTTTATTCATCTTATCTGCAAGCAGATCGCCATCGATCCAAGAAGCACCTATCATTTTAAAAGGTAACGTATATCCCACACCATTTGAGAAAACACCTAATTCTCCAAGGATACCGGTACTGGCATAATAAAACGGAGTGTCATCTTGTGGAATATGCGGAGAAGTTGGAATCCATGGTAGTCCGGTTTCCCGAAAGATCATCGACCGTTTCCATCCAACCATGGGAATAACCGTCAGATCACAAGACAAACCATTCGATAGCATATTCTCATTATTTAATAAATTGGCTAATTCGCCTACTGTTAGACCGTATACATAGGGAATATTAAACTGTCCGACAAATGAACGGAACTCATCCTCTAAGATATTACCTGAGACATAGTTTCCTCCGAGTGGATTGGGTCGATCAAGAACGATCATTTTAATCTTTTCCTCTGCAGCAGCTTCCATACATAATCCCATTGTGCTGATATACGTATAAGAACGACATCCAATGTCTTGAATATCAAAAACAAGAACATCGATTTTCTTCAACATTAATTTTGTGGGTTTTCTTGTCTCTCCATAGAGTGGATAAACCGGTAGTCTCGTTTTCTTATCCGTATAAAATCGAATTAATTCTCCCGCTCCTCGATCTCCGCGCACACCATGTTCAGGACCGAACAATGCCACTAAATTTACTTCCTCAGCTTCATTTAGAATATCGATCGTAGAGCGAAAATTACGATCTATCCCGGTTGCATTGGTTATCAATCCAACACGCTTGTTTTTTAACCCTTCAAAATTTTGCTCGACAAGAACTTCGATTCCGGATTTAACTACAGCTTCATGTGAGGGTTTACACTGTGAATGTGGTTTTAATAGTGGTGGGTGTGAACAACTTATAAGAAAAAGCATCACGCTTAATCCGATTAATATCTGTTTTTTCATGAATCTCCTGTTTTCGGCGTTTATTCGAAAAGAAATTACTTCATTTATCTTTATTCATTAATACTATTTTTCAACTCAAAGCCTTCCTATATTTTCATAAGCAATTAGTAGACTTTTATTCCTAAAATACTTAACTACATTCATCATCATTTGAAAACTACATGAATCCTAAAACAACAATTATTTTTCATATTTCGAAAGAACACTCGCAATCCTTAATAGAAACTTCGAGATTGAAAGCTCAAATCAAAAGGCTGAAAAATCATCATTTAATTGCTATAGCAGATCATTCTATCAATCAAGACTTTCATGATATAGAGCTGATTGAATCGAAAAATCAATCTTATCCAGAGTTATGGAATAACGCCCTTTCCCGAGTTTCTACCCCTACTTTTATTTATATTGATAATCGAAATGTATCTATTACTCTCGCTAAATCATCTATTGATCTTTTCACAATCGCAAAATCTCGTCATTCTAGAGCAGGAATGATATATGCCGATTATAAGGATAAAGAACGAGAAATCCATCTTTTGCACCACCATAAAGGAAGATTAAGGGATAATCAAGATTATGGTAAGGTTTTTCTTTTTGATACTGAAATAGTGCATAGTATCGGTGGTTTTGATACAAATTTAAATTTTAATCACTTATACGACTTAAGATTAAAATTATCTGAAATATCAACAATTCATTTAGTATCAAATAAATTTGGAGGAAGTCTTTATACTACTCATACATCCAATGAGGAAACAAATGTGTTTGATTACCTTATATCGAATAAGGATCAACAACTTGAAGCCGAGACAATTCTTACAAATCATTTAGATAGGATCCAGGCAAAACTACATTCAAATCAGCATTTTGATGTTGCTCCAAAAGATTCTTTAGATTTGATCGCATCCGTCATAATACCGGTCAATAATCGTCCAGGTTTTATAGGAACTGCAATTGAAAGTGTTCAACAACAAACTAGATCGGATATAGAGGTTATCATTATTGTCAATGGTGGAAAAAATGATCCAACTATTCCTATTGTAAAAAATTATCAACCTGGTGGAAAATACTATCATCCTCAGAAACCTAAAGTACGGTTATTAATTACTGATATTAATAATATCGGTTTTTGTATCAACTTAGGTGTAAAACATGCGAAAGGAACTTATTACGTTCAATTAGATTCGGATGATCGTTTAAAATCCAATGCAATTGAATCAATAGTGAATGTCTTTGAAACTGATCCGACAATCGGACTTGTTATCGGTTCATATGAAGTTTGGGAGAAACAAGATTCTGGTCAACTGGTTCGCATGGATAAACTCCCAGTCGTAACTCATGATGAATGGACGGATGATAATGGACGAAATAATTTATTAAGAATAAACGGTGCAGGTGCACCACGATCTATTCCGATAAAATTGATTAAAGAAATTGGGTGGTTTGGAGTAAATGATGAACCATTTTCATTAAATTATGGCGAAGATTATGATATGGTTCTTCGAATAAGTGAAAAGTATAAAGTTGGTCGTATTTATCAACCCATTTATGAGGTTGTTAGACATTCCGGTGGAACTGATCACACTATAAATCAATCTGTAATTGACAGAAATGATGAAGCTAAAGATTGGATGCGGCTTCAAGCTTTAAACCGACGCATCGAGATGAATAATTCAGATAAGATTATCAACTAGAGTGGATACTAAATAATTAAATGAACATTATCGGAGTTGACGGAGGAGCTACTAAAGTCCATGCAGGACTCATTGATGCAAATCCTGATCAAACATTTACTTTAACTCATCTGCAATCGAAACGATATTATCAGGATTATCCTGAATTTGATTCTAGTTTTACTCCTGTAGGTATTGAAATTCAATTAAATGAAAATAAAAATGATAAAGTATATCCTACGGTACCCGAAGTAAACCAAAGTAAAGCTTACATTCGAGCAATCGCCGATGTAATCAAGGATTTACATATTCAATTAAATAACATAATCCCTATTGTCGGGATTGGTATGCCCGGTTTGAAAACTTCAGATCAACGAGGTATTTCTGTTTTAGCAAATGGACCCAGAATGCCAGGATTATTGGATGATCTTCAGATATTATTAACAGACTACGGTATCCAACTCAAACACCCAATCTTGCACTTAGGAAGTGATGCTGATCATTGTGGTTTAGGGGAAGAATATGGAAATAATGGTTTATTCAAATCTGTAAAAAATGCATACTATATAGGAGGAGGAACCGGAATTGCAGATGCATTAAAACTCAATAATAAACTCATTCCATTTGATGAAGCGAAAGAATGGATTGCCAAAACTTGGGAGTTGAAAGGTGAAAATAATCTTTCTCTGGAGAAATATATTTCAGGAAGTGGGATTCAATCAATCTACAGTCAACTAACTAACATTCCATTGAATGACCTCGCTAAGGAAAAAATCTACCCTGATTCCATTTTTGAACTAGCAATAAATGGTGACCCAAATGCGACAGAGACCTTTCATATTGTTGCAACAAATCTCGCAAACCTGATCTATGAACGAATTACTACCCTCTATTGCGGATGGCAATCACTCTTTGAATTTGTGAATAACAAAAAGAAACCTTTAAATAAAAAGCATCCATTTTTAAAAAACATATTTGATCATATAGTTATCGGGCAACGTTTAGGAGATGTGATAAATCGATCAAGAGATTCTCACATTCTTTGGAAACCATTTCTAACTGAGTTAACCCAGTTGATCATTAAAGGTGATATATCAGATGAATTGAAAGAAAGATACATCTCAAATGGTAATATTCGAGAAAGCATATTTCGCATTTCTAATTTAAAAGAAGCCCCGGTCCTTGGGGCGGGAATAAGTGCTTATTTAGATCATGATATGTATGGAATTATTTCTAAATGAAAAATATTCTCAAATATGTAAAAGTGGGCATTGTTTTACCAGAGGATCAACAAACATCTCTACAATTATCATTTAGTAATACTGAAAATTATTATATTGAAAAATCCGAAAATATTTCTATCAATAATGAGATCGAAATTAACGTAATAAGAGGGCAAATATTCGTCGAGGGAAATTCTTACAATGATTTTTTAATCCGTCTTAAACGTGATATTCAAGAATCTACATCATTTATCAATGTTTCTCCAGTAACAGCAGGGCGTGGATTTCACTGGCAAAAAAAGATTTCTGCAAAATATTCTGGTGATATTAAGATAAAAATTAAAGATGGATATTTACTCGTCATAAATTATGTTTCAATTGAGGAATATTTGAAGAGCGTTGTTGTTTCAGAGATGAGTGAAAACTGTCCCCCAGCATTTGTTGAAGCGCAGATGATCGCAGCTCGCTCTTGGTTCTTGGCCTCTGTCGAGGAGAAACATCTAGAACTTGGAATAGATGTATGTAATGATGATTGTTGTCAACGATATCAAGGGAAACGATCGCTACCGAATAATTTCACTCAATTGATGGATAATACTGCCGGAAAAGTGTTAATGTATAATAATGAAATATGTGATGCACGATATTCTAAATCCTGTGGGGGTATGACAGAATCTTTTGAGAATGTTTGGAATGAATCACCGCATAAATATCTTAATAATCATCCGGATATTCAACCACATACTAAATCAAAAATGCTTCCAATTGATATCGAACAAAATGCAGAAAAATGGATCACTTCTTCACCACAATCTTTTTGTAGTTTTAAAACTGTACCCGAAAAAGATATACCAACTTATCTAGGAAAAGTAGATAAACATAAATCCTATTACCGATGGGATATAACCTATTCGCAACATGATATATCTACACTATTATCCAATAAGTTAAATATATTAGCTAAAGTGATACTTGATATTGTTCCTTTAAAGCGTGGTGGCTCATCTCGAATCATTTTATTAGAAATAAAATATCTAGACAACAACGATAAAATGATAAAGGTTCGTGTAAAATCCGAATATGAAATTCGTCGGATTCTTCATCATAATTTTTTATTTAGTTCTGCAATTATTATTAAAAAGAGAAATTTAAAAAATGGTATTCCTGAAGCATTTGATATTTTCGGAGCAGGCTGGGGACATGGAGTTGGACTATGTCAGATTGGAGCATTAGGAATGGCACTAAAAAACTATTCTTCAGAAGATATATTAAATCATTATTATCCCGGGACGAAAATAGAGCAATTATACTAGGGATTTAAGGAAGGAACGTTAAATGGATCTTGTCTTCATCGATTGGTTAATCATCATTTCATATATATTATTCTCCTTAGGAGTTGGGATTTATTTTGCTAAACGAGCCGGAAAAAGCACCAATGAATTTTTTCTAGCCGGCAGGACACTTCCTTGGTGGATCGTCGGGACATCCATGGTGGCAACTACTTTTGCTGCGGATACTCCCCTTGCGATCACAGAATTTGTTCGAGGTTCCGGCATTTGGCAAAATTGGTTTTGGTGGAATCAAATCCTTATAGGATTATTAGGTGTATTTCTATTTTCTCGATTATGGAGACGTGCGAGAGTTCTCACCGATAATGAATTATTAGAAATTCGGTACGGTGGAAAACCAGCCGCTATTTTACGAGGATTTAAAGCCACATATTACTCTATCCTATATAATTTTATTGTGATGGGTTGGGTCATCAATGCAATGGCATCCGTCGCTGCAATTATGTTGAATATCGATCGTTGGGTTGCCGTTTGGATCTTGGTAGCGGTAGCTTTGATCTATGCTTTATTATCCGGTTTCTGGGGAGTTGTGGTTACCGATCTTGTTCAGTTTTCTATTGCAATGTTTGGTTCAATTGCTCTGGCAGTAATAGCGGTAAATACATTTGGTGGCATGGAATCTATTATCGAAAAAATAAATACTCTCTCACTAGTTAAAGATTCAACTATACCGTCAAACACATTAAAATTTATTCCACCAGTTCCCGATGCGGAGTTTTTCAGTCTTGCTTTTTGGAAATCTCCATTTTCAAAATTTTTAGTATTTATCTCAGTCATGTGGTGGTCTACTCATAATACAGATGGTGGCGGATATATCATACAGCGAATGTCCTCAGCAAAAAATGAGAAACATGCTTTAATGGCTACGTTGTGGTACAACCTTATGCATTACGCATTTCGTGTTTGGCCATGGATCATTGTTGCAATGGTTTCAATGATTGCTTTCCCAATTATCCCCGAATCCTTCTCCGAGATGGGATCAAAAGCAGGATACCCACTTGTGATGCAAAAAGTCTTAGGACCGGGTTTAAAAGGAATTTTAGTGGTCTCTTTTTTAGCAGCATTTATGTCAACGATCGACACTCATCTTAACTGGGGAACTTCTTATTTAATTAATGATGTCTATAAACGATTCTTTAAACCAGAAAGTCATTTTACCAATAAAAATGATGCTCAAAAACATTATGTTATCGTCAGCCGATTAATCACGTTGGGAATGATGATATGTGCTGCCTTTTTTGCCATCAAAATGCAAAGCGTCTCAAAAGCTTGGGAATTTGTATTTGCGATGGGTGCCGGAATTGGTCTTGTTTTGATCTTACGCTGGTTCTGGTGGCGGATTAATGCCTGGTCGGAGATCACTGCATTACTCACTTCTATAGCTATTACTCTGGGATTAGAATTAACAGCAGCCATACAAACATTTCAAGCCGAACTTCCTTATACACTTTTTGGAAGAGCTCCTATCCTTTTTGGACTCCCATTGCAGGTTCACCACAAAATACTCATTATTGTGCCAATTTCGGTGATTGCTTGGTTAACGGTAACTTTCTTAACCAAACCGGAGACGAATGAAACTTTAACTCGGTTTTATCAACGGACTCAACCCGGTGGATGGTGGAGTCCCATTTCCTCTCAGATTAAAACCACAATGCCGGTTGTATCAAAAGGATTCATCTCAAATTGGATCAGCGGTTTAGCCCTTGTTTGGGGAAGTACATTTGCAATCGGACATTTTATCTTCGGTAATTTCATCATCGGATTTAGTTTATCCATTATTGCAGTAGCAGGATTTTACTGGATTTGGAAATTTAATATATCTTTAATTGATGAAGAAAAACTGGTGGAAAACTATGAATAAAACAGTACTTATTACAGGTGCAAGCAGTGGAATTGGGGAAGCATTAGCCTATGCTTATTCAAATCCAACTTCAACTATTGGACTTATTTCTCGTCGGAAAGAAGTTTTAGATATAGTCGCAAAGAAATGCAAGGAATTAGGAGCGGAAGTTTATATCTATCCGATTGATATATCTAATCAAGTCGCTGTCGAAAAAGCTGTTAAAGATTTCTTAAAACAATCCGATCAGATCGATGTAGTTATTGCTAACGCAGGTATTGGAGGAATTGACAATATCGAATGTGGAGACGCAACAGAAACGAATAATATTCTTTCTACAAATATACTAGGTATTTCTAATGTCGTGATCCCTTGTATTCCAAGTATGATTGAGAATAATGAGGGTCATGTTGTAATTTTAAGTTCAGTGGCTGGTTTCCGTGGTATGATCAAACATGGAGCATATTCCTCTTCTAAAACTGCTGTTCGAATACTAGGAGATGGCTGGCGATTTGCTCTTTCGAGAAACAATATTTATGTTACAAATATTTGCCCTGGATTTATTGATACACCATTAGTACAAAAAAATCGATTTAATATGCCATTTTTAATGAGCCCGGAAGCAGCAGCTATAAAGATCAAATCTGCGATTGAAAACAAGAAAAAGTGCTATGTTTTTCCGTGGCAGTGGCGATTTTTATTACCACTGATCCGGATTATTCCCGATCGATTGATCCAATGGGCTAGTCTCAAGTTCAACTTCTAGAGGAATATCCTTTTTTACATCTGCTCTTGCTTCTATTTTTTTATAAGTAACTTTTAACCAAGTTAAAGAAAGACTTATAGACACTGTAACCGAAAACATCATTGAATACCAAATCCATTCGAGAGGTTTGTTAAATACAAATGTAAATATGATTGCTAAGGGTGCGGATATTCCACCTACCCTAACGATAGTTAATACTAACATGGGCAGACCTTTTCCTAGTCCCTGAAGTGTTCTTCCACTGGTCATACCAATAGGAATAAGTGGATATACAATTGTGATCAATCTTAAAAATGTAATTGCGATTTCTTTGATATTTGGATCAGATGTGAAACTTGCAGTGATCCATGGTGCAAAGATATACACCGATGAAGAAAAAATGAATGTAATAAAGATACAACGAGTCATTGCGTATTTCACGACCGATTTCACTTTAGCCATCTCTCCAGCACCGTAAAACATACCAACCAAAGTTGTCACTGCTGTAGCAATTGCGATGATAGGTAAGAATACAAAATGTTCTATTCGATGTCCAATTTGATATGCTGCAACGGCATCAGTTGAATGATAAACTAATATTCGATTGAAGACTCCACCTCCTACCGCCATGATCATCATGGAAAGAGATGCAGGAATACCCACTTTCATAATATCTTTAATAATATACAGAGATGGAGAAAAATCTTTCAGTTCAAACTGAATATATGTGTGATCTTTGAAAAAGAGCATAAAAATAAAAATGAAGAAAACAATAATCTGGCTGATTACAGTTGCGGCTGCTGCACCCTGGACACCCATCTTCAATGTAAATATTAAAATAGGATCTAATATGATATTTAAAATTGTTCCAAATCCGGCTACTATCATTGGAAGCTTCATATCACCTTCGCCCGATAAAATGGATCGGAAAAACATTGAAAAGATCATAAAGGGCAGACCATATATTGCCATTTGTAAATATGACCATGACATAGACATTAAATCATCGGGGACACCTATGTTTAACAGTATCTTTTGACCATACAATAATCCAACTGAAACAAGAATAACACTCACAAATACGCCAAAGGCAACCGCATGTTCAGCGGTATTATCCGCGCTTCTTTTATCCCTCATTCCAATAAACCTTGCGATGGAAGCGGTTACCCCTGATCCTAACCCTGCCGTCAGTCCGAGGACGAAAAACATTAGCGGCATGTTAAAAGAAACTGCAGCGATTGCATCGCCACTAATTCGACCGATAAACATCATGTCCACCATCATATATAAAGTTTGGATACCCATTCCTGCCATCATGGGTAACGCAAGTCTCCATAAAGCTTTTGGTGGATTACTTAAAAATTCTGTTAATCTGGATTCTTTAGACACGTTTCAGTTTTGGATAATGAAATAAATATTTAATTGCGACCGCAATTAAGTTAACCTCATGAAAAACCTGAAGATGAACATCCACGTCCATGAGTGTGAGATGATGAAGAGTTTGATGAAACTGATGGTGCCGATAATTGACGTTTAGACTTGTATTCCCCGCAATCCGGACATTGAATTTCATCATCAGGGATTATACTCGACCAAATCAATTCTTCGAACATTTTCCCACAATTTTCGCAACGATAATCATACATCGGCATTTTATTTTTCCTCTATTTTTTCAGTTTTGTCCTCACCCTGAGGATAATGTGGGACTCCTCATGTAGGAACTCCGGCTTTAGGCAGTATGATACGATTGATAAGATACCATAAACCAACAATTAAAATGATTGTTAATAAATCGGACATTATTCCGAGTTCTCCTTTTTTGATTTTTTTGATCGATTAGGAAATGACCATATCCCTCCTATCAAGGCACCGTATCCCGTACTGATCAACGGATTACTTGTGATTGCACATGTCCCAGATTTACATCCGATAAAATAATAATATGCATACCCGGCAATCGAACCTAGGATGACGGATATTCCTAATTTAAACCAACGATTCTTCATCATTTATATTTGTTCAGATTAAGTACCTTGAAAAGACGATTAGAAACATCATCCGGAATGGATTGCTCTTCCTTAGTAACACGATACAATTTAATCGTTTGTTTAACACTATCCACATATATCTTACATTCAGGACATTCTTCCATATGAATGGCTAAATCACTGATTAATTCTGAATCTATATCACGTCCAAGTTGCTCTTCGACTAATTGGGTTATTTTGACTGAATGTTTATGCTCTTTACTCATGAAGGTCTACTCACACATTTAAAATGATTTAAGAGTTGATCACGTAAAAACAATCTTGCTCGCATCAACCTAACTTTCACATTTGCTTCACTGATATCTAAAATATCAGCTGTATCTTTGATAGACATATTCTCTAAATCTCGGAGAATAAAAACAGACCGATAAATCTCGGATAATTCATCCAACGCACGCATCAAACAATCTCGAAAAGCTTCATCATCCAATTTCTCTTCTAAATAATCTGGCCAATCGTGAAGTTCATGCCCTTTTAGAGGTTTTACTAAAGACTCATCCAGTGACATATTTGGATCAATACGTTTTTTCTCTCTGAATTTTCCGTATGCAATATTCGAAGCTATCCGGTACAGCCAAGTATACAACGATGCTTTACCAGAAAATGTACCAATTTTATTAATCATTGTGATAAATGTTTCCTGCAAAACGTCTTCAGCATCTTCTTGATTTTGCATAATTCGAAGTGCCAGATTATATATCCTTGGTGAGTGGATTCGTACAAGTCCCGCGAATGCAGACTGATCTCCACCCTTAGCATCCGTAACCAATTGTTTTTCTGTCCGTTTTTCTACCATTTTATTATTGGATGAGTAAAAATCAGATTTGTTACAAACTAAACAAGAGGATAATAATTGGAATTAATATTCCAATAGCTAGATATACTCCTCCTCTGCCGTTGACTCCTTTTTTCCCCTTAACCATAAACAAAGAAGTCACCGCAAATAATATTAAAGCACCGCAAAAGATATCAGAAAACCAAGTCCACCATCGATTAGGATTATAATGCAATAAATTCACCTGATAGAATAAAGGTCTTTTACGTAGGAATTCTACATTTCCTTGACCGGTATTTGTATTAGCAATAATAGAAGAACCACCCTTCAGAAATATTTTTATCTTATTTTCATTCGGATAATAATATTTTTGCATGGTTCTACCTTCAGCAACATCATCAGCAACCTGTTTAATCATTTCAGGAGTGGCAATTCCCTTCGATAAATTAATACTCGTCGTAAAAAGTTTATTCTCAACTGTGTAATTTGGATTCCAGTCATTAAGATGGTTTAGTGCAATACCGGATAGCCCAAAAATGATAGAAGTCCCTATGAAAAAGAAACCAAAATCCCGATGAAGAATACGACTCCATTTTCTAACTTGTTTCATAGTCATAGGGTATTTAGTTCACAGTTTTATGTGATACATAGTCTAAATAGTATTCTGAAAAATGATCCTTACCACAGGCTTTCAAAGAATCTCTCATCATTTCAATATATTCAAAAGTGCTGACTTTTCTATCGTGTTCTTGAATGGTGTTTGCATTCTCTTCCCATTTAAGAAAAGTAGATTCATCAATAATATTTTCATTAACGATACCGGTTACTTCGATTTCAGTTCCGACTATTTCATCATCAAACCGTTCTTCAGCAAATACGTGAAGACTATAGTCATCAGTGACAAGAAGGATTTTCTTTCCGCCATGTTTACATACATGGTCAACAATTCCGGTTGTACGAACAGCTTGTTGAACATGGTTTTGTGCTAATTCTTCAAATTGATTCATAGGCACTACAACTGAACTTGAATCAATTTTTTCACTACTATTACATCCACCAAAAATTAATAAAATGGGAATGACAAATAAGTTGGTTCGTAGAAAATATTTCATAGATTTCCTCTTTCTTTTAATGAGTTTAAGAAATTATTACGTAAAAAATGTTGGGGAATTTAAGGTATATATTCTATTACTGAAGAGGATTAAATGGCCATAAAATAGGGATCATTACCGTCGCTACTAACCATAACAATAATCCAAGTGGGAATCCGACTTTCATATAATCGGTAAACTTATATCCACCCGGACCGTACACCATCAAATTTGTTTGATATCCGACCGGTGTAATAAAGGAAGCAGATGCAGCAAAACAGATAGCAAATACAAATGGTCGAGGGTTTAATCCTGACTGTGTTGATGCAACGATGGCAATCGGGGTCATGATAATTGCTGTCGCTGCATTTGATGAGACTTCTGTTAAGATCATAGTTACAAGATAGATCATTGCCAAAAGAGCATAAGGACGGTACGTCTCAGGAAATTCTCCGACAAGGTTGATCAATAACGAACCGATCCAATCCGCTGTTCCACTAGTTTGCATAACAATTCCCAAGGGAATTAAAGCTGCGATCAGTACAATAACTTGCCAATGAATAGCGTTATAACTTTCATTTGGTGTAACGACTCGCATGATCATTAAAAGAATAGCTCCAATCAATACTCCTTTTAAAATCGACATGACTCCAACTGCTGCAAAAGTTACCGCAGCTGTTATTACCACTAAACTCATCCACCAATATTTTGGTTTTTTTAACGGGTTCTCTAATTCTTCCAATACAATAAAGTCGCCTGTAGATGCCATTTCATTAATTTTATCTCGTGGACCATATATCAATAGTGTATCAAAAGCCCTTAAAACGATATGAGCAATTTTACGCCGAAAAATGGCTCCTTCCCTGCGAATAGCTAATACAAAACTTCCAAATCTTCTTCTGAAGTTTGTATCCATCAAACTTCGATCCAATAAAAATGAATTTTCAGATAACAAACACTCAACCAATACATTATCTGCTTGACTCAACTCATGATGGGTTAATTTTTCATCTGTCAGTAGAGCAACCTTTTCAACTTCTTTCATGCGTAAAAAATTATCGACTGCCCCTTTAACAAATAAAACGTCTCCTGCTTGCAACACCGTATTCCGAATATTCGTCGTGATCAATTTCTTTTCACGCATGATATCCAATACCATCACATCATAATCTTGATTGATCCTTCTTTCCAAACATGTTTGTCCCACCAAAGGAGAATTCTCCATGATCTTCATTTCCGTCAAGAAACCACCCATATGATAATTTTTCGTTAAACTGGATGTAACCGTGCGGGATGGAAGTAATCGGTAAGCAACAAACAGGATGTAAATTAACCCAATGAAAAGACTAATAATTCCATATTTTGTGAATTCAAACATTCCGAGTGGTTGATACTCTCCAAACGAGATCAATATCGAGTTCACAAGAAGATTTGTCGAAGTTCCAACCAGCGTGAGAGTTCCTCCAAGAATAGCTGCATAACTTAATGGGATCAATACTTTAGATGGACTAATTCTATATTTATGGGCAAGTCGGATAGTTACCGGCATAAATATTGCGACAATAGCAGTATTATTTACGATGGCTGAAGCAAATGCGATCGATAGTAAATATGCTGATAATCCGAGAAGTTTTGAATGACTGACCACTCGATTAAGTTTTAGGATCACATACTCAAGCACACCAGACTTTTGCAACGCATGGCTAATAATAAACAACCCTGCAATGGTTATCACTGCAGGATTCGCAAATCCGGATAAAGCTTCTTCGGGAGTAAGAAATTTACCGAGAAATAAAAACCCAAGTAAGGATAAGGCGACAACATCTATTGGCAATGCTTCTGTTACAAACAGGATGAAAGCCAATAAAATGACCCCCAGAATGATGGCTATTTCGATTGTCATAGGTTTATCTTCTCAATTCAAATCACTGCGAATGAGAATGTAGTAAAATTTCCTAATCTGACAACAGAAGTCTTTTCAAAATTGGAAAAGTATTACTGAGTTTGTACAGAGAATGAATTCTTGCTGACGATATAGAATGTTTTCTATTTTTCCTTATTAATTAATACGAGATAAATATGCCAAACAAACCATTACCCGAAATCACGATAAAAGCCGTTTTATTAGGAATTATTCTTTCTATGATCCTTGCCGGAGCTAATGCTTATTTAGGCTTGTTTGCAGGGATGACCGTATCTGCTTCCATCCCGGCTGCAGTCATATCTATGGGTGTTTTAAAACTTTTCAGACGATCAAATATCCTTGAAAATAATATTGTACAAACCGCTGCTTCTGCCGGAGAATCTCTTGCTGCAGGAGTCATTTTTACCATACCGGCACTTATTCTGATGAATTACTGGGGTGAGTTTGGATTTGACCAATATTGGACGATCACCGGAATTGTTGCGACCGGTGGTATCATTGGTGTTCTTTTTACCATTCCTCTTCGGCGCACTTTAATCATTGAAGAAGAACTTCTGTTTCCTGAAGGGATCGCTACTGCTGAAGTATTGAAATCGGGCGAAAAAGGCTCATCAGGGCTCATTTATCTTGTATTGGCAGGGATTACCGGTGCTATCTTTAAATTAGGCTCAGAAGCGTTAAAATTATGGTCAGGGATATTATCCGGTGCGACTCGAGTCGGACAGTCTTTTGCCAGTTTTCAAATGAACTTATCTCCTGCTCTCATTTCAGTTGGATATATTGTGGGTTTGAATATTGCAGTTTTAGTCTTTGGCGGTGGTGCAATTGGACGATGGTTTTTCCTCCCAATACTCTCACCCCTTTATGTCGATCAACTTCCTCCTGATGTCGCGGCTAGTGCTGTTGATTCCGTAAAGTGGATACACAGCAATGTGATCAAATATATCGGCGTCGGATCGATGATCGTCGGTGGACTTTGGGCGCTGATCAATTTACGTTCGTCTTTAGTAAAAGGAATTAAATCCGGTTTGGATCTGTACAAAAAAATGAAATATGGAGAAAAACCAAATATTAAACGAACTGAGATGGATACTCCTCTGGTTTGGGTAGGAATTGCATTACTTGTATCTCTTATTCCGGTTTTTTCAATTTATATTACTGTAGTAAAAAGTGTTCCGGTAACTGCCTTTATGGCCGTAATTATGTTAATTGCCGGATTTATTTTCTCCGCTGTCGCTGCCTACATGGCTGGGTTGGTTGGGTCATCAAATAACCCTATTTCAGGTGTGACAATTGCGACGGTATTATCTTCTTCCATTTTACTTTTTGCTCTTTATAAAGGCGGAGTTGATGTTGGACCTGCCGCGGCTATTTTCATCGGTGCGGTTGTCTGTTGTGCCGCTGCCATTGGGGGTGATAATCTACAGGATTTGAAAACCGGGCAGATTGTTGGAGCTACTCCTTGGAAACAGCAGGTCATGCAGGGTATCGGTGTATTATCAAGTTCATTTGTGATGATGCCTGTCCTTTGGATGCTTCATCAAAGATATGGTATTGCAACCGATGCTCACCTTGATGTCAGTATGCAGGGAAATGCTTTAGAAGCTCCTCAAGCCAGTTTGATGTCAAATATAGCCAATGGTGTATTTGATCAAAACCTTCCATGGAATTTAATTGGAATCGGATGTGCTCTAGCTGTTGCTATTATTTTACTAGATAAAACTCTCGAAAAACGTGGGTCAACATTCAGAACACCCGTGTTAGCGGTTGCTGTTGGATTGTATCTACCCTTCCATCTGGTTACTCCTATTCTAATTGGCGGACTCATCTCCTATTTCACCAGTGGAAAAACAGCGATGCATGGAGAAGATGATCTCAATCAAAACGGTTTATTGTTCGCGTCTGGATTGATTACCGGAGAAGCATTGATCGGAATACTTCTTGCCTTCCCATTAATGCTTAATGAATTATACAAACTGAATATCCCAACAGAATATGCACTCTTTGCAGAAGCTCCATTAGGAGCTTGGCCAGGTGTTATATTAATTGGTGGAGTTTGTACATGGCTATATTATGTCAGTAAAAAGAATTAAGTGAGAAATTTATGGTAACACAAGAACTCGTACAACGTCTTCCAAAGATAGAATTACACTGCCATTTAGATGGTTCGTTGCGACTTGAGTCATTGATAGACATTGCTCAAACGAAAAACATCAACTTACCTAGCACTGAAATAGAAACACTCCATAAATTGCTTACTTTCAGCAATAAACGAGGATCACTTGAAGATTATCTTAAAGCTTTTGAAGTCACATTGAGTGTTATGCAGACACCTGAAGACCTTGAAAGAATTGCTTTTGAATTGATTGAAGATGTCGCAAAAGAAAACGTTAAATACATTGAAGTTCGATACTCTCCAATTCTACATACAGAACAAGGAATGACTCCCTCAGAGTCAATTGATGCAGTAAAAGCCGGATTGGAGAAAGGGAAAAAAGAATTTGGAGTATCTTCGGGTATTATCATTTGTGGGATCCGTAATATATCTCCTGAAGCCTCGTTAAAACTCGCAGATCTAACGGTACAATACAAAAATAAAGGCGTTGTTGGGTTTGATCTTGCAGGTGCTGAGGAAAACTTCCCTGCAAAGCATCATCAAGAAGCTTTTTATATGATCTTAAATCATAATATTAATGCAACGATCCATGCTGGTGAGGCGTTTGGACCTGCATCGATTCATCAAGCTTTGCATCATTGCGGAGCTCATCGAATTGGTCATGGTACAAGATTAAAAGAAGATCCAGATTTAATGAACTATGTTAATGACCATCGTATCCCTCTTGAAATCAGTCTAACTTCAAATTGGCATACAAGATCGGTTCGCTCATTAAAATATCATCCACTTAAATTTTATTATGAAAATGGACTTCGCGTAACATTAAATACAGATAACCGACTTATTTCTGATACAACTCTAACCAAAGAGTTTATGCTATCTCATGAGTTATTTGACTATGATCTATTTGATTTTAGACATTTTATCATTGATGCTGCTAAAAGTGCATTTATACCACATAAAGAGAGGAAAATCCTCATACAGACTATTGCTAATGAACTGGAAAACGAGTTTGGTTTAAAATCAGAATACGCTGAATATTAATGACAGATCACTGTGATCTTACCGATATTCGTGTTTCCATTCGGATCGTAGACTGAGAGTAAGTAGACGCCACTTCCTACCCACTCCCCTTTTTTATCTTTGCCATTCCAAGGAATTTGGTAGCCATTCTCTCCGAGCTGAACATCTTTTATATGACGGATCACTTTTCCGGAGAGGGTCATTACCATTAGTGAAGAACCATCCATTAGTCCATCAACGATCAATGGTTTTAAAGAAGGAATATGGAAGGGACTTGGGAATATTCTCATCTCGTTGTAATCGGCTTTAGAATCTGCAAATGGTATTTTCAAAACATTGATTCCCTGTTTTGACGTGATGTAGGCCAATCCTTCTACCGGATCAAATGCAATATCGGTTACTTCATTTGACAGAAGTTTCGATGATTCTGTTTTAATCCCTTCTATTTCTTGTTGAGGATCATAGTCCGGCCAGTAAATCCCGTTGGAAAGAAGAACATGAATGCCATCCGTAGGTGAGAGTGTCCAAATATTACCTCTGGGGTCTATTTTTAGTTTCGAGCCATCTCCAAAGGAAACATTCGGAAAGTAGGCCAGAAGTGTATTACTCGTGGACTTAGGACCTTGACGAGTAATTGGGCGTTCCGATGATCCATAAAGATCAAAATAGATCAATCCAACTCGTGTTAATGCCCACATCCGGTTATGATCGATCCCTAAAGACCAAACTGTATTATTTCCTGATCCTAGACTTAGATTAACATTTGAGTCTGAATTTCCTTCATCATATTGAACAATACTAAACGATTCAGGGTTAGCAGGTGAACCGGAATACTCTAACATCACCAGTCCTCCATTTTGTACCGCATTACCTTCCCCTGTATTCTCTGTTCCTTCAAATGCACCTATCCAAACACGATTCCAATAATCAATAGCGATTGTGTTTGGAGTGATACTCATATTTGCATTGGTAACGAAATAGCTACCCCATTCATCCTCAGGTGTTCGAACAGAAATCGGTTTATAAGCATTTCGTGAATAAGTGTCGGCTATCCAAAGGTTTCCATCTCTGTCAAACTCAAGATCTTTCACAACCATGTATGGGTTAGAATTACCACTTACGTACCAATAATCCAACCGAGAAGTATCGATCAATGTATAATTAACCGGATTATCGATATCAATAATAACCACCCCTCCTCCATGTCGAATCGGTTCCGGGTACGTTCCACGGATAGCACAATAAACCAAACCATCCGGACCTTGTTCAATATCTGCAACAAATCCTCCAAAATCGATCGGAAGTGTATCTGCCGCAAAGGTGTCATGGTCAAAAGATGAATGTATTATTGTATCCGTACCTGTAGTTTCAACTATATTTCTCCATCCCCATGATTCCTTAATGGCTAAACCATATTTTGAACCTGCGACGATCCTTCCATCATTTAGAGTTGTAATTGCAGAAAACTGGTTAGTTAAAGGAGCGTTTGGTATTCTGTATTCAAAGGTTTGTAACTCCTCATTTAAAAATCCTAAACCGGACTTTGTTCCGGCAATGACATGCCCCGATTCAGAAGCAAGTAATTTATGTACAGCATTACCCGGAAAATGAAAATACCACTCATATTCTATTTCACCTAGTTTGATCATTGCATCAGAATATATCCCAAAATAAGAGCCATCTGCAGATTTCACAATATCCTGAAATTTATAATTCAAATAATCCGCAATGATGGTTATTTCAGAAGATAAATTATCTAAGCGATAAACGTTTTTATCACAAACAACGACTAATTCTTCATTGTGAAGGGATAAACACGACACGTCCCCTTCCCATTCAATAAATGGGATCGTCCAATCAATTGGATCTGTATGGATGGTTCCCGAATATAATCCTTCATTCGTACCAACGAATACTTGATCATTCCAAATCTCTATTCCGCTTACATCCGTTGACTCTAATAACCAATTCACTGTCATTAAATCGTTATGTTGCCATTTATTATTGGAGTAAAGAAATTTCTGAATACCAAAATCTTGATTATCTTTATACACCGCTAATGCAACCGTATCCGCGATAGCTATGTCAATTATTTCTGTTAATCCAAAATCGAATTCATTGATAGAATTCCGACCAGTGGGATTGTAAACTTGAATAAATCCATTAGGAGATGCACCACCTATCCAAATATTTCCAAATTGATCTGTCTCGATCACTTTAAGGTTCGTTCCAATGAGTTCATCGATATTGGTTAACGTCTCAAACGATTGATCGTCCAAGTCAAAGATAAGCACTCCACCTTCGGTTGCTGAATATATTTTTCCCTCCAATTCCGTCAGATCATGTACAATTAATGGTGATGTCCAAGATTCCCAATCTCTGATACGGTTGATGCTGAACGCAAAAGTAAAAAGTGTAATCAGTGTGAAATATTTAAATCGTGTGTTCATAATGGTTCTATTGGAAAGGTGAAGGAATAAAACATAATACGAAGATAGCTAAACATGCATAACCTATCAATCGATTTTCTTTGGATAAAGGTTCATCTACATTATACACGGGAGGATGTTTAACGGTTCTCATCATGATCAGGATCAACGCACCCCAAATAAGCCAATTGATTGAAAATAAACTGAGAGGGATCAATAACAACAATGCTGTTTTTGCAACTTTCTCGTATTGTCTCCCCAGCATTGCATAAGCGACATGTCCTCCATCCAATTGACCGATCGGTAATAAATTAAGCATCGTTACCAATAAACCGATCCATCCTGCAAAGGCGATCGGGTGCAATAAAATTTCTTGTCCGTTTAATAATCCCGGATGAATGATCGCCGAAAAGAACTTCACCAATAATGAATCACCTAAGATCCACCCAACTGTACTTGGGTCCATATCAACAACAGATGATTTTACCAATCCTATTATGAGTGCCGGTACAGCTATCGCGAATCCTGCAATGGGTCCGGCTGCACCGATTTGAAGTAATGCATCTTTTCGATAGATCGGAGATTTAATTTTTATAAAAGCACCAAACGTACCGATAAATGTGGGCGCAGGAATAAAATAGGGCAATGTCGCATCTACCCCATGTTTTCTTGCAAAATAATAATGACCAAATTCATGAGTTCCTAATATCAGCATCAATGTTAAAGAAAACGGAATTCCTTTTACCAAGAGGAGTGGTTCTTTGATCGGGTTCACCCCTTCCATCAATGAGCCGGCTAATAATGTAGTAAAAATTGTAGCAAAAAAGAGAATGATGTTGATACGAGGAATCTTCGGGATACGAAGTATAACTCTGTCTTCTTCCTCCAAACGAATAAATACTAAACCATTACTTTGGCTCAGATCAAATCTAAATGATTGCTTTCGCAAGATTGTCTTAACTTGGTTAATTGATGCATCTTCAGCTAGGTTCCCGACAATCACCCAAGTATCACCGGATGAACCCATTTGTTTAGGGAAAAAAGATCCTTCTAATAATTTCAGGACGGATTTGATATCAGATTCGTTCACAGGTTTATTGTTTTTTCTGATTATGTTTTTTCACTTTTTCATCAAGAATATTTGAAGCATCTTTTTCTAAGTCTAACATTAACTGATTGATCCAAAATTTTGTTTCGGTAATATATGATTCTATCACATCTATAGGAATTTGTTCCCCATACATATTGACAATGAGAATTGCAGATACGACCGGAATGTATGTGTGCGTTGGATCTTTGTAAAAATGATCTAAAGCTGTCACCAGTTCACGGGTAGTTAAATAATCATCTGTTTCCGCAAATAGGCTATCGGCAAATGCCTGTTGCTCAGCCCAAGTTTTCAAATAATCATATAAACGTCCATCTTTAACCCCATTGACATAGGCTGCTTTAATCGGATAACTGATCTCCAAGTTATAATCGGATATTTGATCAGCTCTGCGCCAATCACCCCCATCCCAAAATAAACGGTTTTGCTGTGTGTAAGCGTGAGAGATCAGGATTAATCCGATAATCGGAAGTAATATAGTTTGTTTTTTTATTTTCATGAATTCGATCGATATTTATGACTTGATTATATTGAATATACTCAATAAACTTGTTCAAAGCAGACATATACAAACACATCGTTTGACTGCTATAATTGTGGATACGGAGTTTTGATAAATAATTTTTATGAGATATCTCTTTAACATAAATAAATCCGTAAATGAACTATTAACTAATAGCGTGATAAACCCAATAAATGAAATAGCGTTTATCAAGTTGTTGTGCTTCATGCAAAGAAACTCCACAAAAAAATGAAAATGGAAGAAAGACTTGAAAAGCTTTTCAATTTTTTACAAGAAAACAGAACCTATAATAAAAAACTTCAAGAAAGATATTATCGTTCAATAATTCTTCCGTATGATGGAATTCCTGATAAAATAATTTCTCTACTTTACCATATTGCAAATACTCAAAGTCAACCCAGAATAGATTATTTAGCAGACTTCTACAAAAAGATATATAAACACCGAGACCAATTAGAATCATTTGACAGTTTTTTAGGAATTTTACTGCCGACTACTCCAAAAAATTTCAAAGGTCTTTTTCAAAGTCTAAAATGTCAATCTGGATGGGGAAATAAAACTGCCGCCCTATTTACTAAAAGCATCTTTCATTTACATAATAATGAATATCCTAAACAGTTGAGAATTTGGAACGATGTTCCCAACAAAATAAATAAGAATGATGAAATTTATTTACCAGTAGATGCTGTTATTATTTCTATCTTCAAACAGTTGGAATTAAAAACTAATTGGAATTTTACCAATATCAATAAACTATTAAAGCATTATTATCAAGGGAATGACATTGAGATATGGGACGATTTATGGTTCTGGGGATTTATTACTCAAAATGGGACTGGCATTAATAGAGAATTTTCATGGAACATGAATAAGTATTGGACATTGAAAGAAAGTAATAAAGATCCTGAGACTATCATGGTAATTAAAGCCAAGGCTGAAGGGTTTCTGGAATTACTGAAGATCTGTACTTTAAAAATGAAAAGAACAACGACACGTAAAATAAAAAATAATAGTTAAATCAAGTGTAATGGAAATTGAAAATGTATCTATTCACTTAGAAAAACTCTCGGAAAATGACTGGGGTAAGCTATTTGCTTTAATCCCAATAATCGAATCAAGTGAGAATTTTATAGAAAGCGGTGGATTTATTGAAGATAAAGACGATCCCGATAATTTTATGATAACACCAATTATTGAAACTAAAGTGGTTTTAGACTTTGAGAGTATCATGTATGAACTTGATTTAGTCATTCCCTTCAATTGGTCAAAATGGGACAAAGGAAGAGATATTGTCAATAAAGGAGAATATAGCAATTTAGACACCACAACATTATTAAAAATCCTGACAGCATTTATAAGAAATAACAGATTCTGTGATGGAGCATTAGTCGCAAAATTTGAAGACCGAACGATTGAAAAAATACTGAAAGAATTAAAGGCAAATATAGAACGAAAATAAAGCGCGAAAGCACAACAAAAAATATAATGCATGCCGCAGTTAAGTCATTCAAAGAAAATGAATTGTAAATTTGACAATGTAGAAAATAAAGAAAACTTATTGAATAAAATGCGGCACGCATCATATTCAAACCGTTAATTTCAATAATATGCAAAAAGAAAGTATCTAAAATGATTGATAAAAAAAATGATTGGGATTCTCCCATTAGTCTTGGAATATTCTTTGCAGGTGTAGGAATATTACTGTTTGGTGTTGGGTTTTTCCTTAGTTTGTTCATTTAATAATTTAATTGAAAAAATTATAAAGAAAGCCATCAGATTATTAATGACGATAAATAACTCTTGAACTAGGTTTTCGTCATATTTTCTTTCAGGAAAAACAGATAACGATGATGTAGAGATTCCACCTTGCAGAGCATTAATCATTTTTTTGCTTCGCAAATTCTTGTCTAAATCCTGACGTTAAAACCGATATTTAAATAGAACTATGAATTTGCTATGAGTATTGATAATTTCTCATGAACGGCAGATGTTAGTTTCATTCTCTAATTAATACGGCATTTATTTAATTTCCGATGAAACCAATGGTCTGTATAGATCATACAAAGATCATTAGATTAAGTAAGTGTTTTCATCTCACAATAGAGGACTTTAATGAAATTCAGAATATTAAGTATTTTACTGATATTGTTTATCGGCATACAATTTATCCCATATGGTAAAGATCATCAAAACCCGAATGTGATCTCAGAACCCAATTGGGATAGCAATAGAACAAAAGAATTATTTGATCGAGTTTGCTTAGATTGCCACAGTCACGAAACCAATTGGCCTTGGTATAGTAAAATTGCTCCGGTTTCATGGCTGAATCAACATGATGTAGATGAAGGACGAGAACATTTTAATGTTTCTGCTTGGGGCGTGCAAAAACGCAATGAAGGAGATGAAGCCGCTGAAGAAGTGATAGAAGGAGAAATGCCTCCGTGGTTTTATTTTATTCCAAGACCCGGTTCGAAATTGACAGAAACTGAAAAAGAAGAATTGGTCAAGGGACTTACGGCAACATTTGGGAAACACAAATAACCTAGGTTCCAAAAGTATTGATGAAAAATCAAATCAAAGAAAACCTTCAAAATAATGTAGAGCTTGAAAAGCTTTATCAAAAAAATAAAGTAAAATTTAAAAAGGCTTTCTTTGAGATATACCCTGAGATCGCAGATTACAAAATAGCTGATTTTTGGAAAACCCGATTGGAATTTGAAGAAGAAAAACAGAATTTGATTTTTAATAAAAAGGATATCCTCCCCCTTATCGTCAGCTTTCTCATAGCAGGATTCCTAATCCAGATTCCCAAGATTTTTTGTTTAGATTTAACACATTTTCTCTTTTATGAAAAAAATGTCGGATTGATCGTATTTTTTGGTTTATCAATCTACATATTTCTCATTCGAGAAACTTTGAAGAGAAAAAAACTTATCATTTCGATGGCAATATTTTTTATTTCTGCTCTTTATATCAATATTCTTCCAAACACTCTAAACAGCGATTCTATTAATTTAGCTTTTGTTCATCTACCGCTGATGATCTGGTCGCTGTACGGACTGATATTTATTAATTTCAATCTCACAGATAAAATAAAGAGAATGGATTATATAAAATATAACGGTGATCTTGCTATCTTAAGTGCAATTATTATTATTTCCGGTGGAATTTTAACGGCAATTACCATTGGATTATTTGCCACCATTGGTTTAAATATTGAAGAGTTCTATTTCAATTATATTGTGATTACCGGACTTGTTTCTGTTCCGACGGTTGCAACATTTATCATCAAACGATATTCATTTGTAACCAATAAGATCGCTCCAATCATTGCAAATATTTTTAGTCCATTAGTTTTGATTACACTGATCATTTATTTGGTCAGCATTCTGATGATGGGGAAAAATCTTTATCACGACAGAGATTTTCTATTTATTTTTAATCTGATGCTCATAGGTGTAATGGCAATTATTATCTTTTCGGTTTCAGAAACTTCCATTCATTTAAAACATCGCTTCAATGAATGGGTGTTATTATTATTAAGCATGGTGACATTAATCATTGATGTCGCCGCAATATCCGCGATAATGTATAGAGTAATCGAATTCGGAATCACTCCAAACCGATTAGCCGTTTTGGGATCGAATGGTTTAATCTTTGGAAATCTCATCTTGATAATGATTGATTTATATAAGGTTATTTTTAAAAAAGTTGATATCCATTTTGTCGAATTACGAACCGCAAAATATCTACCGATTTATACGTTTTGGACAGTGTTTGTTGTATTTTGTTTTCCACTATTGTTTGAATGTAATTAATCGGAAAAAAACCCTGATGAATCCACGAACTATTTTCACATCTATTATTCTTTATTTATTTATCTCAAATGCTATTCTTTCCGGTCAAGATTGGACAAACTTCAATTTTCCAAAAGTCACATTACAAGTAAAAGCAAAAGACCATAAAGGTATCTCAACCTATTTGGAATTAGTCAAAGAGCAAGGATACTCCGGAATTGAAGATTGGGTGCAACACTGCTGCCTGGCAGTAGCAAAGGAATTATACTACTCTGACGATGAAGCGAACAATCAGCAACTGAAGGAGATCATTTATATCCTAAGAGATGGCGGACCCCTTTCGTATAAAAATGGAGCTGTGCCGGTCATTGAGATCGGGTTTGATCTGAATTATCTCGTTGGGTTTATCAAAGATCATGGAGAGAATGCTGCGCGAGATGAAATTTATGGAGTACTCTGCCATGAGATTACACACGGTTACCAAAAAGAACCAAAAAATGCAGGTGTATATGAAGCTGATTCTGAATTCTTCGCTTTTATTGAAGGATCAGCGGATGTTGTCCGTTTGAAAACGGGTGGATTTAATCCGCCCAGATTTCCGAAAACCGGAGGATTTTATACATCAGGGTACAATACGACTGCTTTCTTTTATCTGTGGATCAACAATACATTCAGCCAAACATTTGTAAAAGATTTAAACCGTACAGCGGACACATGTGCGGTTTGGTCATTTGACCAAGCTACGAAGCTAATTTTGGATGTCCCTGCAGATACACTTTGGAGAAAATATCAACAAGATCTAGAAACCTATCCATGGGAGAATAATACAGAAAAAAGTGACCGTTTTATTAAGTCACTGAAACAAAACACTCATTCAGAATGAAGACTCGACAACGTTATTTTATATATACTGTTTTAATATTTACAAATTCATAAATACCAAACTTGCCCAATTCCCTTCCGTATCCTGATTCTTTGATTCCACCGAAGGGTAAACGAGGATCAGACCGCACAAAGTCATTCACGAAACACGCGCCAGCCTGGAGATCATTTTTTGCAACCTTCTCCCCTTTTTCAATATCATTTGTAAATATTGCAGCACCCAATCCAAACGAAGTTTTATTCGCAAGTTGAATAGCATCTGTTTCATTTTTCGCAGGGATTATCACCGCAACCGGACCAAATAGTTCTTCATCAAATGCGGGCATTCCAGGTGTCACGTTGGTTAAAACTGTTGGTAAATAAAAAGCTCCTATATTATCTTCTTCATGCTCAAATATGAGTCTTCCGCCTAACAATTTGATGGCTCCTGCATCCATGCTTTTTAGAACTTGTTTGTCCAATTCATCACGAGCATCTTCACTAACCATCGGTCCAATATCAACTCCCTTTTCAAGCGGATTTCCGATACGTTTCTTTCCCATCTTTTGCAGAACCAACACTTCAAAATCTTCTTTTACTTCTTCAACGACAATAAAGCGTTTAGCGGCAATACAGCTTTGCCCGGTGTTCAACATTCTTCCTTCTACACAGGCTTCCGCAGCTTCCTCTAGATCGGCATCTTCTAGAATGATGTATGGATCGCTTCCTCCCAATTCTAAAACCGTCTTTTTCAAGTGCTCTCCGGCTTTTGCAGCGACTTGCTTACCCGCAGGAGTACTTCCTGTTAATGTGACCGCTTTTACTAGTGGATTCTCAATAACATCTGATACTTTTTCCGATCCTATTCGCAATGTACGAAATAGATTTTGAGGTAATCCTGCTTCTTTAAAAATCTCATCGATCATCATTGCACAACCTTGAACATTGGATGCATGTTTCAACACAGATCCATTCCCTGCCATCAAATTGGGTGCGACAAATCTAAATACCTGCCAAAAAGGAAAATTCCATGGCATCACGGCTAATACAATTCCGATGGGTTCAAAACTGATATAACTTTTTGAAGCATCCGTTTTAACAGTTCTTGGAGACAAAAAGGATTCCGCTTGATCAGCATAATATTGACATACCCAAGCAGATTTCTCTACTTCTGTACGTGCTTGGGAAAGAGGTTTTCCCATTTCAAGCGACATCATCCGCCCATACTCTTCTTTATTTGCTTTGAGTACTTTGGCGACCTCAATCAATTTCTTGGAGCGATGTTGAAATGATTCATTCCTCCATTCATGCCAATCGATATTTACTTTTTCAAGAACATCATTAACTTCTGATGTGGTCATTTCTTCATAAGTTTTGATTACTTCACCGGTAGCCGGATTTGTTGAAATCAAAGGCATATGTTATCCTATTTTGCTTTTAATCGATCAATAATGATAAAAGGTGTGTAAACAATAAGAAAATGGATTAAAGCTAAAACCTCCGCTGATAAAATATACCATGGCCATGGACCCATATAATCCAAAAGTGATGCAACCGGAGGTTTACCGCAAATCCAAAAGTAGTTAGCATTCAGAATCAGATTCACCGGAATCGTAACAAGGAAAAACACATTTAATGCAATGAATGAACGTTTGAGACTTCCCCAAGTCGGTCTCATATCATACACAACCGTTGCGTAAACCAATGCAAGGATCAATCCCATATGGCAAATCCAAAACCGAATAAAGAAGAAATGAGGAAATGTCGCCCCCGCATCCGGTGAAATAGCCGCTTGAATTCCGCCTGATAATCCCCAGAAAAATAGAATTTCATATAATCGATAATTTCGTTTCCACATCACGATGGGAATCATCACATCTGCAAACCGGCACAAATGAAACGGCAAATGAAGTTTAACATCAAATGAACCGGCAACCATTTCCAAAGAGATCCAAAGTAAATAGGCTCCCATTACGATCAAGCTGATGGTAATACCCAAAATGGATTGCTGATTTTTATTCAAATAACGTTTAGCAAGGATCGGAACAAGGATAATCAATGCAATTGATACAACTAACGCCCATAGATGGTGAGCGCTGAAAGCTTGAAAGGGTTCATAATTTGTAAAATATTCTCGAATAGATTCGCGCATTATTTATCCTCTTTCAATAGTTTCTGTAAATAATTTGCCCCTCCCCACAAAGAGACGATCGACATCATCCAATATATATTATAACTCTCCCCCGCTGATTTTAGATTCCAGCCATAAATAAACATTCCTATGCTTAAACCAATGCAAACAATTGCAAGGATGACAGGGATACTCCAATGTGCTTTGAAAAGATTCGTTGATTGTTTATTCATGTACTATAATCTTATCCAAATGAGTAATATTTTTTTACCGGAGAAATCACTTTCCAAAAACAGGATAATCCTTCCGGAAAGATAACATAATCTCCGGGCTCAATATGATAGGTTTTATCCTCGACAATAACATCAATGACACCTTCAATAATATAGCAAGATTCCTTTTCAGCATACGTCCATGGAAACTCAGATTTCTCACAAGTCCAAATCGACCATTGATGGATACCAAGGTCGTCTAATTCTTTTTCAGTTTTTTTGGTGATCTGGATATTTAATGACATAAACGTATCCAAATGTAATGCAAGTTCAACTGAATTAGCAACGAAGGAAATAGTGAATTGGGTTACGAAAAACGATCGGAGCCGGAAGAAAGGTATAAACAAAATGAGGAATTAATTAACCAAGGAGGTTCTCCCGACTCCGATTAAATTTAGTCATTATGAAAAAACATTCCTGTGATTCATGTCACAATTCAATAATAAACCTCTATTTTTGGAGAAAATTTATCCTAAACCTGATCAATAGAGTTCATTTGGTTATTTTCAGTCGTTGATTCAAGAATTTTGAATCTGTAAATTCGCACCCATTTAAAGATGTAAAAACATTAAGGATATAATTATGGCAATGATGACAACCATGAGAAATAAAATGCACGCTGTCCTTTGGGCGATCTTGATTTTATTTCTTTTGAGTATGACCGTTGGTGGACTGGTCGGTGGTGCAAACATTATCGATCAATTATTAGGAAAAGTAGATCCGTCTACTACGATAGGTAAAGTGAATGGTGAAATAATCTCACCGGATCTCTTCTCTCGACAAGTCAGGCGACAAGTAGAAGAAATGCGAAATAACGGACAGAATATTGATGACACACAATTTGATCGAATACGTACACAAGTTTGGGAAAATTTTGTGCAGGATATTCTTATTCAACAAGAAATTGAAGAATTAGGACTGACCGTTACCGATGAAGAAGTTGTATATCATCTACAAAATAATCCTCCAACAATTCTACAATCTAACCCTTCATTTCAAACTGATGGTGTATTTGATCCTGTTAAATATGAACAGGCAATTGCGAACCCACAAGATATGGAACAATACTGGATTATGGTTGAAAATTATATGCGTGACTATATTCCTCGATATAAATTACAGCAGATGATCCTCTCTTCTGTTTCTGTATCTGACCAAGAAGTATTTGAGGATTATGTTAAGAAGAATATCGATTATACGTTAAATATTTTGCATATCACTAAAAAAGCATTTGATGAAGAATCTCTTGAAAGCACCGAAGAAGAACTTGCCACATATTACAACGATAACTTGGATATGTTTGAGCATCCTGAATATCGAAATCTCCGATATGCCAGCTGGAAAAAAATGCCTTCTTTCCAAGACACAATCGATGTTTATGAATTGGCAAACGAAATAAAAATTATGGCTGATGCCGGAAAAGATTTTGCAAAATTAGCAAATGAATACACTGAAGATCCAAGTAATGCAGTCACTCCCGATTCCGGTAATGGTGGAAATCTTGGATGGTTTGGCAAAGGACAAATGGTTCCAGTCTTTGAAGAAGCAGCTTTCGCTGCAAATAAAGGTGATATTGTTGGTCCGGTTCTATCTCGATTTGGTTATCATGTCATAAAAGTTAACGGTAAGAAAAAAACCGAAGATACCGAACAGGTCAATGCAGCTCACATTCTTTTCAAAATCGAAACCAGTGAGAATACAAAGGATTTAATGCGCCGTAAAGCCACCTCATTTAGTTATGATGCCCAGGACTTTGGTTTTGATACGGTAATCGATTCGCATGATGTCTCTATCTCTGAAGCATTAAATGTTGATGAAGAGGAGATTCTTATCTCAACACTGGGACCAATGAGAAGTGCAGCCAAATTCGCCTTCCGTTCTGAAGTTGGTCAAGTTTCCGATTCATTTGAAAATGAAAATTTCATTGCTGTCTTTACACTCGACACGGTAATTGCTGCCGGTCATAAACCACTTGATGAAGTTACAGATCAGATCAAGAGAACCCTCTCAAGAGAAAAATCACTGGAAGCTGCCGAGACTCTTGCAAATGAATATCTAACAGATATTACTGAGAATAGCACGACCTTTAAAGACCTCCTTGGTGAAAATGATAAGGTTGATCATATAGAGAATGAAAGTAAAACCCTCTCCAGAGGATTTACCTCTATTGGAAGAAGTAATTATGTAACAGGTGCTTTATTATCTGCAAACAAAGGTGATTTGATCGGTCCGATCGAAACATCAAGCGGATATGCCTTATTAAAAGTACTTGAGATCGAAAATATGGATTCAACAGATTTTGAAGTTCAAAAAGATGTTCTGAAGAAAAATCTGTTAAATCAAAAACAATCCTCAGCATATGCAAATTGGTTAGATGGTAAAAAAGCTGAAGCTGAGATAGTAGATAATCGTAAGTATTATTATTAAGTTGAATAATTTCATTAAAAAAGGCACAATATTGTGCCTTTTTTTTTACCTTATTTTTCTTATTACTTAATCTCACTAGGCTTGTTTATATCCTGTATTCTCAGGTAAATTTGTTGGCTTTTTTAACATGAAAAATCAATAATTCAATTCAAAATATTTAAGGATTATTTATGCCAAACAATATTGTAGCCGTACCAGTAGCGGAAAACGAACCCATCAAATCTTATGCCCCGGGATCAGCTGAGAAGAATTCATTAAAAGCAAAACTAAATGAACTTAAATCTCAACAAATTGAAATCCCACTTATTATTGGTGGAAAAGAAGTAAAAACTGGTAATACTTCAACATGTGTTATCCCTCACGATCATAAGCACGTATTAGCCACATACCACCTCGCAGGTGAAGCGGAAGTTCAAGCAGCTATCGATGCTTCACAAGAAGCATGGAAAGCCTGGTCTGAAACTCCTTGGGAACATCGAGTAGCTATTTTCAAAAAAATGGCTGTTTTACTTACCGGTCCTTATCGTGATCTACTAAACGCATCAACAATGTTAAATGTAGGAAAAAACGTATTCCAAGCTGAAATTGACTCTGCTTGCGAATTAATCGATTTTTTCAATTTTAATGCTGAATATGCTCAAGAAATTTATGAACAACAACCTCCTTATTCCCCAAATGGAATGTGGAACCAAGTTGAACATCGTCCTCTAGAAGGATTTGTCTTTGCAGTTACTCCATTTAATTTTGTCAGTATTGCAGGAAACCTTCCCTCCTCACCTGCTTTAATGGGGAATGTAGTTTTATGGAAACCGGCAAGCAGTGCTGTGTATCCGGCGTATTTCTTAATGAAACTTTTTAAAGAAGCTGGATTACCCGACGGAGTGATCAATTTTATTCCCGGTCCTGGGTCTAAAGTAGGTCCTACAGTGATGAAAAACTCTCTTTTAGCAGGAGTTCACTTTACCGGATCGACACCTGTTTTCCAAAATATGTGGAAAACCGTCGGTGACAATATTCATCTATACAAATCTTATCCCAGAATCGTTGGTGAAACGGGCGGAAAGGATTTCTGTATTGCTCATAAATCAGCAGATACCGACGGTTTAGCAACTGCAATGGTACGTGGAGCTTTTGAATTTCAAGGACAGAAATGTTCAGCACTTTCTCGAGCCTACGTTCCTGACACACTTTGGGAAGATGTAAAAGCAAAATATCTGGATGCCGTTTCAACGATCACTGTTGGAAATCCTGAAGATTTCACTCACTTTATGAATGCGGTCATTGATAAACCAGCTTTCGATTCGATAACGAGTTACATCGACTATGCAAAATCAAGCGATGAAGCTGAGATCATCACCGGTGGAAATTACGACGACAGCCAAGGGTATTTTATAGAACCCACAACGATCGTAACGACAAATCCACACTTTAAAACAATGGAAGAGGAAATTTTTGGTCCGGTATTAACTATTTATGTTTATGATGCCGAAAACTGGAAAGATACTCTGAAACTAGTGGATACAACCTCTCCTTACGCGTTGACCGGTGCAGTATTTGCAAATGATCGATATGCAGTGATTGAAGCCTCAAAAGCTCTTACGCATTCTGCAGGAAATTTTTACATTAATGACAAACCCACCGGTGCTGTAGTTGGGCAGCAACCTTTTGGTGGTGGACGTGCATCAGGCACAAACGATAAAGCTGGTTCAGTATTCAATCTTATTCGATGGATATCCCAACGAACCATAAAAGAAACCTTTGATCCACCAAAGGATTACCGTTATCCATTTATGGATGAAAAATAATTACTTAAACACTTAATACTAAAGGAAATCAAATGAATCGTATAAAAACAATCATTATGGGTGCTGCAGGACGTGATTTTCATAATTTTAACGTCGTGTATCGTGATAATGAACAATATGAAATCGTGGCATTTACTGCAACTCAAATACCTGATATTGAAGGAAGAGTATATCCTGCGGAATTAGCCGGAAAGCTTTATCCAAACGGAATTAATATTTATGATGAATCAGATCTTGCACTCTTGATCGAAAGACATGATGTTGAAGAAGTTGTTTTTGCTTATTCTGACATTGCTCATGAAGATATAATGCATAAAGCTTCTATGGTAATGGCTACCGGAGCTCATTTTAAAATATTGGGTGCCGAACCGACAATGATCAAATCAAATAAACCTGTCATTGCCATCGGTGCTGTTAGAACCGGATGTGGAAAAAGCCAAACAACTCGTCGGGTTGCAGAAATACTGAAAGATGCCGGTAAAAAAGTTGCCGCTATCCGTCACCCCATGCCTTATGGTGATTTAGCAAAACAAAAAGTTCAACGGTTTGCTACTTTAAATGATCTAGTAAAACATGAATGTACCATTGAAGAAATGGAAGAGTACGAACCACATATCAATACCGGAACTATTGTCTATGCCGGTGTCGATTATGGTGCAATTCTAGAAGAAGCTGAAAAAGAAGCTGATGTCATCCTCTGGGACGGCGGAAATAACGATATGCCATTTTACAAACCAGACTTAAATATTGTGGTTGCAGATCCTCATAGACCGGGACATGAACTTGAGTATTATCCCGGAGAAACAAACTTACGCATGGCAGATGTTGTTATCATCAATAAGATTGATACAGCTGACACAGAAGATATTGATGAAGTACGTTGGAATATTCGTGATATCAATCCGGATGCAGTTATTGTTGATGCAGCTTCTCCGATTGCAGTTGAAGATCCATCACTTATTTTGGGTAAAACAGCTTTGGTTGTTGAAGATGGTCCGACATTAACTCACGGTGAAATGTCCTATGGTGCCGGAATGGTTGCTGCAGAAAAATTTGGAGCTGAAGATGTTGTTGATCCTCGTCCATACACTGTTGGTAAATTAACCGAAACATTCGAGCACTATCCTGAGATCGGTGAATTACTTCCGGCAATGGGTTACGGCGATGAACAGGTTAAAGATCTGGAGACAACAATTGCCAATACTGAATGTGATGTTGTCATTATCGGTACTCCAATTGACTTACGAAGAATAATCAATATTCAACAACCTTCGGTAAGGGTAACTTATGATCTTCAGGAGATCGGAAAACCAACGTTAATTGACGTTTTAGAATCCTTTACAAATTAAATGAATCTCAACCAGCGTAGAATATTCAAATATTTTACGCTGGTTTTTTATTTTAACTAGGGAGAGCGGTTTGAAAATACACGAGTTTCAAGGAAAAGAATTATTAAAAAAATATGGTGTTCCGATCCAAGATGGACATACTCTTGAAAAGATCGAAGATGCCAGAACAATAATTCATCGAGTTCAGAGTGAATTTGATACGGATGCAGTCGTTGTAAAAGCACAAATTCACGCTGGTGGTCGCGGAAAAGGTGGTGGAGTAAAATATTCCCCCAATTACAAAATCGCGATTGAAAACGTAAACAAAATTCTTGGAATGAATCTTGTCACCCCGCAAACAGGTTCTGAAGGTAAACTTGTACAAAAAGTTTACATAACCGAAGCCTTGGATATCGCAAAAGAATTCTATGTAGCTATTCTATTAGATCGTTCAGAATGTAAAGATGTTTTCATGGTTTCTACTGAAGGTGGAATGGATATCGAAAAAGTAGCTGAAGAAACTCCGGAAAAGATTACTAAAGTATGGATAGATCCATTGCTAGGTATGAAATCTTTTCAAGCACGAAAACTCGCCTTTGCTTTAAACTTAAAAGGGAACGCCTTTAAAACTGCGGTAAAGGTCTTTCTTAAAATGTATGATTGCTACCGCGGAACGGATGCTTCATTAGTCGAGATTAATCCGTTAGTAGAAACCGAAGACGGAGAGATCATTGCTTTGGATGCAAAATTTAATTTTGATGATAATGCTCTTTTCCGTCAAAAAGATATTGCTATTTTAAGAGATTTAAGTGAAGAAGATCCCACCGAGGTTGAAGCAGGTAAATACAACTTAAATTATATCAAACTCGATGGGAATGTTGGTTGCATGGTAAACGGAGCGGGCTTGGCGATGGCGACAATGGATATCATCAAGCTTGCCGGTGGTGAACCTGCAAACTTTTTGGATGTAGGAGGAACTGCAAGTGCAGAAACGGTTAAAAATGGATTCAAGATCATTCTTTCAGATAAAAATGTCAAAGCCATCCTGATCAATATTTTTGGTGGAATCGTTCGTTGTGATCGGGTAGCAAATGGTGTAATTCAAGCCGTTAGAGACCTAGGACTGAAAGTTCCCGTTGTTGTTAGATTAGATGGAACAAATGCATCTGAAGCAAAACAAATCCTGTCAGAATCCGGGTTATCGATCATCCCGGCGGATTCGATGCAAGAAGCTGCAGATAAAGTTGTGAATGCTGCTATCGGGAAGGAGTTATAGATGTCAATATTAGTCAATAAAGATTCAAAGGTTATTGTTCAAGGAATAACCGGCTCCGAAGGAACATTTCATGCTACACAAATGCTAGATTATGGTACCAATGTTGTTGCAGGAGTTACTCCGGGAAAAGGCGGACAGACAGCCATAGAAGGTAAAGTCCCGGTTTTTAATTCTGTAGAAGAAGCAAAAATCGCCACAGATGCAAACGTCTCGATTATCTTTGTACCTCCTTCATTTGCATCTGAAGCCGTTATTGAAGCATCTGAAGCAGGAATTGAAACGGTTGTGTGTATCACTGAAGGAATTCCCGTACAAGATATGGTCACAGTAAAAAACGTTGTTGACTTAAATAAAACAAGGCTAATCGGTCCAAACTGTCCTGGAGTGATTACCGTGGATGAATGTAAACTTGGAATTATGCCAGGTTTTATAACAAAAAAAGGGTCGATCGGAGTTGTCTCTAAGTCCGGGACATTGACCTACGAAGCCATTGGACAATTAGTAGACGTTGGTTTAGGGCAGACAACAGCAATTGGAATTGGTGGAGATCCTATTATCGGAACAACCATGCGCGAATTACTGGAAATGTTTGAGAACGATCCAGAAACGGAAGGTGTGGTCATCATTGGTGAAATTGGTGGACAGATGGAAATAGAAGCTGCCTATTGGGCAAAAGATAATATGACAAAACCTGTTGTAGGTTTTATCGCCGGACAAACCGCTCCTCCCGGAAGAAGAATGGGACATGCCGGAGCTATTGTTTCCGGTGGAGATGATACCGCTGAAGCAAAAATGCGTATTCTAAAAGAATGTGGTATTGATGTTTGTGAATCGGTGGCTGAAATTGGTAATAAAATGCTGAACGCATTAAATAAATAATTGAGGAAATTATGGGAAACAGAACATTTGCTATTATTAAACCGGATGCTGTAAGAAATAAATACACAGGAAAAATATATGACCGTATTTTAGAAGCCGGGTTTGAGATATTATCAGCAAAAAAAATACGAATGACATTAAAACAAGCAGAAGGATTTTATGCTGTGCATACGGGAAAACCGTTCTTTGCTGAACTAACAGAATTTATGTCCTCAGGACCTTGTATAGTTTTAGCACTTCAAAAGGATAATGCCGTTGAAGCATGGCGCGAAACAATTGGAGCTACAAATCCCGAAGAGGCTGCAGAAGGCACGATCCGAAAAGATTATGCTACCAGTTTAGGACAGAATGCTGTTCACGGTTCCGATAGTGACGAAAATGCTAATTCAGAGATTGGATTCTTTTTCAGTCAGTCTGAATTGATTCAGGCACAATAAATTCGATTGATTTTTATTTAATCAACTCTCAAATTCCAGCTATATAATGAATAGAAATAAGTTAAAATTGATGTTAAAATTCGCTTCAAGACTGTTTATAGTGTCCTCTCTTCTGCTCCTTAACGGATGCGGAGATAAGGGAACGGTTGGGTTTGTCGGTACTCCTGTAGAGATCACAATTGATCTAATGACTGAAGATGGTCAGTTTGATTTTCAATGGACAATCCTTCGACAACCAGATGCAAGTCTACTCACCACAAAGGATATTACTCAAACGGAAAGCCCTGCAGTGTTTTCATTTATTCCGGATGCAAAAGGAATTTATACTATTGAGGTCAATGTTAGTCAATACGGTGATGAGTTATTCACTGAAATACACTCATTTGATATACAAAAAGCTCAAGACCAAGAAGTAATGGAAGAGCCTTTACCGATATCCACGCCGATTGAACCTGAGCCAATAATAGAGCCTGAGTCTGAGCCCTCTAAACCTGTTAAATCCTGGTTAGATGAAGAATTCCCTGAAGACACATTAAAAACAGAAATTACTGCTGACGAATCTTCAGAAGTAAAAGAAATTTCTAAACCAAAACCGGAGACACAATCTGCTCCCAAACCCGGTTCATCTATTCCCTATTTAGAGGATAGATACACTATTCAAATTGCGTCATCAAAATCGCTTGAAGAAGCTGAAAAAGTCGCTCTCAAACTTATTGACGATGGATATGACGCTTACATTCAAAAAGCTTACTTTAAAGAAACGGATGAGATATGGTTCCGTGTGAGAGTAGGCAGTTATGAAAATCGGAAAGAAGCCGTCAATGTTTCTAACCTGATTTCTTCCAAGTTTGGTTATACCATTTGGATTGATTTTGTTCGAAAAGAAAACTAATATATTAAAGACAAGGAGAATCACATGAATCCCATAAAACTCTATTTTGATATTCGAGATATTTTTCGCGCACCACGCCTGGCTTTAAGCGGTAAAAAAATATGGACATTTCTGTATGCTAATTTAATTGGTTATATCTTATACCTTCTTTTATCCTATGCAGCTTTAGGATTGACCGGATTATGCATAAAAAGTATTTGGAATGCACATGGTCTATTTCCGGTTCTTTGTTGCTTATCTCTACCCTGGTATTCATGGCTATTATATGGGTTAGGAATACTTTTGTGGTTTTGGGCGATCTCGTTTGCATGTACTGCAGTAGCCCGAATTACATATAAACAATTAAAAGGCGATGAATTTTTCTCATCAGGTGATGCAAGAGCATTTGTTAAAAAGCATTGGCATCCGGTGATCTTTGCTTCCATCTCCCTTTTATTGATCATTGTTTTCTTTTTAGTAATGGCCATTTTTGCCGCGTTATTAGGAAAAATTCCTTACGTTGGTGAATTTTTATTTGTGCTTCCATTTGTACTCTACTTCTTCGGTGCAATATTTACTATTTATACCGGTATAGTATTCATCATATCATTGATCTATACTCCAGCAATTGTTGCAACGTATGAAGAAGACACTATGGGTTCAGTCTTTCAATCTTACTCCATAACTTGGTCTCAACCCTGGCGTTTTATTCTTTATCATATAGCTCTTCTTCCACTCGTAGGATTAGCTGTATCGATTATGAAATTATTTTGGATTTCTGGCTATCAATTTATCCATTGTGTTTTTGGACAGGATTGGCTAATGGGTGAAAAGTTGACAAGAATTATGGGGTGGGCAGCCGATAAAATTGAGCCTACGGTTAATACATGTGCAAGTAACTGTTGTTGCAGCGGCGGAGGTTATCTTATCCCCTACTACTCAAATTCAATGGTTTTATCTGGGACTGAAACTGCAGCCGCTAATATTTTAACCGGGTTTTTACTACTTCTTGTTTTCGCAATATTCTCTTATGGTTTATCTGTTTTATCTGTCGGAGAAGTGTTGATGTTTATCATCTTTAAGAAAAAATCAAATGATGAAAATCTTCTTGAACAAAAAGATGAGGATGAACTGGAAGAAGATGAAGAATCTGAAAATGATGAAGAGTCAACAGAAGATACTGAGACAGCAGTAAAAGAGACCGAAGAAGCCTAACCGTTCACGTCAATCAATTAGTAATTATACTCTTGTATTTTATGAATATTATTCCTACCTTTATAGGCTATAGATGAAGCTATTTCGTACAGATTTAATAAATGGCTTCACCGATAGGCTTTTTGAAATACCGGTAGAATCTCTAAACAGTCCAGAAATAGAATTTTCTTCGGATACTTTGCAATGTACGATTACAAGTGAATCCTCTCCGCATGGATATCGAATAAATGGTCGGATAACCGTTCCATTTATTTTTAGATGTGATCGTTGCTTAGAATCATACCCAGATGAACAAATAATTCCTGTTTCTTTTTGGGTTACTGAAAAACTTGATTTTTCTGAAAAAGAAGAAGTTAATACACTATTTTTACCTCCTATTTCTGATTCTGTGGATCTGAATCAGATCATTTATGATCTAATTCTTGTAGAAAAACCGGTAAAATGTTTATGCAATTCTGATTGTAAAGGATTGTGTGTTCAATGTGGGAAGAACTTGAATCATCAATCATGTGACTGTTCGGACACTTTTGAAAAAAAGTAATTGTTGTTCGAAATAAGACATCATTTGATGAAAGATTAGGAGAAATATTAATGGCATTACCAAAGAAAAGACAGTCAAAAGCAAGAGGACGTAAGCGTCGTACTCATTATAAATCAGCAAGCGTAATGGTTACAACCTGTCCGCAATGCGATCACTCTAAAATACCTCACAGAGCTTGTCCAAATTGTGGCTACTATCGAGGTAGACCTGTTATTTCACCAACAGAATAGACTCCTCTCTATTTAATGATTCTTGCCTTAGATGCTATGGGAGGAGATTTTGCTCCCATGGCCGTAGTCCAAGGGGCTTTGGATGTTCTTCCTGAAACTCCTGATTCTCTTCATTTAATTTTAGTAGGTGATGAACAGGCTATTCGAAAAGAATTGCCAAAGCAAATCCCTTCTAGAATTTCTATCCATCCGACTTCACAAATTGTTACCATGGAAGATCGTGGAGCATCCGTGATCAAATCTAAACCTGATTCCTCTCTTGTAACAGGTATCCGGTTGGTCAAATCCAAAAAAGCTGATGGTTTTATTAGTGCCGGTAATACCGGTGCGGTTATGGCTACATCTTTATTACTATTTGGAAGAATTAAAGGTGTTCGACGTCCAGCTCTTGGTGCTTACATTCCGACCGTAAAAGGCGGAAAGATCCTTTGTGATGTGGGAGCTAATCCGGAAGTAAAACCCTATCATCTTATGCAATTTGCAATCATGGCTTCACATTACTACCGTCATATTGAAGGTGGTGAAGATATTAAGATCGGGTTGGTCAATATTGGTGCTGAACCGGAAAAAGGAAGTGACCTTTATCAAAAAGCCCACACACTACTCAGTCAAGAGTTACCAGAATTCATTGGAAATATTGAAGGAAGACACTTGTTGGATTCTGAAGCAAATATTTTAGTTTGTGACGGATTTGTAGGAAATACATTATTGAAATTTGCTGAAGGTTGGATTAAAACCCTTACATCAGAAATTAAGTCGATGATTGGTCAAAATATCTTATATCGCTTCGCAGTTTTATTACTATTACCTATTCTGAAACGATTTCAAAAACGTTATGACTACGAAGAACACGGTGGAACTCCTCTTTTAGGTGTGAATGGTATTTCTATTATCACGCATGGAAGTGCGAGTGCAAAAGCAATTAAAAATTCTATCCTTGCTGCAAAAAAATGTATTGATACTGAACTAATTAAAAATACTCAAAAAAGTCTATCTGAACACTTAGGAGCCAGAGAATGAACGCCACGATTACTGCAACGGCACGGTATCTCCCTGAAAGGGTATTAACAAATTTTGACCTGGAAAAAATAATCGACACATCCGATGAATGGATTCGTACACGGACCGGAATTGAAAAACGACATATCGTTTCAGAAGGACAAGCAACCTCAGATATGTCCACTCATGTTGCTAAACAACTGTTAGAACGTTCAGATACTGATCCTAATGATGTAGATGTTATTATCATAGCAACCGTCACACCTGATAAACTTTTTCCATCAACTGCAGCACTTGTTCAGAACAATATTTCTGCGAAAAATGCGTGGGGATATGATCTCTCCGGTGCTTGTACAGGATTTTTATACGCTTTGGAAGCGGGTACCAATTTAATTTCCTCTGGTAAATATAAAAAAGTAATGGTCATTGGTGCAGACACGATGAGTTCCATTGTAGATTATACTGATCGAAATACATGTGTTTTATTTGGAGACGGTGCAGGTGGAGTTATGTTAGAACCTTCCGATAATAACAGCGGTATTATTGATTCAATTCTGCGAATTGATGGTTCAGGCGGTGATTATCTGCAGATGCCTGCAGGAGGAAGTCTTAACCCATCTTCTCAAGAAACAGTAGAAAAACGTATGCATTATATCCATCAAGATGGCAGAACCGTGTTTAAATTTGCAGTAAAAGGAATGGCAGATATAAGTGCCGACATATTAAAAAAACATAATATTCTTGGTGAAGAAATTAAATTATTTGTTCCACATCAGGCAAATAAGCGAATTATCGATGCGGCTGCTCAAAGATGTGGCATTGATGAAAGTCAAGTTTTAGTGAATATTAACAAGTTTGGAAACACAACTGCCGCTACAATCCCTATTGGGTTAGATGAAGCTGTTGAACATAAAACTATACAAGAAGGAGATCTTGTCTTGCTAGCAGCATTTGGTGCAGGATTTACTTGGGGAAGTACGCTGATTCGTTGGGGAGATCTATCATGAAATATGCATTCATTTTCCCGGGACAGGCCTCCCAAAAAGTAGGGATGGGATTAGACCTTTATGAAAATACTGATCTTGGAAAAAAATACTTTACTTTAGCTAATGATATTATGGGGATCAACCTTTGTGATATCATATTTAATGGTCCCGAAGACATTTTAAAACAAACAAAATATACTCAGCCCTCTATTTATGTAGTTAGTGTCATATTAGGAAAGTTTTTATTAGATAAAGGAATCTCCCCTTCTGTTCTCGCCGGTCATAGTTTAGGAGAATATTCAGCACTTGCTGTGGCAGATGCATTTGATTTTGAAACTGGATTGCAACTAGTTAAAGTCAGAGCTGATAGTATGCAAACTTCCGGTGAACAAAACTCCGGAACGATGGCAGCTATTATGGGAATAGATGATGCAAAAATCTATGAACTATGTGATGAGTCTAAAGATTCTGGAATAGTAGTTCCTGCTAATTTTAATGCTCCGGGGCAAGTTGTCATCTCAGGTGAAGTAAACGCAATTCATACAGCAATGGAAAAGGCAAAAGATTTTGGAGCGCGCAAAGTGGTTGAGTTAAATGTCAGCGGTGCATTTCATTCTCCCTTAATGTCTTCAGCAAGAGAATCACTTGCAGAGATGGTAAATTCCATCGAAATTAGGGAGTCTAAATTTCCGGTTATTTCTAATGTTTCGGCTAAACCCGTTACAGCTGTTACAGATATTCGTAATAATCTGATAAAACAGTTAGAGAGCCCGGTTTTATGGAGTACTTCGATACAGAATATGATTTCGATGGGTATTCAGCATTTTGTTGAAGTGGGTCCCGGGAGAGTTCTTCAAGGTTTAGTCAGACGGATTGATCGGTCATTAACCGTATCCGGAGTGGAAACATTCACCCAAATAAGTGATTTTAAAAATGTTTGATTTGCATAATAAAACAGCCATCATTACCGGTTCATCTAGAGGAATTGGGTACGCAATTGCCAAACAATTAGGTGAAGCGGGTGCCCATGTTATTCTTATTAGCAGAAACCAAAAAGATATCGATGCTATTGCAACAGAATTCAATGCAATGGGACTTAAAGCATCCGCTTTTGCTTGTGACGTATCAAATTTAGAAAATGTTCAAGCGATATTTAAGTCCGTTATTAGCGAAACTGGACGGATTGATATTTTAATAAACAATGCAGGAATTACCAGAGATACACTCATTATGCGTATGTCAGAAGAAGATTGGGATTCCGTTTTGAATATTAATCTCAAAGGTGCATTTAATTGTACGAAAGCAGCCACTCGTCCTATGATGAAACAGAGATGTGGTAGAATTATCAACATCACCTCTGTAGTTGGTCTTACCGGTAACGCAGGCCAAATAAATTATGCTGCCTCGAAAGCCGGAATGATCGGGATGACAAAATCGATCGCAAAAGAACTTGCCGCTCGAGGTATTACAGCAAATTGTATCGCCCCTGGATACATTGAAACAGAAATGACCAATGAATTAACTGAAGAGCAAAAAACAGCTCTTATGCAACAAATTCCTCTCGGAAAAATTGGAAATGCTAAAGATATTGCATACACTGCATTATTTTTAGCTTCAGATGAAGCAAATTACATCACCGGACAGACATTCACTGTCGATGGTGGTATGGTTACACAATAAAAAAGGAGAAACGAATGTCAGCATTTGATAAAGTAAAAGAAGTTGTCATGGACAAACTTGGAGTTGAAGAAGATAAAATTACAATGGAAGCATCTTTCATTGATGATTTAGGTGCCGATTCTTTAGATACAGTCGAGTTGATCATGGATCTTGAAGAAGAATTTGGAATTGAAATTCCTGATGAAGATGCAGAAAAACTGACTACTGTCGGAGCCGTCATCGAATACGTTGAAGGCAAATAAGATTAAAAACACCTACTCATAAAGGATTGTTATGGATAAGCCACGTGTTGTTATTACCGGATTAGGTGCATTAACACCAAACGGTAATTCAGTTTCTGAATATTGGGATGCAATAACTGCAGGACGCAGTGGTATTGACCATATTTCCTATTTTGATACGGAAAATTTCCCCGTTAAGATTGCGGGAGAATTATCCGGGTTTGATCCAACTCAACACCTGGACCAAAAAGATATTCGTAAATTGGATAATTTTTCAGTTTATGCTCTTGTAGCTTCACAAGAAGCAGTTACACACGCCAACATTAATTGGGATTCAATTGATTCTCATCGTGTTGGCGTCATTTTTGGGTCCGGTGTTGGCGGAATTCAAACTTTAGAAGAGCAACACAATGCACTTCTCAACCGAGGACCACGTCGAGTCTCGCCACAATTTGTTCCTAAGATGATCGCCAATATCGCTGCAGGTCAAGTTGCAATTCGATTTGGATGTCAAGGACCAAACCAAACAGTTGTTTCTGCTTGTTCTTCTGCAACGGATGCAATAGGAATGGCACTAAGACTGATACAAGCCGGTGATGCAGATATGATCATTACAGGTGGAACTGAAGCAAGTATTACCCCTTTGACAATTTCCGGTTTCGCAAATATGAAAGCGTTATCAACCAGAAATGAGGACCCCAAAGGAGCAAGTCGTCCGTTCGATAAAGACAGGAATGGATTTGTCATGGGTGAAGGTGCAGGTATCCTTATTATTGAAACCGAGGAGCATGCTAAAATACGTGGTGCTACGATCCTTGCTGAACTAGCCGGGTATGGAGCAACAGATGATGCTCATCATATCACTCAACCAGCTCCGGGTGGAGCCGGTGCTATTCGAGCAATGAAACGGTGTCTTGAAGATGCAGGATTAGAAACAAACGAAGTTGATTATATCAATGCACATGGGACGTCTACCCCGTTTAATGATAAAACTGAAACAGCTGCAATTAAGGAAGTTTTCGGTGATCATGCTTCAAACCTTAAGATCAGTTCCACCAAATCAATGACCGGACATTTATTAGGTGCAAGTGGAGGTATTGAAGCAATTGCTGCAGTTCAATCCATACAAAATGGAATTGTACCACCCACAATCAATTACACAACTCAAGACCCGGAATGTGATTTAGATTATGTGCCAAATGTAGCCCAACAACATGATGTAAATGTCATTATGTCCAATACATTTGGATTTGGTGGTCATAACGGTGTAATCTGTATTCGCAAATGGAGAGACAGTTAATCTACACGAATCTATTAAACGAATCTTTTAGATTATTAACGATCGTTTCATGATATGATCGTGAAAGTATTGCGTAAACTTCAAACATGTTTTCTTTTTAAAAAAAGCAAATACTCCGCGCTTGAAAAACAGATAAGATATTCATTTAAAAACACTTTTCTGTTAGAACAAGCCCTTACCCATCGATCTGTCGATCCAAGACCTAACAAGAATTACGAACGTTTAGAGTTCCTTGGAGATTCAATTATTGATATAGTAGTAAGTGAATCTTTAATGAAAGAATTTTCTGAAGGAGATGAAGGACTATTAACCAAAAAACGGTCTGCATTAGTTCAAAAGGAATTTTTGTCATCAATGGGAAGACTCCTTCATTTACTGGATTATATTCACATTGAGTCATCCGTTGATATCCGTGTAGAGAAAGTAGCTACAAAACAACAGGCTAACCTTTACGAAGCGTTGATCGGAGCAATTTATTTAGATGGAGGTCTCCCTCCCTGTGAAAAACTCATCAATAATACAATTTGGAGTCACCGTCAAGAAGCATGGAAATCCAAAAATTATAAAGGAAGACTGATTGAATTGTGCCACATACGAAAATTGAAGAACCCACAATTCAAAGTATGTCAGATTACCGGACTTGAACACCAGCGCACTTTTGAAATACAAGTGCAAATTGGTGATAAATTGTTTACTCCCGGAATTGGAACCAGTAAAAAAGATGCTGAGCAATCCGCTGCTCAAAATGCATTAGATAGTCTTCTCTGACTTTAACAGAGTTTAAACGTTTCCTAATTGTCCCTTTAAATTTTCTATTTTATATACCGGACTTGGATCTGTCTTGTGAATTGTTGCACACCAATAACTTACCCAGTCACCAAAATATATCAGATGTAAAAATCTCGCAGACAATGTATCGCCGTCGACATTTACAGTTTCTTGATTTAAAGTCACATTTTTCAAGATATTTTCGGTAAATGTTTGTCTATATTTCACGCGTTCGTTATCATCATGATCTTTTAACCAAACCAATACGATCTTATCAATAACCGATTGATTATTTTCCCATCCGACAATTTCGTTATGGTTCAGCTCGGGAAGTTCATTATGATATGCTAACATTTTTGCATTCTCACATATCTGTCCTTTCCATCGCATTGCAGCTATTCCTGATGTAGTTGTTTGTCCATAGATCACAGGCAATTTATCAGCAAGTTTCTCAGCAAGTTTTAAGGTAGGATTGTCTGTTTGTTGTTCTGAATAAATTAATCGTTTTTCTTTTAACAATGAGATAACGTTATCTAACTCATCTATGGGTTTATGGTCGATTAATTTAAATTTATGGAGCAAATTCAACATCGGAACAAATGAGAACGCCATGGCTGCACGAGGTTGTAATCCTGAAGGAATTACTAAACACGGGTATTGGTTATTTGTTAATTTTTCTAAAAGTTTTCCACCGGTAGTGATTCCAACAATATAAGCACCTTTTCTCTTGGCATCTTCAAATGCTGCTAAGGTCTCTTCTGTATTTCCGGAGTACGAAGAACAAATGACCAATGTACGGTTATATACCCAACTTGGTAATTCATAATGTCGTGAAACAATCAAAGGTATTGACAGTTGATCTTTTGTTAAAACGTTAACTACATCTCCCCCAATTGCGGAACCTCCCATCCCTGCTATACAAATATTTCTGAAACTCGGGTACTCAGCATTTAAGGGTGATGAGAGATCTATTTCTAATGCATCCGTTATATTCTCAGCAAATTCATAAATAGATTGTGCCATCTCAGCAGGATCATTAATCGTATATTTAGTCATTTTTAATTCTTTCTATTTAAGACTAATTCTGTAAATTGTTCTAAATAATGTTGTTTTTCTTTCGGAAGTATATTTATCTCGTTTCGTGCTATCTCTACATATTTTGAAATTAAAGAATTTACCTCTGAAATAAGATTACGTGACTCAAACCAATCTCGAAAGATCTGAACCGCTTTTTCTGTTCCTTCGGTCATCATTTTTGCTTTTATCTTCACCCACTCTTCCGGGTGTTTTTCTCTGGCAAAGATCGTTAACGCTGTTTGCTTACCTTCAGTGAGGTCACTCCCAAGACTTTTACCCATGACATTTTTATCAGAGAATATTTCAAGCATATCATCTTGGATTTGAAATGCTTTTCCAAGATTGATCCCAAAACTCTTTAAATGGTTATTTACATTTGAAGATTGATTACTTAAAACCCCACCTAATTCAGCGCAAACACCCAATAACACACCGGTTTTCTTTTCAATCATCTGTAAGTATTCATTCAGCGTTACATTTTCATTTTTTTCAAACATTTTATCAAAGGCTTGACCTTCACAGACTGTTAACGTTGCTTGGTTGAAGATATTCATTGCTTCAACGACATTCACACTGACTTTAGCAATCAGGAATTGCGATAAAATATACACCCCATCTCCGGCAAGAATTGCCGTAGACTCATCCCATTTTTTATGAATGGTTTGTTGTCCGTGACGAAAGTTGTCGTCATCCATGATATCATCATGGATCAATGTAAAATTATGTAGTAATTCAACTGCTAATCCTGCTTGAATTTTATCTTCTTTTTTTACATCGAAAGCCTCACAGACTAAATGGACAAGAATAGGGCGAAGACGTTTACCTTTACCTCTTAAAACGTATCTTACCGGTTCATATAGATATTTCGGTTCATCCGGAATGGAAAGATTCTGTAACGCTTGGTTGGTTGATTCTTGGATATCTTTTATATATGCAAGAAATTTAGTGTCCAGTTTCAAGTTCGATGTGTCCAATCGTTTGTAATTTAGTTAAAACCAAGTCTTTAATTTCTTCCATTCGTTCTGTTGTATTTGCTTCAAAACGACAGACAATGACAGGCTGAGTATTCGATGCTCTAACCAAGCCCCATCCGTCACCAAATTTGATACGAACTCCATCAATTGTACTACATTTATAGTTTTCAGAAAAATATTTCGCAGCTTCTTCAGCTATACGGAATTTTTCAACATCCGAGTCACAAGCTAATCTCATTTCAGGTGTAGAATAATACTTCGGAATTTCTGAAGCAATTTCTGAAAGTTTCAGATCAGAACGGGATACAAGTTGTATCAATCTAGCTGCAACATAAATTGCGTCATCGAAACCAAAAAAATCATCAGCAAAAAAGATATGACCACTCATTTCTCCACCTAATTTGCATTTTAGGTCAGCCATTTTTTGTTTTACCAGTGAGTGTCCGGTTTTCCACATGACCGGTTCCCCTCCATATTTAATGATCATATCCTCTAAAGCTTGCGAACATTTAACATCAAAAAGAATTTTATCTCCTTTAGATAATATTTCAGGAAGGAAGAGTGCCATTAGTTGATCGGCCCAAATTATCTCACCTTTATCATCTACCACACCTACACGATCGGCATCACCATCAAACGCAACACCGACATCGTAGTGGCCTTCTTCCATCAATTTAATGACGTCAACTAAATTTTCTTCAACAGTAGGATCCGGATGATGATTTGGGAACCTACCATCAACATCACAATATAACTCCATAACATCAATATTCATTTTTTTGAAGATTTCCGGTGCCATCAATGCAGCCGCTGCGTTTCCGCAGTCCATAACCACTTTCATCGGTTTTTCTATAGATATTTTCTCCACGAGCATATCAATATATTCAGACCGAATGTCATATCTTGTCTCTGTTCCTTCTCCTTCTTCAAAATCGTTTGTATCGATCAGGTTTTTAATGTGTCGTATCGCATCGCCAAAAACGGGTTTTTTGAATAACGACATTTTAAAACCATTAAATTCAGGTGGATTATGACTCCCTGTGATTTGAGTAGCTCCATCAACATCAAGTTTGAACATGCTATAGTAATTAGCCGGTGTTGGTAATAAACCTAAAACGATTACATCCACGCCAGTTGAAAGAACTCCATCTTTAAATTGAGCCATCAAATTTGGGGTTGTAAGACGAACGTCTCCACTTAAGGTAATCTCTTTTCCTCCATTTCGGCGGACATAGGTACCAAAACCTTTACCTAATAATTCAACAACTTCCGGAGGAAAATCCTCTACGACATTCCCTCGGATATCATATTCACGAAAAATAAATGGATTTATATTCATCAAATCACCTTCATACTTATAATTATTTTAATCAAATTGAAATTTTCATTATTAAATCAGAAGGCAAAATTACAATTAATCATCAATATCTCCTATTACAGCTCGCAAGTTTCCATTGTGTTTTTTCATCATTTTTTCCGCTTCAGTTCTGCTGACTTTCTGTAATACCATCACTAAAGCAATTTTAACCGAACCCTTTGCATCTTTTAATGCATTTGAAGCTTTTTCAGTCGACAATTCAGTTAATTGTTCAATAATTCTTATGGCTCTATCCTGCAATTTATCATTCACTACCTGAAGATCGACCATTAGATTTCCATATACTTTTCCTAATCGGATCATGGTTGCAGTTGAAATTATATTTAGCACCATTTTGGTAGCAGTTCCTGATTTCATCCTTGTCGATCCTGTGATAATCTCTGGTCCGACAACTACCGAAATTAGCACATCCACATCTACAGGGATCAGCGGTTTTGGATTACAAATGATATAAGCGGTTTTACATGCAATAGACTTTGCATAATTCAAACCGGAGACAACATAAGGAGTTGCACCACTGCTTGCAATCCCTATGAGATAATCTCCCTTTTTTAAATTAGCATTTTTTAGATCACGAATAGCATCTTCCGGTTGATCTTCTGCACCTTCAATTGAACGAACCAATGCATCCTTCCCTCCTGCAATAATTCCTTGAAACCAATCTTTTGGAGTTGAGTATGTCGGAGGCATTTCAGCGGCATCCAGTACTCCTAAACGTCCACTCGTACCAGCACCAAGATAAAAGATACGATTTCCTTTTCTAATTGTTGCAACTGCAATCTCTACAGCATCATTAATTTGAGGAAGTATTTTAGACACATTTTCTGCAATTGATCTATCTTGTTGATTGATGATATTTAGTATATCAATTGTCGAACAAGAATCAATCTTTTTCGAAGCGATATTTTGTTTTTCTGTGAGGAGATCTTTACGTTTCATTTCAGTGTAATTCTATGATATCTTTGCAAAATATTTTTTTGATTCTTCTATTACTTTTGGTGATAATATAATAGCAGAGATCATCGTTGGGATTGCCATTACAGCAAACATACCATCTAAAATATTAATCACCATATCAATGGATATCACTGCTCCAAAAACGATTGCAATGATATAAAAATAATTATAGTATTTCTTCCATTTTGTTCCGAAGAGATATCCGGTACATTTACACCCATAATAGGAATATCCGATCATCGTGGTAGTGCTAAAAACAATAACTGCAGTCATTAGTAACCATCGACCAAGGTCACCTAATTCCTGATAAAATGCTTGAGTTGTTAACGTCACTCCGTTTGCTTCTCCGCCTTGCCACAATCCTGATGATAAAATGACAATTCCGGTAATTGAACAGACAATGATTGTATCGATAAAAGGTCCGATCATTGCGACAAGACCTTCTCTCACAGGTTCAGTCGTTTTTGCAGCCCCGTGGGCCATAGCTTCTGTTCCGATACCTGCTTCATTTGAAAATGCAGCTCGACGTACCCCCATAATGATCACGCTGCCTACCGCTCCGCCTAATACCGCATTTCCTGAAAAGGCATCACTTAAAATCAAGCTGAACAAAGTGGGGATTTCTTCAAAATGCTTTAGAATAATCAATAAACCTGCAAACATATAGACTAATACCATAAATGGAACTAAACGTGAAGCAACATATCCAATTCTCTTTATCCCGCCAATTATGACAATTCCCACTAAAACTGCAACGATGATCCCGACAAGTAAATTGCCTGTGATGGCAGAATCAAGAAAATATCCATTCGGAACGAAAATTTCATCTCGAATGATCTGTGTTAGCTGATTGGCTTGAAACAATGATAAACAACCGATTAAACCGGCAATACTGAATAACACGGCCAAAATTCTAAATCGAGGTGTTAATCCGGTTTCAATCACATACATGGGTCCTCCTTGTATATCTCCCCGATCGTCTTTCCCTCTATATAAGATGCTTAGTGTTGATGTGAAGAATTTCGTAGCCATTCCAAATATCGCACTCACCCACATCCAAAATAAGGCTCCCGGACCTCCCATATGGATTGCAACTGCCACACCGGATATATTTCCCATACCGACCGTGCTGGCTAATGCGCTTGATAACGCTTGAAAATGGGTTATATCTCCCGGATCTCCTTCTTTGTTATACTTGCCACTGAGAATTTGAATTGAGTGCTTAAAATACCGAAAAGGAATAAAACGACAATAAATGGTGAAGAACACTCCTCCACCGACTAATAATACTAAAAGTGGGGTTCCCCACATAAAATCCGCAAATTGACTCGCAGACTCATCAAGAAATTGATAAAAAGATTTCATTTAGACTCGTTTCTGTTAAACCTGATTCCCGTTTGTTTATTATAGGATAAAATACGGAAATTGCCCTATTCAAATCAGCGATTCATTTCATGCGTAAACTAGATCACTATCTTATCCGACAGTTCGTGACCATTTTGGTCATGGCTCTCATCGGGTTTATTTCCGTTTTTATCATAGTGGATCTATTTGAGAATCTGGACCGCTTTATTGATAACGATGTCCCTATAGCACTTGTCATTTCTTATTACGGATATACCATTCCTTGGTTTGTTAATATCGGATTGCCTATGGCAACGTTGATCGCAACGGTGTTTAGCGTAGGTATAATGGTGAAAAGAAATGAATGGACTGCGATGAAATCGACAGGGATTAGTCTGTACCGAGTTGCAATTCCTCTCATATCTATTGGGATTATCATCAGTATACTATCTTTTGAGTTTGATAATAAACTTGTCAGTTGGGGAAATGAAAAACGTTATGACATAGAACGCACTCATATGAAAAAACGTTCTCGAAAATCTGTAAAACGTATAAAAAATTCGTTAACAGATGTCTTTCTACAAAAGAAGGAAACAACCCATATTGCCTTAGCAAGATATACTGTTCCCAAAAGGACTGCAAAAGGGGTATACATTATTGAATTGGATAATGGAGAATTATCTAAAAGAATAGACGCAAAATCCATGGCGTGGGTAGACAGTTTACAAATTTGGAATCTTCATAATTATTCGATAAGAACTTTTGAAGCCGGAGGGAAAGAAACTCAGGTTTCTCTTTCAGAGCAAGACACATTACTTTCTCTCAATTTCACTCCTGAAGATATTACTCAGCAGTTTAAATCTCCTGAAGAACTTAATTTCTCTGAATTAACTCAACGAATTGAGTTACTCAAAGAAAATGGTGTTGAGACAACACATTGGGAAGTATCTCGACATTTTAAAATTTCATTTGCATTTACCAACATGATTGTTATTCTCTTTGGATTACCTCTTGTCGTTTTGAAACAAAAAGGCGGACTTTCCTTTGGAGCTGGAATGAGTGTTTTTGTGATTTTTTCTTATTATGCGTTTATAAAATTTGGACAATCTCTAGGATTTAAGGAAATATTGGACCCATTCATTTCCGCGTGGCTGGGAAATATAGTCTTTTCTTTGGGTGGTATTTTACTTCTACTCAGCGTCAGGAAGTGACACCGGTTCCGGAAGCGGTGCTGCTGGCGTTTCTGGTAATTGATTTTTCTTAGATTCTTTTCGTGAGCGGAAACTTGTTATTGCTATAGACGCGGAAACATTGATTCCTCTCATTGTATGAATCCATACACCATTTCTAAAACCAAATCCAAAATCAAATATAATCGGACCTTTGTGGACTCCAAATCCCATGGATAGTTCGGTTAAATCTGATCCACCCCATCCGAATCCTATTCGTAAAGGAATCGATGAAAACTTTAAGTATTCAAGTCCTATAGACCATTTCCATGCTTGTCTGGAGTAAAAACGATTCTCAAACCCCGCAATGAGATCCGATGCAAACAAGTAATGGTCTTTTTTATATGATAATCCCATTCTGAAAATCGCAGGATAATTCGTTGTGAACGTCTTTATCTTTCCATTCTCATCTAAATTTCTAACGATTCTCTGCTCACTGTAAAATAAGGTATCATCCGATAACGAAGTCGCATTCAGCGAATCAATGGTATATGTATATAAAATGGCCATCGAATCATTTAATGCAGTTCCACCCCAAGAATTATGCCACAGATCATCATCTGTACCATAAATATTATCACTCCCGGCAAGGATATCTTTGGTAAGACTGGGTTTATTCCAATCAATCGAACCAATAGCGTTGATAATGGAGGCTCCAAACTTCCAACCATTGATATCATCAGACACAAATCCAATATCCAACCCTAAACCATATCCGCCAACTCCCTGTCGCATTAGATACGTTCCTTCTCCGTAAATACTATCTCCGGTATTTTCAATAGTGGATGAACTGGAATCAGGATCCGCACCGAAATAGTATAATCCTTGCAAATATTTAATCGTCACACCAAACGCAAAATATTTATACGGAACCGCAAAAGAAAATCCAATCTCGTTTACTCCTAACATTTCATAGTGCATCGTAACATCTACACTGGGGATATTTGCGTTTCCATATAACAGCAGCTTCATAATCCCGGGTGGAATTTTAACGTTATTCATTAAGACAAGATTAGAGGTTAAAGCCATATTACCGGATGTATAATTCAAACCGGGGATAGCCATATGAAAGTCTTGAAAGAAAGATAAACCGTTATCTTCAAAATTTTTGTAAAACTGATCCTTTTCATCAGCATAAAGTGTATCTCCACTCAGACTGCTTAAATTTGCCAAAGAAGCCCAATTGTTAATAACACCAAAGTCTATTCCACCCAATTGAAGCATAAAGGGTTTTTCTTTTTGGTATGCTAACATTGCCGGGTTGTAACCAATAGAATAAATTCCATCGGCTATCGTGGTGTAAGAACCGGCTAAAGCCACGGATCTGGCATCACGTTTTGTTTGAGAAATCGCAACCGTTTGGATACAAACGAAGATTACAAATGTATATAACCAAGACTTCATTTCGTTTTATCCCCTCGACCAAATAGTTGCTGATTATGAGCTTGATTTTCAGGAGAAGAACGACCTACGACACTAAAATACCATCCGCTTATATCTTCTACTCCGTCTCCATAAACTCGAATTCTTACACTATCTGAAATTGTGTATGTACTGGGAGTCCAACTTAATGAGTCATTATTTGGAATATCGGAACTGATCGTTGCCCACTCAGGAGTCGTTCCAATGCCCCATTCAACTGAGACGGTTCGTATATCTCCTAATGTATGCCAACGGATCATATACGGACTACCGGCTTGAAGGGTTTCACCACCATTCGGATCAGAAACAATTAACTCATCTTCCGGTTGATCTAACATCCCTGTACTGCTGATTTGTACGATAATTGAGGATTGAATTTCAAGACTATTTGATTGTTCCAAGTATACCGATTGACTATCCGTACCATTTAAATTGAATAGTGGCATAACGAAATGTCCTCCAATATCCGTTAGTAATCGAATGCGATCTGTATTTACTTCAAAAGAAAATGATGTGTCACTTTGTTCTGAAATTGGATCCGGTAAAATGAAATACCACAATGTATCAACGTAGGCAAAGACGGTATCAACACCAACCCCTGTACTTTTGATTAAGTAATTCATTCCTTCAACACAATCGGTATAATCATCCATCGTATTGAAAATATGATAATTACCATTCGCAGGATTTAATTCCTCACAATTATTCACAACATAAATCTCAGTTGTTGGGTCCCATCCTTCCATAACGACCAATGTATCTCTTAACGCTATTAACTTTTCAGTCGTTATGTTTAGCGGAAAATATTCCTGATTTGAGAACAGTAATGACAAATTACCTCCAACCGGAATTGTGTTCGAGATATTGGCGTTTAGAGTTGCATTATATAAAGAACTCCGAATCCTGTTCCGAGTTATATGATCCATATCTGCTATGTAAGAAGCGGATGCAGGAATAAAATACATTTCATCCATTTCTACTTCAAACGGTGCATGGATGATATAATTACCATGGATAAACGTACCACCTTCAAGAACAACCCGTCCATCTATTCGTGCATCGGTTGTAATCACCATCCGTTCGGGATTGGCTGATAGAAGGTCTACAATAGATTTTCCTTCTTCGGCAACCTGCACCACCGAGTCAGAAGGAAGTGAATCCAATGGTGATGCATAAAAATAGGTGGTTGTTCCTTCTCTGTGTAAATGGATTACAGTTTTTGATGAATCATATAGCGAAATTCCGGTTGTGTCTATTGTACTGGCTACATTGACCAAAATGGAATCATTAAATTGCGGGTAGCCTACGATATCAATATCAACAGAAATAGGAGCTGAAACCGTGTTAAACATTTCAAATTCTAAACTCGCATCCGTAAAGTAGAGTCCATTCATCCCCTGTGGAATATCATCTACAATATGACTTCTTGTCGGAAACGGTTCCACGATCATCGCTTCCAGAGATTCATATTTCTGATCATAGAATCGAATGGTCAATCCTAAACTTCCGATATTGCTTCCGTCTATTGGAACTGTGGCAGTTTGTTCAGATAGAGCCACTGATAAATCCATCTCAAGCTCAGTCAATGGAGAATCCGGATATAATGTACTACGTACGGTATCTCCTTTTAGATCAAACGTATGTTGCTGAGTAATATTAGTAGATAAAACCGTATCAATCTTTATTTCCTCACTATCTGCGGTAAAGAAATTCTTAAAATCGAGATAAAAATCAATATCAAATGGATAGGTATTTTGCAGATTTGTTACCGATAACTTATTCACGTTTGGCGGAATCATCGAACCGGATTCATACACTCCTTTAAATACTTCAATCTGTGACGGAAAAGATATCGGATCCAATTCAGGAGTGATGTCTGTAGACAGAATGCGAACTACAGCACTATCCGCTCCGGGAACACTCAGAATCATATTCAACTCAATATAAGCAGAATCACCGATTGTAACAACGACATCCTCTGTTGCTACGCCTACGGATAGATCCATATTATATGATATCCAACTTTTCAGTAATGAATTTGCCAGTGATGTCGTTTCAACCGATTGAGTATCATATGATATCAATGGATTATTATTATGCTGTGCCAATGTATCACTCATAGGTAATGTATTTCCGGTAATGAGTTCAATACTGGCATTGTCAACAGATGTGGCAATACCCACATTGCTTACTGTTGTTTGAAAATAGCTTGAAGGGTTATTTCTTATTACCAACCCTGTCACTTCATCAATGATCTCTGGATCTTGTGGTAAGGGTAAATCATTTTCATCATAAATTTCAACAAGTATTTCTACAGGTTGAAAAACCGTATTGAAGATGTTTGCAATTTGTTGGTTCCATCCATCGGCACTTAACGTTCGGTCATCTATAGATGGGAACGTGAATGGATTTCCATTGGTGTCAAAATAGGTGGCTCCATAATTGACTATGGGAATGATAAATGTTGTATCAAGAACATATGGTGGCATATCATAATCGATACTTGCAGGTGTACTGGGGACTTGTACTTCCAGATATCCATTGGGAAAGTTTACTTCCAAATATGAATCATCTACCTCAATTCGAGGTAATGTGCTTTCAAATATTAACTGGAGTCCGGTGGAGTCATGAGGAAAGATCATGGTAGAGTCCACAAGGTCTTCTATATAATAGGTATCATGGATCAAAGGGAATTCTATATCTACAAACCAAGTGGGTATTTCAAAGTCTGCAGGATTCTCAAATTCGCAACTCAAGGTTATCAAAAAGAGACTTGCAATCAAAATAGAATGCCACAAACGTTGGATTAATTTAAATATTCGATGTATCAATGTTTAGTCTTTCCCTGCAATATCGTAAGGAAAATTCACTCTTTTTTTTGAGTATATCCAGTATTTTTTCTTTCCATATAATAAAAAAGGGATGGTGAACCATCCCTTTTTCTTTTCTGTATTTTAATGTTTATTTTAATAAGATCAGCTTCTGAGTTGAGACTTGAT
>CAZYDH010000010.1:0-56582 GCA_964645915.1 uncultured bacterium
GGATACCAACACATATTTTGACATTGGCGATGAACCATTCCGAAGATTATAAACTTGCAGGAGTGCCCACATTCCCAAATGTATTTGGATTTAACACCGCACGGAATTTTATAGCCATTACCAATGTAGTCGCTGCTGGAATTATTTTGTCGGTTGCCTATCTGCTTGATATGGGACAATCGAGTATCATCTCTCTACGGATTGGAAGTCTGATAATGATAATACTATCAGGAAGATTGATCTTCAAACCATCAAAGGAAGCGAACTTTCTATTATTCAAATATGCTTCTTTATACATGGCTGGTGCCATGTTGATTTACGCACTATAAAATTTGCACATTGGATGAAAAAGATTCAATGCAATTCAATAAAACAAACAAGGAGGAGATAAAATGACTATTTTTGATCGAATAGTACTTTTACTAACCGGATTAGTTCTAATGTATATGATCTGGTATTTTCTAAAAAAACAAAAAAGTGACGAAACGACCGGGACTTCAAACCTTTATTACATCGTATCATTTCTTGTATTCTTAGTTGCAGGATTGATTTTGATTTTTGCAGGTTGGGATGCATTGGGAAATAACTTTGTTGCTGTAGTCGCAGGATTAATTCCATTCAGTCTTGCAACCGGACTGATGGCAAAATATCACGAAGCAAATTCTAAAAATTACCTGTATCTGATGGTATTAGGTGTGGTATTAATTACTGTTTCTCGTTATGCTGGTTATGGCTGGGGAAGCGTGGTTTATCCTATTTTCCATGCGATCGCAGGTTTAACAATTTTCTTCGTTCCAATCCTGGCTGTTAAAGCCGGAAAAGCTGCTAGCCAATTCGTATATGTGACCGTCGGTGGTACATTAATCAGTTTGGGTGGAATTGCTCTTGCATTCCTTAAAGCCGGAAAACAGCTTCTGTTCTTCTCACAGGACTTTGTGCTGCTGATCTTGGCTCCGCTCTTATTTTTAACTGCACTATTTTTCTCTCTTGGTTTCTTAAAAGAAGAGAATTAATAACCTGAAGATATGAGTTCAATGGCGGATTTCCGTCATTGAACTCATGCCGTTTACCTTTTCTCATCGTTTCCAAATCATCTCTCCTGAAACACTGAACTTCATCACACAACTAAAGAAACCTTCAGTACCTAAACGATGGCTTCATTTGATATCCGGACTCCTATGGACAGGAGTAGGGTTGCTGCTGAATAATTTTGCATCAGGATGGATATCTGAGTACGAACAAAATGTCATTTTGGTTCTGGTTGTATTGGGAGTGACCATCGGACTTTTAATATCGTATTTTGGTTTTCGACATATCTCAAAAAAGAATATTGACCGGATCAATGATCTACCGGATCCGGTTTGTATTTTTGCCTTTCAGGCGTGGGAAAATTATATATTGGTTTTTGTGATGATGTCGATGGGAATTATTTTACGAACCACTTCGTTCTTCCCTAAAATATTATTAGCACCGTTTTATATCGGTATCGGATTAGCATTGATCCTTTCCGGACTTCCGTACTATCGAGCTTTTTGTCGTACAAAATAATTACGTTTTTGTTCGACTAACCAAAGGTGGATTGTTGGTCTGTAAATGCGGTTGGGACACCGGTCCGAGATCTCGACTGTAATACTCAAAAGTAATGCCGGTTCCCTGCCAATTTTCAACTCGATTGATGATATGAATATCACCACTGAATTTGGATGAAACTCCCAGCTTTACATGCCCGGTAATATAACGGATCGTCCCCCGTTTTTTTGCCCAACTTAAATAAACTCTTTTTAACATTTTGGCGTATCCATTCCCTTTATACTGAGACATCACAACAAAGGCATACGTATAAAGGGTATTTCCTTTTCCAAAATTGACATCCAATCGAGCCCAAGGTTCGTGGCTTAATTCTTCTAATGGGACCCCGATAATGTAGCCGACGATTTCCCGACGATATCGAGCGATGAAAGGTAGTGATCCTGCTTTGTTAAAATATTTATGGATGGTGGCTTTTGTTAAGAGAGCTTTCTTACCATATTTAGGAACTAAATGTTCAGAGATCTTTACGAGGCCAGGATAGTCATCTTCTCCAACGTGTTTTAACAATTCAATTTGAAAAACACCGCTTGAGGCGATTACCCGAGATTCTGAAGGAGATTCTGTTTTTAAAGAAAGCTGTTTCATCATCCAAATTTAAGTACGTCTGTTCATTTGAAGCATTAATTAGGTCTGCAGAAAATTTATATGAATATTTGTTTTTTCGGGTAATATCACGTTTCATATTTCGTGTAAATTCTACGTATGAACACTTTTAATAAATACCTGTTTAACCGAATTACCTCTGTCAATTCGCATCTTTGTGTAGGTTTGGATATCCATCCCAATACAATAAATAAGAAAAATGTAAAGCTCGAGGATTTAAAAGATCATTCAAAAAAGATCATAGATGCAACCAGAGATATTGCTGCTGCTTATAAACCAAACCTTGCCTTCTTTGAACGATGGGGAAGTAAAGGATTTCAGTGGCTTGAAGAAACCGTTGAATATATTGGTGAGGATCCTGTGATCATCGGAGATGCCAAGCGGGGTGATATCGGGAATACTGCCAAACAATATGCCACCAGTTTGTTTGATCATTTTGGCTTTGATGCCGTTACGGTTAGTCCGTATATGGGATCAGATTCAATCCTTCCATTTATTGAGAATCCGAAAAAAGGAATATTCTTACTCTGTAGAACATCAAATCCATCAGCAGCGGAATTACAAGATAAACGATTTGAGAACACAAACTTACTCTATGAAGAAGTTGCAAAGCTTGCTGTCTCGCTAAATAAAAATGACAATATTGGACTGGTTGTAGGTGCAACCGCTCCCGATGAAATTCGTCAAATTCGTCAAATAAGTCCTCAACTTCCAATGCTAATCCCTGGGATAGGGGCGCAAGGAGGAGATCTGGAAAAAAGTATGCAATTCGGAAATGATAATGGAATTGCGTTAATCAATGTTTCCCGAGGGATCGGATTTGCGGGAGATCACAGTGAAGAATCTATCCGACACGCAGCTATGAATTATGTAAATAAAATGAGGAAGATAAGTCTATGAATCGTGATGAACTATTAAACATATTTCGTTCAACCGAAGCATTATTAGAAGGACATTTCGTTCTGACATCCGGTCGTCATAGTTCGACCTACTTTCAATGTGCAAAAGTACTACAGTATCCAAAATATCTTACCCTCTTTTCAGAGATGATCGTAAATCATTTCCAAGATGAAGAGATTGATTTTGTCATCTCTCCTGCAATTGGTGGCGTGGTACTTGGAACGGAAGTCGGTCGAATTTTGGATGTGAGAACCTTATTCGCCGAACGTAAAGAAGGTTTGATGAAACTTCGACGTGGATTTGAAGTAAAACCGGGTGAAAAAGTTCTGGTAGTTGAAGATGTGATCACAACCGGAGGTTCAATGCTTGAAGTCATCAATTTGATGAAAGCAAATGGCGCAGACGTGGTGGGTGCCGGTGTGGTTGTAGATAGAAGCAATGGAACGGTTCAATGTCATGAAAATCAATTTGCTGTCCTTCAACAAAAAGTGGTGAGTTATGCGCCGGAAGAAGTTCCGAAAGAATTAGCAGCGATTCCAACGACCAAACCGGGCAGTAGAGGAAATACATAAATTTTAAATAGTAGATAGTAGAAGGAATATAATTATGAAAAAATGGATGATTTTAGTAATAGGAGTAATGGTAATGAGTTGTGAAAAAGAAATTGAAGTTGGAGTGATCTCTACCGTTTATGGCGATATGGTGATCGAATTTTATGAAGAAATAGCTCCCAAACATGTCGAAAGTTTTAAATTACATGCACAGAATGGATTTTTTGATGGGACGACCTTTCATCGTGTGATACCGGGATTTATGATCCAAGGCGGTGACCCGAACTCAAAAGATGATGATCGATCAAATGACGGTATGGGTGGTCATTCCGCGAAATATTTTGAAATTGGTGAAGAAGATAATCCTGAATCTTGGGGAATCCCTGCTGAATTTAGTGATTCACTTTCTCACCGACGAGGGACATTATCCATGGCACGTTCCTCTGATCCGAATAGCGCAGGAAGTCAATTTTTCATCTGTGTCGGAGATCCTAACTGGTTAGATGGAAAATATTCCATTTTTGGAAATGTCGTCCTTGGAGTTGACATTATAGATCATATCGTTAGTGTCCCGAGAGATCGTCGCGACAATCCTGAGAAAAAAATTGAAATGACCGTAAAGATTGTACCGAAAAGTGAGGTCTTGAAATAATCTCAAAATGAAAAAACCAACAATAGGATTAGCTCTGGGCGGAGGGGGTGCTCGAGGAGCTGCACATATTGGAGTTTTACACGCTCTTCATGCATCCGGGATACGATTTGATCAAATTGTAGGAACCAGTGCCGGAGCAGTGATCGGAGCGATGTACGCCGCGACACTCGATCCGGTGTGGATTGAAAATAGATTTAGGGATTTCATGAGAAGTGAGGAGTTTGAATCCTTGGGAACACTTCGGATGGTAAAAGACCAAGACCCTCATTCTCCTTTTGGACAGTTAGCAAAAAAAGTTAGGGATCAATTTATCATTGTTATGTCCTTGAATCGATCCTCTATTTTACGAAAAGAGAAACTAAAAGCGGCTTTTAATTATCTTCTCCCGGTAAAAACATTTGAAGAATTGAAGATTCCATTGAAGGTAACTGCTACCAATTTACACACCGGAGAAGTGATCATTTATTCCTCAGGTGATTTGCTGGAAGCCGTTGTGCAGAGTGGATCAATCCCCGGATATGTGGAGCCAACGACCGTCGGGGAAAAATTGATGGTAGATGGAGGAGTTGTGCTTCCTAATCCTCTTCCGCTTTTAAAAGGAGAAGTAGATATTTCCGTAGCCGTTGATATCATCAAACGGATTCGTTCAAAAGTAACCGAATTGAATATCTATAACATTTTACAAAGGAGTGAGGAAATAACGTACAATATTCTCACTGAGAAAGACGTTTCCGGAGCAGATTTTGTCATCCGACCGGATGTAGAAGGATTTCACTGGTCTCAGTTCGATCAGTTTGATACGATTTTAACAAACGGTCATAAAGCTGCAATAGACTCAATTCCGCAACTTAAAACAATAATAACCGAAAAGTCCGGGTTGTTAACCAGATTGAAAGAATGGTTTGTATCCGCTGAATAAAACTGTTACTTTTCGCCTTTATAGACATCAAATAAACATCAAGTAGAGTAAAACATGAACATGTTTCAAAAAGTGATCTTATTTTTCGTTGGATTTATCTCTGTCCAACTTCACGCACAATTCAAAGATGTAGTTACAGTAAATGTGGCTGTAGATGAATCCGTCAGAACCGGTGAAGTGGTGAATGTAACGGTCACTACTCAAATGGATCCGGGCTGGCATATTTATGCAATACATAATGTTCCTGAAGGACCGATTCCATCTTCGATTAAGGTAAGAGGTGAATCCGTCGCCAAAGTTGGACTTGTAAAAGAACCGGCTCCAATCGTTAAATATGATGAAGGATTTGAGCTTGTAACGCCATACCATGAAGGAAAAATCAACTTTACTGTTCCTGTATTGTTAAAATCGAACCTCGATCCCGGGGATATCAATTTGGATGTTATTGTAGGTTACCAAGCATGTAACGATATGATGTGTTACCCGCCAAAAGAGGTTTCTGAACAAGCAATCGTAACTATTGAACCCGGTGAACCTCGTAAGGAACACATGATCTTAAGTTCTGACGGAAACTCTTCTGATCTTATTAATTTGGATGAAGCAATAGCAAAAGGATTTTGGTCCTTTGTACTTCTATCTTTGTCTATGGGATTTTTAGCTCTTCTTACGCCATGTGTCTTTCCCATGATTCCGATCACGGTTTCATTTTTCACTCATCAAGGAGAGATTGAAGGAAGAAATCCTGTCAAACAGGCCACAGTTTATGCGTTGGGTATTATTATTACATTTGCGATCTTGGGATTGTTACTTGCAGCATTTATCGGGGCATCAGGTGCGAACCAGATTGCCGCGAATCCTTGGATAAATTTATTTATCGGTGGATTATTTATTTATTTTGCCCTCTCATTATTTGGCATGTATGAGATTCAATTACCACAATTTTTACGTCAGGCTTCAGTAAAAAATGAAAGTCGTGGAGGATATATTGGTATCCTGTTCATGGCTTTGACCTTTACATTAACTTCATTTACTTGTACCGTTCAATTTTTAGGTCTACTATTAGTCGCGGCTGCTCAAGGTCAGTGGTTTTGGCCTGCATTAGGGATGATCATTTTTGCAACGGCATTTGCCACACCGTTCTTCTTCTTAGCACTCTTTCCTCAATATCTTGCAAAAATGCCGAAATCCGGTGGATGGCTGAACTCTGTAAAAGTTGTCATGGGATTTTTGGAATTTGCAGCAGCTTTTAAGTTCTTGAGCAATACCGATCTAGTTTGGGGTTGGGGATTTTTCACACATAATGTGGTATTGATTGTTTGGACAGTCCTGTCGCTTTTAACAGGTATCTATTTAATTGGAAAAATACGCTTACCGCATGACTCTCCATTAGAGACGATCAGTATCCCACGAATGTTAATCAGTATGTTCTTTTTATCCTTTGCTTTGTACCTTGGAACCGGACTGTTGGGGCGTCCTATCCACGGGCTGATCTACTCGTATTTACCTCCTAAAGTAGAATTAGAAACAGGAGGAGTTCTTACCAATGGATCTGCCCAAGAATCACATCATTGGATCACCAATTTGGATGAAGGACTAAATGAGGCAAACAGGGTACAAAAACCTGTCTTCGTTGACTTTACCGGATACACCTGTACAAATTGCCGATGGATGGAAGCAAATGTGTTTACTGATCCGCGTGTGAAAGAAAAATTTGAGCACTTTGTTTTGGTCCAATTATTTACCGATGGTGGTGATAACTATCGCGAAAAGCAACAATATGAGATTGATCGATTTGGTACAGCCGCTTTACCGTACTATGTCATCTTAACTCCGGAAGATGAAGTAATCGCTGAATTCCCCGGTCTGACGAGAGATATTAATGAATTTGTGAAGTTCTTAGATTCTGGATTATAACATCATATAGATTAGGATGATCATGAAAATATTAAAATTAACAGGGATAATTACGTTTGCGATTGCCGGCTTACTTTTCGCAGAAAGTTGTGAAAGTGGGGATAAATCCAAGAATACGACAGCAAAAGAAGTTAAAAAACCACAACCACCAAGACCTGCAAATGCCGTCTTAGCACCGGACTTTACTCTGGCAACACTGAATGGCGATATTGTTTCACTCAATGATTTGAAAGGGAAGGTCATCCTTTTAAACTTTTGGGCAACTTGGTGCCCTCCCTGTCGGAAAGAAATCCCTGACTTTATTAAACTATATGATAAATATAATAAAGACGGATTGGAGATCGTCGGAGTTACACTAAACTCGGGCGCATTGAAAGATGTACAAACATTTGTAAAGCAGAATAAAATGAATTATCCTATTCTGACAGATATCGATGGACAAGAAACTCAAATGACTGCAATGAAATATGGAAAGGCAGTTAATCAACCGATCACAGGTGTTCCGACATCATTTATTATTGATCGAGATGGCTATATTGTGAAAATGTATATCGGGCCACGATCTGAACAAGTTTTTTATAATGATCTAAAACCTTATATTTAGGTCATGAATAGATCATCCGTTCTAAAGTTTGCAACATCCTTTTTTCTTTTACTAATATCAATAAGTCCGGCTGAGTCATATTGGCAACAGTTTGTTCATTACACAATGGACATTGAACTGGACACTGCCAAACAAGATGTCAAAGGAATTTCCTCAATTATCTATGTAAATAATTCTCCGGATCATTTGGATAAAGTGTATATGCATCTTTACCCAAATGCATTCCAAGAAGGATCGGTTAAATATCGTGAATTCAATGAAAAATATGGTCGTTTGGGTAGAATTGCTTCCATGCTGGTTGATATCAGTCCATATGAAAGTAATATTGAAGTTCATCTATTTCAATTAACCGGAAAGAGTGGTAGTAAGTCTACTCAGTTCAAAATTGATGATACTATTTTGTCCGCTGACCTTCCGGAATTACTTGCCCCGGGTGATTCGTTGATCATTCAAATGGATTGGACCCATCACACAGGTGAAATGATCGAAAGAGCCGGAAGGATCGGTGACCAGTATAATATGGCACAATGGTATCCGAAACTGGTTGTCTACGATGAAAAAGGATGGCATGCAGATCCGTTTCATGCTGAAGGAGAATTTTATGGTGAATTTGGAACGTTTGATGTCACATTGGACGTCCCCAAAGGATATGTGGTTGGTGCTACCGGATTGGTGACAGAAGGAGACCCGGGTTGGGATGAAGTTACTGTCGATACATCAATAGTGTTTTCTGAGTTGCTAGAAACGTATCAAGCATCCAAAACAGAACCGGATGCTGATGAACGCCGAGTGGTATCATTTCATGCTGAACAGGTTCATGACTTTGCATGGATCGCTTCGGATAACTTTCTATACGAACATGGAGAATGGAATGGAATTGATATCCATGTACTGTACAATGAGTCAAATGGAGAAGATTGGGCGAAAGTTGTTTTAGAACGATCAGTGCGAGCATTAGGTTGGCTATCTGAACGATTTGGGACCTATGCATATCCCCAAGTATCGGTAACCGATAGACCTCGTGGAGGTGGAATGGAATATCCGATGTTGGTCATGAATGGAAGTAATCGTGAAGGGTTGATCGTCCATGAGATTGGACATATTTGGTTTTATGGAATGCTGGGAAATAATGAAGTGGATGAATCCTGGCTGGATGAAGGTTTTGCATCATTTGTGACTCGCTGGTATAAAGAAGACACTTATCCACCCTCAGGATTGGATATGAGTCTTGATTATTATAAACCATATCAACGAAAATATTGGAAATACATTCCTCGAACAGACAGCGATCATTGGAGTGTTATTCGTTTTAATGATAGTGGAAAGGACGAACCCGTTAGTCGATCGTCTTATCTTTTTAACAGTGGAAGTGTTTATCGATTTAATGCGTACACAAAACCTTCATTGATGTTGAGAGAACTTCGATACGTCTTAGGAGATTCTTTATTTATTCAAGCAATGCATACATATTTTGACCGATGGAAATTTAAACATGTCAATGAAGAACGGTTCATTTCCACGATGGAGGAGGTCTCCGGAAAAGAGTTAGATTGGTTCTTTGATCCATGGTTGCATAATACACCTCGATTTGATGCTGCTATCTCCGATTGGTCCTATGAAAAGGCAGAGGACGGGAATTGGGAGATCTCCGTTGAGTTAGAACAAAAAGGAAATCGGTTCCTCCCATTGGATATTCAAACGACTCTTAAAGATGGAAGAGTCTTTACAAATCGTTGGAACAATCATCTTTGGAGGTTTGAGGATACGTTTACATATATCGTTCCCGGTAAACCGAAAAAACTCATGATCGATCCGGAAAAATTCACGTTGGATGCAGATAGAAGGAATAATCAAACCGGAAGAATGAAAACGGAAAGAATGCTGCGACGACCCGGTATGAAATACACCCCCATTGATGCGTATGTCGTAGAGTTTTCACCTTTATTATATTATCATGAAACTGACGGATATACACCAGGTATTAATCTAACTCGAAAGTACGGATATTATGAAGCGACTGACTTGAGACTGACGGTAGGAACAAAAAGTGATAATATTGGTTGGAATATACAAGGACGTAGCCGAGCTGTAAATTTTAAGTTCTTCAATGAAAATGGGATTTCAGGTAATTCGATATCGTTTAAAAAGTCGTTCAGTAAAAAGTATAATGTTGATCCCATTCATAAATTTGAATTGGGTTATTATTCGATCCACGCCGAGCAAGATGCCCGAACCAATCTGTATGATACCGGTAGAGTGACTGCCGGATTCATCTCTCACTCCATTCCGATGAATCACAATCTTTTATTGACAAACTTCACAACAACAATGGGTGGAGTATCAGATTGGGATTTCAGCCGTTTAACCTCTGAAGTACGTTTAAGTGCAAACACCCATATAATCGGTGTGGCAAATCGATTATTGGTTGGAGTTTCCTGGGAAGGAAACAAAGGAGTTCCGGCTCAGGAACGGTTCACAATTGAAGGTGCCGGTTCGGGAGATTGTTTCAATAAATCCTATTTGAGAGATGAGTCCAGTTTCTTTGGATTTGCTGATGAACGATCTCATTATCACCTCCCCGGAGATGCCAATTTACGTGGTTATTATAACCAGGGATATGTCGGTGCAGAAAGTTTGATCACCAATTCTTTAGATCTGTCCATTGCTGCTCCGATTCCTTGGATTAGTTTGAATTTTACTGCCTTTGTAGATGCAGCACTTTTATGGGGAAGCAAATGGGAGCAAGGAGACAACGGATTTGACGGAGATGCTTTAGCAGATGCAGGAGTAGGCTTCCGAGTTGAAAAGAATTTGGTTGGCTATCCGTTCACTCTCAGAGTTGAGTTTCCAATTTGGTTAAGTGAGCCGGGCTTGGATAACGATACTATCGATCCTAATCGATGGATATTTAGTTTTCAAAAAGGTTTTTAACCATTAGTCACTAACAATTTTAATCCTCTTAACGGTCTTTTTCTGTTAAGAGGATTTTTTATTTATATCTATGAAACTTTTTGGAAAAACCGGCATAAAAAATGAAAAATAATTGAAAGGAATTATCCGTGAAAAAATTTATTATTTGTGTTTTAGTTATTGCGTCTGTTTCTATTACCTCTGCTCAGAATTCAATCGTTGAGCAGTTCAGTAATGTTTTAGCCGATGTTGCAGAAAAATCAAATCCTGCGGTTGTAACCATTATGACAGAAACAGTGATGGAAATGAACTCGTTTCACAGAGGATTTCCTTTTGATCAATTTGGTCTTTTTCCGAGAAATAATCCACAGCAAAAGTTTAGAGGACAGGCACTGGGTTCCGGTGTGATCGTCAATGCAAAAGAAGGATATGTCATTACCAATAATCATGTAATTGATAAAGCAGAAAAGATCAATATCAAATTGATGGATAAACGGATTTTTAAAGCAGAAGTGATTGGAAAGGACCCCAAAACGGATATTGCCGTTTTAAAAATTGATGCTGATGACCTAACTGCACTCCCAATCGGTGATTCGGATGAAGTACGTGTCGGTGAATGGGTGATGGCTGTTGGGAGTCCGTTTTCAGAGAATTTAAGTCATACGGTCACCACCGGAATTATCAGTGCCTTAGGAAGAAGTAATGTATTTACCGGGGATCATTATGAGAATTTTATCCAAACTGATGCAGCAATCAATCCGGGGAATAGTGGAGGTGCGTTATTAAATATGTCCGGAGAATTGATTGGTATTAATACTGCCATCGCGACGGGTGGATATGAAAAAGCAAATCGTGGAGTTGGGTTTGCGATCCCTGCGAATATGGTGAAAAAAGTAATGAACGACCTTATCGAAAAAGGGTACGTCGTGAGAGCTTGGCTTGGTGTGTATATTCAGGAGGTCAATGATGATGTAGCAAAAGCTCTTGATCTGGATACTAGAGACGGTGCATTGGTTAGTAGCATTGTTGATGACAGTCCTGCTGAAAAAGCCGGATTTGAAGAGGGAGATGTTATCATCCAATTTGGAGATGAACCGATAGAAGACCCTTCACAATTAAAGAATGTTGTGAGTTCCACACCGCCATTAACTAAAGAGAAAGTGACGATTATCCGTGATGGTAAAACGAAAAAACTAACGGTGACTCTTGAAGAATTAAAGGATAAAGAAACCGACGTCTTTGCTGAGCAATCGGATAATGAATCTCTTGGAATTACAGTTAAAGAAATTACGTCTAGCGACAGGGAGCAATATCAGTTAGATGATGCAGAAGGTGTTTTGATCATCAATATAAAACAAGGAAGTGAAGCAGAGAAAGAAGGTTTGCGTCAAGGAGATGTTATCACTCGAGTTGGAACCAAACGGATTCGAACCTTTCGAGAATTTGAAAAAGAAATGAAAAAAGATAAGAATTCAGAATCCGTACTCTTTTTGATCAAACGGAGAGATATTTCAAGGTTTTATACGATCGACAGGTAAAAACTCAATTATGAGTCAATTGAAACAGGATTTTTTCACAATCGATCAATAACCATAAACCTGTTTTGGTGCGAGATGCTTCGGAAATCTGTCGAGTAAATCTCGCCGGATCAGATAACAAAAATGGCATTCGTCCACATATTCAGATTCGTGATTGATTTTATATTGACTTGCTAACTGAAATGGTCCGTTTTTATTGAGAGGTTCGCAAATAGGGTGCGAGTTAACTTCATAGTCCGCAACCAATTCTGATAGAGATTTTTCCCAAATATTCCCGATACTGATCCCTTGACAAATTTGAACATACCCATAACTGTCAATGTGAACTCTTGATGGTGATTGTAAATCCTCATGTGGACACTCGATTAAAGTTTCACTTCGCCTTTGAGGTAATTCTTGAGTTAATGTTTCAACAGCTCTTCCCTTGAACATTGCACCACCACCGATAACAGGTTCTCCTTTATCTAATCCTTCACCGGGCTTGGCTTCAATAAACGGTTTTTGAATACAGATTGTAGACGTTGGGATTCCCAATTTTTCAGCAGTCTTAAGAGCGATCTTTGAAGGAGTGTTTCTCTTCTTACCGAAATGAAAAGTATCATCGCTGATACTAAGTGAATCGATATTTAACTCAGCTAAAGGATTAAGCCATCGTTCAGCTTTTTCTTTGGTGGTTAACGGGTATGCATTGGTGACAATACCAACTTGGAATCCCATCTTTTTGGCAATTTGGATTCCTTCAAGTAACAAAGAATAGTAGAGAAATGGCTCTCCCCCTTCAAAAAAGATCCACTCTACCGTTCCGACCTTCTTTGCGTCTTCTAATAATTTTTGTATCTGCTCAATAGTAAATGTCCCTTTTGCTTTTGGACCTGAATACAAGAAACAATGATCACATTCTAGATTACATTTATAGGTTAATAGTATATGGATGCCGGTTAGTAACATTTATTTCGATAGGTGACAAACGGTCTCTATATTATAACCATCAGGGTCTAAAACAAATGCAGCATAATAGTTGGCATGATAGTGACTTCGAATCCCGGGAGCTCCGTTATCTTTACCACCTGCTAATAAGGCTCGATTGTAAAACTCATCTACTTCTTTTCTGTTTTGTGCGATAAACGCGATATGAGTAAACGGTGGATTTGGTGTCCCTTGTCTTATCCAAAAATCACCTCCCGGATCTTTATTCTGAGCTGGATTGTTCGTGGCTCCCATCCCAATAGCATCTGGCAATTTTGTAAGAACTTTGTAATGTAATGGGGCTAAAGCGGAAGCATAAAAGTCTTTACTTTTTTCAATATTACTTACGTGAATTATCACATGGTCGATCATATTTATTTCTTTGGGATTCTTTTATGTTAATTTAAACATATTTTATCTATAAATACTTTATTTCTATCCTATCAGAAGCAGTAACGGGATTTGCCAACATATGTTATACAATGTTAGTTAATTACTTACTATACTGCATATTTGCACAATAATACAAAATATCGAGTGTTATACTGTGTGTGTAATATTTCATATATCTTAAATTCCTTATGTTATATTACTAACAGAATGATATAAAATCAATGACAAATGACATGAAGTCTATATTAACCATAGTTGGACCCACCGCTTCCGGTAAAACGGGATTGGCTATTGCAGTTGCAAAAAAACTCAATGGAGAAGTGATCGGGTTAGACTCCAGACAGATCTACGAAGATATTCCAATTGGGACTGCTCAACCTACAGTTGAAGAGCAAGAAAACATTCCTCATCATTTGATTGGGTATAAACCGTTGACTGAAGAGATCACTGCAGGTGAGTATGCAAAACTATTGATCAGAACTATTGATGAAATTTGTGAAAGAGGGAATACTCCGATTATCTGTGGCGGTGCAGGTTTATACTACCGAGCGATCACCAAAGGGATCTTTGAAGGAAGTGTTAGTGATAAACGTATTCGATCCATGCTTGAGCAAGAATATGAATTGAAAGGTGGAGAAGTATTGTTGGAACGGTTGAAAAAGATTGACCCAGATTACGCAGAGATTGTGCATCCGAATAATAAAAAACGTTTGATCCGAGCTTTGGAAATATTTGAAATAACAAGACAATCTCCAACCGAACATTTTTCGCAACAACAAAGTTCCACGTCCCCTAAACTCAATTTATTTACTGTACTCATTGAATCAGACATGGAGACTTTGGAAAAACGAATTCGAAATCGTACTCAACAAATGCTGAGAGACGGATGGATAGAAGAAGTTCAGAATATTCAGAATAAATATCCAAACCAACCCATACATCCTTTGGATTCTATCGGATATCGGGAAATTATTCGATATCTAAAAGGTGAATTCACTTTGGAGGAGTTAGAGGATGAGATTGTATTACGGACCCGTCAATATGCTAAACGTCAGTTTCAGTGGTTTCGCAAGGAGAAGATCGATCTCACAGTAGAGCTTCCCAACGCATCCGCAATAGAATCTCAAGCAGAATTTATTCTATCTAAACTTAACGGGTGATTTTAGTGAAAAACCGCTGATTATTCCGTTTTATTCTATGCTGAATTAAATGTAAATTCACGTCCGGAATGACCCTTTAAACCATTCCAGAGAGAAGGAAAGGGCAGGATGTAACCTCCGCAATGCGAGGTCCCGAAAAAGGGATCATCTGCCTGCAGGAGGTTTTTTTTAACAAAAAAAGGAGGACGAATGTCACCATCAAAAATCAAACTTTTTATGGATTCCGCATCGATCTCTCGGTCGATTACACGACTGTCTCATGAAATAATGGAACATAATCAAGGGACAGAAAAAATTGTTTTGGTCGGGATCCAAACCAGAGGAGAACCTTTGGCAAAACGTATTCAAGTTATTATGAACGAACATTCAGAAACTGAAGTTCCGATTGGATCAGTAGATATCAGTTTTCATCGGGATGATTTCCGTGACCGATTGGTTGTACCGCAGGTGGGTGGAACAAATCTTCCGGAATCGATCGATGGTAAAACCGTTGTGCTTATCGACGACGTGCTTTACACCGGACGTACGATCCGAGCAGCAATTGAAGCATTATTATCCTATGGAAGGCCTGCTGTCATTCAATTGGCAGTTTTGGTTGATCGTGGACACAGAGAAATGCCGATCAAAGCAGATTTTGTCGGGAAAAACATTCCAACTCATGACGGGCAGCATGTAAATGTTCTTTTAAAAGAAGTGGATGGAAAAGACGTGGTAGAATTAAGAATTTATTCGGAGGACTCATAATGTTAACACACAGACATTTACTAGGGCTGGAAGGATATCCTGCCGAAGATATTCAAACAATCCTTGATACCGCTTTTGTGTTCCGTGAAGTATTAGACAGACCGATCAAGAAAGTTCCATCTTTGCAAGGGAAGACCATCGTCAATCTATTTTATGAAAACTCCACAAGAACCAGAATTAGTTTTGAGTTAGCACAAAAACGACTCAGCGCAGATACGGTTAATTTTTCTGCTTCAACCAGTAGTTTGAAGAAAGGCGAAAGTTTTAAAGATACGGCTCAAAATATTGAGGCAATGAAAATTGATGCAATTGTAATGCGTCATCCTTCGCCGGGTGCATCATTACACATGACCAAGCATGTAGATGCAATCGTGATCAATGCCGGTGATGGAACGCACGAACATCCGACACAGGCCATACTTGACATGATGTCTTTACGGGAAAAATTTGGAAAACTTAAAGGACTCAAAGTTGGTATTATCGGAGATATCTCTCACAGTCGTGTAGCTTTAAGTAATATCCATGGATTAGTGACCATGGGTGCAGAAGTGATCCTTTGTGGACCTCCAACATTGATCCCACCAAATATTCAGGAATTAGGTGTTAATATTTCTTATGATGTGGATGAAGTTCTGGATTGGGCAGATGCGGTGAATGTTTTGAGAATTCAGATGGAACGGATGGGGATTGGTCTATTTCCATCGATCCGTGAGTATCGCAATGTATTTGGTATTACATCTGAGCGGTTAGCAAAACATGATAAGGAGATCGTTGTAATGCATCCCGGACCGATGAATCGTGGAACAGAAATTGACAGTGCGGTTGCAGATGGAAAGCAAGCCATCATACTGGATCAGGTGCTAAATGGCGTTGCATCCCGAATGGCGATATTATACCTGCTGTTAGGCGGAAAACCGATTGAATAATTTTAAAACTTTACTAATTCCAAAGGAAGAAAATGAAAATATCTAAACAGCCAGAACAATTGGTATTAAAAAACGGAACTATTATTGATCCGTTGAAGAAAAAATCCTTCACAGGGGATGTGTTAATTGAACAAGGAAAAATTGCCGGTGTAGGTGATGTGAAACCAAACGCATCTGCCGTTGAGATTGACTGTACCGGGAAAGTGGTCACACATGGACTCTGTGATATCCATGTTCATTTCAGAGAACCGGGACGGGAGGACAAAGAAACTCTCGCTACCGGAGCAGAAGCAGCATTAGCAGGTGGGTTTACTCGTGTCTGTGTAATGCCGAATACAAATCCTCCATTAGATTCTCCTGAAACGATTCGATATACGGTTGAGAAAGCAGAACCTCTACCCGTGCATATTCATCCGATCGGAGCAGTTACTAAAGGTCAAAAAGGAACAGAAATAACCGAAATGGAAGCCATGAAACAAAATGGTGCGGTTGCGTTCAGTGATGACGGAGTTCCGATCATGGATGCAAAAGTAATGCGTTTAGCCCTCGATTACAGTAACATGTTAAATGTACCGATCATCAATCACTCAGAGGATGTTGGTCTTCGGAATGAAGGTGTTATGCACGAAGGACCATTCTCTACTCGATTAGGATTACCGGGGAACCCGGATGTTGCAGAATCCACTATGGTGAACCGAGATATTGAAATTGCTAAAGTTTCAGAATCAACACTACATGTTCCACATACAAGCACGAAAAAGGCAGTCGAGCATATTCGTTTTGCAAAAGAAAAAGGTGTTCCGGTCACGGCAGAAGTATCTCCGCATCATCTATATTTTACTGATGCAGATTTAGTCACCTACAATACAAATCTAAAAGTAGCTCCCCCGATACGGTCTGTTGAGGATAATAAAGCTTTGATTGCAGGGTTAAAAGATGGGACGATTGATTGTATTGCGACGGATCATGCACCACATACTATAGAAGATAAAGAGAAAACATTTGATTTAGCTCCCTTCGGTATGATCGGACTGGAAAGCTGTTTTGGTGCAGTGAATAAAGTTATGGTTAAAGAGTCGGGTCTTTCTCTTGAGACCTTGATAGAAGCAATGACGGTTAAACCTCGTGCGATCATGGGATTTGAAAAAGATCTCTTCAAAGTTGGACAGGAAGCAGAGTTGGTCGTATTGGATGCTGAAAAAGAGTGGACATTTTCAACAGATGATATTTACTCAAGATCAAAAAACTCTCCGTATATTGGACGTGAACTGGTAGGAAAACCGGAGATCACCCTATCAAAAGGAAATATTTCAAAAATAGACGGGTAATTCAGTTTAATTCAAATAAAAATCCGCAGGGTTCTATTTACTGAGCGCTGCGGATTTTTTATATCATCTAATCGGTTGAATTAATTATTATACTTTGTTCATGATAAATTATTGACACTGATTAATGAGATGTGCTATTTTCACAGGCTATTTTCGAAGTGGAAATTATGAAAACAAGATCAATAAAAGAATCAGAGATAAAACGCGATTGGTGGGTCGTTGACGCAGAAGGTCAAACCCTTGGTCGCTTTGCCAGTAAAATTGCACAAATAATTCGCGGTAAGCATAAACCGACCTTCACTCCTCATATGAATATGGGAGATTTTGTCGTGGTGATAAATGCTGAAAAGATTCGTGTTACCGGCAATAAAGAAACACAAAAAACATATTTTAAACATAGTGGATATCCGGGTGGAGACTCAGAAGTTGATTTTAAACATCTGAAAAAAACCTTCCCTGAAAGAGTAGTTGAATATGCCGTAAAAGGAATGCTCCCTCATAATCGGCTAGGACGTGAATTATTCAAACACTTGAAAGTCTACGTAGGTCCTGATCATCCTCATCAGGCACAAACCCCAAAATTATTGGAGCTTAAATGACAAAGGCAACATTCTATGGAACCGGACGTCGTAAAGTATCCGTTGCTAGAGTTTATTTAACTCCGGGTGACGGATCGTTTACAATTAACGGAAAAGAATTTAAAGATTATCTTTGCAGAGAGAGTCTTGCTATTGATGTGATGCAACCGCTGGATCTGGTGGATGCTTCAAGCAGTTACTCTATTGTTGCGAATGTAAAAGGCGGTGGGCTGACCGGTCAAACTGGTGCAATCCGTCTTGGTATTTCACGTGCACTTATTCAGGTGAATGAAGATTATAAAGCTTCGTTAAAAGCAGCTGGATTTTTGACCAGAGATTCTAGAAAAGTTGAACGAAAGAAATATGGTCAACCCGGTGCCCGAAAACGCTTCCAATTCTCAAAACGGTAAAATTATGGCAAAAGTTACATTTGAAGACCTACTCAGTACCGGTGCACATTTTGGGCATGTGACTCGCAAGTGGAATCCAAATTTTAAACCATATGTACTTATGGAACGTAATGGTGTACATATCATTAATTTGGAAACAACACTTACCGGCTTAGAAAAAGCTCAGAACTTTATTAAAGATATCGTTCGTAAAAAAGGTGAGATCCTTTTTGTCGGAACAAAGAAGCAAGCGAAAGATATCATCCAGCAAGAAGCAGATCGTTGCGGAATGTTTTACGTGGTAGAAAGATGGCTCGGTGGTACTCTGACAAATTTCACAACAATCAAGAAAAGTATTAAACGTCTACAGTTACTCGAAAAAGAGAGTTCTCCGATTTATGAAAATCTAACGAAAAAAGAACTCCAGATGCTTCAAAGAGAAAGAATTAAACTTTCTGACCAGCATAGAGGAATTAAAGATATGCGACGCTTACCCAATGCGGTAGTAATTGTCGATTCAGAATTTGAATCAACTGCAGTACTTGAAGCAAAAAGATTAGACATTCCGGTTATATCAATTGTCGATTCTAATTCCGATCCCAGACCGATTGATTATCCGATTCCGGCTAATGATGATTCTATTCGTACTATTCAATTAATTGTTTCAGCACTTGCTGATGCAGTTATTGAAACGATCACTGAAGAAAAAGCTGCGAAACTTGTGGAAAAAGAGAACAAGAAAGCTGAAAAAGCAGAAGAGAAAAAGATTGAAGAAGTAGTTGTTGAAGCATCAGCTAAAAAGGAAACAGTTAAAGAAACCGAAGCTACCCCGGATGCAGAACCTGTACTTGAAGTTGCTAAAGAAGAAGTAAAAGCTGAAGAAAAAGAAGAAGAGAAGAAACTAGCTCCTAAAAAGAAAGCAACGAAAAAAACTGAAACAAAAAAAACTACTGAAAAAAAAGAAGAGGTTAAGGAAAAGAAGAAACCTGCTGCAAAAAAAGCAACACCGAAAAAGACTGGTACGAAAAAAACCTCTGAAACAAAAACAAAAAAAACTGCAACGACTAAAAAGAAGACCGAAGAAAGTAAAAAATGACCATTGATGCAAAATTAGTAAAACAATTGCGCGACAAAACCGGCGCAGGAATGATGGATTGTAAAAAAGCTTTACAGGAATCCAATGGTGAATTAGAAAAAGCGATTGATTTTTTGAGAAAATCAGGGATTGCAAAAGCAGAAAAAAAGGGAAGCAGAGTTGCAAAAGAAGGTTTGATCTTCTCTTATATTCATCATGGCGGACGTTTAGGCGTGTTACTCGAAGTTGGATGTGAGACAGATTTTGTAGCTAAAACAGATGATTTTAAAAACCTGGCTCACGATATTGCGATGCAAGTCGCAGCAACTAATCCCATCTCCGTTTCTAAAGATAATGTTCCTGAAAATGTTATCGCTCGTGAAAAAGATATTTATACTGACCAAGCTAAATCTTCGGGCAAACCTGACAATATTATTGAAAAAATGGTCGTAGGACGTTTGAATAAATTTTATCAGGAAAATTGTTTACTTGAACAAACATTTATTAAAGATCCTGATAAAAAAGTGAAAGATCTCGTTACCGAAACAATTGCAACCCTTGGTGAAAATATCACGGTAAATCGCTTTACGCGATTTGCGGTAGGCGAAGAAGGCTAACACGGTTAACAAAAATAAAATGAAAAGCCCTGTTTACAGGCGGGTCCTCTTAAAATTAAGTGGGGAAGTTCTCGCCGGTGAACAGGGCTTTGGCATTCAACCGGAACGTGCAGAATATTTGGCTGAAGAAGTCAAAACCATTGCCGATGCCGGAATACAAATTGGATTAATTATAGGTGCCGGAAATATTTTTCGTGGCATAAATGCTTCTGAACAAGGAATGTCCCGAGTAACCGGAGATTATTTAGGGATGTTGGCTACAGTCATGAATGCGATTGCTGTTCAAGACGCATTAGAGAAAAAAGGCTGTGAAACCCGAACCCTATCCGCAATATCTGTTGCACAGATTGCAGAACCCTATATTCGTCGTAGAGCACTGCGTCATCTTGAAAAAGGAAGAGTCGTCATTGTGGCCGGGGGTACCGGAAATCCATTCTTTAGTACCGATTCAGCAGCAGCATTACGCGCAAATGAATTAGAAGCTGAGATTGTTTTAAAAGGAACTAAGGTGGATGGCGTTTTTGATAAAGATCCAATGAAATTTACCGATGCTAAGAAATATAATACAGTGTCTTATCAAAATGTTCTTCAGAAAAACCTTCGAGTCATGGATATGACCGCTATTACTCTGTGTATGGAGAACTCACTCCCCATTCAAGTTTTTAATATTTCCAAACCAGGAGACTTGAAACGTATCATATTCGGCAGTAAACTCGGAACATTAATACGGGAGTAAACCAAATGATTGACGAGATTTTACTTGATGCCGAACATCGAATGGAGCAAGCGGTAGTTCATACGCGTGCAGAATTAGCAAAAATAAGAACCGGTCGAGCTAATCCGGAAATATTCAATGGAATACAAATTGATTATTACGGTACGATGACACCCATAAATCAAGTATCGAATATATCGGTACCTGAACCGCGGTTAATCACGATACAACCCTATGAGAAAACACTAATCCCCGTTTTAGAAAAAGCAATATTAGAATATAACTTAGGTCTAACTCCAACCAATAACGGAACAGCTATTATGATCCCGATTCCTCCGTTATCAGAGGAAAGACGTAAAGAATTAATTCGATTCGTTCATCAACTCACTGAAGAGGGACGCATTGCTATAAGAAATGTTAGACGTGATGCCAATCATCAGTTGAAAAATGCTCAGGAATCGGAGCATATATCTGAAGATGAAATTAAACGGTCTGAAAAGGAAGTTCAAGAACTTACTGATAAATACGTAGATATTTTAAATAAGGATCAGGACATTAAAGAAAAAGAAATTTTAGAAGTATAAGAAGATATAAGTCAGATAATAAAAAAGCCCCGTTTGGGGCTTTTTTGTTTTTATAGGTTATTCACATTTTGAGAATCCGCAACCCGGGCATGTAACACATCCGGCTTCATGTTGAACCGGACCCCCACAATCGGGACAGGTAGAAATACTTTTAAAGGTAAAATCTTTTACTTCTGATGTTTGTGTATCAATTTCATTTGCCATCGTAAATGGGGCAGTTTGTTTTGTTTCTTCATTCTGATCAATATTTCCGCGATGAGTCAAATAGTCATCTAATGCTTTTCCGATTGCATCAGGAGTCGATAGAATGAGTCGCCCATCTTCCCAAGTTGGATTTGGACCGCTAATTCCTTTTAATTGCTTAATTACAGCATCGGGACTGATTCCGGAGCGAAGACTTAATGAGATTAATCGACTAATAGCTTCTGACTGAGCTGCGGCATTACCACCGGCTTTACCAATCGTAGTAAAAACTTCACATAAACCATCTTGGTCTTCATTGATTGTAATATAAAGTGTTCCTTCCCCTGTTCGTATCCGTCTTGTGACACCCTTTGTAACAATTGGACGAATCCTTGGTGTACGTTTGGTGGATTCCTCAGAAACAACAGGTTGTATTTTCTCTTTTTCTTCAGACGTTTTCTTTTCTGTTATGAGGATTCCTTCACGGGAACCTTCTCTATAGACGGTGATCCCTTTTAATCCGGCTTCATAAGCGGCTAAGTAAATGTCGCCAACGGTTTCTTTCGTTATATCTTGGGGTAAATTGACGGTAGAGGAAATAGAGCTGTCAATGTGCTTTTGCAATATCCCCTGCATTTTTACTCTGAAAAACGGATCGATATTATGAGCGGTAACGACATGATCCGGTAGGTTCGAATCATCACCAAATAATTTTTTAATGATGGGATGATAAACCTTATACTCTTCAAATTCGTTACCATAGCCTTCGTTCTTTTTTACACGGCGCATATAACTTGTAGCAAAGATCGGTTCAATCCCTGATGAAACCCGAGCAACTATCGCTCCACTACCGGTTGGCGGAACAGTGGTCAATGTAGCATTCCGGATTCCATTTTTTAGAATCTGATCTCGAATATCTTTGGGCAACGATTTGATAAACTTGCTTTTCATATATTCACTGCTATCAAAATTCGGGAACCTTCCTTTCGATTTGGCTAGTTTGATGCTGCTTTCATAAGCCGTATCTCGAAAGATCTGCATAATTTGATCGACGGTCTGTAAAGCATCTTCGCTGTCATAGCGAATTCCCATTTTCACAAGCATATCTCCCAGACCAAGAACACCTAAACCAATACGACGATCATTTTTAGCATTCTTTTTCTGACTCTTAAGAGCATGACGATCTAAATTGTAATCAACCACATTATCAAGGAATCGAACCCCAACCGAAACAGTGTTTTTAAATTCTTCCACCATAAAGTTGCCATTATCATCTACAAACCGTTCCAAATTTACCGATCCAAGGTTACAACACCCGCCATCCGGTAAGGGCTGCTCTGCGCACGGATTTGTAGATACAAGGGGGCTACAGTATTCTGCATTATGATACTCTTTCATTGTATCCCAAAATAGCAGACCGGGTTCAGCACTTGCATGAGCATGATGAATGATCAAATTCCAAAGTTCTTTTGCTTTTATGGTTTTATAAATTTTCTTGTCCCAAGTCAGATCAAAGTCTTCATCTTTTTTTACAGCGTTCATAAACGCATCTGTCAGTAAAACGGATATGTTAGAATATTTGATTCGGTTGGGATCACCGGTTTTAATTTTGATAAATTTCTCGATATCAGGATGATCAACCCGAAGGGTTTGCATATTAGCTCCACGACGACCATGTTGGGCAATCGTGTTTGTATTCTCGCTAAAGAGATTCATAAATCCGGTCGGACCGCATGACTCTCCTCCGGTTCCATGAATTGCATCTCCACCGGGTCTTAATACAGATAGATCATGTCCGCAACCCCCACCATATTTATAGGTCAATGCTTCTTCATTTATGGTTTGATAAATTGAACGAATGGAGTCATCTTTAATGGCAACAACATAACAATTATTCAAAGTGGTTGTGATGTCGTTTCGACCGGCTCCGTGCATGATACGTCCACCGGGGACAAATTTAAAATCTTCTAAAACGGAATAAAATTTTGCTTCCCATGTTTTTTGTAAACGTTGGGTTTTTTCAACAGAGGAAATAGCAATTGCTTGACGCGACCATAAATCACTTGGATTGGTTTCACCGGGAGCTAAATATTTATTTTTTAAGACATCAGCACCTAAAGGATCATTTCCATAATATTTTTCGATGGAATATTCCTGCTCAACTTCAAGAGTCTCTTCGTCATTTTCTATCTGTAATGTTAGCAGGGATTCTTTTACCCTTGGATCAATTTCCCGCTGAACAGATTTCCCGGTTGAGAAATCAAGTTCGATCGCTTCTGCCATGTACGTTTTCCTCTATAAATAGAATATACTTTTTACCGTAATTATTAATGATTTATCAAGCGTTTTGGACCCTTCATTGTGGGTATTTAGTGTTTATTCGCTTCGCTGATAGGTTGAATCTATTCATTGATAAAATAAAGGGCAAATTGAAAAGCAAAAAAAAACAATTTCTCGACGAGAAAAATCTTAACAAAACTCACTTGTCTTCACAGGTTTATTCAATAGCACTTTTCATAAATCTTGATAAGATATAGTGCAAAGTTCTGTATAAATGAGTTTTAAGAGAATAAGCTAAAGAGTTTCATGCAGAGTAGGAATAATCTTGCTTAAAAGAGTTTTATTGAATCAGGCAAACTATTGTGCTGAGTGAACAAATTGAATTAAATTTGTAGGCTTTTTAAATGAAGATATGGGGCCATAGCTCAGTTGGGAGAGCGCTTGAATGGCATTCAAGAGGTCGTCGGTTCGATCCCGTCTGGCTCCACAAATGTTGTTGATTTTTAGTTATGATTTGACTCTGTCGTTTCGTTTTCATTTGATAATTTTCGCCAAAGAGTTGTAGTCCCGATACCAAGTACTTTTGCGGTTTTTGCGCGATTACCCTTGTATTTATTAAGAACAAATTGAATATATTTAGATTCGAAATCTTTCAGATTTACCACATCATCAAATAAAGCAACGGGATCATTTGGATTAAGAGCTAAAAAATCCAGATGCTCAATTTCAATCAATGGATCATTACTTAATATTGTAATTCTTTCCATCGCATTTCTTAATTCTCTGATGTTCCCATTCCATGGAAGGCTTTGCAACCATTTTGAGGCTTCCGGTGTAAGCGAGAACGCCGGCTTATTTTGTTCTTTAGAAAATTGTCGTAGGAAGTAATCTGCTAAAAGAGGGATATCCTCAACCCGCTCTCTTAAGGGTGGAATATGAAATTCCAGGATATTTAGTCGATAATAAAGATCTTCGCGAAATGCTTTATTTTTTATTAACGTTTTTAATGATTTGTTTGTTGCTGTGATAATACGGAAATCAGAATGAACCGTATTTTCACCTCCGACTCTGGTGAATTCCCTTAGCTCCATTACTCGAAGTAATTTGGCCTGCATGTCCATGCTCATTTCGCTAATCTCATCCAGGAAAATTGTCCCCTTATTTGCAAGCTCAAAACTACCTCGTTTTAATTTCACCGCATCGGTGAATGCTCCAATTTCATGCCCAAATAATTCACTTTCAATCAAGTGAATGGGAATAGCTGCACAGTTCCGTGCAATGAAGGCTTCCTGATATCGTTTGCTTCTCAAATGAATTTCGTTAGCAACTAATTCTTTCCCAGTTCCGCTTTCTCCCAAAAGTAATACAGTTGAATCCGTGTGACTAACCTGATTAATAAAATTCACAATGGATTGATAAGCATCACTAATTCCTATCAATTTAGAATTTTTGTGGTTTAGGTTAATGTGTTGTTTAAGAATCTTATTTTCTTGGTTAAGTCGAATCTTTTCAACACAATTTCGTACAACTAACCGCAATTCATTTGGAGAGAAGGGTTTCTCAAGATAGTCATGTACACCATACTTTAAGGCTGTAACAGCAGATTCATATGAAGAAAATGCAGTGATTAAAATGAATTCTACTTGAGTTTGTTTTTCCTGGATTCTAGAGATTAAATCCAACCCATTCATCGGTTGCATTTTTAAATCAGTGATTACCAATCGGATGGGTTGTTCATCAACGATGGATAAAGCAGAGTATGGATTTGTGGTCGTAATGACCTGATAACCATCTTTTTCTAATGTTTGTTTGATCGTTTCAAGAATGTCTCGTTCATCATCAACAACCAGTACAATAGGATTTTCTTGGGTGTTCATAAGCTTTATTTCGTGTTAGTGGTGGGGGTGATTGGCAGTAATACTATAACCTGAGTCCCGCAAACAAGACGACTGCGTGGATCGATAATATTATTGATCTGAATATCTCCACCGTGATTCATGACAATCTCGTAACTTAGGAACAGACCGATACCGGTACCCTGTTCTTTAGTCGAGTAAAATGGTTCATATATACGATCAATATTTTTTGGGTTGATTCCTGGACCGGTATCTTGAAAATCTAATCTCATCATTTTGGTATCATCGGTGACCGTGATATTTATTCTACCATCCGTGTCTATTGCATCGATGGAGTTTTGTAAAATATTAACAAATACCCGTTCAATGTTTTTTACCACCAAGGGAATCTTTTTAATTTTGGATCGGTATTGTAATTTGACTTGGATGTTCTGTCGTTTACAACGAGGTAAAAACACTTCTTGAGTTTTGATTAAAATAGGTTGTAACGGCATCAGTTCAGGTTTGATTGGCATTAACCATGAATACTCGGTTAAATCTTTGATCAGTGAAATTGCTCGGTTTGTATTTCGTATTATTCGTTCTACATTTTGTAGATTTTGCTTCTTTTCTATGTCCTCTTCCAACAATTTGGAGGACATTAATATCGTATTTAATGGATTATTCAACTCATGTGCGACATTAGAGACTAAACGTCCCAAGGAAGTTAAACGTTGGTTGCGAGATACTTTCTTCTCCAAATCCAATGACTTAGCGACTTCAGACTGAACTCTGGAAGCTAATTCAATATTAAACTGCTTGATAACCTGTCTGTTCTTTCGGAGTCGCTCAACCATTTCATTAAAGATTTTTGATATATGTCCAAATTCATCTTTGCGAACCAGATCCATCCGGGTGTTTAAATTATCTTCTGCAACTTCTTGAATGTTCAAAGCCATGATTTTTAGAGGAGAAATAATCGATTGTTGTATTAACCGTAATGCGATGGTAGCTGTGAGTAAAAAGAAGATCAATCCACCGCCCATAACGGTTTTAGCAGTTCGTAGATCGTCTGAAACATGCAAACGGATTTCCTCGATTGAAAAAAGGCTTGTAACAGAGCCAATTTTAATATTCCCTGAATTGATATTCTCATAACAGATTAATGTATCTGTACCGGTCTGATTTATTTCGGTTGAGAATTGTTTTTTTAATATTTCCGGGGAATGAAATTCTGAAATGGGTTTTAAACTATAGATGATTTCTGAATCTTTATTTGTGATAAATACATCGATTGGATTCGTTCGAATACGATAATCCAATAATAATTTTTCAGTATTTGCTAATGATTCTGACGGGTCATATTCAGATAAAAATTGAGTCAGATTTTTCGTTTCGGATTTTAATTCATGTAGACGTTTTGACTCAAGTGTTGTCTCAAAAGCATGGATAGTAAAATACCCAAATAAAATTAAAATGAGGAATATAGAACCAAAATAAATCAGTAGTTTATTATTAATAGAGTAGTAGGGTTTTACTGATTGGATGGACATTTACATCTCTTAGATAAATTGATATATTGATCGCAATTATGATTCATGTAGTATTTCTTAACTTAAAGAACATTGAAATATACGCCTAAAGGGTTTCATTTTGAAATGTTTATTTCATAATGAAACCTATTCAAGAAAATGTATATATAAGATTCTTTGTCGGAACAATCCGATTGGTTAAACTTTGGCATAATATTTGCTGTTTATAGCATATATTACTATAAAAGGTAAAAAACAGAAAATTCCAAATAACATATGGAATCAAATCAAACAATAGGAGGTTAAGAATGAGGAAATTACTCATTGTTACATTAATGCTGACCAGTATGGTCTCGATCGCTTTAGCTGATATCGTGATCTCTGGCGATGCTCGTGTTCGTCCAAGGATGGATGTAAAAGACAACGGAGAATACGGAAGCAAAACAGTAAACAATTACTATATGTATCGTGCAAGATTAAACATCAAAGCTACGATCGGTGATGGATGGTATTTTAATACGAAATTGGGAACAAATGGTGTAGCATATTGGACCGGAAAATTTGGCACAGGTACTACTCCCAGTGGTTCTTCGCTGCCATCTGCAGGACGCGGTGCTCTGAGTTTCATGGAACTTTATTACGGATTAAAAAAAGATGCCTTTGGATTTGCACTAGGATTACTTCCATTAAGTGGTTATAGTAATCCTGCATTGGATCTCCATTTCTATCCTACAAAAGTAGTGGATATTCCATGGTTGATCTTTAACAACAATGCTTTTCATGGTTTCAGCGGATACTATAAACTAGGTCCGGGAAAATTAAATGCATTGGTTTCTGTTGATAATAATGTGACTCAATCTACTGAGCCTTTGGAAGGTGATGTAGCAGAAGCTAAAGATCAGTATACACTAATGTTCAACTATGGAGTTAAAGTTGCTGGAATATCTGTAGCTCCTTGGTTACTCTACACAATGGCGAATGAAGGTGAAGCGGCTCCAATGACTTACGGAGCAAATGTAACCGGTCCTAAATTAGCCGGTTTTTCCCCTGCGGTATCTTTCTTTATGACCAGTCAACAAGTTGAAGGAACCAGCAAATACACCGGTAATACTATGAGAGTTAAACTGTCAGGAAAAGTTGGTCCGGGATCATTACTTTTCTGGTATGATATGGCCAAAATGGAATGGGATGGAGCAGATACTCATGATTACTCTTATATTTGGGCACATTACAAGTATGTTGTGTATAAATCCGATAAAGGTGAGTTTAGCTTAAAACCAACTGTTCGAATTGCAACAGATGCGGTTGAAGGAACGAAAGATTATAGTCGTTCTAAATTTGAACTAACTACGGAATTCAAATTTAAATAATCAAAATCATTGACCATTGAGAGCATAAGATAACAATTTTTATGCTCTCAATGGTCTATTTCAAGGAGGTAAAGTTATGAAAAGAATACTCATTATTAGTCTTTCACTATTGGTGTTATTCGGTTCATTCTCCGGCTGTGGTAAAAAGGAAGCTGGTCCAATTAAAATTGGTATTTTGTTACCGCTAACAGGTTCAAAAGCCAAATTTGGTGAAATGGAAAAGAATTCTTTTGAAATGGCCAAGGATGAAATTAATGCAGCCGGTGGTATCAATGGACGTCCACTTAAGTTTGTGTATGAAGATGATACAGGAAAACCGGATGTTGGACGTATGGGAATTGAAAAACTGATATCTGTAGATAAAGTCCCATTAGTCAGTGGAGGATATAGTTCTTCTGTTACTTTTGCTGCCGCACAAGTCGCTCAAAAGTATCGGACACCGTTCCTGATTTGTACCGGTTCGGTAGATAAGATCACTCAACCTGAGGATTTTGGCTTATCAACTGCTGATAGTGATAAATTTTATATTTATCGGTTAAATCCACCTGTTTCTGAATACTCCTCAGGATTAGAAGGATTCTTAACGAATGTTGTAAAACCAAAATCTGTTGTGATCTTTCATGAAAACACCACATTTGGCACAAAAGGTGCAGGAAGCTTTAAGAAATCCTGTGAAAAACTCGGATTCGATGTAAAAGCTGTTGAATCTTATACAGAAGGTACTGTGGATTTCAAACCATTATTGATGGAAGTGAAAAAATACAATCCGGATATCGTATATATGATATCTTACGTAATGGATGCTGCACTTTTGATGAAACAATCAAAAGAACTACAATTATCACCAGAACTGTTTGTCGGTGCAGGTGCAGGATACACGATGCCAGCATTTAAAGAAAATGCCGGTGTTGCATCAGAGAAAGTTGTTTCCGCCACACTTTGGCATCAAACACTTCCGATCCCTGGGGCAACTAAATATTTCAACGATTACGTTGCAAAATTTGGAGATAAATCACCCCCGGATTATCATGGTGTCGAAGGATATGCGGCTGCTTATGTAGTAAAAGATGCTCTTGAAAGAGCAAAAACATTAGATCCTGAAGGAATAAAAGCAGCCTTAGATAAAACCGACATGATGACGGCTTTCGGACCTGTCAAATTCACTTCATATGGAAAGAAAATTCATCAAAATAAGATGGAAACATATGTTGTTCAGTGGATTGACGGCGACTTAAAACTTATTTGGCCAAAAAACCTAGCAAATGCTGACTATGCATTTCCGGTTGATTGGGCAAAAGAGTGGGCTAAATAATTATTGGTTGATGTGAATAGAAGTATAGATTGGGTCAGATAAATCAGTCTGGCTCAATCTATACTCATCAAGATCATCATTCAACCATTGTTGAGTTAAACCACAACTCACTTTAACGATTTTCACAACATTACTTATCGGTTAACACTATGGAAACGTTTATTCAAACATTGATATCCGGTCTGCTTATCGGAGGATTGTACGCCATCATTGGGATTGGGATGACTCTGATCATGGGCGTACTGGGTATTATCAACTTAGCACATGGACAGATCCTAATGGTTTCCATGTATATTACATGGATATTTTGGAAATATTTTGGGATTGATCCATATATAGCAATATTTTTAACAATTCCCATTGTATTTATTTTTGCAGAGGGATTAAGTAAATATTTTTTACACCCATTAATTAAAAAGGATTCAATCCTACCTGAAAACCAAGTATTAATGACGGTTGGTTTGGGAATGGTCATTATGGAACTTGCCCGAGCAATCTTTACCAGTGACTTTCAATCTATTGCTCCAACTGAAACAGTTTTTGGAACATCAATTACTCCTCCCGAGCATGTCACAGGTTCATTTAATATTGGGAATATTTCATTAGCAACCCCGCTGGTCATTGCATTTGTTATCGCATTGATTTTAACCATCGGTTTGTTTTTGTTCTTAATGAAGACAGATTTGGGGCGGTCCGTTCGAGCTACAGCTCAAGATAAAAGTGCAGCAGCGTTAATGGGTATCAATACCGGAAAGATAACCATATTGACCTATGGAATAGGAAGTGCTCTCGATGCAGGTGCAGGATCCCTTTTACTCCCGGTCTATTATCTTTATCCGGATGTGGGTCCCATTTTTACGGTTAAAGCATTTGTGATCACTATTCTTGGTGGCTTGGGATCAACCGTAGGAGCGATTTTTGGAGGATTGATTTTAGGACTCGCTGAAACCTTTGGAGCGACCTATATCTCCATGGGATATCGAGATGCTGTAGGGTTAGTGATATTCCTGATCGTTCTAGTGTTTATCCCCGGCGGATTAAAACGATTGACAAAGATTTAGGGGGATTACAATGAAACAATTATTGAAAAAATTAGAATTAACCCGCATGGAATGGATAGCTCTTGGGATCGCATGCATTATTCCATTCGTATTTCATACATCTCTATATATACAGGGAATATTGATTTTGATCATGTTGTGGGTTGTGCTTGGTACGTCTTGGAACTTACTGGCAGGATTTACAGGTCAAGTGTCATTTGGACATGCAGCATTTTTTGGTATTGGAGCTTATGCGTCGGCAATACCCTATCTACATTGGAAAATCTCACCATGGTGGGGATTGGTAACCGGTGGACTTGCGGCGGTCCTGTTTGGATATCTACTCGGAAAACTTGTTTTTCGTCTGAGAGGTCCATATTTTGCACTCGGAACGTTAGCATCCGGGGAAATCCTACGTCTTGTATTTGGAGAAGAGGAATGGTTGACAAATGGTCACAATGGAATTCTTTACATGACAACTTGGATCAGCAAATACCCATATTATTTTATTATTTTGGGAATTGCGATCTTAAGTGTGGCTGTTGTCAAATTGATTATGAAAAGTAAACTGGGATTTTATTTCCTGTCAATTCGTGAAGATCAGGAAGCGGCTGAAGCGTTGGGAATTGATACAACCCGTTATAAAAATATCTCACTTGGTGTATCAGCATTCTTAGCTGGAACAGCCGGTGCTTTTTATATGATTTACATGGGATTTGTAGACCCAGAGGTTGTATTTGCTTTACATCATATTTCAATTATTACCATTTTAGTTGGAATTATAGGTGGTGTAGGAACAATCTGGGGACCGCCTGTCGGAGCAGTTATTATGGTGTTTGTTCAGGAATTATTTAGATCAAGTTTGTTTGGTATAGGTCCGTCATGGATATCACGAATACATGCTTTGGTTTTCGGAGCCCTTGTTGTGGTTGTTATTCTTTACATGGCCGGAGGTGTCGTTGGTGATTGGGACTTGATTAAGAATAAACTAAAACGGATAAAAGGATCGGGGGCTACATCATGAAAACATTATTTGAAGTGAATAACCTCACAAAACATTTTGGAGGATTGACAGCAGTAGATCATGTGAACTTTTCGGTAAATGAAGGTGAAATATTTGGACTTATCGGTCCGAATGGTAGTGGAAAAACAACGATCTTCAATTTGATCAATTCGTATTTCCCGGTATCCGAAGGTACGATTGTTTTTAATGATCATGATATCACGAATACTCCAACATATGAAATAGCCAAACTGGGTATTGGAAGAACGTTTCAGGTTGTAAAACCGCTTAAACGATTGACGGTTGAAGATAATGTTATGGCAGGGGCCTTTGCTCGAGAAAGCACCTTTGAAGGTGCTCGAAAAGTTGCAAAAGACGTGTTGGAATTTTGTCACTTATCAAATGAATCAATGATGAAAGCTGGAAGTCTTCCCATTGGAGGAAGAAAACGGCTAGAGATCGCTAAAGCACTTGCAACAAGACCAAGTTTACTCCTCTTAGATGAAACTGCAGCCGGATTAAATCCGACTGAATTGGTCGAAGCCATTGATATTATGAAAAAAATACGTGATGAATTAGGCATTACTATTATCATTGTCGAACATATCATGAAAGTGATCATGACCATCAGCGATCGGATCCATGCCATAGCGCACGGTGCAACGATTGCCGAAGGCACACCGGAAGAAGTATCCAAAGATCCGGCAGTGATTGAAGCTTATTTAGGAACCGATTATACCATGGGAGACGAGACAAATGCTTAGTGTACAAAATGTCCATATGAGTTATGGTGATTTGCAAGTTCTGTGGGATATATCTTTTGAAGTAAAAGATAAAGAGATTGTGGTTTTGGTTGGGGCGAACGGTGCCGGAAAATCCTCAATTCTAAAAACGATTTCAAATGTTCAGAAAGCGAATTCAGGTTCTATAAAATGTGATGGTGTAGAACTGACTACTGCAGACCCGAAAGAAATCATTGAACAAGGAATTATTCACATCCCTGAGGGAAGACTGCTTTTCAATGAAATGACAGTTGAAGAAAACCTTGTCATGGGTTCTATTTCAGAGAGAGCAAAACCTCACCGAAATGAAATGATTGACTATTGCTATGAATTATTTCCTCGATTAAAAGAAAGAAGAAGACAACAAGCCGGTACATTGTCCGGAGGGGAACAACAAATGGCAGCAGTTGCTCGTGGATTGATGGCACGTCCATCCATCCTGATGTTGGATGAGCCATCCCTTGGGTTAGCACCCATCTTGGTTCAGGATATCTTCAATATCGTGAAAAAGATCAATCAAGAAGGGATTACCATCTTACTCGTAGAACAAAATGTAAGGCAGACATTGGCATTTTGTCATCGTGCATACGTTTTGGAAAACGGTCGAGTAACAAAAGAAGGAACTGGTCAGGAATTACTAAAGGATGAATATGTGAGAGAGGCATACTTAGGTATTTAATCTATTCATTAATATTCGACTTAAAAAGGGCATGTACAATGCCCTTTTTTATTTGATTTAATCGACTAAATAAGATAAAACTGTCTATTTATCTTGTTAGATATTTATTATATTATTTAATATTCCTCATGTATATAATACAGGTTTTCTAAAATATGGAATTAAGACTATGAGTTTCGATCCTTATGAACCGATGCTGACCATAGGTTTTGCATCGAAAAAATTGGGCATTTCCCCTGAAGCGTTACGTTTGTATGAAAAAGAGGGATTGCTAGTAACACATAAAACCAAAACAGGAAGACGATTATACTCTCATAAAGATATGGAATGGATCGAATGCTTTAGAGAACAAATTATAAAACATAAAATGAATATTGCCGGTGTTCGATTATTACTGGCTTTAATGCCCTGTTGGGAACTCAAACCCTGCTCGAAAGAGGAAAGAGAAAATTGCCCTGCCTATAAAAACAGTCAAGTCGTATGTTGGACAATGAATAACAATCATTGTGATGCTTGTAAAGATGTTGAGTGTCGTGATTGTCATGTTTATCGTGATGCATGCCAAGCAGGAAAACTAGACAATATGTATGTTGTCATTAAAAACGATAACTGAAATTATTAAAAGATATCAAATGCAGACTCAAATGAAACTGATTATTTCATTTTTAATAACTACCTTAATGTTTGTTTGGATGGCCTGTGATCCGGGGAATCCTATCTCCGGTAGCGGTGATCCAAAAACATGTGAAGGATGTCATACCAATAAAGAATTATTAAAAACATATATCCAAGACTCTTCAGAAAGAATATCTCCAAAGATAACGGGAGCTACGTGAGGAGATGCAGGATTAATTCCTGAGGTTCAGGAATATGAAAAAGTGTATATCGAACTTTCAAGATTTCAAACATCGTTTAAAGATGTAGATCCCATTCATGCCGTAATTGGTTGTGTGAATTGCCATGGAGGTCAGGAACCAGCAGATTATTCAACCGCACATGATCCTGAGCAAGGATTTATGCGAAATCCTTCAGAAATGCCGGAAGCATCCTGTAATCCATGCCACTCAGATATTGTTGCACGTAATGAACATAGCATGCACTCAAATCTTTGGGGTGAACAATTCCGTGTCGCCGAACGGACCGGATATGCCAGTCTTGATGTTTGTCCGGAATCGGTACAAAGTGGATGGGAATCCGGTTGTTTTAAATGCCATGCAACCTGTGGTGAATGCCATATCAGCAAACCGAATAGTAAAGGCGGGGGATTAGCTGAACAAGGGACACGCAGAAATCATGCGTTTGCAGTAAATCAGTTGGAAAATTGTATTGCTTGTCATGAAACGAGGATGGGACTAGATCTAACAGGTGGTATCACTGGAATAGAAGATGTCCATTATCAAAGTGGAATTAAATGTTGGGATTGTCATACAGAAGATATGCATGGTGATGGAACGGAAGAAACCAATCCACCGCAATCCCGCTATCATATTAATGATTTACCCACATGTGATGGTTGCCATTTAGAAAGTGCAACCTCTAACTCATTTCATAGCATGCATTGGCCCAATGGTGGAGATATGGGCGAATTAGCTTGTTATATCTGTCACTCTCAACCGTATAAAAATTGTAGTAGCTGCCATGTCGGGGGTACCGGAGCTTTAGGAAGTGTCGCAATAAAATTTGGACGGAACTATGATACCGATTTACATAAGGGTGAATATATTGCAGTCAGACATATCCCGGTAGATGACAGCACATTTGTTGACTGGGGTGAAATAATCAATATGAACGATGAAAGTCAACGTCCTAATTGGGAATATACCAGCCCACATAACATTAGAAAGTATACTACACAAACTAGATTTAATGAAGGCGAATCCTGTGGAATTAATTGTCATCTAAGCACAAATGTTCCGGATTCAATCCGTGCAGTTAATACTTCAAGGTTCCTGTTTAGAAGTGATCTTTTAGAATCAGAAACAGGAGCAAATGATAAAGTCACGGTAGACGATGATCTACCGTCATCCTGGATCCCTATTTTCCAGGAACCATAAACCTGAATAACAAAAAGGAAACGTAAAATGAAAATAACAAAATGGATCGTTTTTCTTCTCTCAGTAAGCATGATGTTTACCATGTTTGGATGTAGCGAAGAGGATGAGATCAATGAATTTGATGTACTAGTAGAATATCTTGAAGGTGAAGATGGTGGTTATATGAACAACTTAGGAAGTTGGATTATGACAGAGGGATCAGTAAATCTAGATGATTACTTAGTTCTTGATCTTCGTGCGGCTGATGCATTTGATGCAACACCAAATCCAATTGACGGAGCCGTAAATACTACACTTAGCGATATGTGGACTCATGCAGAAACCGCAACAAAACCGATATTGGTTACCTGTTATAGTGGTCAAACTGCATCGTTTGGTCACATGTTGCTTAGATTAAAAGGATATGAAGCTTATGTCATGAAATTTGGGATGAGCATGCACGATGAAACATTGGATTCGTGGACAGGTAACTGTTCTGATGCTTTTGCAGATGATCTGGTTACTACCGAATCAGCTCCTTTACCGGAGTTCGATTACCCTGAATTAAGTACTGGATTTGATACTGCAGAAGAGATTCTTGACGCACGTATTGAAGCTGCAATTGCTGCTTGGCCAACTTTAACTACCGCTGCAAATGTTATTGCTGATCCTTCAGTATATAATGTTATCAACTATTGGCCAATAGAAGATTATCTTGGCCATGGTCATATTGTAGGAGCCTATCAAGTGACTCCTGGAACTTTGACCACCGATGGTAATTTGTCTTCTTTTGATCCTGACGGTACAAATATTTTCTACTGCTATACAGGACAAACAGCTGCTACTGCTTGTGCTTATTTAACCGTTTTAGGTTACGATGTTAAATCAATTAAGTTTGGTTTTAACGCAATGTATTGGAGTGAACTCCCAGGTCATAAATGGCCAAAACCTTATGGTGAATAATTAGTACGAAAATATAATACTAGAACGTTCCCTGTTCGTATGGACGGGGAACGTTTTTTTTTATTAAATTTCAATTAAAATTATGCGAATAAAAACAATGAAAACAGTAATAAAGAAATCATTTGCGATCTGGATAGTATCGCTACTAATTGTTCTCACCGTTTTGCCGGCAAAAAACCCGGACGTCTTTTTATCCACTTCTGCAATCACACCCAGAATTGGAATGGTAGAACAGAATGAGCAAACTCATTGGAGAACTTTAGTAGGATATCGACAAACGTTCGGTAAGCTATTTGTAAATACTCTCAGTGAATATGGAACTGAAAATGACTATCTCAGAAATTCGTTACGGTTACATACATTTAACTTTGGTATTCATCTTGGAAAACATACTCTTAAGCTAGGACGAATTCAACACTGGGATGCCCTCATTCAAAATCGAATTGATGGAATTGAGTTTAATGTATCTTCAAAGCGATTTGGTACATTTCATATCCTCAGTGGATTAAAATCTTCAACTGATTTTAGCGACACTTCTATTGTGAAAATTGATGATGAAAAAACTGATTTTAAATCTGATGAACTATTAGAAAATCTGAATATATATGGATCATGGAGTAAGAGAACTCCAAAATACGGAGTTTCATTATACAATTGGATCGAAGGATTAGATGATGATGCACAGATGTCATTTGGTACCGGGTTTTCCACAAAGATATTTGGTGTAAATTTGAATAATACTCTTGCATGGAATCTAACGGACTCACAATTATCTTATCTTCGTTTCCGTGCCGGTTATCAGTTAGGAACACATCGTTTAGCATTAAACTTTAGACAAAAAAGATATATGTATAGAACCTGGGCTTGGATGAATGAACCGACCACTATCGCTCCGGTTTTAGCCATGGATGTATATTCTCCAATAACAGGCAAGTTATCAACTTGGAATCAAATTGGAATACGATTTACGTCTGAAAAAACAATTTATTTAAAAAGTACATTAAAATATGGAATAACTCAATTGTCCCTCATTTATGGATTTATTGGTGAAACATCCATGTTTGGGACCATGATCGGATTGCAAAATAAACTGAAAGGTTTATTGTCTTACGGTGGAAGTCTTTCGATAAATGCGTTGGATTACGGTGATATCGCTGAATTGCAAAATGCAATTGGACTTTACGGATGGATAGGATGGAGCCCGGTCGAACTTATTTCGCTAAGATTATTTGGACGAATGGCTATTAATCCATATTATGAAATGGATGGCCGGGGAGGAGTGAGTATCCATGCGACACTTTAAAATACTGATTTCAATTTTATTATTTTCAATTCTATTCGCAGAGGATAGAGATATAATTCTGTTCCCTCATCAGTTCCATGTTGAGGAAGAAGAATTAGCCTGTTCAGATTGCCATGAAGGAATTGAACAATCGAATGAAATTAACGATCATGCATTTCTTCCATCAAAAGATGTTTGTGCTGAATGTCATGAAGATGCTATAGATGAAGAATGTTCTTTATGTCATACAAATGAGGATGATCCATCAACTTATCCGATGGTCGTTAAGCGAAGTGGTCCTGATTTTTCACATGAATTCCATCTTCAGTCGAAACAGGATTGTTTTATCTGCCATAAAAACATTGAAACAGATGAAGCTGAGGATGAAAGAAAACTTTGGACAGATTCAGATTGCAGCGCGTGTCATACAAAATCTATTCCTAAAAGTCACGACTTAGCCTGGATTGAACTTCATGGAATGAATATGAATCCGGCAAGCGGAGAAGCATGTCATCTCTGTCATACCGAATCAAGTTGTGATCAATGCCATCAGCTTCAACAGTATGCACCTAAATCACATCCACCTGATTATCTTCTTGCTCACGGACAGGATGTAAGATTTGGTCTTAAAGATTGCTCAACCTGTCATGATATGACCGATGATTGTTTAAGATGTCATACTGAGCAAAACGTTATGCCGATGGATCATAATTATTACAATTGGGCCACAGCGGAAGGTGGAATCCACAGTGACGCTGCAATGACTGAAATCGATGTCTGTCAAGCTTGTCATGTTTATGATGATCCAACATGTTATCGATGCCACCAGGAATGATAGGAGAGTCAAATATGGTAAAATCAATTAAGTATTTTAGTCTGGTTTTAATTATCGTCATTTCCGGATGTAGTAAAAAGAATGAACCACCTATACATCCATCCGGATGGTTAGATAATGATGCAGAACATTCTCATGTTGCTAAAATTATCGAAGTGGGTATAGAAGGATGTCGATCGTGTCATGGAGACCCGAATGATGCGAATAATTATTATGGTGGAAGCAGTGGCATCTCCTGTTATCAATGTCATGAAGGCGGTCCAAGTGGTCATCCTGCAGCAAATGAGTGGATAAGTGTATCTTCAGAGAATTTTCATGGAATTGCTTCAGATGAAAGAGGTATGGATGATTGTCAACGATGTCACGGGGATCCAACTATTGAAAATGATTTTTCCGGTGGTGTTAGTGAAGTTGCGTGTAATCCTTGCCATACAAGTGAACCAAGTAGTCACGCTGATTGGGGTCATCATTCAGGACCCGGAGGAGAAAAAGGTCGCGACTATTGTCTATTTTGCCATGGCGAGAATTTTGACAACACATGCTCAAATTGCCATTCAAGTTGGGATTAAAAAAATAAGTCACCCGGGTAACCGGGTGACTTACTGTATATAACGTTATTTCGTTTATGTTCTATATTAAATAAATATGATCGAAGCACCGGCAGATTTTTCGTAAAATTCTCCCACTGTCAATACATCGCTTACCTGTTCACATAGATCATCTTTTGTTAGTTTGAACATATCCATCGCTAATTTGCAAGCGTAGATCTCTCCACCTGCATCGCTGATCATCTCAATGAATTCATCAACTGGTGGGACATCAAGTTTTTCCATTTCGTTTTTCATCATCCAGCTGGCAAAATTTGAAACACCGGGAATAGCTCCCATTAATGTTGGGAAGGGAGTCGTTATCGGGAACTTAAGCATCGGCATTGCCATATTCATTGCCGGATTCCCGACAGTAGCTACCTTCAAGTTTTTCATTGTGGATTTATTGACCGCATTGAGTCCAAAGAAAGTGAAGAAAATTGATGCTTCTATTCCTTCCATACGAGCACCATTTGCCATAATCAATGCAGGATAAACACCCTCTAAAGATCCTTGGGCACAAATGATCGAGACTTTCTTGATTGGTTCAGGTTGATTGCTCATGAATTTCTCCTTTGTTAATGATTGGGGATGATTTATATACATCCTTGTGGTTTAGTTAAACCTGCAATTTTTGCGGCTTTTTTTGCGGGTCCACCCGGGAATAATTGGTACAATTCTTTCGTAGGGACCACATTAAGTTTGTTTAGCTTACGGATAGAAGGGGCGGTTCCTTTTTCAATAAACTCTTTTCGCATGAATTCAAGAACGTCAAAATGCCGATCTGTGAGCGCATCAATTCCTTCTTCTTTCGCAAGTGTTTCGGCGACTTCTTTATTCCACTGTGTATGATCGGTCATAAAACCATCGTCAGTAAAATCAACTGTGTTTCCTGCAATATCACGAGTAGGCATCACAATTCTCCTTTTATTTTTCTGTTAGTTGTTTAGTTTCTTCGTTTGATATATTTTTTAATAATTGCATCGCAAATCCAATTCGCTTTTTCATCTCCGGAGAATTCATCTCTTTCATAATTTTCCATATGGAATATTCTTCGATCTGATCTTCTTCCGTATTGAAAGTGGTTTTTATTGCGTTACTAAGAGGAACAAGTATTTCAGGTTTCGTAACACTTTTTATGATTTCCAAAATTGGCACAATACTTTCTGCGAGCAATTCTACATCTTCTTTAGATAAATTGGTAACAATAATATCTAATATGTTTTTTCCAGATTTAATAAATTCAAAATATCCTGCACGATCCAATTTATCTAGATTTTCTAATCCGTCGTTGAATAATTCCTTTGCGATAGGACGTCCGTCTTCAACAAAATCAATAAAACTCTCCAGTTTTGAGATCATGGCAGTAATATTATTCGTATTTCTCAATATACGTTTTACCAGATGGATAAAATCTCCTGTACGTACAAATGGTGCTATGTCTTCTAATTCTTCTACGGTTGTTTGTAAAACATCTTTTGCAATAACTGTCAGATCATTTTTTAATTCCTGCATTTCTTCGCGCTGACGTTTCATAACTGCAAGTTCAGCAGAGATAGACTGGAGTCGATTTTGAATATCCAGAAGCTGTTCTGATACTCTTTGATCTTCCATTTTAGGCTCTCTTTCCTGCCATTAACATTTGGGATTCGATGGGGAGTTCAGCTCCTTTTAGTAAAAGATTCCAATACATCCAACGAAACATCATTTTTCCATAATGGTTCATCTTTGTTTCTTCTAATAATGAAAAAGGTCCTACACCGGGGAGAGGAAATTTACCGGGGAGCGGTTCGGTATCATAATTGAAGTCGATTAAAATTCCTTTACCAAAACCGGATTCGATATAACAATTTGCGTGTCCGTCGAATTTCGCTCTTAATGGTCTTCCTTCAATTGTACTCAAGAAATTCTCAAAAAGAATATCCGCTTGGAAGTGAGCAACAGAACCGGCTTTTGAACTTGGTAAGTCAGTTGCATCTCCGATTACGAACACATTTTCATGTGCTTTTGATTGTAAGGTGTGAGGATCGGTGGGAATGAAATTCAATTCATCTCCCATCCCTGACCGTTCGATGACAGAATCACCCATATTCGTAGGAATAGTTACGAGCAGGTCATAATTGATCTCATTTTCATCCCACGAAATAATTTTTTTATTCTCACCATCAACTCGACCGGTATTGAATTCTGCGGTAAGGCGTATATTTTTTTTCTCAAGGAAACCCCCTAAGATTTGAGAAGCTTTCGGTTTTGTAAATGCACCCGGTAGCGGCGTTACATATTCAATATCTACTTTGTCTCGGATACCCTGTTCCGTGAACCACCAATCTGCCAAGAAAACAAATTCTAAAGGAGCCACCGGACACTTAATGGGCATTTCAACGACATTTAATACGAGTTTTCCTCCCTCCCAAAACTTAAGAAAATGTGCAAGGTTACAAGCACCTTCAATTGTATAAAAATCGAAAATGTTTTTTTGCCAGTGATCTCCGAGTAATCCTTCTGTTTCTTCTGGATTAATCTTTGAACCGGTTGCTACAATCAAATAGTCATAGTTGAGAATTTTATTGTTGGATAATTTCACGCGATTTTTATCAGGCTCTATTACATCGATCTCTGAAAAGATCACGTCTGCTCCAGAAGGGAAGAACTCTCTTTTTGGTTTTATAACATCATGTTTTGTATAGATACCAAATGGGATAAATAATAAACCCGGCTGATAATAATGAGTTTCAAATTGGTCGACGATCGTGATCTGCCATTCATCACGACTGAGAACGGGTTCCAATTTATTTAACATCATTGTACCGGCTGTTCCGGCACCGAGAATGACTAATTTTTTCATTGAGTTGTTTCCGTTTCTTTTTGATTATTCATATTGATTTGATTGTGAAGCCCTTTAAAAATAGATTTTGGATCTGAACATTGCTCCGGTAGTCGATAGACCGGGCATACTCGACAGTCTTCATTTTGGCAAGCTGCACCCTTGTTTTTTGCTTGCCAGCACGGTTGTGAGGAAGAAGTGTAGGCATCACATTCAAAACAATCGGCTTCTTCACAGGGTTTTAACAACCAACAGGGAACTTGGGCAAAAACAGCTTTTATTCCAGCAATATTCAATCCATAAATATCAAGAAATTTCCGGATACATTGAATCCGTTTGATATCTACTTGGGAATATAACCTTCGATTGGATTTGGTTTTGTAGGGTAAGATCAATCCCTCATCAACATATTGTCGTAAAGAATAAATGGATGTTTCAGATAATTCTGAGGCAACTCTTAGTGGATATAACGGTTTTACCGGATCGTCAAATATTGGATCGCTCATTTAAGTAAATCGGAGGTTGAAATGATAGTCTATTTTTCGCATACTGCTGTATGTGGTGCATAATATCTGCATTGACCACAACAGAAATTAAACTCAATAATTGCACAATACAAGATAATAATATCTCATATTCTATACTATTTAAAAAACGGTGGTAGAAGATGAATTTATTGTGCTTTTTCATGAAAATAGATTAGATTTGAACCGTGTAAATACGAATAAAAGATATCGATATCTTTTATTAACTTACGTTCTTAAAAAACTGGAATTATCAGGAGGAGAGATGTTAAGACTATTCATTATCACGATAAGCATTTCCGGATTATTACTTGCCGGAGATTTTGGGTATATCGGAAGCGCAGCTTGTGGCAAATGCCATAAAAGCTCAAAAAAAGGTGCTCAGTTAAAAGCTTGGGAAAAAGGACCTCATGCCGGAGCTTTTGAAACATTAAAATCAGAAGAAGCTGCAAAAATTGCAGCTGAAAAAGAATTAACTGTACCTGCTTATGAAGCAAGCGAATGTTTAAAATGCCACGTTACCGGTTGGAACGATGGCGGATATGAAATAAAAGATGCTGAATTTTATGCACAGGTTAATGAAAAAGGAAAACCAACAAAAGAAGTAAAACGTATGGCAGGTCTTCAAGCAGTGGGTTGTGAATCGTGTCATGGTGCCGGAAGTGAATATAAAAAAGTTCACAAAAAAGATTACGAAACATCTTTAACACTTGGTTTAGTCACTCCTGATGAAAAAGTGTGTGTTACATGCCATAATGAAGAAAGTCCAACGTATAAAGAATTTAATTATGAAGAGAAAGTAACCGAAATTACTCACCCATTTCCTGAAGGAATGGAACGCAAAAATAGGAAATAAAAAATATCGATTAATCAATCGACTTAGGTTTACTTAGAAAAACGGATACCAGGGTTAATATTATGACCAAAAAATGGATATGGTGGCTGGTTGCTCTCTTCGCGGTAATCACTCTGAACGGGCAGGATAATGAAATCTGTTTAGATTGCCATGGTGATGAAGATGATGACGACCTTTATATTGTACGGCATGGAATCACTCATTCTTTATTTGTATCGGAAGAAGATTTTGAAGATACTCCACACGAAGAATTTGAGTGTATTGAATGCCATGAAGCTCTTGATGGGATGGAAGAAGATGATTTCCCTCATGATACTCCTTTAGCATTACCGGATTGTGGAAGTTGTCACGATGATGTATTGGAAGAATATGTCGATGGTTTTCACTCACCTTTAATTGAAAAAGGATATGGGAATATTCCTCACTGCAGTGATTGTCATGGAAACCATGAAATCAGATGGCAAGGTCAGCCCCGTCAGGTTTGTGGTGTATGTCATAATCAAATTCTGGATGATTTTTTACATTCTGCTCATTGGCATGAAGATTCTCAAACTGCGGACGTAATCTGTGTTTCCTGTCACTCTCCTCATAATAAATTAGAACGTAACGATTATACGCCGCAGGGATGGAAACTTTACCTTGCTGAAACATGCAGAAGCTGCCATGAAGAAAAAGTTGAAAACTATTTCTTAAGCGGGCATTATGAACAGCTGGAAAAGGGAAACCTTAAAGCACCTGTATGTTCTGATTGCCATGCAAAACATGGTGTCTTATCTCCACGTGATCCCAACAGTCTAGTATCGATAGACAAATTGGACATGATTTGTTTGACATGTCATGAAGGCTACAAGGAATCTGTACATACTCCGAAAGAAGATGAACATGATCCGGTGATGATCACCTGTGTTGTTTGCCATACAGGTCATCAAACAGAAATGGTTGGAGATGCAAAAACCAGTATTTTTGATATTGAGTTAGATAAAGTTTGTTTAAAATGTCATAATGTTAGTCTTATCACAGGCTCACAAGAGGCACATGGATCAATCCACCGTGATGAATTAGCGAAAATTGATAGAGGTGAAGCCTCTAACTGCGGTGATTGCCACAGTTATCATTTTATGGCTCCTGAGCATAAAAATGATACGGCATTAGAAAAATCATGTGATGATTGTCATCCAGATAAACAAGAAGAATATGAAAAGTCTTCGCATTTTATTTCTCACGAAAAAGGTCATGATGAAGCACCAACCTGTATTGATTGCCATAACGCAGAACGGATAAAAAAATCGGACGAGCAATTCTTTGGTCAATCGATAATTGAATTATGCAGTGGGTGTCATGGAGATCGTGAAGTCACAATGCGATTCCAGTTAAACCCTCATGTGATTGAAGGATATAACGATTCCTACCATGGACAAAATTATCAACTTGGATACCAAGGTGAAGAATTCGCTACTTGTGTATCCTGTCATGATAATCACTCGATCCTTCCCAGCGATCACCCCGAATCCACGATCGGGCAGGAAAAGATTCTGGAAACCTGTGGTCAGTGCCATGATGAAGTCAATTTGAACTTTGTCCAATTCTTAGAACATTACACACCGATGGCTGAAGAACAAAATCCTGTCTTACATGGGATTCATGTCTTTATGGTATGGTTATTGATTATTACCTTGACCATTTTCGGTGGACATACCGTTTTGTGGTTGATCCGTCTTTTGATCAAAAGAATTATTGAAGGGCCGATCCACCGCCCAACAAAATCTGGTAAACGTGTAAAACGCTTTACTCGATTAGACCGAACATTACATATCGGAATGGCGGGAGCATTTTTAATCCTTGCAGGAACAGGATTACCTTTAAAATACAGTCATTCTGAGATGGCAAACTGGGTAGCTCATAATATCATCGGATTCAAAGAGGCTGCACTTGCTCATCGGTTCGCGGCACTCACAATGGCGACGGTCTTTATTACCCATCTAATCATGCTGGCTTATAAGGCTATTGGAAAAAAAGAAAAAGGACTATTCTGGGGACCGGATAGTTTGGTGCCTAATCTTCAGGATGCAAAAGATTTCTTTAACCATGTAGCTTACTTCATTGGTGCCAAAAAAGAAGAACCAAAATTTGGAAGATGGACCTATTGGGAAAAATTTGACTATTTTGCTGTCTTCTGGGGAATGTTTGCGATTGGATTCTCAGGTTTGACATTATGGTTTCCAGAAGTATTTACACGGATCTTCCCAGGCTGGTTGATCAATGCCGCACATATCATTCACTCTGAAGAAGCACTGTTGGCTACAGCGTTTATTTTCACCGTGCATTTCTTTAATACTCATTTACGTCCCGGTGCTTTCCCAATGGATGATGTGATCTTTTCCGGCCATATTACCGAAGAAAAATTTGAAGATGAACGACCGCTACAAAAGACCATGATGGGTGATGAAGAGTATCAGAATCTCTTAACAGTTCCTCAAAAAGTATGGAAACGACGATTATTAAAAACGATCGGTTCTATATTCTTAGCAATCGGTCTTATCTTGTTGATCTTGATATTAGTAGGAACATTCTTATAGTTCAAATGATTCTATGAGTCTATTCAAGAAAATTTTCATTTGGACAGCTATCAGCATTGTTGCGGGGGTGCTTATCTTTGTAGTTACGACCGAAGTAACCTCGCAACCTTCTTTTTGTTCAAGTTGTCATTATATGGAATCCTATGTCGAGGCATGGAAAGCTTCTTCTCATGGAGATGTGACGTGTACTGACTGTCATTTTCCACCCGGCTACCTAAACAAGTTAAAAGGAAAGTTCTCCGCCGTATCAATGGCTGTGAATTATATGACGGGTGTATACAAACGAGGGAAACCTCACGCAGATATTGAAGATGCAAGTTGTTTGCGATCTGGTTGTCATGAACAGAGACTGCTAGAAGGAGAGACGATATATAAACAGGATATTTCTTTTAACCACACATCCCATTTAAGTGAACTACGAAGAGGGAAAAAGCTAAAGTGTACGAGTTGCCACTCTCAAATTGTTCAAGGCGAACATATGACGGTAACAGAAACGACTTGTTTCCTTTGCCATTTTAAAAACCAGCCCGATGAAGTTCCCATTAATGATTGTAATTGGTGCCATGAAGCTCCTACGTCCGAATTAGATTCCTATGATCACACAATGATCTTAGAAAGAGATATTGATTGTAGTAAATGCCACGGGACTATGCAGTTAGGAGAAGGCAACGTTCCACGGGAACGGTGTAGTATGTGTCATTCTGAGTGGGGAAAACTTGAGAAATATAATGATCCTGAGTTTATTCATAAATATCATGTAACTGAACATAAAGTAGAATGTCAAAATTGTCACGATCTGATCGACCATAAATCCATTTCCAAGACGACTGGTATTATGCCAGGATGTGAAGCGTGCCATTCGGAAACTCACCAGGCGCAGATGGGGCTGTTTTCCGGTACTGCCGGGATGGATATTCCGCCAAATCCAGATCATATGTTTGAAGCAGGATTAACATGCCAAGGATGTCATATGTGGTCACAAAATGTGAGTGACATTCCAGAATTCGGACATACTTCGATCGCAAAAGGTGAATCCTGTGAGCTTTGTCACTTTGAAGGAGAATTTGATAAAAGAATTACTCAGTGGCAAACCGTCATGAAGGAAAAGATCATTCTTGTTGAAAAGATGATCGAAACGGTTGAGAAAGAAATTCATGTGTATTCAAAGACGAATGAAGTAACAGAAGAAATAGAGAAAATGCTGCTTGGAGCGAAACATAATTTCCAAGCCGTCAAATTGGGTAATGTTGTCCATAATGTAACTTATTCAGATGAGTTATTACAGGGCGCATATGAAACACTCAATCAGATACTCGTTAAAATTAAATCTTCCGTTTTACCTCCTCAGTTCTCAACCTATAGTGAGATGATCCCCTCTGAATGTAAAAGTTGCCACTACGGTCAAGAAGAAGTTACGGTAGAAGCGTTTGATATTCAGTTTTCCCATAATATCCATGTTGGACAAAATGAGATCGATTGCTTGAAATGTCATTCAAATGAAGTTTCACATGGCCAAACAATTATCACAAGATCAGAATGTCTGAATTGTCACCACTCGAATGAACAAAATGAATGTTCAAAATGTCATTCAATTCAGGAACAATTTTATGACGGTTCTATTGCTATAACGTCTGAACAGCTACCGGATGTCATGTATGACGCAGAGATTGAATGTAACGAATGTCATATGAATGACGAGGATCGTATTTCGAAAAGTGGCATCAAGGTTTGTGCCGATTGTCATGAAGATGATGAATATTATGACCTTGCGGTAGAATGGAAAACTGAGACCCATGAACTGTTATCCGATATCCAAGAGAAACTAATTCAATCCGAAAAGGTTGAATTAACTCAAGAACAAAAATTAATTGTGAATAAAATCCGACTGGGAGTCGGATTTATATTGGAAGATAAAAGCTCAAGTGTTCATAACAATGAGCTCATATCGACATTATTATCTGATTATATTGACGCCCTAAATGAAATAATGCCATAACCTAAATTCTTATCATAAGAATAATCCGGGAGCTAACCATGAAAAGTGTTATCAACGTGTTCCTTGCTAGAATTATTTGTGTTTTAATTATAAGTGTATATTTCCTGTCAGGCTTACTTATAGCCCAACCGGAAGAGGTAGAATATATTGATAGTGAAGCCTGTATCGATTGTCATGAAACCAGTGACCACAACACGGACATTTTAGAAGATATCTCAAACTCAATTCATGAAGATCTAGAGTGCCTAGATTGTCATGAAGATAAAGATACTGATCCGCATTCTGAATCTACATTTACCGCCGGATATACAGGATGCAGCAATTGTCATGAAGACACATTTGAAGAATATAAAGCGCATGGCAGAGACGATGTAGGAACTTATGATGACATGCCTTTATGTACAGATTGCCATGGAGATCATGATATACTTCCATCAGATACAAAGCTATCTAGAACCCATCCGATCAATTTACCCAATACATGCGGAAATTGTCATGAGCGCCATGAAATTATTGAGAAATATGAAATGGTATATGATCATCCGGTTAATATATATGAGTTAAGCGTACATGGTCAAGCTGCCAAAGGAGGAATTTATGTTGCAGCGGTGTGTGATGATTGCCATTCCAGCAATGGTTCAGCACATAATATTTTGTCACCAAAACAACTTGAATCCTCTATAAACAAATATAATATTGCTTCAACATGTGGGAAATGTCATAAAGGTGTCGAACAAGATTTTCAAGAAAGTATTCATGGTAAGTTAGTAGAGAGAGGTCAGTTGGATGCACCAACATGTACAGGTTGTCATGGTGAACATGGGATCATAAGTCCATCCGATCCACGATCTCCTGTTTCTCCTACATTAGTTGCACAGGAAACCTGTGCGCCATGTCACGAATCTGCTGCCTTAAATGAAAAATATGGTTTAGCTACCGGTCGTTTAACCACATTCATTGATTCATATCATGGGTTAAAAAGTAAAGCGGGCGATACTCATGTCGCAAACTGTGCATCTTGTCATGGAGCTCATAGGATATTACCAAGCTCCGATCCTACTTCCACCGTAAATCCGGATAATCTTCGATCTACGTGTGGAGATTGCCATCCTGGGATATCTGAAGACATGGCCGGTACACCTATCCATGGTGTGGGTGAAGTAGGAATGCATACAACCGTTGCCGATATTGTTGCTGAGATTTATATCATTGCGATCATTGTAATCATTGGAGCTATGATCGTCCATTGGTTATTGGATATATTGCGTCATGTTCGTTTGGTGTTAACCGCTAAACCGCAAGTCCGTCGCATGAGAAACCATGAAGTATGGCAGCATACATTTTTAATGCTCAGTTTTATGGCACTGGTTCTCACCGGATTTGCGCTTAGATACAGTGAAGGATGGATTGCTCAGTTTCTTTTCGGATGGGAAGGTGGATTTGAATTACGAGGATACATTCACCGACTTTCGGCCATCGTTTATTTAATATCCATTATATGGCATACACTTTATATCACAATCAGTGCACGAGGTCGCCAATTCTTTATTGATATGCTTCCAAATTGGAACGATTTCAAACAATTCTGGCAGAGGATGATGTTCAATATCGGACGATCCAATGTTCGTCCGGTTTTTGGAAGATTCAGCTATGTAGAAAAAGCAGAGTACTGGGCATTGGTTTGGGGAACTGTAGTAATGGTTGTAACCGGATTTTTACTCTGGTACGATAACTGGTGGGTTCAATTCTTACCAAAAGGATTTTTGGATGTGGCTTTAATCGTTCATTTCTACGAAGCTTGGTTGGCAACTTTAGCGATACTGATATGGCATTTTTATTCTGTGTTGTTCCACCCGAGTGTTTATCCGATGAATCCTAGTTGGTTAACAGGGAGAATGCCTGAAAAAATGTATGAACATGAACATCCCGGACATTTAGAACAGGCAAAGAAGGAGGAATCTGAATTGATCCAGAAAGAACTTGAGAAGACAATGACTTCAGATGATGTTATCTGGCATTCAATTAAACATAAACATGAACAGAAATTTGATACTGAAGAGTCGAAGTAGATATAAAAATATTCAACCAGAAAATATTTCAATGATTAAATTGAGATTTGTCGACGTACAATAAGCTTAAATACATCCCATTTTATAGAATCAGGTATATGTAAAAATATAAAGAATATATGCAAAATGATAAATAAACCTTGCATAGGCTTTTTAAACAATATTACATTCCACATCATTATATCAGAAAAATCAATTTTTCTGAATATTAAGTATGTGATACACAACACATGTTGAATGAGTCAACTTGACTTGTTCAAGAATAAATAGGTAGAATTCATAGAAGATTTCGTAAATAAGAAATAGTGATTCAATTTTTTTATGGAAACATTAACATGCTATATGTAATATCTCCTTCTGTTAAAGAAGGATTTGCTATAAATAGAATTGCTGATTACTTTAAAATAGAAAGAGAAGAGATTTTCATTACTAACAAGGAAAAAGGAGAATAATGATGGGTTCGTTCTTTAAAAAACAAGTTATGTTCATTATTGCAGTTATTGCATTGAATACTTTTGCCTTAGGTAACCCGGATATTTCACTTACATTAAATGTAAGCAATACAGAATTTGGGTATAACCTTGGGTTTGGTTTTTCGCCGGATGCGACTGATGGCTATGATGAAGGTATTGATCTATATGCACCACCAGCACCTCCCCCGCCATCTTTTGATGCCGCACTAACCTGGAATAGCGATAGATACTTTACACAGATTTTAAATGGCTCAGCTGATGATTTAACCGAGCATATTTACGGAATCGCGCTTCAATACGGAGCCGATAATATTATTACGGTTAGCTGGGACAATACCAATTGGGATGTTCTGGGTTCATTTCGATTAACAGATGCCTTTGATGGTATGTTAGGGATTGATGTTGATATGACTCAGCAGACATCCCTTGAGTTAACAAATACAGCATATACTACATTAAAATTGTGGGTAACACCAAGTGGAGCATCAACACCGAGTGCTGATTTTACCACCGATGTAACAACTGTATTTACTGGAGTTGATATTCAGTTTACCGATTTATCCGTACCCGGATCAGAAGCAATTGTATCTTGGGCATGGGATTTCGGAGATGGAGGAACCAGCACCGAACAGAATCCAATTTATGCTTATGAAACAAGTAATTCATATACTGTTTCATTAACGGTCACAGACGCATTGGGTTTAAGCTCAATTGAAACGAAAGAAGATTATATTACCGTGAATCCGTTTGAAGGAGCGACAGCTGCCTTCACTGCGGATGTCGTAGCCGGACCCCCGCCGTTGACAGTTACATTTAGTGATGAATCAACCACGGATGCCGGATTCAATATTATTTCTTGGGCATGGGATTTCGGAGATGGAGGAACTAGCACCGAACAGAATCCTGTCCATATTTTTGAAAGTGAAGGTCAATATACCGTTTCTCTTACCGTAGCTGATGATAATGGATTTACGGATACATTGATTCGCGATGGATATATCAATGCAGTAATCGAACCATTGTATGCTCCGGTGAACTTGACCGCATCGGTCAGCAACCAAGTCGATGTTACGTTGGAATGGAGTGCACCTATCGATCCGAATAACGCTTGGCTAAATTACGATGATGGAGAAAACCATGATGGTATCGGACTCTCAAGCGGTGGAACATTTTATGTTGGTGCCAGATGGGAACCATATCAATTAACACCCTATGATGGTATGTATTTGGATTTGGTAAAGTTCTTCCCAAGAGGTACTACAGGAGTCTTCGTTATTAAGGTATGGACAGGCGCCAATGCGGGTACTTTAGTCTATGAACAAGATGTCACAGATTATGTTTCTGAAGCATGGAACGAAATCGCTCTTGCAACTCCGATTCTGGTTGATGCATCTCAAGAACTATGGATTGGTTATGAAGTCACGCATGATGCAGACGATTATGCTGCAGGTTGTGATGCAGGTCCCGCTGAAGCAGGATACGGTGATTTAATAAGTATGGATGGTGTAGCTTGGGAATCTATGGCAACCGTATATAGTTTAAATTACAACTGGAATATTCAGGGACACTTAGCTCCAACCAACAGAAGTATGGATGTTGTTTTGACACCTGAGGGTGTTTATGAAGGTTCAACCGTTCTAACAGCTGAAAAACATCATGACAGTCCACTTGAACGTGGAAATCTTGGAGCCATTGAAAATGAACGTTCTATCCACGATCGAGATTTTCTAAACTATAAAGTTTATCGAAATGGTGAATGGATTGGAAATGCATATTCCGAAACATATGAAGATACCGGTTTACCAAACGGAGATCATGATTATTACGTGACCGCCTATTATGATGGCGGAGAATCTGATCCAACGAACACGGCTTCAGTTAATATCTATTTCGATCCGAATTTCCAAGTTCTAAATATTACCATCTTCACAGATCAATATCCTGGAGAAACCACCTGGGCTTTAGTAGACGATACCGGTGCTGTTGTTGCAACAGATGAAGGAACAATCACAGATCCTGAGACTCTATATGAGTGGGAAGTGCAGGTATTTGTTGGACAATATACTTGGACGATCTTTGACTCTTATGGCGACGGTATTTGCTGTGAATACGGTGAAGGATATTATGAAGTTTATCTGAATGGTGAACTTCTCGGAACCGGAGGAGATTTTGGAGACAGCGAAAGTGTAGTTATCGATGTTGAAAACTTGATCGTTGGTACGGTTGATGGTACTGTTGTAGATGAAGCAGGAGACCCGATCGCCAATGTTGAAATCGTAGTGAATGATGAGGTTCAAACCACAACCTCTGGAAGTGGATTATATTCATTTGAAATATACCCTGAAACATATGATATTACTGCGAGAAAATATGGCTTTATCAGTTCCACGGTAATTGGTGTCGAAGTTGTACAGGATTTAATTACATCTGTAGACTTTACATTAAGTCCCGCAGGATCCGGTATGCTTTCCGGAACAGTTACAGATGCAGCAACATCATTGCCGCTTTCTGGGGTAACCATTGCAGTATTAGGAACTCCATTTACAACCCTAACTGATGAATCAGGAACTTACCTGTTTGCAGAAGTGTTTGAAGGTACGTATGATGTTTCCGCTTCTCTCGATGGATATACCGAATTAACTGAATCCGTTACTGTCGTTGAAAACGAAACCACAACATTAAATTTCGAATTAATGGAGTTTTTTGAAGAAACGATAACGTTTACGATGGAAGTAGATTCGTGGCCATCTGAAGCGTCTTGGAATGTATTCAATTATGCAACCAATGAGTATTACTTTGCTTCTGATCAAACATTCAGCTCCTCTGGTGAAATTCAAGTTGTTGATGCTCTATTAGAACCTGGAAATTATTCCGTCCATTGTTGGGATACTTGGGGTGACGGAGGAATCACAGGACTTGTAACGGAATCAGGTATCGAACTTGTTTCTTGGGAAAATAATGATTATACCACGGAAGGACAATTTGATTTTGAAGTTGTCCAATTGATCTATGGTACTCTTTCGGGAACGGTTAGTTTACTTAGTACTGGTGAAGTTGTTTCAGGTGCATTTGTTAGTGCCGGATACTCCTCAGCAACTTCTGACGCTGATGGACTTTATTCTATGGAAGTTCTAGTAGGATCTTACAACGTTGTATGTGAAATCGACGGATATAATGTAATAACGGTAGCAGATGTTGCGATCACAATGAATGAAACAACGACACTGGACTTTGCATTAACAAGCCCTACTATGGATTTAAATCCAATGGAATTTAATGTGACTATCGACCCGAATGAACTTTATACAGAGATATTGACAGTTACAAATAATGGAAATGGTTTATTAGACTGGAGTGGTCATTTTGTACCGAATAATCGTGAAGAGTTGACTCATGAATATCCATTAATTACGGATTTACTTGCTGAAACCAATCTTCGTCAGCCAAGAAGAAATAACTCTGCAGGCTTAGCTCCTGAAGCTCCATTGAATCCGCCATTAGAATTCAATTCCCCCTTGCTTGATCGAGATACTGAAGCATATGCTTACAATGCATATGATCCTACCGGTTCAATTCCTGGCGGACCATTCTCATTTTATCTTGAGAATCCCGGAACGGTAACTCCATTTGGCAGTACAGCCGCAGACTTTATGGCTACAGCAGATTGGGTAAACGATACGTATTATGGAATTGTTTTCGGTGGAGAGTTAGTCACAATTGACATTGAAACTGGTGCTTATAATTCAATAGGAACGACATTAGATGCGACAGGAATGGCCTATGATTGGACAACAGAGACTATGTATGCTGTCGATTTTAGCGGGTCATTATGTACAATCGATCTTGAGACAGGTAGTTATTCACAAGTTGCGACCACACAAACTGATTTGATTACAATGGCATGTAGCAATGAAGGTATTCTTTACGGTTTTGATCTGGGTACCGATGTTGTGGGAACCATCGACAAAGTCACCGGTGAATGGACCGTAATAGGATCAGTTGGTTTTGACTTCAGTTATGCACAGGATGCATCATTTGACCATACGACCAATACATTATATTGGGCTGCATACGATGTTGCCTTGGGAGGAGAATTAGTTACGGTTGATCTTGAAACTGGATTAGCTTCATTGATTGGTCCATTCCCGGGTGCTTTAGAAGCTACTGGATTTACAATCCCTGGAAGACCAGAATCATGGGTATCGATTGATCCAAATAGTGGGTTGATAGAAGCGGGTGGAAATGAATCTGTTTCTGTAAACTTTGATGCAACAGATATCATCGCGGGTACCGTTCTTTCTGGAAACCTTTTGTTTTCAGCAGATCCAAACATTGGCGATGTTACAATACCGGTTACTATGACAGTAGGAACGATGGACTTTGGATCGGTATCAGGTACAGTTTCATTCGAAGACACTCCTTATAGTACAGGTAATATCCAAGATGTTCTTGTAACAGTCGGTCCTTATACTACTTCTCCAAATGCAGACGGTAGTTATTCACTTGCAGTTTATCCTGGTACATACGAAGCAGTAGCTTCATTAGAAGGATATGACGATTCTGTTGTTGGAAACGTAGTTGTTGAAGAAGCACTTGAAACAGTCGGCGTTGAATTTACATTGAATTGTTTGTTAGCAGGTGTATCAGGTACCGTATCTGAAAATGTTACTGGAACAGTTCTTTCAGGTGTAACTGTTACTCTTGAAGAATATGAACTATCAGATGTTACAGATGCGAGTGGATATTATGAGTTTGTCGGAATCCTTGAAGGAACATATACATTAGTAGCTGAACTGGAGTCATACGAGACTGCAGAATTAACTTCAAATGTTAGTCAAGATGTGATGAATACTCAAGATATCACACTTCAAGAGATTACAAGTCCACCTTCAGATCTAACCGCAGATGTGTTAAACTATAATGACGTTCATTTATTATGGTCTTCTCCAACATCGTTTGGAGATATTGGTTGTGGTGATTTTCTGGTAGAAGGATTACCTTTCTCACACGTGGGTACAAACCTTGGTATGGGAGATGATTGGGATGTCACTTATGGTGATGGCAATGATGTTGCTTACACTTTGAATCTCTCAGATGATATGACTCTAACTGTTGATCTTTGCTCAGAATACACTGATTATGATACAAAGTTAGAGATCTTCACTTTTGATGGTGATGATTGTATGGCTACATATACAGGAGCGGTTACAACCGAGTATTATGGTGATGACGGTGACTATGGAACATGTCCTGAAAGTCCGGCACCCTATACTCCAAGTAAGCTTGAAAATGTCTTTTTACCTGAAGGCCAATACTACATAGTTGTAGATGGATTTAATGGTGCTGAAGGTAATTATGAGATTTTTGTAACTGAAGAAACCAGAACAAGTGGAAGTAAACCAGTTTCATTTGAAGAAACATTATCTTACGAAATTGATAAAATGACAGACTTAGGTTCTAGTGAAGAAGAAATTGCTGAGATGATCGAAACTGCACATGAGCGAAATACTTTACAGACCTTACCAAATCGGGTGTTCTTAGGTTATAATGTTTATCGTGGTTATCATCTTGTTGGAGAGATGGTCACAGATACAACCTACGTTGATTCAAATGTACCAAATGGTACCCATTTGTATGCAGTAACTTCTGTTTATTCAACTGGAGAATCTGAACCAGCGACAGTTGAAGTACTTGTCGATGCACCGGTAATCGCTGAATTCTCAGCAGATGTAACATCCGGTTTCGCACCGCTTACCGTTTCATTTACTGATGAATCAATTGAATTTGGTAATCCAATCATTGCTTGGTACTGGGATTTTGGTGATGGTGAAACAACCAATGAACAGAATCCGACTCATGTTTATGAACAAATGGGATCTTACACTGTATCCT
>CAZYDH010000011.1:0-54269 GCA_964645915.1 uncultured bacterium
TTTAATAATTCAAGACCATAAGCATTTGTAAAATCATTATCCACTTTATATTTATCAAGGATTTCGGCTACAAGAAGCATGTATGGGCTAGGACGGTCAATATGAAACCAATTTGATATATCCTCTTCAAGAACGGAAGGTGCGAAAGGTCTAAATGACTCTCGATATTTAATTTTTAAATTCATTGTTGTCTGCATGGATTCAGACCGGGCATCACCAATGATACTTCTGTTACCGAGGGCTCTTGGACCGAATTCCATTTTTCCCTGAAACCACCCAAGAACTTTTTCTTTTACAATTAAATCAGCACCTGTCTTCGAAGGATTGTCCAATTTTGAATATGGGATTGAATGTTCCTTTAAGAAAGATTCAATAACCTCATCATCATATTCTTTTCCTAGGTAACATCCATTCATATCATCTTTGGATCTTACCGATGCTTTAGATTTATACTTCGTATTCCAAACTTCTAATGCGGCACCTAATGCACCACCTGCATCCCCGGCAGCAGGTTGAATCCATAAATTGTCAACAATTCCGCTTCTAAGTATTTTACCATTAGATACACAATTCAAAGCTACGCCACCTGCTAAACATAGATTCTTTTCACCCGTTTCTTTAACGATGTGACCTACGATTTTCATCATAACCTCTTCAGTAACTTCTTGTATCGATCGTGCTAAATCCATTTGCTTTTGTGTCAAAGGTGATTCAGGTTTTCGAGGAGGACCATCGAATAAGTTATTGAAACGGCGATTTGTCATGGTAAGACCGGTTGGATAATTAAAGTAATCCATGTTGAGTTGATAAGAACCATCATCTTTAACATCAATCAGTTCATCATAGATCTTTTGTTTATAAATAGGTTTACCATATGGAGCTAATCCCATGATTTTATATTCTCCGGAATTAACTCGAAAACCGGTATAGTAAGTAAACGCAGAGTAAAGTAATCCTAATGAGTGTGGAAAATGGATTTCTTTAAGGATTTGAATCCCATTTTCGTTTCCGATTCCCCAACTTGAAGTTGCCCATTCACCGACACCATCCATTGTTAGAAAAGCTGCATTTTGAAAAGGAGATGGGTAGAATGCAGATGCTGCATGTGATTGATGGTGTTCAGGGAATAATATTTCTCCGGAGTACTCCAGTTTTTTCTCAATTTCATCTTTGATCCACAATTTCTTTTTTAGCCATAAAGGAATGGCTTTTCGAAATGAGGTTACTCCTTTGGGTGCAGATGAAATATAAGTTTCTAATATCCGTTCAAATTTTAAAATAGGCTTATCGTAAAATACAACATCGGAAAGATCTTCTGATGTGATTCCTATTGTTTTAAAACAAGCATGAATTGCATTGATAGGAAATCGATCGTCATGTTTTTTACGAGAAAAGCGTTCTTCCTGTGCAGCAAATAATATTTCTCCATCTTTCAGCAAACAGATAGCAGAATCATGATAATATGCTGATATTCCTAAGATATATACCGGCTTCATTATTTCTTTCAGTTAAGTCTATTGTTAAGTCGAGAGAATCAACCTTCAAATTTAAAGAAAAAGGAAAAAGATTTCTCATCTTTTCATAATGTTTTTAACCGGATATAAATTGAACAAATTGAGTTGTTGAATAAATTATTTATTTAAGAATAATTATTTGTAATGAAATTATTCCATGATTAAATTTCTAGGCTTATTACGATAATAAAATAAAGAATTCAGGATTATATTATGAGTAGAGTTTGTGACGTAACAGGAAAAAAACCAGCCTTCGGTAATAACGTGAGCCACGCTCACAACAAAACCCGTCGCCGGTTCAATGTAAACCTACAGAAAAAACGCTTCTGGCTGCCGGGAGAAGATAGATTTATCACATTAAGAGTTTCCACACGTGGGATGCGAATTATTGATAAAAAAGGTATTAGAAAAGTTGTAAATGAACTCCGCGCTCAAGGGAAGAAAATATAAGTATTTAAATTATTGAAAATAAAAAAGCCCCAATATTGGGGCTTTTTTATTACAACATTTTTTGGATTATTCGTGTTGCCGACGAATAAATGCCGGAATCTCAAGATCATTTCCATAAATCACCGGTTTTTCATCATCAAAGTGAAATTTAGGCTTTGGTTGTTCTGCTATAGGTTTCTCACTTTCCTGAGTTTGAGATTTTTGAACATGTAAAGGCATGTTCATTTGACCGGCAATAATCTGAGTCTCTTTCTTTGTAGGAGAAGGAATATTAAAATCCGGAACTTTAGGCTTTTCTACAGATTTCTTATGATTAAATCCGGTTGCAATAACGGTAACCCTAATATTTTCTTCCAATTTCGGATCGATAACAGCACCAAAAATGATATTTGCATCGTTTCCAGCTTCTTCAAAAATAATCGATGTGGCTTCATCTACTTCATGTAAGGTTAAATCACTTCCACCGGTTATGTTTACCAACACTCCTTGAGCACCGCTGATACTGGCGTTATCCAATAATGGACTGGATATTGCCTGTTGTGCAGCCATAGCAGCACGTTCTTCACCGGTAGCCATACCTGTACCCATGATCGCTTCACCCATGTTTTTCATGATCGTTTCTACGTCCGCAAAATCAAGGTTGATCATTCCATGCACATTAATCAGATCAGAGATTCCTTTCGCCGCTTGATGTAATATTGCATCTGCCATTTGAAACGCCTGAGTCAATGGTGTGTTTTTCTCAACGATTGACATAAGTTTCTGATTAGGTATGGTAATTACCGTATCGCAGAATTTCCGCATTTCTGTTACACCTGTTAGCCCTCGATCCATTCGTTTTGGGCCTTCAAAATTAAATGGAAGCGTAACGATTCCAACGGTAAGAATACCTAACTCACGTGTGATCTGTGCAACGATTGGTGCAGCACCAGTACCGGTCCCACCACCCAAACCTGCAGTAATAAAAACCATATCAGCGTCTTCTAGTACCGATTTTACGGCTTCTCGGTCTGCTTCCATGGCTTGTTGTCCAATTGTAGATTGTGCACCTGCACCTAATCCTTTAGTGAGATTTTTCCCAATTTGAATTTTATGTTCGGCGATATTATTATCTAAGTCTTGTGCATCTGTGTTGATAACAAAGAAATCTACACCACTCATATTTGAGGTGATCATCCGGTTTATGGCATTTCCACCGGCTCCTCCAACACCGACAACCTTCAGTTTCGCTTTTTGTTCAGCTAGATTATCAAATTCAAATAACATATTTCCCTCCTGTGGTTATGTAGTTATTTTTAAAAAAATTCTTTAAACCAATGTATGATTTTGTCAAAAACTGCTTTGACCGAAAGATTACTCTCTTCAGAAAACTGACTTTCATCAAAAAATACGGGCCATTGAACAAGTCCTATGACACTAGAATGAGCAGATGTTGAAGCAATATCAATTTCACCACTGATTCTTTTCGGTAATCCAATTCTTACTCTAAGTTTTAATGTTTCTTCAGCTAGGCTAGCAAGATTTTTTAATTTTGCACCGCCGCCGGTTAATACCAATCCGTAAGTAAGATGGTCATGTATATCTGCTCGGGATATTTCACGAGCGATTAATTGAAGTAATTCGACCATCCGTGCTTCTACATATCTTGATACTTCGTGTTCAGAAATTTGACGTTTTATCTCTCCGGGTTTCACCGGTAGATCAAAATACAACTCTGGTGAAGCCATTGAGGCCTTCGCTGAAGCATATTTTAACTTGATAGCCTCAGCATCTTCTTTACCGATTTGAAGCATGACAGCAATATCATTTGTTACACTACTGGCTCCCAATGGGATGACGGCTGTATGTCGTACACCTCCATCGAAGTATACAGTAATATCCGTTGTTCCTGCTCCAATATTTACAACGGCAACACCTAATTCTTTTTCATCATCATCTACAACGGATACCGCTGAAGCCATTCCTTGAAAAACAAACCCTTGAACGGTTAACCCAAGTTCTTCTACACATCCTGCTAAATTTGCCGCAGAAGAGGTAGCCATCGTCACTAAATGAACACGCGCCTCTAATCGTCTTCCAGACATCCCGATAGGATCTTTTATACCTGTCATTGTATCAATAACATATTCTTGTGGAAGAATATGGAGGATATCACGATCTACCGGAAATGAAATGGCTTTTGCTAATTCTAATACTTGACGAACATCCTCTTTTGTAATATCATTCTCAGTTGGTAATTGTGAATTACCGCCTTTTTGGATAGCAATAGCACCTTGAGTGTTGATTCCTCTAATATGATCTCCGGTCAAAGATAGATACACATGATTAGCTTTAATCCCTGCCATTGTTTCAGCGTCGGTTAACGCTTTTTCAATTGCTTCTATGATCTGATCTCGATGGATAATAGAACCGTGTTTAATTCCTGTTGAAGCTGCTGAACCAATTCCTAATAATGCCACTTCATTGGATTCCGGATTTATCTCTGCGATTGCACAACGGATTCGAGAAGTTCCGATATCAATACCCACATTGATTGATTTGTCTTGTAATTTATTTAATGGCTTCATCTATGACGCTCTTTCACGACAACTTGGTTTTTATATCTAAGGTCTATTTTTGAATAATCTGTTAATTTTCTTTTGGAAGACAATGTCTTCTGAAATTGATCTAATATCTGTAGTTTTTTATAAAAGTCCTTTATCCCAAGCATGATAAAGGTAGGCTTTTCAAGTAAGATGAGTTCATATTCATCTTGTAGATTTAATCGGAACTCTGAAATATTTTGATAAATAAATGGATATTGGTTTTTAATATGTGTGATAAGTCTGATTACTTCACGAACTTTGGATGATAAAGTAAGTTTCCCCAGCGGAAATAGATTTTTTGTTTCATTAAAACCTGATAGAATGGGCAGATTTTGTTCCAATGCTTTTTCCACTCCGGGTAATACAACTGCAAACTCATCAATAAACATGATAGGATTTGTATTCAACATAGCAATCGGAATTCTTTCAATTAACTCGATATTCAGTGTGTTTGGAAAATGTCTACTAATCCTTGCAGCTTGTATAAAATGTTCTTTCTCTAAATTCATTCGTATCGTTTTCTCATCTACTTGAAAAATGGAACTACCTACAAGATTCGATACTTGATTAGAGTAATCATTTGTAGATGTGATTTTATTTCCTGATATATGAATTGTTGAAAGTGTTAAATGATTTGTATATGATGCCCATGAGTATGCTCCATATGACAACAATGAACATAGTAGAGTCAAGGACAAACCCATTATCATTCTAAAGGAAGCAAAATGGCTTATTTTATTCATGCCAATACTCCTTTATTAAACCCCAATAATTTTATTTCTAATTCAAGGTCAATGTTGAATTTGTTCTTAATCGTTGTTTTGGCCAGTTTAATCAAGGAAAATATATCTGAAGCTGTTGCTTCTCCCGTGTTCACGAAAAAGTTTGCATGTTTTTCAGAAATTTGAGCATTTCCTATTTTTGTTCCTTTTAGACCTGCTTGATCAATTAGATATCCTGCGGCATAATCTTTGGGGTTTTTAAAGACACTACCGGCTGATCTCATATTAAGCGGTTGAGAAGATTTCCTTTTTTGTCGAGCATTGTCCATGCGTTTTTGGATATCATCAAAAGATGCGTTAGGAAATATGAATTCTGCATTTAGTAAAATGGCGTTTTTTTGAAATGAACTATATCGGTAATCAAATGTGATCTCATTCGAGGACAATGTAGAAAAAGTTCCATTTTCGTCAATAATATCGACAGAGGTTAAAAAGACAGAAATTTCTTGTCCATAAGCACCGGCGTTCATAGAAATCGCACCTCCAACGGTACCCGGTATTCCAATCAGATTTTCACAACCCGAAAGACCATGATCAGCTGTTCCCTTGACTAACTTACCTAACATTAGACCCGTTCCGGAAGTGACATGATTACCATCAAAAGTCAGATGATTAAATGAAGGGTTTAAACAGATGACAATTCCCCGAATACCTTCATCTGAAACAAGTAAATTTGATCCTAACCCAATAAGAGTCGTGGGAATATCGTGTTTTTTCGCAAATTGAAGAATACGACTGAGATCTTTCTTGTCCTGTGGAATAACAAAAACATCCGCAGGGCCGCCAACACCATATGTTGTATGTTGACTCAAGGGTTCATTCCACTTGCAGTGCCCTGTAATGCTCTTTTGTAGATCTCTAATCATTTGATGTTCAACTCTTTTAAATAATCCACAATTTTATCGCTATAACGCCAAATATTCCCTGCTCCCATTGTTATGATCATATCACCCGGCTTGGCAATAGACGATATTTTCGAACATAGATTCTCCAAACTATCAAGATATACGACATGGGTGTGTCCTAATTCTTCAGTAGAGTTTGATACCAATTCACCCGTAATACCCGGAATGGGTTTTTCACGTGCAGGATAAATATCTGTAACAATAAGAACATCACTTTCTAAAAAAGCTTTGGCAAAATCATGGTGAAAATCTCTTGTTCTCGTGTACAAATGGGGTTGAAAAATAGCAATAATACGTCGGTTCCATCCTGATCTTGCCGCTCGTAAAGTAGCAACAACTTCGGTGGGATGATGTGCATAATCATCTACGACCATTATATCATTGACAAGCCCCTTGTACTCAAATCGTCTTTTAACTCCGATATACGTAGATAATCCTTCAATGATCACATCAAATGGAATACCTAATTCTATTCCCAGTGTGATTGATGCTAATGTATTGAGTACATTATGTTCACCGGGAACATTCAGAGTTACAGTTCCTAGATTATTACCATGATCATAGACATTAAATTTTGTAGTATTCTCATGATAGGAAATATTGACCGCTTGAATCTGTGCAGATTTGGAAAAACCATAGGTAATGACAGGTCGCTTAATATTTGGAATGATATTTTGAACAGAAATTGAATCAATACAGACGATTACTGCACCATAGAAAGGAACTGAGTTGCAAAATTGAGTAAAAGCATTTTGTAAATCATCAAGATTTTCATAACAATCAGTATGCTCTAATTCAATGTTTGTAATAATTGCAATTGTCGGACGTAAAGCTAAGAAACTTCTATCGTATTCATCTGCTTCTACGATAATGAGATCACCCGCACCCAAAACCGAATTTGTATCCAATTTTTTTACTAACCCACCGACCACAAGAGTTGGATCCATATTCGCCGTATCTAAGACGGTTCCGATGATGGACGAAGTGGAAGTTTTTCCATGAGTCCCTGCAACACCAATGCTGGTTTCTTTTACTGCAATTAATTCACCAAGCATCTCAGCTCTTTTAATAACCGGAATACCACGTTCTTTTGCTTTAATGATCTCAGGATTATCTTGTTTTACTGCACTTGAGTAAACCAAAACATCCGCATCGGTTAAGTTGTTTTTATGATGCCCCTCAGCAATTACTGCACCTTTGGACTTCAGGTTTTGAATTAACTCAGAATCTGTCAAATCTGAACCTGAAACTTGAAAATCCAGATTGATTAACAGTTCTGCGATGCCACTCATACCAATGCCACCAATTCCTACAAAATGTACTTTTTTTACTTTTCTAAACATGGCGTTTGGCTATGGTTAATACGTGGTTAACAATGGATTCTGTTGCATCGGGTTTACCTAAGGTTGCAGCATGTTTTGCCATAGAATTTAATGTATCCTTGCTCTGAAACAACTTCATGACTGTATAGAAGAGTTTATCAGGAGTAAGAGTAGATTCTTCAATCATAACAGCAGCATTGGCTCGAATAAGAGACTGAGCATTTTTCATTTGATGATCACCTGCAGCAGAAGGGAAGGGGACAAGAATACTGGGTTTTCCGCAAAGTGTGATCTCAGAAAGCGTTAGAGCACCAGCACGTGAGATAATGATATCAGCTAGTGCATACGCCTCTGCCATATGATCAATAAATGGTACAACTCTAACATTTTCACAATCATGATGATGTAGTTTATTATATTGCCAGTGCCCGGTTTGCCAGAGGATCTGAATCCCTTTTTCAGCTAATTGCTCAACTGTTTTATCCATGATCTTGTTTAGTGCAGCAGACCCTTGACTACCACCAAAGAGAAAGATTGTTTTCTTATCAGGATTTAATTGAAAGAAGGAAAATGCTTTTTGTCGATCTCCATTTTGGATTCCTTTTCGAATAGGATTCCCTGTTAATTGACAATCACGATTTAAATAGTTTTTTGCTTCTTCAAACGCAATACACACTGTGTCAGCTTTCGATGTGTATAATCGAGTGGTTATTCCCGGGTAGGAATTTTGTTCTTGTAACAAAATAGGAATATTTTCCCGAGTTGCAATTTTTAAAGGGATTGCACTTGCATAACCTCCGGTTCCGATAACGATATGAGGCATATACTGTTGAAAAAGAGATTCAGCTATTTGAATTGATTTTAAATAACGGATCGGAAGTTTTAAATTTTGTCGAATAGAGGTTAGATTGAAACTTCTTTGAATTCCACGGATTGGAACCAATGTGTGAGGTAATCCACGTACGGGAAGGACATCCGCTTCAATTCCAAAAACCGAACCCATATAATGAATGTTGATTCTCGGATCATGTGATTGAAGTGACTCACCAATCGCAATAGCAGGGAAGAGATGTCCCCCGGTACCACCACCTGAAATGATAACTCTAAGATCAGCCATGGAGCATAGACCTCCATCCACGTTTTGCTACGACAGATCGTTTAGCTTGACTAATATTTAATAATATACCTATTCCGGCTAAATTAACTAACATACTGGATCCACCATAACTGACTAAAGGCATTGGTAAACCGGTTACAGGAAATACATTGGTTACAACAGCCACATTAACAAAAGCGTATAAAATGAAGCTGAATGAAATTCCGATTGCTAACATAATACCAAATGGATCTGTAGAACGTTTTGCAATTCGTATTCCTCTTTGAAAGATCAGCAAGAATAACGTTAAAAGGAATATTCCACCGATGAATCCTAACTCTTCTCCAATAATTGCATAGATAAAGTCCGTATGCGGTTCCGGTAGAAATAAGTTTTTTTCCATGCTATTCCCTAATCCTAAACCAAAAAACCCTCCATTACTCAAACTGATCAATGATTGATGTGTTTGATATCCAATGGTAGCGGTATCTTGATTTCCGTTGATCCAGTCTAAAATCCTTGCACGTCGATATGGTTCAAGTAAGAGGACCGGAACTGCGACCATAAAACCTACAGCACCGGTTGCGAGTAATTGCGAAAGTTTGACCCCTCCCGTGAATAACATAATTGCTCCAATGAGCCCAATCATCGCAGCGGTGCTGAAATCTGGTTGAAAAACAATAACTCCCATCAATATGGTGATAATGACTACCGGCGGTAGAAAACCATGATAGAAATCTTTGATATGATCTCGTTTCTGATCGATATAAGCGGCAAGATAAATGATAAGCGATAATCGAGCGATATCCGATGTTTGAACTGAAAAAGAACCTAAGTATAACCATCTTGATGCGGAATTAATCCCTTTGATAAAATATAGTACGTTTGTGGTGACCAATAGGACAATCGACCCGATAATTAACCAAAACGCAATCGGCTTTAGTTTACGATAATCAAAAATCATAAACAAAAACATGACAATTACACTAATTAATACCCGTTTTAAATGGGCTGTTAGATAAAGAGTATCCGTACGACCACCAGATTCTGCAATAGAACGAATGGAACTCGCACTGTATAACATAATCATCCCTATGATCAATAAGACCATAATAGCACCAAGAAGCACACGATCATAATTTTTTGTAATGACATTTATGTAATTCATAGGATAATTAAATCAATTTGTTTCTAATTGTTTAACCCACGTTTTAAATTGATTACCTCTGTCCTCAAAATCTGAGAATTGATCAAAACTAGAACAACCGGGAGATAGCAAAACTACATCTCCCGGTTGAGTGATTGAGTAACTAATTTCTACAGCGTCTTTAAGACTAACAACTTTTGTTAGACTCACCGCATCCCTAAGAGCTGTAGCAATAATCTCATTTGCCTGTCCGTACGCAATCACTGTTTTTAAATTTTTTGCATAGTGTAAAATCTCTAAGAAATTTCCGCCCTTAAATTTCCCTCCCAGAATGAGAACCATTGGCTCCTGAAAACTGGCAACCGCAACACAAACTGCATCAATATTTGTTGCTTTCGAGTCATTTATGTATTTCACTCCTGATATCGTTGCAACGGATTCCAATCGGTGAGGAACTCCGGAAAAATTACGCATCGCTGCAGAGATAAATTCGTTTGGAATGCCAGCAAAATAAGCAGCATTGGCAGCTGCAATGAGGTTTAACAAATTATGGTTTCCGGGTAGTTTAATATTTTTAATATCAATAAGTGTTGTTTGATTCTCATCTAAAATCTTATCACCAATAACGTTAAAAGGTGATAGTGAACTATTTTTTAATGAGAAAGGTAACTTTTTAGCAGTTGCTTTTGATATCTTTTCACAAAGGATCGGGTCATCTTCATAATAGATAAGTATCTCATCTTCAGTTTGATTTATATAGAGATTCATTTTTGCGTTGACATAATCATCCATATCTGCATATCGATCCAAATGGTCAGGAGAAAGATTTAGAAATACAGAAATGGTTGGTTTGAAATGAAGAATGAATTCCATTTGAAAACTAGAAATTTCGAGGATATAAAGTCGATTATTATCAGTGGTATCAATTAGATCCTCTAAAACAACCTGTGAGAAGGGGATACCCATATTCCCGGCTAATTTCGGATAGACATCCGGTGTTTTGCACATTTCAGTTAAAGCATGAACTGTGGTTGTTTTTCCATTTGAGCCGGTCACTGCGATAATTGGTTCGTCGGTAAACCAAGATGTGAATTCTATTTCTCCAACAACCGAAATATTTCGACTAAGTGCTTTTAAAATGATATCCGCTTCTTTTGGTATTCCCGGAGAAATAACCCATAGGTCTGCATCATATATTAAATCAGTATGAGCACCACTTTCACAACGAACCCCTAATTCATCAAGTGATTTTATATTTGCAGTAATGGCTTTAGTAGTTCCCGGATCACTTGCAAAAACATTTCCTCCGAGGAAGTGTGCTAGTTTTGCTACGGAGAAACCACTACGCCCAAGACCTAAGACAGTGATCTTTTTATCACGAATATCGATCTTATCTCTTTGGTGAATATCAATCATCTGATTTTAAAGGTCGTTAAGGATAATAAGGCTAATAAGATTCCAATAACCCAAAACCGTATCACTACACGAGTTTCAGGCCATCCTTTTAATTCAAAATGATGGTGTATTGGAGCCATTTTAAAAAGTCGCATACCTGTGCCGACCTTGAATCGTGTCCAGCGAAAATATCCGATCTGCAACATCACTGAAACTGCTTCCCAAACAAAAACACCTCCAATGATGAATAATAAAAATTCTTTCTTCAAAAGGATAGCAAATGTTCCTAGGGCTGCTCCGGAAGATAGAGAACCTACATCTCCCATAAAAATTTGAGCTGGAGCAGCATTAAACCATAAAAAGCCCAAACATGCTCCTGCCATAGCTGAAGCAAAAATGGTAAGTTCACCTGCTCCGGGTAGATATAGAATATTCAAATACTCCGAGAAGTCCACACGACCGGTAATATAAGCAATTGCAGCAAAGACAGTAAATGCGATCGCAAGTAATCCGGTTGCTAATCCATCTAAGCCGTCAGTTAGATTAACAGCGTTGGATGTTCCCGTCACAACTAGGATGATGATAAGTGGATATAACCAACCAAAATCAATGTACATATTTTTTAAGAATGGCACGAACGTTGTCGTCCAATTCCCGGTGTACTCAGGAATATCATAAATGAGGACGCTGATCAGTACTCCGAGCGTGATTTGTCCTATGAGCTTATATGTAGCGATAAGTCCTTTTTTCTTTTTCTTAATCACTTTTAAATAATCGTCAAAGAATCCGATCATTCCCATCCATATGGTTGAGATTAAGATTATTTGAATAAAGATATTATCTAATCTTCCAAATAATAAGGTAGGGAGGAGTACCGAAGTTAAAATGAGTACTCCTCCCATGGTCGGCGTGCCCTTCTTCTTGAGATGGGTCTCTGGTCCGTCAGATCGAATTTCTTCACCAATTTGGTGATGTTGTAGCTTGTGGATGATCCACGGACCTATAAGGAAACTTAAACTAAGTGCGGTTAACGCAGCCATTCCGGATCGAAAAGTGATATATTGGAACAGATTTAGAAAGGACCAATAATCTTTTAATGGATAAAGAAAATAGTATAACATTACTTGAATATCTCCTTTATGATTGATTCCATTGCCATTCCTCTTGATCCTTTAAAAAGGAGTGTGTCACCGGATTTAACTAATTTTTTTAACGATAGAACACAATTCTCCTTAGATGTAAAATGTTCATGCAAAAGTTCTGAAGAAAGATAACGATCAGTTTCCTTTGTTAATATTCCGACCGTAAAGACACCATTAATATTTGAATGAGAGCATTTTTTGCCGACTTGCTGATGAGCAGAAAGTGATTCTTCTCCTAATTCAAACATATCACCAAAGATAAAATATCGGTTCCCATTGGTTTGATAATTACTCAAGAAATCAATTGCAGAAAGTGTGGATTCTAAATTTGCATTATAGGTGTCATCTATGATTGTTACGTTTTCAAATTGTTTTATTTCACAACGTCCGGGTGGTGGTGTAAAACTAAGAATTTTCTTTTGGAATAATTGCCAATCAACTCCAAGCATTATCGAAACAGCTGCTGCGGATAATACATTTTTAGCAAACGACAGGTTTTGAGATTTTGTATGAATTTCATGTGAGTTTATGATCACGGAAATGAAATCGTTATCATCTTTATAAATATCTGCCGAGAAATCACAATTAGGTGTAAATCCAAATGAAATTGATTTTCCTGTAATATCTAAAGAAGGAATATAGGAATCTGATTTATTCATAAACGATATTCCTGATTTCAACGATCGAAATAATTCGCCTTTTTCTAAAGCTACATTTTGAGTTGTTTTAAACCCATCTAGGTGAGCAGGAGCTATGTTTGTAATTAGTCCATGCGTTGGTTCTGCTATTTTTGATAAATATGCAATATCACCCGGTTGGCTGGCTCCCATTTCTAAAAGTGATATTGAATGAGAGTCAGTTAATTGCAATAGTGTAAGGGGTAGACTTATTGATGTATTATAATTTGCTGTAGTAGCATGAACAGACATTTCCGGATGAAAAATATGCCTTAATAATTCTTTTGTAGATGTTTTTCCATTTGATCCGGTAATACCGATAATGGGGATATTAAATTGTTGTCTCCATTGATTTGCAATTAATCCTATAGTTGTCAAAGGATCATCCACTTCGATTTGGGTAACATCAGTTTGGATGTCTCTATATTTGACCAACAATGCTGATGCACCTTTCTTTGCAACTTCAGAGATAAACTGATGACCGTCAACTCTTTCACCCTTTAACGCAATAAATAAATCTCCTTCTTGAACCAAAGTACTATTGATAGTTATTCCGGAAATGGGTTTATCTAGTTTTGTACCCACGATTTCGTAGAAAACTTTTTGAAAGGCTTTTGGATCTGGTAATTGGATTCTCACCGACAAAATCCTTCTATTATTTCAATATCAGAGTATGGATATTTAATTCCTTTCACCTCTTGATATTCTTCACGTCCTTTTCCTAAAACAAGTAGGATATCACCTTTATTTAAATTCGTTAAGGCAGTTTTAAGGGCTTCTCCACGATCTAAAAATGTTTCAAATGAATTTCCTGAAAATCCTACAATGACATCGTTGTTTAAAGATAAAGGTTCCTCCCAACGTGGATTATCCGGGGCGATGTAACAGTGGTCGGCGTATTTTTCTGCTATAGAAGCCATGATCGGTCGTTTGGACGCATCTCTGTTACCACCTGCACCAAAAACAACGGACATTGAATGGCTCGTCAATTCTCGAATTGTGTGTAATACTTTTTCATAAGAATCTGGAGTATGAGCATAATCCACGATTACAGTGGCATCTGAAATTGTTGTAAATGTTTCCATACGTCCAGGGACAACCTTACAATCATAAATGCCATTTTCAATAGCGGTAATCGGCATTCCCATTGCATGAGCTGTAGCGGTGGCTAAAAGAATATTTTCAACATTAAATTTTCCAATTAATGAAGAATTAATTTGATAAGTATGCTCTCCGGCGATGATTTCTCCACTGATACCCGTTGCTTTTATTTCTAAATCTGAAAAATGAACGTGATGTTCAGAATCTATTGACGTTGTAAGTGTAGTTGCTTGACAATCTTTGCTTAGCTTTTCACCATAGGGATCGTCAAAGTTGATTATTGCTGTAGCGGTGATTGGAAGTTGGTGGAATAACTTTGCTTTTGTATAAAAATATTCTTCCATTGTTCCATGATAATCCAAGTGTTCAGGAGTAAGATTTGTAAATACTGCATTATTATATTCAATATCCGCAATTCGATATTGATGGATTGCATGACTTGATACTTCCATTACAACGTGTGTGTATCCATTTGTAATTAACTCTGAGAAAGTTCGATGTAAATTAATTGGATCAGCCGTAGTTAGTGATTTTTCCTGAGTAAATCCTTCTGCAATTATTCCCAAAGTTCCCATTTGAGCAGTTTTTAGCCCGCATGACCTCATAATTGATGTCAAAAGGGATGCAGTAGTGGTTTTTCCATTTGTTCCTGTGATTCCAATAATATGAAGGTTTTTTGAAGGGTGTTGATAAAATTCATGTGCAAGTATTGAAACCGCTCTCCGAGGATTTGCAACAATAATTCTTGGAATAGACAATGCGGGTAATTCTCTGCCATCCGTAACAATTACAGATGCACCGCGTTTAATTGCATCACCGATAAAGTCATGTCCGTCAAAACTAGTTCCAGGAATAGCAATAAATAAATATCCCTTTTTTACATCATTAGAATTAAGAGCAAGACCGGTAATTTTCATATTCGGAAAATTTGAAACATCCTGAACTAATTCTTTGATAAGTGTATGAAGCTTTTGTGTCATTTCAGTCCTATAGTACATATAGCACCGTTTTTAAGGATTGTTCCGGGAACCGGACTTTGCCAATACACTTTACCAGACCCATTTAATTTTGTTCGTAAGCCGGATTTTCGGATCACCGTAATAGCTTTTCGTAAACTCATTCCTCGTACATCAGGAACTGTTACTGTTGATTCATTATTGTTTACTGTGGCGGAATGTTGCAATAATGGGAGGGATGATTTTTCTTTTTCTACATTATCAGGATTATCGACAAACAATAGATCATTTTCTATGGGTTCATATTTTTTTACAGGAGGAATTTTGATAGAATCATCCATATTGATAATTCTTTGCATAACGTTTTTAAATATCGGCGCTGCTCCTGTAGCTCCCCAGTGATACGGAACATTTGGTTCATCTAAAACAATAACAGCTAATAATTGGGGATCATCTACAGGGAAGAAACCAACAAAATTAGAAACATATTTTGAGTTTGAATATCTACCGTTAATGAATTTTTGTGCTGTTCCTGTTTTTCCTGCAACATTCCATCCTGGTAGCTTTGCAGTTGTCCCTGTACCATTTTGGACCACCTGTTTTAGCATGGATTTTACATCTTCCATTACAGATGCAGAGGAAACTTGACGAATAACTTCAGGTTTTTCTCGATAAACAATATCACCATGGAGATTAACAATCTGTCTTACCAGTCTGGGTTTGATTAAAAATCCTCCATTTGCTACTGCAGAGTATGCCATAGCGAGTTGAATAGCGGTTACTCCGACTTCATGCCCCATGGAAACTTCAGCAAGTGAAATATCACTCCACTCATCAGGAGTTCGAAGTAATCCGGTTGTTTCACCTAAAAGAGAAATTTTTGTATTAGATCCAAACCCAAAATCTCGAGCTGTTTTATATAAAAGTTTTTCTCCAACTGTTTCTGCAATTTTGATAGTTCCAACATTACTGGAATGTTGAATGATTTGAGAAAAGGTCAGCGTTCCATACTCTTCATGATCATTGATCCGGATATTTTTATACATAAAGAAACCGTTTTCACAATTGAACTCATCATCGGGACTGACAGTTTGAGCAGAAAGAGCAGAAGCAGCGGTAACTATTTTAAAAGTAGAACCGGGCTCAAATTGATCTGTTATTGCACGAAGTTTTTGATATTCAACCGGAGTAGCAGAAGGACGGTTTGGATCAAAATCGGGAAGAGAAGACATAGCAAGGATTTCACCGGTATGTGGATTGAGAATGATCCCGGTTGCAGATACTGCGTTGGTTTTGATCTTTTGGCTTAGAAGTTCCTCTTGAAGAATGGATTGATAATCCAAATCAATGGTTAATTGTATATTTTGACCATCGACAGGGACCTGAATGGGAAAACTGTTCTTTGGATTTGAATTTCCAAGACCGTCGCGTTGTTTTACGATCCAACCCGGTTTTCCACGTAAGTAATCTTCAAACCGATTTTCGATACCGGTAATTCCTCTGTCATCTACATCAGAACACCCAATAATCTGAGAGGTAACATGCCCATGTGGATAGAATCGTCGGGTGTTTCTTTCTATATATAATCCATCTATATCGTTATCTAATAAATCAGCGCACTGATCTTTTTTTAGATTTCGCTCCAGATAAACGAAACTTTTACCGGAAGTTAATTTTTTTAAATAATAATCTTCCTGACGCCCGGTAGCGTTAGAAATCATTTTGGCCAATTCAGGCTTATTATCCACTTTAGAAGGATGAGCAGCAAAAGTATAATGAATGATGTTTCTTGTTAAAGGTGTGTTATTTCTATCATAAATATTACCTCGGATTGCAGGTAGACTTTCTTTGCTTTGACCTTGCTTTAATCCTTGGGCACGATACATAGCACCATTTAATATTTGTACCCGAAAAAGAGAAACAGAAAGCCCCGCCCAACTGAATAAGATCAGAAAGGAAACTATCGTAATACGGCTACGAAATTTTAAGAAAGTCTTAGTCATTAATTAGGAGTAAATCCGGCATTAACTATTTGAATAGCTAAAGTTTCAGGTTGTGTTGAGACCATGTTTAATTCAGTTTTAGCCCGAGATGCAATTACATCCGCTCGGGATAATGATTCAATTTCACTTTCAAGTTCTTTGATATCATTTAATAATTCTTTGACAGTCGACTCTTGGATTTCGATGGCAAGCAACGTTTCATCTACTTCTGTATAAACCCACAAGTAAGAAATAAGACCCACGATTGATAAGATCGTTATTGCGAAGAATACAAGGGTCTGAATGAATTCTTTTTGTTTTTTTGAGGCTCTTTTTTTCCGCACTAATTGATCCTTTCAGCTGCACGAAGTTTTGCGCTACGAGCTCTTGAATTACTTGATATTTCCTCTTCAGTCGCTCTTAATGGTTTTTTTGTTAGAATATTAAGTTTCTTTTCTTTTGATAACTGTTTGAATATGTGTTTTACAGGTCGATCTTCTAGAGAGTGGTAGCTAATAATGACAATTCTACCGCCTATTGTTAAATATTCGAGAAAAATCTGTAGGAAATTGTAGAGTCGATCCAATTCGCTGTTTACGGCAATTCTTAATGCCTGAAAAACTCTTGCGAGTGTTCGGTTTCTTTGATTAGGGGGTGTGCATTTTCGGATAGATTCCACCAAATCTTTTATAGAAGTCATAGACGTTGAATTTTTCACACTTCGTGCGATGCGTCTTGATTTACGTTCTTCTCCATATTGATAAAAAATATTTGCTAATTCTTCTTCTGTAGAATCTTGAATTAGTGATTCGGCTGTTACCGAAGTTGATAAATTAAACCGCATATCCAATGGTCCATCAACAGAATAAGAGAATCCCCTGCTTTCAGAATCAAGTTGTAAAGATGATAATCCAAGATCGAGTAATATTCCATCTACATTTTGAATATCACTGTTCTTGAGAATTTCTGAAAGGTTATCGTAAGATTTATGATAAAGATTAATAGGGTTGGCGAAGGCAAGGAGATTTTGTTTGCAAATATCCAAAGCCTTCGCATCTCGATCAACCCCGATCAATCTCCCATCAGGGTTAAGATGGGAGAGTATGTACTTGGCGTGCCCTCCAAGACCGACGGTACCATCCAGGTATGAACCGTTTGGATGTACATTTAGATAGGACAGAACTTCCGACACCATTACAGGAATATGTATAGATGTGGGTTCTGTCCTCGGTCTCATCAGAGAATTATTTTGTCAGCTAGATCGTCGTAAGATTGTTGTTCAATCTTTAGGTTTTCTTGATCAACCGCTGTTAACGTTTCAGGATTCCAAATTTCAATTTTATTAACCATACCAATGATTAATACGTCTTTCGATAACCCTGCATAATTAATAAGGGTAGGTGTTAATAGTATACGACCTTGTTTATCGAAGGTTGTAAATGATGCATATCGTACCGTATTTCTAATAAACGTTCGATTAATAGCTGATAAAGAAGATAGTTGTTTTAACTCATTTTCGATTTGTTGCCAAACAATGAGTGGGTAAGCCCAAATGCAAGGATCCTGTCCTTGAGTGATAACAAATGTATTGTCATTATCTTTAGACAAGACCTGTCGGAATTTTGCAGGAATATTGACCCGTCCTTTTGCATCAACGGAATAGGCGTATTCCCCGGTAAATGTATTTTTATTTAATGTCATCGGTTAAAAATATGGGATAATTACCCACAGCTACCCACAAGTCTACCAATGAAACCCACACGAGTCAATATTTTTATTGGAAAAAATAAAATTATTTCAACAATTCAACATAAAAATGAGTAGAGTTCGCTTCCCCAAAAAAGGTTGAGATATGGAGGGTGTAGAATTATTCTACAGATGTGATAGGCGTATATTGCTTAACCGAAAGATGAGGTGGGTCAACGGTAAGAGTCAATGCTACTGGATACGGATGACCATCTATTTCGTTTAGGTTTTTTCCGTTTAGATAGATATACACACCACGTGTATGATTAAATAAAAGATAGAGTTCTTTGTCAAAGGAAAATGTTTGTTGTTCTCCGGTTATCAAACTTATCGATTCACTATTTAACGAATCAACCAGTGTTTGAAATCCAATCGGTTGATTACATGCGACCTTCACACTGAAGGGGGGATCAGAATCAATGATTTGTGTTTGGTTACTGAAAGAGGTATAGTCTTCAAAGAGTTGAGCCGTTGTAATGATATCCTGACCTAAAACATGAGTCCTATTTCCATAAGCTTCGGTTGGATCCATGGTTATTTTACGAATGATTATAATTGAGAATATAAAAATAAGAAGAAGAACACTTCCTTTAATTAAGTTTGTTCTTGTTGTAGTTTGAGTACTTTGTTTGAGAATAGGCTCAGGAATATCTTCTGTTTCATATAGAGTGGGTTCAGGTTTATGCTCGGGAGACTTACCATTTTTTTCATCGAGATAATTTTCCAGCTCAGCAATGATTTTATCAGGATCTCCACCTACTTCCTTGACATATGCTTTTAAAAATAGTCGGATATATGGAATGGGAAGAATTTCAAATTGACCAGATTCAATAGCTTTTAAAAATGGAATACCAATTTTAGTACGGCTATGTATTTCTGCAAGGTCAATTCCTTGTTCTTCGCGGAGCTTCTTCAATTCGTCGTAAAATGTACTCATAACAAAAGTAAAGTTAATGGATGAATCCGTTGGAATTCAATATAATATATTCATAGTATTAAATTTATACCTACCATGTCCTTTATATATTTTTTCTTTGATTATTTCAATCGGTTTCCATTTGAAATATCATCAATAAATCTTATTTTTTGATATGGATAAAACACATTTATTGCTGTCAGTCCCGCTTTTTTCTGATTTAGGTGGTTCATCAATTGAAAAAATCTCAGAAAAAATGATCATTCGTTCATATTCCAAAGATCAAATGATCTTGATCGAAGATAATCCGGGAGAAACTTTTTTTATTGTTGCAAAAGGAAATGTTAAAGTAACACGAACTAGTGACGATGGACGAGAAGTGATATTAACCATCCTTGGAGAAGGAGATTTCTTTGGGGAAATGTCTCTGCTTGACGGAAAAACACGCTCAGCAAACGTCGTTGCGCTGGAGTCTACTTCAACATTAACTTTACCTCGGAATGATTTTCTTTCCATTTTGGAGACGTATCCAAAAATAGCAATTCACTTGTTGGAAGAATTAACTCAACGAATCCGTTGGAGTGATCAACAAATTGAAAGTTTATCTTTAAGTGATGCTGAAAAAAGGATAGCCATCTCATTGATTCGTCTTGCCGAAGAAATAGGGACGATCCGACAAGGTGCGGTAACCGTTCATCATTTACCATATCAACAAGACATAGCTAATATGGCAGGGACTTCTAGAGAAACTGTTTCCAGGGTTTTGAAATTGTTGGAAGAACAAAATTTTATTCAAAGAAAAGGAAGAACGTTAACCATTAATCGGTTTGTAGAATTTACAAAAACGTTTGCCTGATCTTTTTACTTAGTGTTTTATGTCTATCAATATTGACGATATCCGTAAAAATAATCATCGTACTATCTCAAAAGCCATTACTCAAATTGAGAATAGTACAAGATTAGCTCAAAACTTTTTCGCTGATCTTTTCCCTTTTACATTAGATTCCATACGCATTGGTGTTACCGGACCTCCCGGGGCAGGGAAAAGCACATTGGTTGATCAACTGATTACAGAATTTCTTTACCAAGGAAAATCAGTTGGAGTAGTTGCCATTGATCCAACGAGCCCATTCTCAGGAGGAGCTTTACTCGGAGATCGAGTGCGAATGAATAGAAATTTATGGAATGACCAAGTTTTTATTCGAAGCCTGGGTTCTCGTGGGAATCTTGGTGGTATGTCGCGCAAAGCACAAGATGTTGGTGATATTCTGGCTGCAAGTGGGAAAGATATTATTATTTTTGAAACAGTGGGTGTGGGTCAGGGGGAATATGATGTGGCAAAAGCGGTGGATGTTACCGTCGTTGTATTGGTCCCTGAATCTGGTGATGAAATACAGTTGATGAAAGCTGGATTGATTGAAATCGCTGATATGTTTGTTATTAATAAATCTGATAGGGAAGGAGCAGGAAGATTATCACAGATGTTACGAGTTATGCTCCATACTTTTGTTCAGTCAACCGAAATGGAACCTCCGGTACTGAACACAATCGCAAGTAAGGGGGATGGCGTATTTGATTTTCTTGCTCGGTTAATGGAGTTATATACGAAAATGGAATCGAACGGTATTCTTCAACAAAAACGTATAGAACGTCATCAAAACAGAGTTTTTGACTTAGTGCGTCAACGATTATTAGACGATTTTTGGACATCAAAAAAAATCGAAGATTTTCAACAATTAATGCAAACAAATGATTCTATTGAAATTTCCCCATATAAAATTGCACAAGATATTTTAAGGAGTTCCCAATAACTGAAAAAGAACAATTAGCGATGCCTTTTCTCGATCACCTAGAAGAATTTAGATGGCGACTGATTAAATCTATCTCCACCATTTTAATCGGTGCAATAATCACGTTCATTTTTGTGGACCAAATAATGGCTATTTTAATTCTTCCAACAGAAAATATTGATACCCCATTCGATTTGCAAGTTTTGCGTGTACAGGGAATGTTTATGGTGAAATGGGGTTTGGCGATTGCAGGTGGAATTATTCTTGCGATTCCTGTCCTTACATATCAGATGTGGGCATTTATTTCACCCGGTCTACGTTCTCGTGAAAAGAAATTTGGAATTCCATTGGTCCTCTTCACATTTATATCCTTTTTAATTGGTGTGTTATTTGCGTTCTTTGTTCTAATCCCATTTTCGTTGAATTTTTTCACATCCATGGGATATACCGATGTACAAAACAATATATCGATTAATTACTATTTTAGTTTTATAATATGGTTGATGATCGGAACCGGTCTGATATTTGAATTACCTGTATTATCATTTATGTTGTCAGTAATTGGTTTACTTAATCCTAGAATAATGCGGCATTATCGTCGATATGCTATTGTTACAACAATGATTTTATCTGCATTTATTACACCACCTGATCCCGTTTCACTTGTAATGATGACGATCCCATTGATCATCCTTTATGAAATAAGTATCGGAGTATCTTGGGTGGCAATTCGAGGAAAAAGTAAATAAATATTTATTCCTCTAACAGTTTTTTTTATTATTTCACTGTTATTGTTTACATCAAAGGTTTTTAAATTGTGTTGCTGTACTAAATACTCGTAAATTTACTGACTTTTTTGGAATAATAATCTATGATTAAAAGCATGACGGGATATGGTCGTAATTCAACGACCAATAATATGATGCAAATTACTGTTAGGGTTCGAGTTGTGAACTCTCGGTTTTTGGATCTAAAAGTACGCGGAACAGAATTGGATCCGGAGTTGGATATGAAAGTTCGTGATAGGATCAGTACAGTGTTGAACAGGGGAAATGTGCAGATCCATATTGACGTTACTCCAATTCAAGGTGGTGGTTTATTGGTTTTTAATCGAAAGAAATTTGAAGCAATTGACAAACAATTATTAGAAATTCAAAAAGAATATGGTCAACATATTGCAATGAGTGATTTAATATCATACAGAGATATTTTTAATGAATCAATAAGTGAGCAATTAAACTCTTCTGATGTTTTATCTGCCTTGGAAGGTGCATTAAATCAAACAAATGATATGCGGATTAACGAAGGGGAAAAACTTCAAAAAGATTTTGAATCCCGTTGTAAGTGTTTGGATGAATTGATTAATCAAATAGAAAAATTGAGTGAAGGTGCTTCTCTGGAAAGGAAAGATTCTTATTTAAAAAAAATAAAAGAATTAATGGATAAAGTACAGATAGATGAAACCAGATTATATCAAGAGATAGCCATCATAGCTGAACGTACAGACATCACAGAAGAATTAGTTCGGTTTAGGAGCCATATTGAACAATTTAAGACATTGCTTTCCTCAAATGAACCCGTAGGAAAAAGATTAAATTTTCTATTACAGGAAATGGTAAGAGAAATAAATACAATAGGCTCTAAGAACATTGATTCTCAAGTAACACCGTTGGTTATTGAAGTAAAGAGTGAAGTTGAAAAACTGCGAGAGCAAGTCCAAAACATATTATGAAAAAACAATTAATAGCAATTTCAGCTCCTTCAGGAACGGGGAAAACCACTCTTTGTCGTGCTTTACAGGCAAGAGACCCCTCACTTCAATTTTCTATCTCTTGTACAACACGTCCGAAAAGAGCGTATGAAAAAGACGGATTTGATTATACGTTTATCACCGATGAAGATTTTAAAAATAAAATAACACAAGGTGCTTTTGTTGAGTACGAGGAAGTTCATGGTTACCTTTATGGTACATTAAAAATCAGTTTAGATAAAGCAGTAACGAATGATGAGTTATTACTCTTAGAAGTTGACGTTAGAGGTGCAATGACCATTAAAGCACTATATCCGGAACATTCCGTAGCGATATTTCTATTACCTCCGAGCCTTGAAATATTACGTGAGCGATTAGAATTTAGAGGTACTGACTCTGAAGGACGGATTCAAAAACGGTTACAACGTTTGGAACTGGAAATGGGATATAAAGATCGTTTTGATTATTCTATAATAAACGATGAAATAGAACGCGCTACAACAGAATTACATCAAATAATTAATAAAGTAAATAAAGGAGAAACACATGGGACTTAAACCTTTGTCAATCCGAAAAATGGAAGCTCAAACAGAAGATGTGTTTGAAGCAGTCACCGTCATATCACAAAGAGCCAGAGAAATCATTAGAGATCGACAATTAGATCAAACGATCAAAGAGAATCTTGAAGATGAGTATGAAGCATTTGATGAACTGGAAGAAATGACCCCGGAAGATTACGTAGAAAAAGATAAACCGACGAAAGTCGCTACCGATGAATTTATCGATGGCGAACTTGAATGGGGTAAATCTGTAGATTTTATGGAATAACTAGTTATAATGAGTTCAAAATCCACCGAGGATTTGTTTCGTTATTTAGAACAAACAAGAGAATTGTTTGGGAATGAACTATACAGTCAGCAGGCTGAAGATAAAAATCCTGCTGATACTGAAATAACTCCAAACCTGAGTTATCAGGAAAAAACTCTAGAAAAATTCAAAGAAAAAATCCAATCTTGTGAGCAATGTTCATTGGGAAGTACTCGACAAAACTTTGTTTTTGGTGTTGGAGATCAGAAAGCAAATTTGCTTTTAGTAGGAGAAGCTCCGGGAGCTGAAGAAGATAAGCAAGGAGAACCCTTTGTTGGTCGAGCGGGAAAATTATTAGATAAAATTCTCGCTGCTATCGGAAGAAGTCGTGACAAAGACGTGTATATCTGCAATGTATTAAAATGTCGACCTCCAAATAATCGTGATCCGTTACCTTCTGAAGTCGAGTTATGCGAACCCTATCTGATTCACCAAATTCGTTTGATTAATCCAAAATTAATTGTAGCTTTAGGTCGTGTAGCCGGAAAAACATTATTGAAAGTAGATGAACCATTGAAAGCAATGCGAAGTAAACTACATAATTACCATGGCACACCCCTCATCGTAACGTATCATCCGGCAGCTTTGTTACGTAATTCTGGATTTAAACGCCCCACGTGGGAAGACTTCCAATGGATTCAGTCAATTCTTGAAGGAGAGAAATAATTATGGCTGGCAACAATCAAACATCCTCTCTTAATGTTCAACCGCAAGCATTAGAAGCTGAACAAGCGGTTTTAGGCTCGATGCTATCCAGCAAAGAAGCGGTTGCACGAGTTTTACAGTGGTTAACGACTGACCATTTTTATAAAGATGCGCACAGTAAAATATTCTCAGTGATGGCAAAATTATTTAATGAGAATGAACCCATTGATACAATTTCAGTCATCGATCGTTTAAAGAAAAATCGTGAATTAGAAACTGTTGGTGGAGCTTATTACATAACCGGCTTAATCGAATCAGTTCCGACTGCAAGCAATGTTGAAAACTACGCCAAAATCGTTCTTGAAAAGTCTTTACTGAGAAATATAATTCAATTAGCCCATGATGTTTCTAAAGACGCCTATGATGATCGACAAGCTGTTGATGAGATATTAGACAGAACTGAACGAGCAATCTTCAATATCACTCAAAACCGGTTAAAAGGTGGTTTCCGCCAAATCGAACCGATTTTGCATGAATCTTTTGAACAATTGGATAAAATCAGTTCCAGAAAAACGGATGTAATCGGAGTTCCTTCCGGGCTTACCGATCTTGATAAAATTACCGCAGGTTTTCACGATGGTGAATTGATCATAGTTGCCGGAAGACCGGGAATGGGTAAAACAGCTTTAGCCTTAACAATGGCAAGAAATGCGGCAGTTGAGGTGGATAAGGGTGTTGGTATCTTTAGTTTAGAAATGGCAAACCATCAACTGGCAATGAGGTTGTTATGTGCTGAGGCAAGAGTTGATAGTCATTTAGTTCGAACCGGAAATCTTCCTAAAGATCAATGGAAAAATCTAAGTATTCATGTAGGTGAGTTGGCATCAGCCCCCATTTATTTGGATGACTCACCGGCGATCACAGTACTTGAACTTCGTGCAAAAGCTCGTCGATTAATGGCAGAACATGATGTCAAGATGATCGTTGTTGATTATTTACAGTTAATGCAAGGACCTAAAGGAGTTGAAAGTAGACAGCAAGAAATTTCCATTATTACTCGATCTTTAAAAGCATTAGCTAAAGATTTAGGAATACCTATTGTTGCTTTAAGTCAGCTATCTCGTGCCGTAGAAAATCGACAGGACAAGCGTCCACAACTTTCCGACCTGAGAGAAAGTGGAGCTATTGAACAGGATGCTGATGTTGTTGTGTTTTTATTCAGACCATGGTTTTATTCTCAAGAAGATGAAGATCATGGAAAAGCTCAAATCATAGTTGCAAAACAACGGAATGGTCCCACCGGTACAATCGATGTTACATTTATTGATAGCTATGCAAAATTTGAGGATAGGTCCTCGTTCGAAGAATCTGACGTTTCTGTTCCTTTTTAATGCCTAATCCACTTTCAAAACTTGTTCCTCACTTAGTGGGTGAATACCCACGTTCTTTTCTAAATCTTTTTAATAAGATCATCACCATCAATGATGACAATAGTGAAGATTTAAAGAAATTGATTTGGTCAGCTTACGCTATGGCGAACACTCATCATGAAGGACAGAAAAGACGATCGGGTAAATCTTATTTTGAAGAGCATTGCCTTGAAGTTGCAAATATTCTGGCTGAATGGAAAATGGACCATATCACCGTGATAGGTGGATTGCTTCATGATATTATTGAAGATACTGATGTTACCTTTGAAGATTTAGAAAAACAATTTGGAAATGATATTGCTACACTAGTTGATGGTGTAACAAAGTTAGGTGGAATTGATTTTACCAGTCGGAAAGAAAAGCAGGCCGGTAATTTTATGAAACTGCTTTTATCGGTGGCAAAAGATCTTCGGGTTATTATCATTAAATTTGCCGATCGTCTTCATAATATGAGTACGATCAAATATATGCCGAAGATTAAACAACATCGGATCGCTGTTGAAACAAGAGATGTATACGTTCCCCTAGCTCATCGGTTAGGAATGGCGGCTGTAAAATGGCAATTAGAAGACTTGGTCTTGCAAACATTAAATCCGGTTGCATACTCAAATATTGAAACAAATCTGAAAGCATCTAATCGTCAACGTACTCGATATATTAACACCATCATCCAACCGGTAAAAAATGAATTATCAAAACTTGAAATAAATACGGAAATTTTTGGTCGACCTAAATCTCATTCATCCATTTATGGTAAAATGGTGAAGCGAGGTAAAACTTTTGAAGAAATCTATGATGTCTATGCTATTCGGATCATTGTAGATAAAATTGAACAATGCTATTTAACTCTCGGGATCATCCACAATCTTTATTCACCGGTTCAAGAACGATTTAAAGATTTTATTGCGTCACCTAAATCAAACGGATACCAGTCCATACATACGACGGTTGTTGGACATGATGGGCATATGGTTGAAATCCAGATCCGTACTGAAGAAATGGATAAAACAGCAGAGATCGGTATTGCTGCGCACTGGCTTTATAAAGATGGAAAAACTACTTATAATGATCTGGATGCAAATGTAAAATGGCTACGTGAATTGGTAGAAATTCTACAGGATGAATCTTCTGATCCTAATGAGTTCATGCATCTGCTTAAAATTGATCTGTTTGAAGATGAAATTTTTGTTTTTACTCCAAAAGGAGAATTGATTCAATTACCGGTTAATGCCACTCCGATTGACTTTGCCTTTCAAATTCACACACAAGTTGGATTGAATTGTATGGGAGCAAAGATTAATCATAAAGTTGTTCCACTTAATACAACACTAAAAAATGGTGATATTGTTGAAATCATTACCAGTAAGAATCAAAATCCGAGTTTTGGTTGGTTAAAATTAGCAGTTACAACCAAAGCGCGAAATCACATCAATCGATACCTTAGAAAAATCCGTCAGGAAGAAAGTTTCAAGTTAGGTTTAGAAATTTTAGAAAAGACATTACGACGGTTAAAATCCTATGAGATGTTGAAAGAGATTAAGGAGTCTTATAGTAAATTTGGACTTAATTCAACCGATGCGTTAATGTCAGCTATCGGGAACGGAAACTTAACAATTAGAGAAATATTCAAAAAACTTCGTCCAACGGATGATCCTGATTTCATTGTCACCGAAGATAAAGATTCATCCAGCTTTTTTGAATTTGCACGATCTTCTTCGAAAGGGATAAAGTTACAGGGAATCAAAGATCTAATGGTCAATTTTGGGAAATGTTGTAATCCTATTCCCGGGGATGATATGATCGGATTTGTAACGAGAGGACGAGGGATTACGGTTCATAGAACGTCTTGTAATAGTCTTCCGCTTCTAAATGAGGAATCCGATCGACTGATTCCTGTTGAATGGGATGTAAATAAAGATGATCTATTTAGTGTTTTGATCAAAGTAGTCGGCGAAGATAGAAAAGGGATTCTCAAGGATGTTACAGAATGCATCTCCGGTGAAAGAATGAATATTAAAAGCGTTGATATGAAAGTTCAAGACAATGTCGCCACTGGGAATATCGTTGTTCAGGTAAATAATCTTAGACAGTTAGATCGTTTGGTGAACAAATTAACGAAAATCCAAGGTATTGATTATGTAGAACGCGTTGGTCGGTAGTATGGGAAGAGTCCTTGGAATTGATCATGGAGACAAACGATTGGGTTTAGCAATATCAGACCCCTTACATATGATTGCATCACCCTATAAGACTTTAATTGTTCAATCTGAAAACCAAATTATATCCGAATTACATGAAGTGGTTAAAGCCAAAGAAGTAGATATAGTTGTGGTGGGCTTACCAATTGGAATGAAAGGGCAAGAGACAGAACAATCCAAACATGTTCGAAAATTTGCTCAATTATTGGAACAAGAAGGATTTCAAATCGTGTTAGAAGATGAACGGTTAACCTCCGTTAGCGCAAAAAGATCTCTTCATGAACAAAACATTCGTACCGGACATAATAAACAACGAGTGGATCAAGTTGCCGCAGCTATTTTACTTCAGCAGTACCTTGATAAACATTGAAACAAACATTTTCAATGGTTAACCAAATCTTAATACGGCCAAAGTGGCAATTAGCGATTTTATCAGGAGGATTGATCGGACTGTCCTATCCACCTTTACATCTTGGGTTTCTCGCTTGGTTTGGTTTTCTTCCGCTTATCCATATAGTGTTGAATTCAAAACCTTTTGAAGCGGCGAAGTACAGTTACTTATCTTCTATTACTGCAAACATCATTTCTTTGAATTGGATCGGCAATAACAGTGGAGCAGGTTTTTGGGTTGTTTTGGCATCGCTAATTGGAGCTGTTCTTTATCTCGGTGTTTTTTGGGCAGGGTTCGGATCTGTCTCATCATGGTTTCATAATAGAACCAAAACAGGAATGATCTTATTTCCGTTTTTGTGGGTGTTAATGGAATGGATCAGAAGTATCGGAAGTATGGGATTCCCATGGATTAACTTGGCATTAACTCAATCGCAGTTTTTACCGGTTCTCCAAAGTATGGATTATACAGGTGGTTATGGAGTTTCATTTATTCTAATTGTTCTTAATCTTGGATTTTATTATACAATTATCTCTAAAACAGCGATAAAACATTTAATTTTTACTGTTGGATTTTTTGCACTTATATGGAGTTATGGATTACTACGAATACAACATATTGAATCGATCTCAGATAGTAGGGAATTTTCAGTTGCAATTGTTCAACCTAATATTGATCCAAATGAAAAGTGGGAAAGAGAACACCGAAAAAAAACGTACTCAATTATGCACACTCTTCTAGATTCAGCATTATTATTAAATCCGGATCTGGTAATTTGGCCGGAGACAGCACTCCCAACATATTTACGGTTATCATCCTCTTCTCGCAAACCATTGGTTCAAAGAATAGAAAAATATGGTATCCCGTTAATAACCGGAACGGTAGATATCAAACGTGACTCAATCAGTAACCGTCAGTATTATAATTCTACTATGTTACTACGCCCTGATGGAACATATGAAATGTATCACAAAATTCAATTGGTTCCATTTGCAGAATATATTCCGTTATCCGGATACTTCCCTTCATTAAAAAAGTTAAATTTTGGTCAAGGAAATTTTCACCATGGATCAGAGTTCACATTGTTTGAGACGGACTCCGTCCATTTTTCAAATGTTATTTGTTATGAATCCAGTCTCCCAAACGTTGTTAGGGGATTTGTAAACAACGGTGCCCGTCTTATTACAATCCAAGCTAATGATGGGTGGTTAGGAAACACAGCCGGACCTTATCAACATTTCGAATTAGCGCGATTGAGAGCAATCGAAAATAGGGTGCCGGTTGCAAGAAGTGCCAATACCGGTATTTCAGGAATTATCCTCCCTACGGGGCGGGTAACAAATAAAGTACCGTTAAATAAAACCGAAGTAATACAAGGGTCTATTCCTATCCATGAAGAGATCAGTTATTATGCGAAAAACGGAGATTGGTTTGTATTATTTTCAACTTTAATTGTTCTTACATTGATTCTATCATCAATATTTAGAAGACAACTCACCCAGTAACCATGTTAAATTATTAAAGTATGTTTATGAAAAAAATCTTAATTATGCTCGTAATATTCGGGATTCTACCAAGTATGATTTTTGGAGAAAAACCGGTCAAACATCCCGTATTAAGATCAATGATCATTCCCGGAACCGGTGAAGCATCCATTGGATATAAACAAAGAGGTAGAGTATTTATCCTTACAGAAAGCTCTTTGTGGTTGTCGGCTATTGCATGTTTTGGTGTTTCTAAAATGAAAGAGGAAAGATATATTGCTTTTTCTGCAGAACACGCGAATGTCGACATTCATCGTAAAGACAGGCTGTTTTGGATCGATATAGGTAATTATGACTCCAGAGATGAATTTATTGAAGAACATTTAAGATTCAGAGATTATTACGCGGTAGAACGATATCGGGTAGTTGAAGGATCGGAAAATGATCTATGGTATTGGGAATGGGATACATCGAAAAACCGCGGAAAATTTGAAGCGATGCGAATATCAAGCGACGTTTGGGACTTAGCTGGAAAATTTGTAATTGGAGGGATATTTCTCAATCATGTGATTTCTGCGATTGACGTAATGTATCTTACCCGACTTGAAGCGGTTTCAGACATATCAGTTCATCCCGAAATTGATCCGGTGAACAACTCATTTTCATTGGCACTTTCTCTGCAATTTTAACGAATAGATTATAGCGTGTGCAGTTGAATCCAATTGTAATATTATATGTTATTCTTGGAATTGTTTTTTCGATTATTACAACATCTTCCTCACTGATATTCGCTATGATTGTTTTTGGATTGATTAGTGTATATCTACGCTTTCCAAAAGTGAAAAAAAAGAATGTTCATAAGAGGATGACTCCATTTCTTTATTTTATTCCAATTCTCTGTGTGATCTATTTTTCCCTTTCTTTTTTCTTAACAAAAACTTCTTTTAATGATATAATAAAAAATACATTACTTTCAGGAGGAAGATTAGTCATCATCATGATGTGTATGTCCCTGTATTTGGAATTAATTAAGAAAAATGATACACTTGAAGCTGTCCGAAGCCTTTGGTCAAAAACAGGTTTATCGTGGAAGTTTATGGAAAACGGTTTCTTATATATTGAACTTGTACTACGATTCATTCCGACTATTCGATTCGAATGGAATAAAATGTTAAATTCTCATAAATCTTTGGGACGATCATCAAAAATGACTAAATGGAAAGCAGGCCTCGTATATGTCAATTATTTACCCGGAATAATTGTCCAAAGTTATAGGAAATCGGAAGAGGTAGCTGGTGTGATGCTTATGAGAGGATACGGTAAACAATATCCACGGGGAGTTGCTTATCCGATCGTGATGAGATGGAGTGATATTGTATTTGGAATCATTTTTACTATCATTTTAATTGGGATGAATTACATTGCCTAGATTTAAAATTACTTTACAATACGATGGATCGAAATTTTTCGGTTGGCAGATGCAATTTTCTGAAAGAACCGTACAAGGTGAATTAGAGAAATGTATTGCTGAATTTAATAAAGGGAACAGAGTAATTGTAACAGGTGCAGGTAGAACGGATACCGGAGTACATGCCTGGGGTCAAGTAGCCCATTTTGATCTTAAAACTGACTTAGACACCTGTACATTAACAAAAGCTTTTAACTCAAAATTACCGGATGATATTCACGTCACCGATTTTCGTGTTGTCTCTAAAGATTTTCATGCTCGGTTCTCAGCCAAAAGACGATATTACCGATACCAATGTCTCACAAAAATGAATGTATTATTGCAGAATCAGACTTGGGTTATAGTTGACCCTCCAATGGATAGTCTAAATGAATGTGCCCAATTGTTATTAGGAAAACATGATTTTAAATCCTTTTGTAAAATAAATCCTGAGATCAAAGACACTCGATGTCAAATATATCATTCTTCGTGGAGTAAAGAACAAAATATGTTAACTTTCCATATATCAGGGAATCGATTTTTGCACCATATGGTCAGATATCTTGTGGGAACGATGATTGCTATTGCTAAAGGCAAACTGACATTAGAAGAGTTTAAAAGATTAATAGATGAACCAAATACACAGGCACATATCTTTCGAGCACCTCCCCAAGGTTTGATCTTAGAAAAAGTTGATTATGATAAAGCATGATGAAAAGTAAAAAGATAATATTATTCCTTCTGTTAATAAGTTCAGGTTATTTATGTGCTCAACCAGAGCTATATCAATCTCGTGAAACAGCGATAACGACGGCTATAAAAAAAGTTAGTCCCGCTGTTGCCAGTATATCAGTTACTCAGATCAAACAATATGCAACAAGATCTCCGTTTATCCGTGATCCATTTTTTGAACAGTTTTACCCCTATCAACTTTATAAACAAAAAGTAAAGAGTACCGGATCGGGAGTGGTGATTAGTCCTGATGGATATATTTTAACGAATAATCACGTGGTGGAAGATGCGACAGAAGTTGTGGTAACCCTTCCAGGCGGAAAGGAATTCGAATCAGAGATTATTGGACTTGATCCGGTCACAGATTTAGCCTTACTAAAATTAAATGGAAATGATTTCCCATTTGCTGATTTAGGTGATTCTGATGATACGATCATTGGAGAATGGGTCGTTGCATTAGGTAATCCATTTGGGTTATTTGAGTTAAATAATCAACCAACTGCGACGGCTGGTATTATTAGCGCTCTTAATATGGATTTTGGTCAAAATCAATCAGGTAAAGTTTTTCAAGATATGATACAAACTGATGCTTCAATCAATCATGGAAATAGCGGAGGACCATTGGTCAATAGTAATGGTGAAGTCATAGGAATAAATACCTTCATTTATACTGGATCTGATATGACATCGGGATCCGTTGGCGTTGGTTTTGCTATCCCGATCAATAAAGCAAAGATTATTGCAGAAGAATTAAAAACAAATGGTCAAATTGATCGTAGCTACAATACTGGATTACAGGTTCAACCACTAACTGAACGGATGGCAAAACATTTAGATCTGAAAAGAAAGTCCGGTGTGATCATTATTGAAGTAGAACCAAACAGTACTGCAGATCAAATTGGACTAATACCGGGTGACGTAATTATATCGGTAGAAGGAAGATCTATTAAAAACACGGTTGATATAAAAAGAATAATATCCGAAAATGATTTACGTCCGGGTGATAAATTGCGAATGAAAATTTATCGCGACGGAAAATTATTTTCCGTAAAATTATCTTTAGGAAGAATTGAGAATAATTATTGGTAAAATTATGATAGCAAGAGAAGGGAAATCCATCCTAATACTATTGTTCGTCCTCACAATTGTCTTGAGAGCAATTGCTGAAGTATTGACATCTCCTATTGTTGAATGGGGTTACATCATTTGTGGAATATTATTTCTATTCTCATTAAATTTTTTCAGGGACCCAAAACGTAGAATCCCTGATGGTGATGATATTATTATTTCACCGGCTGATGGAAAAGTTGTTCGAATAGAGAAAATAGAAGATAAAGCGTATGGAGAAATGATAAATGTATCTATTTTCTTAAATGTGTTTAACGTACACGTTAATCGAGTTCCATTTACAGGAACTGTAACGCAAACTACATATAAATCGGGAAAGTTTTTGGCAGCGTTTGATCATAAAGCCTCTGATGAAAATGAACAAGCCATTACTGTTTTTGATTCAACCAAAGGAACCATCATTGTAAAACAAATAGCCGGATTGATCGCAAGACGAATTCATTGTTATGCGAAAAAGAGTTTATTAATGAAAAAAGGGAATCGTTTAGGATTTATTATGTTTGGTTCCCGAACCGATTTATTAATCCCTGATACTGTTAACCTAAATGTAAAAATAGGTGATAAAGTAAAAGGGAATGAAACAGTCATAGGAAGTTTTTCATGAGAAGAAGACGTAAAAAATTCAAGAATAAACCAAAAGTCAACAAAAGATTTATCCCTAATATTTTCACAATGTTGAATATGATTTTAGGCTTTTTTGCTATTATATTGATTATCGAAGGAAATCCGATAAAAGCAGGATGGTTGATTTTAATCGCAGGGATGTTTGATGCGGTCGATGGTAAGATAGCAAGACAATTAGGAATACCATCAAAATTTGGAACGGAATTTGATTCTTTTGCGGACACGGTCTCGTTTTGTATGGTACCGTCATTACTGGTTTATAGTGTGTATACAACAGGATTACATCCGTTATTAGCTGGTTTAATTAGTAGTGTTCCTTTATTATTTGGAACGATCCGCCTTGCAAAGTTTAATTTAATAGAAGAAGATCATCCATCTCCATATTTTGTTGGATTAACCACTCCTTTGAATGCATTATTTATTGTTGGTTACATGTTGTTTAATCATCGATTGTTCGGAGAAATGGGAGACTCAAGAGTGGCATTGGTTCTTGTAGTTGCATTAGGATTTTTACTCTTAAGTAAAGTGCGTTTTTCCAAATTTCCGTTATTGTCTTTTAAGCATGGAAGGAAAAACACAATTCAACTAATTGGTGTCTTAAGCATGGTTGTTGCATTAATCATTTGGAAAGGCTTGGTTCTATTTCCGCTATTAGGTGTCTATATCTCTTGGAGTGTTATTAATTGGGTTCTTCATCCATTTCCAATTGAAGATGATATGATATCTTTATTAGAGAATGAGGATGTAATCTTATGAAAAAACGTTCGATTATATTAATTGTTCTGGGACTTTTCCTTGGAGCAATGGTAGGAACCCTAATTGGCGAATTATTAGGATTCATATTACCGGATGGTGTTGTTAAAGAATTTTTTCTGACGAGTATTAGTTTTGATTTAGCCGGACTTGTTGGAAATGAATCCGGTATTATCGTTTTGGACCTAATTATGTTTACGATAAAATTCGGATTAAGACTTGTATTTAATTTCACAAGCATTATCGGTTTAGGCGTTGCCTATTATTTTTTACGATATTTTAGATAAAAATGAAGAGTCTGTGTAAATTACAAAATACTATTTGGAGGAAAATCTAATGCATGAATCACAAATTGTCTATGCTTTTCTAGGAAATTTTGGTCCCATGGAAATGATATTGATCGTTCTGGTTATCTTATTATTATTTGGAGCAAAACGGTTACCTGAATTAGCCCGTGGTTTAGGTCAAGGAATTCGCGAATTTAAAGGGGCTGTTGATGGTGCAAAAAAAGAGATAGAAGATGCCACTGATCCATCAAAAGATGACAAAGAGGAATAACATTAAAATCCTCTGATTTATAGAAAATTATTAGACCAAAATCTGGAACATTTTCGTTCTGTATTCATTTAATACAAGCCGTATTTCTTTTTGGAAATACGATGCTATCTTCAATGATTGATCAATGATACAATTTCTACATCCATGGTACATTATTCTTTTACTACTCATTCCAGTAATGGAATGGTGGTATCGTTATGCTGGACAAAAGAAGGAAGGGACATTAAGAGTATCCTCGGCTAATTTATTATCATCCTATTTTAAAAAACGAGGTCAAAATAGAAATAATTTTCTACGGTATCTCTATTATTGCTTTTTAGTTCTTATCATAATAGCACTCGCAAAACCACAGTGGACACGTTTATCAACAGAAACAGAAGTCGATGTAGTCGATATTGTGTTAGTAGTGGATATTTCAAGTAGTATGCTTGCAGAAGATTTTCCACCAAATCGATTAGAAGTTGTAAAAAAAACTGCTGACCAATTTATTGCTAAACGAAAAGGAGATCGCATAGGACTTCTTGTCTTCGCGGGAGAAACATTTATTCAATGTCCATTAACAGTGGATATTTCCGTATTAAGAAATTTGTTGAAAGAGGTAACCATTGTTGACAGGGAATTAGATGGCACAGCAATTGGAATGGCCATCGCAAATGCAACTAATCGTCTTCGATCCAGTCAAGCTACAAGTAAAGTCATGATCTTGCTATCCGATGGAAGCAATAATGCCGGCGAACTGGATCCCTTGACTGCTGCAGATATGGCAACGGAATTTAATATTCGCATCTACACAATTGGTGCAGGGACAAATGAATCTGTCACCTTTATACAAAATAGAGGATATATAAAGAATGAAATCGATGAGACAACATTAATCGCAATTGCTGAGAGAACCGGTGGTAAATATTTTAGAGCAACAGATGAAAAATCGTTAGTTGAGATCTATACGGAGATCGATGGATTGGAACGGACAAAAATCAATGTAAAAGAATTTATTAGTTATAAAGAATTATTCGGTTTTATTCTATGTTGTGCTTTGATTATAGCCATCGGACAATTAAGCCTATCTAAATATGCTTTTAGGAGAAAAATCTGATGGAGTGGAGATATCCTTGGATTTTTACCTTTTTTCTAATATGGATATTGGTTTCAATAATTATATCATGGAAAGAGAATAGATCGACCTTCTTTTTCAATCAAATATCAGGAGATCTAAAAAATCATTTATTTACACGAACACTTTGGAATAGAATCATTCTAAGAAAACGATTGATCTTATCTGGGATCCTATTCTTGATTATTGCAGCAGCCGGACCACAGATTGGCACAAGAGTCAAGCCGGTTGAGAGAAAAGGAGTTGACCTTGTCTTTGCAATTGACGTATCGATCAGTATGGATGCTATTGATGTTAAACCCAGTCGATTGGATAAAGCAAAATTTGAAATTGGACGATTAATCAATGAGTTAAAAGGGGATCGTGTTGGTTTTATTGTTTTTGCAGGTTCCAGCCATTTATATCTGCCACTCACAACAGACTATGAAGCGGCATTATTATTCTTGGATGCAATTGATACAAAAATGATCCCGACTCAAGGAACATCTCTTAGTAGCGCATTATCTACTGCATTGAGTGTATTCCCGGAAGAGAATGAAAAACACAAAGTTGTTGTGTTAGTTACTGATGGTGAAGATCATGAAGGCGATGCAATTACATTTGCCGAGAAGATTGCAAAAACCGGAATTGTAATACATTCAGTCGGTGTTGGGACACATACCGGATCATTGATTCCATTTGTAAAAAAGGGTATCACCGAATATAAGCGAGACATTCAAGGGAATTTAGTAACATCTATTTTAAATGAAACAGCATTAACCGATATCGCAGATGCGGGTGGAGGTATTTTTATTCGATTTGATAATCATGCTTCAAGTTATTTAAGTTTACTGAGTGCAATTAATGCCATGGAAAAAAAGACGATAAGCACACATGAATTTTCTGAATATGAGGATCAATACCACATTTTTGCGATCGGTTCTTTGATGTGTTTCATCATAGCCTTTTTTCTTCCGACTAAAAATATGAACAAATCAGCTACATGGAGAGGAAGATTTGTTAAATAAAAGTAAAAAATATTACATAATATTCTTGATTCTCAGTCAAATACTATTTGGTAAAAATGATAAAGGATTAATGAATTATCGAAATCAACAATTTGATAAAGCAAGGAAATATTATGAATCGATTTTACAAAAAGAAAATTCTCCTTTAGCAAGTTTTGGGCTTGGTACATCTGCATTTCAATTAGGAGACATTGAAAGCGCTGTAAAAGCGTTTGATGATGCATTAAAGAGTGAAGATGATCGATTAAAAGCAAAATCTTATTATAACATGGGAAACATTCTTTATAGTCAACAGAGAATGGACGAAAGTTTGGCATTTTTCAAGAAATCTCTGGAATTTGATCCGACAGATAATGAAGCGAAAGCAAATTATGAAATGTTAAAGTACCAGATGCAAAATCAAAATCAGAATGATAAAGAAAATCAGGAGGATAATAAAGACCAAAAGAAAGAGCAAGAAAACAAAGAACAAAATCAGTCTGAAGAAGAAAAACTAGAAAACAAAGACTCAGAATCTTCTGAGAATTCTCAAGAGAAGGATCAAGAGAACAAAAACCAAAAAGATAAAACAGATGAACAATCTGATCAGCAAGATGAAAAACCTGACGGATTAGAAAATGAAGAGAACGAAACTAAAGAAGCATCAGAAAAATCTTTAAACGAAGAGAAAGAAAAAGAAGAAAATAAAAAGAATGCAGAAGTAATTTTAAACGCATTAAAACAAGATGACAAGATTAATCAAAAACGAAAAATTTCAAAAGCTGCATCGAAAAAATTAGAAAAAGATTGGTAAACAATTGAAAAAATTCTTCCTCATATTCGCTATTATTACTTCTTTTCTGACTGCAGCTAACGTTATTGCTTCTGTGGATGCAAAAAGAATATCCCTGGGACAAATAATTAAATTGACGGTGGAAATAAGTGATTCCGGTGAAAACCCGGATATAAATATATCATCGATTGAAAAAGATTTTACCATTATTAGTGGACCGTTTACACAAACAAGCTTCAAATCTGTCAACGGAAGAATTTCATCTTCTCGTAGTCATACATGGAGTATAACACCAAATAGGGAAGGAATATTGATGATTCCTTCATTTCATGTAAATGTTGGAAGCAAGATTAAGAAGACAAACCCCATCAAAATTGAAGTTCAAAAGGGAAAAATACAATCAAAACATGATGATATTATTCTAATCGCGGAGTTGGATAAAAAAACTGCCTATCCCGGAGAGCAGATTACAATAGAATATAAATTATATACAAAAGTAGATCTATCGATAAAAACTGTTAATAAACCTGATTTTGTAGGATTTTGGGCCGAAGAATTGTTTCAAGCCACACAGTTGAATTATCGTAAAGTATATTTGAATGGCGAACAATATAATATGGCAAAATTATTTAAATACGCATTATTCGCAACAAAAACCGGAAAAGTGTCCATCCCTGAATTGAAGGTAAAGTGTAATGTTGTTGTTGAGAATCAGTCCAAAAGACGTTCGATGTTTGATACGTTTTTTGATGACCCGTTTTTTTCAAGGCAACAGACTGTTCCTAAAATTGTACAATCAGAGAAAAAAACTATTGAAGTCAAAACATTTCCTGCTGAAAGTCCTGCTGATTTCTCGGGTGCGGTGGGAGAATTCACACTGTATTCAGAAATTGATAGAACATCATTACCTGTGAATGATGCCATTACTCTTAATGTAAAATTGAAAGGGACAGGAAATCTATCACTTGTGAATCTTCCGGATATCCAATTCCCTGAAATTCTTGAAGTTTTTCCACCATCAATGGATCTTGTCAAGGATCCATTTAGAGATCAAATTACCGGTTCAATAAACTGGGAGTATATTCTAATCCCTCGACAAACCGGAAAGTTTACAATTCCGAGGATAGAACTTCCTTATTTTAATCCGAAAACTAAAAAGTGGGAGCGTGCAGTATCTAACCCGATCTCCTTTTCTGTTGTCCCCGGAAAAACACCAATGAGTACTGCTAACGGTTTTCGTAAAGAAGAGGTTGAATTATTAGGCAAAGATATTCGATATTTTCGATCGAAAGTTTCTGACTGGAAATCCATGAAAACAAATCATGCAGTCAACAATCAAGTTATTGGTTTATACATCGTTGCTTTGGTCATGTTTTTATTACCATTTGGATTAAAAAATATCCTAGATGATAGAAAAGGATCAAGAGAAAATCGTAATTCTAAAAACGCTATTAAGATAGCTCGAAAAAAGCTTAAACAGAAAACACCAGATCCATTTACACAAGTAACGGATGTTATTTATCCTTATCTCAAGGATAGATTTCTTCTAACGACAGAACAATTAGATCCTCACTCGGTAAAAATGATATTTTCTAATAAGATCAGTGAAACGGATTTAGAAGAATTGGTTAACATATTACAACTATGTGATGCAGGGAAGTATGCTCCTGATTCGGCAGAAATTCAAGATAGTATAAAAACGGATGTTATAAGTTTGTTAAAAAGGATTGATGCGAATGAATAGAATATTATCCTACATTTTATTGTTTGCCATCATCGGAAATGCACAAACCCCTGATTCACTCTTTGTATTTGCAAACAAGGCTATTGAAAAAGAAAAATATAACACCGCTATTTTAAACTATGAAAAAATTCTATCACAAGGCGTTGAAAGTGCGAACCTTTACTACAACCTTGGAAATGGATACTATCGAGTAGGAAAGATTGGATTAGCCGCATGGAGTTATGAGAAAGGCTTGCAATTGTCTCCACGGGATTCCGACCTGAAATTTAACTTAGAGATCACAAATACCCATGTAAGAGATCGAATAGAAAAACCTAAATCAATCTTTTTGTTGGAATGGTATCGCCTTTTTAAAAATATGGTTACATTGAACGATTTGCTGTTATTTGGTGCAGGATTATTCTTAGTTGCTGCCATTATTTTTCTTTCATCTTTTTGGTTATTATTTCGCTACCGGTCAAAGGTCATCGTTGTATTGATTGGGTTATCAATCATAATACATTTAGTGGCTATTGATAAATATTGGGATGTATCAGAGATCGATGAAGGAATTATTATCACAAAAGAGATAAAAGTTTATGCATCCCCTTTTGAACGTGAGGATGGTATTATATTCCGTTTACACGAAGGAATTAAAGTTCAAGTAACTCAGGAGCAATCTCAATGGATGGAGATAAGTCTTTTGGATGGGAAAAAGGGTTGGACCCGAAACAGCAATCTTAGAAAGTTGTAATGACGATTCTGAGTTATTTGTATGATAACTAATCTAATTGCTACTATATTTTACCATGAGTAATACAAGATCAATCCTTATTATCCTCATTATTTTACTCTTTTCGGGGATAATTACCGCTCAAGATCAAAATGAGTATTTTAATCCTACTGAGTTGAAAGACTACGAACCTAAATGGCCAATCCTTATCAACCCTTTATTAGGCAATAGTCAAATAATATTTCCTTCAGATTCATTAAATGAAAAAAATGCAGAAATCGAAGGATTTAGGTTACAAGTATTTGCCACTAAATCAAGATCTACTGCTGATAGTTTAAAGACCGTGATAGAAGGAAAAATCGAAGAAAAGGTTTACGTAAAGTTTGAAGTTCCAAACTATAAAGTTCGTGTGGGTAATTGTAAATCCCGAGAAGAAGCAGAAATTTTGAAAGCAAAGTTAACTCGATATGGATATCGGTTTGCGTGGATAGTTAGAACTCGTATTGAGTCTATAGAGTAATCTACTTCAACTTGATCCGTGTAAATGTGCCAAATTAATTACTTGTCATAAAACCCATAATGCAAGATACACTAAAGTCTTTGATAAAACGGATGATAGATTTGGTTTCAGATGATATGACCAAATTTGAAGAGGAATTTTTCTTAGCACTTCAATCAGACGTTCAGTTAATCAACACAATGGTCAATTATTTAGCAAAGCAACGGGGTAAAAGAGTTCGACCATTATTAACGATCCTTGCAAGTAGAATCTGTGGTGAACCTGCTGCCAACACCTATCGAGCTGCAGCACTAATTGAACTTCTGCATATTGCAACATTAGTTCATGATGATGTTGTGGATGATGCAGAGTATCGCAGAGGATTTCCATCAGTAAATCGCGTATGGAGAAATAAAATATCCATTTTGTTTGGAGATTATATTCTTAGCAAATCTCTGATCAATATGGTAAAGATCAAAGATTTTGATGTATTAGATCTGATGTCCGAAACAGCTGAACAACTCAGTAGCGGTGAGATCCTTCAGATGGGGAAAAATTTAAGAAATCAAATGACAGAATCGACCTATTATGACGTGATAATGAAGAAAACGGCTTCACTTCTTTCTGCTTGTTGTGAATTGGGTGCAATTACTACATCAAATAATCCTGAAGAACGAAAATTGTTGCGTGAATTTGGAACTAATTTTGGAATGGCATTTCAGATCAGGGATGATTTATTCGATCTGTATGATAAAGATAACCATACCGGAAAAGACTCTGGGATTGACGTGAAACGAAATATGCTCACACTTCCGTTAATTTATGCTAAAACAACCCTTTCATTTTTTGAAAATCGAAAGTTAAATGTACTCCTGAAAAAGAAGAAAAAGCAAAAGAGTGACCTATACAAAATAAGAGCTATAATTGAGCACGCGGGGGGATTTAAGTATGCCGAGGACAGAATTGAGTTCTATTCAGATAATGCTATAAACTCATTACAACATTTTACCGACTCTCCTTATAAACAAAGTCTGATAGATATAGTTCAGTATAATAAAACAAGATCTCATTGACACACCTGTTTTGAAAATATTAATCATCAAATTTAGCTCAATTGGAGATATTATTCTTTCGACGTCTCCGTTAAAATCTGTAAGATTGACATACCCCAAAGCGAAAATAGACTTCTTAACTTTGGATACTTTCGCGCCTTTATTAGAAGGACATTCTGACATTGATGAGTTGATCGTCTTAAAAAAATCAGCCAAGTACCGTCAAATAAAACGTACCGGAAAATATTTCCATGACAAACAATATGATTTAGTTATCGATTTACATAACACACTTAGAGCTAAAATTATTTGTCGTCAAATTAGAAATGCTCCTAAATATATCTTGAAAAAACCTCGGTGGAATCGTTTTAAACTATTTTATCTTTTTAAGAATAATTTTGATCCAAACTTTTCTCAAATCCATCTTCTACATTCACCGATAAATCATTTGTTACAAAGTAATGGTAAATATCCACCTACACACCTCACCATTTCTGAGATAGAACGAAAATCTGTATTAAAAACATTTGATCTGTCAGATAACTATGTAACCATTATACCCGGAGCTGCCTGGCCTCAAAAACGGTGGTTGGTGGAAAATTATATATCAATTATTAAAAAGTTGATTGATAATAATATCGGAGTTGTTATTTTAGGTGGAAATAATGATTCAATTTGTGAAGATTTATCATATACTCATCATCATGTCATCGACTTGCATGGAAAAACCAGCTTGAGAGAATCTTTAGCAATTATAGCTAATGCAAAGTGTGCGTTAGGAAGTGATACAGGTTTACTTCATGGAGCAGAATCTTTGAAAATCCCTGTTGTAATGATCCTCGGACCGACATCTCGAGAAACAGGAGGAGGGACGAATCTACCTGAGTCAATTACGGTAGAAGATAATACATTATGGTGTCGACCGTGTTCGCAAAACGGAAAAAGAAAATGTTATCGTAAGAAACAGTTTTGCATGACAAATCTCTCTGTCGAAACAATTTGGATCGAACTCAAAAGGATATTAGACATATGACCATTTTCTGGATTTTGATTTACAATTTGGTTTTTTATCCATTGATTTTTATGATCGGTGTGATTTGGGCAATTTTCAATAAAAAATTAAAACAAGGATTGGTTGGCAGATTTGAGTCCAAAAAAACATTAAAAACATTTTTTTCAAAAGTAGATCGCAGTAAACCGATCTATTGGTTTCATGCTGCTTCTCATGGAGAATATGAACAAGTACAACCGGTTGTAGCAGGACTGAAAGATGTCGAACCACACGCTATTATCGTGGTATCGTTTTTCTCTCCATCGGGATATAATAATGTAAAAGATAAAAATATAGATTGTAAAATATATCTTCCCTTTGATTTTATTTGGTCGGTTCGTAGAACCATTAAAACAATCAGACCAAAGAAGATCATCTTTGCTGCCTACGATATTTGGCCTAATCTAATTTGGTTATCTCGGTATCGTAAAATACATGCGACGATATTTGCAGCACATTTTACAAAAGGAACTAAGAAGCTTACATTTGGTATCCGTAGTTTTTATCGATCTGTTTATCAAGCCTTTTCTTCAATTTATACCATTGCTAATCAAGATTATCTCTGTGTACAAAAGATAGTAAAACCTTATAAATCACCTGTTATTCGGGTTCTTGGTAATCCAAGATATGATCGTGTTAAAAACAAAGCGGATCAGTTTACAAAACAACATACGATTTCTGTATTATTACGTGAAAAACAAATTATTGTCGGAAGTGTCTGGCCTGAAGATGAAGCAGTTATCTTAGACCCGATCATTCGTTTAATGCAAGAGGATGACGATATTTATCTGATGTGGGTCCCGCATGAACCAACGGAACATTATATACAACATTCCATTTCTATTTTTAATCAAGCGGGATTATCGACTAATGTGTTGCGATCAAAAAAGAAACTAAGTGGCAATGGATCGCGCGTTTCGATCATTGGAACAGTTGGTGTATTGTCCAGACTATACTGGAAAGGTCAAATCGCATATATTGGTGGTGGATTTTCAACGGGTGTACATAATGTAATGGAACCGGCGATTGCACGTCTTCCCGTCATATTTGGTCCAAAACATGCTAATTCGCACGAAGCCGGAGAATTGATCAATAACGGTGGAGGATTTCCTATTCAGAACTCTGGAGAAGTGTACGAAACGATTAAATATTTATTTACGGATAATAATAAATTCTTAAAAGCAAGTTATGCCGCTACTGATGTGATCCATAAGAACTTAGGGTCATCGACGCGTATTGTGCGGAGTATTATTCGTGATTGAGATTTCTTGCCATTTTGCTGAGACATTAACCTCCCCCAAAAAATTATCCCTTTCAACAGGGATCCATGTGATTTACGGTGAAAGTAACGTAGGAAAATCAGATTTCATCCGTCAATTAATTGGTTTTGCAAAGGACAATAAATTTCGGGTTCAATCTGATATAAATCCTTCTTCTATACAAATAATCATGCAAAACCCTGATAATCAAATCCTTTCATATACAATCGAACGGGAATTAGCATTTTCTTATGAATGTAGTCATTCAGATTCGAAAGTGATCCAAAATTACATTTCTCAATTAAAAAATGATTTATTATTTGATGCAGACCGTTTACAACATCCGGGGACTTTAAGTGGTGGTGAGAAAGAATTATTAAACTTGGTTACCGGATTTTCCGTTCCTGCAAAATTGTACTGTATTGATGATGGAATATCTTTTCTGAACACTACAAATAAAGCAAAGATGGTGACCTATATACAGGAAAAAGCCGAAAGATCATCTTCAACAATTTTATGGTTTACATCAGATATTTCAGATTGCAAATACGGCAAATCTTCATGGGAATTAACTGGAACATCGTTAGTTGAAATAGAATCAAAGACAGAAAATGAATATCCTCCGGTTGATATAGCTCAGGGTTCACTTTGTCTTAACATTGATGAACTTCGATTTGGATATACTTCAGATAAAGTGCTATTTGATCAATATACATTTTCTGCCAACGATTTACGGTGTTTAGGAATTATCGGAGCAAATGGCTGTGGTAAAACCACCTTATCCTTGTTATTATTAAATATATTACAACCACACCGAGGAGAAATTAAAATTACATGTAATGACAGCGAACCGCTAATCGGATATTTAGATCAATTCCCGGAACGGATGTTGGGTGCAAATACAATAAAAAAGTTTATTGAGGAATTATCGAAGGAAAACATTCTGAAAAAAGAAAACCTCACTGAAATAAGTTCAAGTCTGATGGAATGGAATATAGAATTGGAAAAATATTTACATACTCCTGCAATGGATTTACCTTGGTCTATACTCCGAATAATGATGATAATACTTCTTACAAAAAGCGAATATGATATTTTGATATTGGATGAACCAACGTTTGGTTTAGGATGGAAACAAAAAGTAAATTTAAACAGTTATTTACATCATGTTTTCCAAAAGAAACATGGTATTATCTTATCACATGATATAGAATTTGTTGAATCGATGTGTGATAAAATATTATCACTCGATAAAACGATATAGCGAAGCATCGATAAAGGAAGATTTACAAATGGATCAGAATAAAGAGAAAGTAAAGATTACCGCTCCTGAAAGAATTTTAACACTTGCCAATATGATCAGTATGGGGAGGGCTTTGCTGGCAATTCCGATTATCTATACACTAAGAGATCCAAGTTTAGCCACGGTCACCTTTTTATTGATTATTTTAGCGGTACTGTCTGATGCCGCAGATGGATATTTCGCTCGACGCGCACATGAAGTGACCCACCTTGGAAAATGGCTGGACCCGATCGCTGATTTCATCGTCATATTAGCCGTGATTTCTTATCTTGTATTGATGGGAAGGTTTCCGGTTTGGTTTTTTTCTCTTTTCATCATCCGTTATGTTTCTATCGCGATCCCTGCGATTTACTTGTTAAACCATACACATTTTTTTCTAAGTGCTAACTGGTGGGGGAAATGGGCAATTGGAATATCGGCGTTGGCAGTGATTTTTCATCTCTATCCCGTTGGAACGCTGGGATGGCTTCCAAGCATCACATTATTAATCGCTACTGTGCTGATGGTATTAAGTTGGGTCAGCTATATGATTACTCTTATTAGAAAGATTCGTGAGATTTAATATTTAATGGGTGTATTTAAAAGACTGTATGGTGTTCTTTCTCGTACAAGAAACAAGTTTACAAATGCGTTTTCGATTATTTCTGGAAAGAGGGTTACTGCAGAATCCTTAAACGATCTTGAGGATCACTTACTCGCAGCGGATTTGGGAATTGATACCGTAGACGGTATTATTGAAGTTGTAAAAAAGCATGAGAAAACAGATTTTATTCCAAAAGTAAAAGAGTTTTTACTTAACAGTCTTCCTGAATATACTGAAGGAGATGTTGAGCTTCCGACCGTGATTTTAGTCGTGGGAATTAATGGAACCGGAAAAACAACTTCAGCTGCTAAGTTAGCTTGGTATTATAAGGAAAATAATCATAATGTATTGCTGGTTGGAGCTGATACTTATCGTGCTGCTGCTGTCGAACAATTACGAATATGGGCGGATCGATTAAATATCAGATTGGTTTGTAATGAAAAATCACAAGAACCGTCTGCTGTTTTATTCGATGGTCTAACTGCGGCGAAAGCAATGAAAAGTGATATCGTTATTGTGGATACCGCAGGAAGATTACATACCTATCAAAACTTAATGGAAGAATTACGTAAAATGTTTCGTATCGTGAAAACCAGATTCTCGGAATATCATCTGAAATCTATTATAACAATCGATGCCAGCTTAGGCCAAAATAGCCTTTCACAAGCCAAAACGTTTGCAGAATATCTTCCATTGGATGGAGCGATGTTGACTAAAATGGATGGTACAGCTAAGGGCGGCATCGTATTTTCACTATTTAAGAATTTAAACATACCGGTAAGATTTATCGGAGTAGGAGAAACCCTTGAAGATTTGTATATATTTAATAAAAACGAGTATGTACAAGGATTATTTGGAGAAGAAAAATTATGATCCCCGTATTATTTAAAATAGGACCTTTATCAATTTATTCCTTTGGATTTATGTTGGTTGTCGCTTTTTACACCTGTTTTTTCTTACTATCGCGAGAGATGAAAAGACTTGGTTACGATAATAAATTAGCGTCTGATATCGTGTTTGCAGCTGCTGTTGGAGGAATATTAGGTTCAAAAATCTACTATCTTATTGAAAATATCAGTGAGGTGATCCAAGATCCTATTGGAATGATATTCAGTGGTGCTGGTTTGGTATTCCTTGGAGGGCTAATTGGAGGGACACTTGGTGTTACATGGGTGATACGAAAAAATAACCTTAATTGGTTTCAATTTGGTGACATTGTTGCACCACTCTTAATTCTTGGATATGCCATTGGACGGATGGGATGCTTTCTTGTTGGAGATGATTATGGCTTACCCACAAAACTACCGATTGGAATAATCTTTGAAAAAGGAATTCCTCCAACAACAACACATTCATTTGAATTATATTACCCTTGGGTGGATATATCAGCTTTTGATCCCGGTTTTATTCCCGTACTTCCGACCCAATTGATGGAAACCGGTCTTGGCTTACTCATCTTTTTCTATTTATGGAAGAAACGTTTGAGTGTCAAACATTATGGAAGTTTATTTTTTTCATATTTAATATTGGCAGGCATTGAAAGATTTATGATCGAATTTATTCGAATTAATCCGAAATATATTTGGTTTAGTGATTCCATCGGATTTTCCGGAGCACAATTAATTTCAATTACAATGATCGTCCTTGGAAGTATCTTATATAATTATCGTACGAGGATATCTGATCCCTCTACTTAATCAATCGATTTAACACAAATGTTCTGATTTAAATTCTGAGAATTACTAGAACAATGCGAGGGAAAATAATAGCTGTATTAGCTTTAATATTCGCAAATCTATCTTCCGGGATAGATGTCGGTATTACATCAGACACATTAAATATTTCTACAGAAAATCATGTTGTCTCTCTGAAACATCCTTTTGTACTAGAGCCCATATTAAAACTATCATGTACTGAAAATAAAATCCCTGAATACGAACTGGATAAGATTCAAGGTGTTTTGCATTTTGAAAAACCGGATAGTTCGTTTCAATGTATTATTAAATATCGATATTTGATTGAGGTCCCACCGATACAGATCGGTCCAAGATCATTAAGTCTGCCAACTTTAGAGGATTTATCACTCAATCAACCTAAGGAGTCAAAAACAATAATTGAAAAAGTTAATAATGAAACGCAATCCAGTTTGATCACAACCGGAACTGTGTTTCGATCGATACAAGTGTCACCATTAGGCGGAACGGATTTTACAGGAGGACTTCAACTTCAAATTCAAGGAAAATTGACTGACAAGACTGAGGTTACAGGTGTATTATCTGATCGCAATCTTTCTATACAACCCGAAGGAACAACGCAATCCTTAGAAGAAATTGATAAGATTTACTTAAAGATCGGTCACCCAAATTTTGAAATATTTGCGGGAGACATAATTTACAAAAAACAAACCGGCACATTTCATTCAATACAACGTAAGTTGAATGGAATGATGGGAAATTTTCATAAAGGACAGTGGAATAGTTCTGCAGTCTTTGCGAAGTCTGAGGGAAAATATCATAAAAAGTTATTTAATGGCACAGAAGGAAAACAAGGTCCATATTATCTAACTTCTACCCAAGGAAGTCGGAATATAGTCGTCCAAGCCGGAACTGAAACTGTTTGGTTAGACGGTGAAAAATTGGTGCGAGGAGAGAATCGAGACTATATTATTGATTATAGCATAGGAGAGTTAACGTTCACACCCAAAAGATTGATTCATTTTGATTCTGAAATATTTGTGGAATATCAATATTCCGATTTCCAGTATAATCAACAAGTAAGCGGTTCTACCGTAAAATATACCTTCAGTAATAATAATGAATTCCAAATATCATGGTTTCATGAACATGATGTATATCAAAATGAATCTTCGGAATCCTATCACCATGAGCTATTAAAAAATTCTGGCGATGAAACAATTCAAATAACCGGTGCAGTTGAAGATGAAGAAGGCCAATATATTCTTGTTGATTCCATATATGTGTTCTCAACGGACTCTGATAGCACTCGGTATAATGTACATTTTTATCAGGATCAAACTTTAGGGTCGTATAGAAGGACTGTTCATCATTCGGGTATTATTTACTTTGAATATGTCCCTGAAGAGGAGAGAGGTGATCTTGTTGAAAATATTGATCTGTACACTCCTTTTAAGCAATTATTAGCACCAAAGGACCATGATATTCTTCAATCAACACTTTCACTTGATTTAATGGGCTATGGAAATGTTGAAATTGAAATGGCTCTTTCAGATTTGGATAATAATGCCCTTTCTAATGTTGATGATAATGATAATACCGGTTTTGCACATCAAATTAAATATTCAAGTAGTGAACTAAGTCTCCCGGGAGATTTTGATTTAAAAGTGCATGTTGCTAACCGTAATAAAAACAACCGTTATTCTACTGTACAACGGGATAAACCCATTACTTATGATAGTGATTGGAATATTGAATCCGTTGAAAATCTATCTGAAAATCAAATAACCGGCATGGTTACCGTCTTCTCTGATAGTATAGGGGAACTTGATTTTGGATGGGAACAGCTTGAATTGGGAAGAAAAAAATATAAACGTTTAAACTCAAATATCTCTTTACAAATGAAGGGTATACCGAAGTTTAATACGTCATTTAATCAAGTGTCTACAGATGCATGGACGTTTACTCAACAAAGCACTAAAGTCCTTTTGTTAAATGGAAATTTTCATCCATTTCTATCATATGAAAATGAACATGAAACAGGAAAAAGCAAATTTGAGCATTCAGCGGGTGGTATCCAATGGGATACAGATAAAGGTTCCTTATCTATGGGATTGGGGAATCGGACTGATTGGGCTGAATCCTTGGAAGAAGAATCAATCAAAACTCATTCGGGAGTATTTGGGGAATTAGATTGGGAAGGAAAATCCTCAAAAGGATGGAAACAAAACATCGTTTTTCGTCAACGAATATTAAAGAATTATGAAAACAATATTAATCAATCATACAATCTGTGGCGTATAAATCTCGGTTATCATATTCCAAGAAAACCAATCCAGTGGGATCTTCAAGCAAAAATGGAAGAAACTTTTATTGAAAACCGTGCAGTAGTGTATGATTCCGTTGGAGTTGGCTTTGGTACTCATCGATATGATGAAAGTTTAAATGAATATATTCCTGATCCCAACGGTGCATTTATCGCATATACGGTGTTAACCGGAGTCAGAAAACCTTCCACCAATATAGTTGGGTCACAAAAACTTATCTTTAATATGAAGCGGGGTTCGATTAAAGCATTACACCCATTTATCTTTCGTTTCACCGGAACCGTAAATTATCAAGGGAATAATGCTCAATTTGATCAAATTTTCATCCCCACTCTTTTCGACTCAACAATTACTCAATCCAGGTGGATTTTTAAACAAGAAACGAATTATAATTCCATTTCTTCATCCAGAAAAATCTATCAGTGGTATCAACATACTCATCATTTTAATGGACTGGATCCTCGAGGTCAAGATTTAAGGACTGAAAATAAAATTGGTGTTGACCTTTTTGAGCCGATTACCAAGAATCTTCACGGACTCCTCTATATGAACTTGTCTGGGTTTAAAGTGACTTCCGGATATTCAATCCTGCGGAATCGAAGTGGAGATGGAATTTGGCTTGAATCAGGAATTAAATATAAGGCTCATTCTAATAAACAGATTGATATTCTAATCCTAACCGGAAAAACTTCAGGGAAGACTTTGGATACTGAATTTCATGCGAATTCATTGGGTTTACGTTGTAATGTTTCTTGGTCGTTCACAAAATCTAACAGATTGCAATTTCTATATGACTATAATATCGTTTCTGAGAAAAATGGTTTAGAGACTATTCCACCCGAAGTATTAAATGGTCTTCCCGTGGGGAACTCTTTGAGATCTTCCATCCAATCAAATATTATGTTCGGGGATAATTGGTCCTTTATTTCTTCAATAAACTATATCAATGATCGTCGATATGAACATTTTATTTCTTTTAACAGCGAGTTAAGAGTCCTGCTCTGAAAAGAATGAAAAATAATATTGTAAGTATGATAAAAGTTATGATTTGTGATTTCTATGTTGATGATATTAAACTCTACAATGATACTATTGAATAAATCCAATTTTCATTAATAGTTATTGTGAGAATAATCACACCTGTTAAAAATCAAGAATAGTAAATTTTGTTGTTAATAAATTAATCCAACTTACTTTGGAGGTAATCGTGAGATTCAGACTTATTGTACTTTTGTGTACTGTTATATCTTTTGTTTTTTCCATGCCAATGGAATCAATATCCTTATCGCAAAAGAAAACAGAATTAAAATTGATAAAAAACACTTCAGAAGAGATTATTTTAAATTATCAAATAAAAGAAGTGAAGGGTTTTTCTGTTAATACAAAGGATGGTCAGTATACAGAACTAACCTTGCCCGGAGGTCATTCTGTTGGAGAAATAGGAACTCCAAAACTGCCTGCACATAAAGAACTGATTGAAATTCCTGAAGGAGCAGATATCTCTATAGAATTAGTCAATTATTCTGTTCGGGAAGTATCAATAAACAACTATGGATATATAAATCCGATTATCCCTATGCAACCTTCCATTTCTAAAGATCAGAATGCTGATGATCTTCCTTTTGAAAAAGTATCATCTGTATATCAAAAAGATGAATTTATTGAGCGTCCCATTGCTGAAGTAAAAATCTTAGGGAGACTTCGCGGAGTACGGCTTGCAAGGATTACAGTCGCACCTATTCAGTACAATCCTGTTAAAGGTATTGTAAAGATTTATAATGAAATTCAGGTAAGAGTGAATTTAATAGGTGGAGATGAATTTCTTACAACTTATCTCAAGCAATCTACATTTTCACCTTATTTTAAAGTGGTGTATGATCAAATATTGAATCATAGGGATCAAGATTATCCGAATCATCCGGACCTGACGAAACATCCGGTAAAATATCTTGTTGTTTCTGATCCAATGTTTGAATCAACCTTACAACCATTTTTAGAATGGAAGACTAAAAAAGGATTTGAGATGATCGTCGGATATACTAATGAGATCGGATCGTCTGTAAGTAGTATCCAAAATTGGTTATGGGATCATTATACCGCAGGAACACCGGAAGATCCTGCCCCAACATTTATTTTATTTGTTGGAGATGTACAACAAGTTCCTGCTTCGGGAATTGGCTCATCATCTAATAAGAAAACAGATCTGTATTATGGAAGTGTAGATGGTGATTATTTTCCGGAAATGTATTATGGTCGCTTTTCAGCTACTACCGTAACTCAACTTCAAGCACAAATTGATAAAACATTGTACTATGAACAATATCAATTCTTATATCCCGAATATCTGGATGACGTAACATTGATTGCAGGAGCTGATGGAACTTGGAATCCTAATGTTGGTCAGCCAACGGTTCAGTATGGAACAGAAAACTATTATAACACATCGTATGGGTTTGATGAGGTCCACGATTACCTTACAAGCTATACAGGGTGCTACGATACCGTCGATGAAGGTGTTGGCTTTATTAATTATACAGCACATTGCTCAGAAACAAGCTGGGGAGATCCTCATTTATCACAATCAGATGTGAATTCATTTACTAATAACAATATGTATCCGCTTGCGATTGGAAATTGTTGTTTAGCCGCTGATTTTGGATATTCAGAATGTATTGGTGAAACATGGATGAGAAAAGCTAATGGAGGAGCAGTAGCTTATATTGGTTCTTCACCCTCGTCTTATTGGTTTGAAGATTTTTATTGGGCGGTAGGAGCATTCCCTATTTCGGGAAATAATAACGGATATATTCCCACATATGATGAAACTTCGTGGGGTGTGTATGATGCTCCATTTGTTAGTGATTATGTTTCTGCTGATGCTTTAATATTTATTGGGAATTTGGCAGTTACTGAGGTAGATATCCAAGGATATCCATCACACTCCAGTCCACTCTATTACTGGCAGGCCTATAATTTATTGGGAGATCCTTCTTTGGTTCCGTATATGACCCAAGGAGAGGTTAATGCAGTTAGTTATATGGATATCTTACCACTTGGAATTGACTTTTTTGAGGTGACTGCAGAACCTGGATCTTATATCGCAATATCGTTTGAAGGAACTTTACACGGCGTAGCTTTGGTCGATGAAACCGGAACTGTAAATGTTCCATTGACTCCGATCTATGATGCAGGATTGGCTGATATTGTCGTCACGAAACCTCAATATCAACCCTATATCACACAAATTCAGGTTGTTCCTTTATCGGGTCCATATATCACAATAGACAGTTATGAGATTTCAACTATCGATGATAATGTTATTGAGTTTGGCGAAACAGTATCGATGGCTGTTACTTTAAAAAATGTTGGGACCGAACAAGCTTCCAGTATTTCTATGACTTTATCGAACAGTGATCCATACCTGACACTCACAAATAGTAGCGTTGATTTTGGTACAATTCTTCCTGGAAATATATCCACTGAAGTTGGGTTTGAATTTGTTGTTTCAACTTCCGTTCCTAACGAATATAATTTTGTTTTAGAAGCGTTGATTTCCGCACTGGAAGACTCTTGGGAAAATAGTATATCATTCACATCATATTCACCGGTTATTTCCGTAGGAGATATCGTAGTATATGA
>CAZYDH010000012.1:0-46046 GCA_964645915.1 uncultured bacterium
CAGGGATGTATTTGTATCAACTGAAAACCCACACCACCATTAAGACTAATAAACTTGTTCTGCTAAAGTAATATGAAGATCAAAACGAATATATTCCTGTTGTCTATCGTAAGCTCAGTGATTTTATCATCACAAACACCCGATCAACTAAAAAAAATCACCGATGAATGGTTTAAAGAGCATCCGGATTCTTATCCTCATTGGTTGACTCCTGAAGAGGAGCAGCGAAAAGATGAAATTGGGCGTGATTTCTATCCCACAGATCCTCCTGTTGGACCGGTAAGAAATATTGCTGAATTTGAACCAATGGAAGGAGTATTGATTCGCTATCCATTCGGAATATCGTACGATATTATCGCCGAAATGTCGGAAGATATTACAGTTACAACGATTGTTTCCGGACAAAGTCAGGAAAATACGGTTAGAAATTATTACGAAAATAATGACGTGAACCTTGAAAACTGTAATTTCTTGCATGCGCCATCTGAATCTTATTGGACTCGAGATTATGGTCCTTGGTATATTATTGATGGAAACGATGAAGTTGCCATTGTGAATTTTGTTTACAATCGTCCTCGTCCAAATGATAATGATATTCCGATAGAAATAGCTGAATATCTTGATATACCCTTATATGGAATGGAATTAACTCATGCAGGTGGAAATTACATGACAGATGGAATGGGAATATCTGCTTCAAGTGACTTGGTTTGGGAAGAAAATTCTTTGAGTGAATCCCAAATTGATCTAATGGTAGAAGAGTATCTAGGTGTTAACACGTACCATGTACTCCCCGATCCAAATAACACGTATATAGACCATATCGATTGCTGGGGAAAATTCCTGGACGTTGATAAAATCTTGATACGGGAAGTTCCGTCATCACACTCTCAATATGATGAAATAGAAGCAACCGCAACATATTTTGAAAATCAATTATCTTCTTATGGAACACCTTATGAGGTTTATCGTGTGTATACCCCTCAGGATCAACCCTATACAAATTCTATAATTCTCAATGGTAAAGTTCTTGTGCCGGTTACTGGTTCCCAGTGGGATGATGACGCAATCCTATCATATCAAAATGCAATGCCGGGCTATGAGATTCTTGGTTTCAATGGAGATTGGTACTCAACGGATGCTTTGCATTGTAGAACAAAAGGAGTTGCAGATAGAGGAATGTTATATATCGAGCATATTCCATTATCGGGTGAGATCGAAGTAGACTCAGATGGAGTTTTGGTTGAAGCGAATATTCATCCTTACAGCGGATTGGGTTTAATTCAAGAATCAGTTCAGGTGTTTTATAGGATAGGTGATGTTGGGTTATATCAATCACTTCCCATGACCCATATAGAAGGCGATCAGTATGAAGCCATTATTCCAGTATCCGTTGGGGAAAATATGATTTCGTACTACATCCATGCTGAAGATAGCACCGGAAGGACGGCAAATCATCCGTTTATTGGTGCACCGGACCCGCATATATTTACTACCGTTGTATCAACAATGACGATTCAAGTTGGATTTTTTGAAGGATGGAATATTGTGGGTGTACCGCTACAACTTGATGATTATCATTATTTGTCGGTTTTTCCCGATGCCACAGAGAATTCCTTTTATCCCTATGGTCCGATGGGTTATTCACCTGCTACTATGTTTAGTTTGGGAATGGGTGCTTTTCTGCATTTTGAAACAGCCGGCTCGGTTGAACTTACAGGATACCCGATTGATGAGTTGTCAATTCAATTATTTTCGGGCTGGAATTTGATCAGTGGTATTTCAGAAAATATATCTGTCAATAATATTGAAGATCCGGATGGCATTATTGTAGATGGAACTATTTACAGATTTGGTGGTGCGGTAAATGGATATGTCGTTGCAGATTCACTTTCACCGGGTTGTGGATATTGGATTCGTGCAAATACCACGGGGTCTGTTATTTTACGCAGTGGCACAGATTGATCAACTAATTTTTTATTCCTTAAATAATGATTATTAAAATTCTCATCGGAATTGTATTATTCTTTAACTCACAACTCTGTGCTGAAAGTTTATATGATGTGTTTATTGAAGCAGATTCAGCCAATGGATATGACAAATATATTACATTAGATCCTGAGATTATGTATACCGGAGGGCTTGGATCTTCTGAGCATTCTATTTACATCGAAGGAAATGGGGCGGTCATCGATTTGGAACAGGGAACAGGTATATGGATATCCGGAGATGATATGGCTACAGGTTCTTTAAATATTAATAGATGTACTATTATTAACGGTGGTTCATATGGAATCAACATCATAGGGTATTCTGATAATTTTATTACGAATTGTAATGTTATTAATTCTCATTGGGCGATTCAGATCGGTGATTCTGTGAGTGCTACGATCCAAAATGTTAACCTCGTGAATAATGATTACGGTATTGCTGTAGGAGGTTCACGAACCATTCTATTTATCGACTATGTGAATATGTGGAATAATACTGAAGATTTTATGATAAATTGCTTTGGATGAGGGACAGTTTGGGAAGAGTTTCTTCCTGAACCCGGTACCCAGCTTCTCGCTGCAGATCCATTATTTATTTCTCCATCAGACAATAACTTTTCCTATCAGATGAATTCTCCATGCATTAATACCGGAGTTGTTGATCTTTTTGATCCTGACGGTTCTCGTAGTGATATCGGAGCAAAATATTTTGATCATCTATCCCCAATTACAATAAACTATAATTCAAATGAAAATTGGAACTTAGTAGGGCTTCCTGTTATTATGGATAATGTGCCTATACACACCCTTTTTCCTGAATCCATAGACAACACTCTAATTACACTTAGTGAGCAGGGAAGCTACTTGAATGTAGATACGATGTCTGTAGGAACGGGGTATTGGCTAAGGTTTGAAACAAACAGCACGTCAACATTGACCGGCTTACCCATCACAGAAAATACGATAACGGTATGGCAAGGATGGAATTTGATATCAGGATTATCAATGGATGTTGGGATAAACTCAATTGTTGACCCTGACTCCTTAATTCATCTAAATACTCTTTATTCATGTGAATATGGATATTACGATCAGGTAGACTCGATAAAAACAGGATCAGCGTATTGGATTAAATCTTCAGGTGAAGGAGAAATTGAGATACGTTTAAATCCCTAATCAGGAAGAATTCTATCTTGCGACGTATTAATTCATGTTTTAGTTTCAAAGTATCCGATGGATAAAAAAGAAAAAAAACGTATCAAAGCTGAACTTAAAGCTTCCAAAAATACTGCAAAGAGTAATCGAAATTGTGCAGATCAAGTAACCTCTTCCAAGCCATCTAAAATTGTTAGATTTGCAGATAGTGTAAAAGGAATTATCTATCTAATTTTTGGAGTATCACTTATAGTAGCAATATTCTTAGGTGAGCAAGGAATGGTAATTACATTAGAGGATATTATTGGAAGTTTATTTCTCGCTACGGTTGGAAAAGCAGCTCTGGTTATTTTAGCTTTAGCATTATTTATTTATGGCTTAAAACAATTACATCTTGTAAAATAAAAGGAAAATAATGAAATTCAAAATTTATACAACAAATTGGTGTCCTCATTGTGTAGCTGCAAAAAGGCTATTAGATGAAAAGAGTTATGAATATGAAGAAATTGACATTGAAAAATTAGAGATGTCACGAGACGATTTAGAGAAAATTACCGGCGGACGTTCGGTTCCTCAAATTGTGCTTGATGAAAAACCAATCGGTGGGTATCAAGATCTTCAAGCTCTTCAAGTTTCAGGGAAACTTTGATCTTTATATAATTAAAATCATATATATTAATTTGATTATCGGATAAACATAACTTTTTTCCACGTTTCATCAGAATCACTTATTACTCGAATAAAGTAAATTCCTGATGGAGCTTTCTTCCCTGACTTTGTTCGTCCATCCCAGGAGAAACGGTCATAAAAACCTTTTGACAATTGACCTGAAAACAGAGTGTTGATGGTTTGTCCCAAGATATTTACAACACTTACATGAATTGTTTGTTCTTCTTGAAGAATGATTCTTAATCTTGTCCGACTAATCGGTGTCCCGTGAAGAGGGAATGGATTCGGATATGGTTTTGATACTGAAATTGTTTTATTCGATAGTGGATCAGCCGCAGTAAAGAATCGACATATTTCATTTTTATTTTGAATCAAAGACCCTGATATATTTTCTGCAAAAACGCTCCAATGGTATAGGGTATGATCCGACAACGAATCCACAATATGATAACTTGTATCCTGCCCCACATAGATCGTATCCAACGCTTCCGGATTTACCCCGAATACTAATTGGTAATTAATATAGTCATTTCCTTGAATATTACGTGAAGGATGCCATGATAATAAGGGAGTTAATGTATTGATTTCTTCTCCGTTTACAGGTTGATCGAGTGAAAATGGTAAGAGAGTTCCTTCTTCAGCGACACCATCTGTAATTTCAATTCGATAATCAAAATCATAACTGTTGTCATCTTGGCTAACAACTACCAGCGTTAACCAGTCGTAGTCCTGCCCCGGATCAATATTCATCGGATTACCGGTTTTTATAATATAATAACCGGTGGATGTCTTTATAATCGAATGAAAATTCAGATCACTTTGAGGACCATCCTCATTCATCAAACTTACAGAGATAGGATCGCTTGTAGAAACATGAATATATTGGCTTCCGAATAAATTAAGTGATGTGCTTTGAATTGTTTGTGTATCACCTTCTGAAAAAGGGATGGTAGTAAAAATTCTTGGTGAACTCATCGGAAAATCTTCTGCCTCTTCGTAGCTATACTTTTCAGCTCCAAAACCCGGATCGGAGGAAAGAATCCTATTTGCAATCGCCATATTATTCAATGCTTCAGAAAAAGAAGAATTGACATCAGATAGGGCATCATCAATTGCCTGATGGCTGAAATCACCATTTGAACTATTTGAATTGACACCTTCTTCAAAAATTGTTCTAATAGTTTGATACTCCCCTAAATGTTCACTGATATATTGAAAATAGATATAAGAACCGTACCAATGTGTTCCTCCTGCTTTATCTAAAGATTCATGAGGATATTGAAACCATGAAGGTAAATATTGATAGCAGTCATTAATATCGTCGAATAATTGATCTTCTACCCAAACTGCAGTGGATTCTAATAACCATGGCTTTTCCCAACCGTCATATCCATATTGAACAGCATGAAAAAATTCATGTGCTGCTGTTACTTGGATATTCTCTAATTCTGTATTTGGAAATCCCTGATAGTTGTTCCTCATAGCCATATAGCTTGTAAATGCGTTTAATTCATTTACGTTTGGAGAATTTTCATTATTTCCAGTATTTTGGGCATAATATTCTGATTGAACATATCCGTAATCTCCGGAGGACAATTGACGTATATACACATCATATGCGGCTGAACCTCCATTATCATGAGTACTTGGAAGAAAACCATCACCAGGAGGTCGTATAAATTCCATGTCATTGATTATTTTATCATAAACATAATTAAACGTAGAAGCCATTTGAATAACATAATTTATATCAGCAACAGCATTTGTGCCCGTTAATGTATAGTGAAAGCGAAAAATACCTTCATCAAACGTAAGATCCAGTCCGATGGATTCTGTTCGGTCAGTTCGAATAGGAGCGCTGTGTAATATATTATTATTCTTAAATTGATATCCCACTGATGTTAATTTAGATTTTAATGAGTCTGGAAGTAATTGACCATTTAATGTGAGCTCATGTAAATAAGGCGTCAAATGCATATGATTACCAACATATACACTTGAATTGTTTGTTAAAGCAGTTATTACATTCTCTGCAGATTGAATGGTAAACTCAAGATCATTATCTGGTTTAGCAGATAATAAAGAAATATTTAATATACCGACGAGTATAATTGAATATTTTTGAAAAAACATTACTTATCTTTGATTTTTTTCTTCGAGTAATATAATCGAATGAAAAGAGCCATAAGAATTAATCCAAATACATAAAAGATTGCGAAATAATCTGACATTATTTTGATTTTTTCTTAAATAGTTTTGGTCTTATATATTGATCGTAGATATACGTACTACCGATCAAAGTAATTCCTGAGATCAATTCCCAGGAGGAAGCATCTTTATTGTCTTGCTCAAGAATACCGGCTAAGGTTAAAGATGTTCCAACGATATATAAAGCGGTTCGAAATCTTTTATAATACGGTGATTCTATACGTTTTTTAGGGGTGGGGGCTATAATGGGTTTAGGGTGTTCGGCAAAATCCTCAATCAATTCTCCAACCGGGAATCTTAATGAAAGTAAAATTTCGGGTGGATTTGTCGATTGATAAAATTCAAATGTTTCAATTTCCTGTGCGATCTGAAAGGATATTTGAGTTGACTCGTCAGTATTGATGGCTTCAATGTTTGTAATTGGATAAGAATAGTTGGTTTTTGTTAAGGCAATAGTATCAGATACCGCATTATAGACTGTTAAATAAAACCATCCGTTATCAGCTACCCATCCGGTAATGTCTTGTTTGTCAATTACTAAGTTTGATCGCAACTGTATAAAAGCACCATTTTGTTTGATGTCAAGTGACATATTGGTTATTTGGGGTTTCGCTTGTCCCCATAGACTATTGAAGATGACCAACCCAAAAAATAGCGTTGCTACAAAGGAAACTTTCTTAATCATATCGTAAAAATACGGAAATTATCAAAAACGTTAAAGGATTTTAAAAATGAATGATTTAATAATCTTATAATAAATCATTGATACCGTCAGAGAGGGTGGGTAATTTTTCCAAACGTTATAGAAGGTTATTATGAGAAAATCGATCATCTTATTCATATCATTGATTATTGCCGGTAATGGTCTATCCCAAGATGCAAAATCTGTACAAGGTGCTTTTGGTGCTGTGACGATTGATGGAAAGATATGGAATCAAATTGCATTAAGACCAACCGTTCCGATTTGGAAGTTTGGGATAGCATTAGACTTGGTATTTTATATTGATGCCGACGGAAATATTCACGATGATGAATGGGATTTCTCTGATGCAGAAGCCATAAAAAATACGATTATTGATAAAGTGTATTATATCCGTTACGGACAAAAGAATGATCCGGTATATTTTAGAGTTGGTGCACTTGATCGTGTCAATCTTGGTTATGGAATATTGGTGAATAATTATACAAATGCGATTGAATATCCACAAGTTCGGAAAGTCGGAATGGATTTTCGTTTAAAACATAAGAATTTTACTGCGCAGGGATTCATTAATGATTTCAAAGAAAACATCGGATTTTCCGGAGTTCGAGTGCAAACTCCTGTCCTTGCAGGAATACCCATAGGAATTTCTATGGTAGTGGATCGCAATCAGTATCTTGGTTTAAAAGATTCTGACGGAGACGGACGTCCAGATATCGTCGATGACTTTCCAGATGAAAAACGATGGTGGTTAGATTCGGATAATGACGGGCTCGCGGATAGTGATCCTTTGGAATGGGATATTGATGGAGATGGAGTAACAGACACATTAGACAGTAACATTCCGGGATGGAATGCAGATCCATATGTGCTCGATTCTTTGATTCTAAGAGATCCTGAACCACTAAATATTTTGAAAGAATCGGACCCAGTTGGTGCAATTTCATTCGATGTTGGATACCCGGTAATGGCCGAAAGTAAAATGTCATTATCTATCTATGCACAAGTTGCTAAATTAATAGGTGAAACTATTGATCCAACGGCTGACTCGACGGTTTCATTGGGCAGTGGTATTATTCCGTTAGGTTTGTCGGGGAAATTTGGTCCGCTACGAGTGAACCTTGAATATCGGATGAAACCTAAAGGTAATTTTGAATTTGGTTATTGGAATAGAACCTACGAATTAGAACGAGCAGCAATGATGATCGATGCATCTGATCAGGCATTAATTTCAACAAAGGAAAGAAACCTAGGAAGATTTGGACCACAAAAAGGATTGTTTGCATCAGCAAAAGTAAAAATAGGTGGTATCTTTCAATGGAAAGCTTCGTATCAAAATTTACAGGGCGAAATGTATAGTAGCGAAACCAATGACTTCGAAGAAGAGACCGCCCAAAGTTTTTACACTGCATTTTCCATAAATAAAGCGATAAATCGATTAAAACATGCAACACTGTTTTATGAACAGAAAAATGTTCCAAATCCATTTAATTTTACCTATTCAGAAAGTACAATTATGGGTTACAAAATAGGATTGGAACTGGGATCAGGAATGATGTTGAATTATACATTTCAACGAACATTTAGATTAGATAATAGCGGAGATTTGAAACCAATTAATATCTCAGGAATTGAAACAAGTTTCAATTTATAGAAATTTAGGTAACCCAAATGGATAGTAAACAAATAAGACAAACATTTATTGAATTCTTTGAAAAGAAAAATCACAAATTTGTGAAAAGTTCTTCAGTTGTTCCACATGATGATCCTACACTTTTATTTACAAATGCGGGGATGAACCAATTCAAACCCATTTTCTTAAATGAGAAGGAAGTGGAAACATCTCGTGCCGTAAATAGTCAGAAGTGTATCCGAGTTAGTGGAAAACATAATGACTTAGAAGAAGTAGGAGTAGATACATATCATCATACATTCTTTGAGATGTTAGGAAATTGGTCTTTTGGAGATTACTACAAAAAAGAAGCCATCCAGTGGGCATGGGAATTATTAACCGAAGTTTGGGGATTGGATAAAAACCGTCTATGGGCGACTGTATATAAAAGCGATGATGAAGCATTTAAACTTTGGACTGAAGTAACTGATATCTCTCCGGAGAGGGTATTGAAATTTGGTGAAAAAGATAATTTCTGGGAAATGGGTGAAACCGGCCCCTGTGGACCTTGTTCAGAAATTCATTATTATATCGGTGACTCAGTTGACGATCAATCTGCAGATGGTGTGAATCGTTCTGATGAATATTGGGAATTGTGGAATCTTGTATTTATTCAATATTTCAGGGATCAAGAGGGGAATTTAAATGATCTTCCGTCAAAACATGTTGATACGGGTGCAGGTTTGGAACGGATCGTTGCTGTTCTGCAGGGTAAAAAGAATAACTACGAAACAGACCTCTTTACACCGATCATTCATAAATTAGAAAGAATTACATCATTATCTGTTGAGGACAATCCAGTTCCCTATCGGGTCATTGCTGATCACGTTCGAATGCTATCCGTTTCCATTGCTGATGGAGCTTTACCGTCTAACGAAGGACGAGGGTATGTATTACGTCGGATTCTAAGAAGGGCATCCAGGTTTGGTCGTCTTCTTGGTTTGAACGAGCCGTTTTTGTATCAGTTAATCGATTCGGTTGTGACTATCTTTGGAGATATCTATCCGGAAATTGTTGATAAGAGTTCGCATATCAAAAATGTTATCAAGGCTGAAGAGACATCCTTTAATGAAACGTTGGATCGTGGTTTAATTCATTTTGAACGTTTTGTTAAAAAAATGAAAGGGGATATTATTCCGGGTGAAGAAGCATTTCGTCTTTATGATACGTATGGATTCCCATTGGATCTTACACAGTTGATTGCACGTGAAAGAGGTTTTAGTGTTGATGAACATGGTTTCGCACAAGAAATGAGTAAACAAAAAGAACGTGCAAAGGCATCCGGAAAATTTATCCGGGAAGCTAAATCATATAAATGGAAAATCATTTCAAAAAAATCCGGTTCTGAATTTGTCGGATATGAGGAGTTAGAATCAGAGTCAACCGTTTTGAAATACGCATTGGATAATGGAAGAGTTTTGGTTGTTCTCGATAAAACGCCTTTTTATGCTGAATCTGGAGGACAGATTGGTGACACCGGTTTCATCACATCAGATGAAATAGATTTAACCGTCATAGATACTTTAAAAAATGATGAAGAATTTATCCATGTATGCAAAGGAGATTTTAGTCCACCCAAAAAAGAGACTCAATTATTGTGTCGTGTAAATAAAAGTCGTAGAGATTTAATAAGACAAAATCATACAGCTACACATTTACTTCAAGCCGCGTTACAAGAAGTCTTGGGTGATCATATTCATCAGGCGGGTTCATTAGTCACTGAACAATATCTACGGTTTGATATGACTCATTATGAAAAAACTACCGAGAGTGAATTACACCAAGTGGAATCATTGGTAAATAATGTAATTCGCGAGAATCAACTCATAAATAGTTCTGTTCAATCGTTTGAAGATGCAAAGAGAAGTGGTGCACAAGCACTCTTCGGAGAAAAGTATGGTGATGAAGTTCGAGTAATTAATGTAGGGGAATTTTCAAATGAACTATGTGGTGGGACTCATGTAAATCGTACCGGAGATATTGGATTATTTCTCATTACCGAAGAATCTTCTCTTGCGTCCGGAGTTCGTCGCATTGTTGCGGTTACCGGTCAAAATGCCTATAAAAAAGTTCATGAGCAAACAACTATATTATCCGAGTTACAAAAAGTATTAAAAGTACCCCCCAAAGAGATGACAGACAGAGTTACACAGATCCTAAAACAGAGGAAGGACCTTGAGAAAAAACTCTTACAAAATAAATCGGGTCGAGTAGACATTAAGCAGATTTTACAGCAAGGATCTGCTGTAGGTGACCCTATACTTGTGGTTCAAACCATCGATGTGGATTCAATGAATGAGTTGAAATCCATTGGAGATAAATTATATGACCAATTAAAAAATGGTATTGGAGTCCTTGGAATGCGTGGAGAGAAAAAACCGGCAATTGTTGTTGTTATATCTCAACAATTGGTCGAATCAGGACTAAAAGCCGGAGAGATAGCAAAAACAATTGGTGGATTTATGAATGGTGGAGGTGGAGGAAAACCTCATCTTGCTACTGCGGGAGGAAAAGACAATGAACTCTTGGAAGGAGCAATGAAAAAAGCAAAAGAATATTTAACGGATCTTTTGAAAAACAGGTAGAAGTAAGATGCAGTTTAAACAGGATAAAAACTCTTTTTTTGTTTTTATAGAGAAAAATGAAAAAGTAATTGAAACATTAACGCAGTTTTGTAATCATCATAAAATATTTACCGGAGAAATTACAGGAATTGGTGCCGTGAAAGAGATTGAGTTAGGAGCTTATGATCCTATAGAAAAAAAATATAATACCATATCTTATCCGGATACATATGAGTTAATATCATTGAATGGAAACATTACTTTGAAAGAGGATGAGCCATTTATTCATGCACATATGACAATGGGTGATCATGATATGAATATATTAGGTGGACACCTGTTTGAAATGAAAGTTGCAGTCGTAGGAGAATTTATCATTCATCGATCAAATACAACAATTAAGAGAACAATGAATGAGGAGATTGGACTGGCAACGTGGAATATTAATAAAGAGGAATAAAGAATACATTATGGGAAGAAAAATTATCCAAACCACAAAAGCTCCACAAGCAATCGGTCCATATAACCAAGCAATTGTGTCACAAGGATTAGTGTTTACTGCAGGTCAGCTCCCTGTCAATCCAAGTACAGGAAAAACAGTAGATGGAGATTTTCAAAATCGGGTTGATCAGATCTTAAAGAATATCGAAGCTATTTTAATTGCATCAAATTCTTCGATGGATCAGATTGTTAAACTCACGGTGTTTTTAACGGATTTAGATCAATTTAGCGAATTAAATGAAGTATTTTCTCGCTGGTTTACTAATTTAGAACCACCTGCTCGGTCTGCAGTGCAAGTATCAGCACTTCCGTTAGGAGTGGATGTAGAGATTGAATGTGTTGCGGAAGTTAATTAGTCTAATATTCATTATTATAAGCCTGTCCTTTCTGCATGCACAGGAAGTGCAAATAGATTCCGTTCGGACGGTTTCTCCGAAGAAAGCAGCGCTTTGGTCTATAATCCCGGGTGGGGGTCAGATTTACAATCGTCAATATTGGAAGGCAGGGGCTGTATTAGTTGCTGAAGCATTTTACATCTGGCAATTCAATGAAAATCGGTTGAATTATAAATATTATGATGAAAATACAAATCTATTATCTAGATCACGTTATTTAGATAAGAGAAATAAGTACGCATGGTGGATTGGGTTTGTATGGGCTTATGGAATGTTAGATGCAGTCGTAGAGGCTCATTTGCATCAATTTGACCGTATTATGAATGAAGATATCGAAAATAATCAATCAGAAAAAGAGAAAGAATAATTTCCATGAAAAATCGTGAACATTGGGGATCTAAACTAGGGTTTATATTAGCGGCAGCTGGATCGGCAGTAGGATTGGGAAATTTATGGAAATTTCCATACATCACTTGGCATAATAATGGTGGTGCATTCGTCATTATCTATTTAATTGCAGTCGTCATGATCGGTCTACCTATTATGATGGCAGAGATACTAATCGGAAGGAAATCTCAGAACAATCCTGTGCCCGCATTTGAAACACTCGGTGGTAAAAAATGGGGACTCGTTGGATGGCTCGGTGTATTGACCGGTTTTGTTATTCTGGGATATTATAGTGTTATTGCCGGATGGACAATTACATCATTCATATCGTGCTTGGATTGGTCCTTTAACGGGTATGTCAAACCGGATAGCAGTGCCTTTAGTGAATTTATCGGAAATGGCCCTCTTCAATTATTATTGTCATTCACTTTTCTAAGTCTTACCGCTTTCGTTATATGGAAAGGCGTAAAACAAGGTATAGAACGTGCAATACGAATATTAATGCCGATTCTTTTTCTTATTTTAATCTATCTGGTTATTATGGTTCTTTTTCTACCGGGATTTAATGAGACATTTAGGTTTTTATTCAAGCCCAACTTTGCAGACTTACCACCCTCAGGAATTCTTGAAGCAGTCGGTCATGCATTCTTTACTTTATCTCTTGGAATGGGTGCGATGATCACATACGGCTCTTATATGAAAAAAACTGAATCAATAACTACAAATGCGATACTTGTGGTTCTTCTAGATACCGTTGTAGCGATCGTAGCATGTATTATCATGTACACGATCATTTTTTCTGCACCGGATGTAAAAAGCAGTCTCTCAGGATCGACCGTTGGAATGTTATTTATTACCCTTCCTAATTTGCTTTACACTCAGATTCCTTTCGGAGCTACAGTGGCTCCTATCTTTTATATTTTGGTGGGCTTTGCAGCGTTGTCTTCCACCATATCTTTGCTTGAAGTTATTGTCTCGTTAATGATAGATAAACTTAAAATTCAGCGACATAAGGCAACATTTATCGGTACAGGTATCACTTATGTTGTTTCATTCTTTGCTGCACTTTCACTGGGAGGTGTTTCTTGGCTATCTAACTTTTCATTTTTTGGTGAAGGAAAAGAAGGTGTCTTAAACACATTAGACCATATCGCCGCCAATTGGATGTTACCTGTCGGTGGCTTCTTCATCACTATTTTTGTCGGTTGGTTCTTGGATAAAGAAATATCCGAAAAGGAAATTGGTAAATATCACTCTGACGGTTCAGTAAAACTGATGTATCGAGCTTTTCGTTTCTTCATACGATTTGTTGCTCCGGCTGCAATCCTCGCAGTTATTATCGCAGTGATTTTAGGTAAAGATTTCAGTTAATATTATTCTGATTATATAAGCTCAATCAGAAGGACAAATAGGAATAACTACATGTTAATATCAAAAATTGCACCATTGAAATCTTCGATCTATTTGAAATGTTCAAATAAAGTAAAATCATTAGATTTCATCTTAGATTATCAACCCTTAACTTGGTTCGGATTATGGACGATGTTTATTGCGGGGATGGCCTCATTAGGTGGTAAAATCGATCGATATCATTACTGGGATTGGACCACATGGTTGGTGGGGATGGTATCATTACTGATTCTTACCCATTTAGTTGCAGTATTGTTATTAAAGCCAAAAAGAGTCTTCAGCAAAAATGTACCAGTTTCGATGAAATATGTATTACAGATAATTTGTTTGGGAGTGTTTTTATTCCTCCTGGGATGGGGTGTAAAAATTCTAGGGATAGTATTTCAATCAGGATCTGTATTAAACCTAACAGAAAATTACATTTATTATTCAAAAAATGGATTGATAGCATCTCTACCTTATATATCCGTGTTTGTAGCTTTAGTCTTGGTGAATACAATCGCAATAAAAACCAATAAAAAAAATGAACTAGAACTTGAATCCAATTCAACGAAAATAAAATACTATATCACAGCATTGTGTTTATTGTTTTTAGGATTAGCTGGAGGATTCTTTCACGAGGATCCTGTTCTTACTATTGCTGTGGCAGTTACCATTCCTTTTATTGGTATCGCCACCTTCTTTAAAGCAGTACGCCATGTACAGCGTGCAAGGATTTATCCCATTTTTATTATGACAATGTTCGTTAGCTTAAGAGAACCTTGGTTCTTAATTCCATTGGGATTATTATTTTATACTCTTCGTTTCTATCATTATTTCCGTAGTGGAATTGTCTACCCAACATTTGGTGTAGATCTAGAGGAATAATTTCGTAAACAGGATCAACAAATACTTATTAAAAAAATACAGAATACCATTTTGGATAAAAAAGAACTATTTAAAAAATTAAATCTATCATCATTTATTGCATTTGATTTTGAAACGACCGGTTTAGATTCAACAAATGATAGAATCATCGAAGTTGCAGCTGTTCGTTTTCTTAATGGCGAACCGGTTGACCGATTTGTCACATTATTAAATCCGGGATTTCCAATTTCAGAAACCATTACTGATATTACCGGAATAACAAATTCAATGGTATCGAGTATGCCGGAAGAAGATGAAATTGTTGATGATTTTATTGAATTCCTTGGAGATGAACCTCTTGTAGCACATAATATTGCATTTGACATAGCATTTTTAAACCAATTATGTGAAAGATTTGAAAAACCTCTTCTTGACTCAAGATTATATGATAGTCTTCATCTTGCAAGAACATTTCTTTATGACCAACCCGCTTTCAATTTAGGATCTATATCTGAATATTACGGGTTATCATCAAAAGATGCACATCGTGCAGAAGCGGATGCTGAAAATGGAGGTAAGATATTCGTTCATTTAGTTGAAGAAGCTGCCAGCTATCCGATGACTGTCATAACCAAGATGATTTCAGTTCTAAAGACATCTGAATTGCCTAACAAAGCTTTATTTATAGATTTGGCAAATATGTATACGCAGTTAGGGATTGTGAATAAAGGATTAATGAAACCTAAAGCTCAGCATGTACAGAATGAGAATATTTACGTCCAAGAAGGGACATCAAGTATTGAGGATTTATCGGTAGATGATGTGTTTGGTCACTCAGGGTTACTTCATAAATATATGGACCAATTTGAAGAACGGATAGAGCAATGTAATTATTCCAAATTTGTTGAACAGATATTTGCTGGAGATCCAAAGATCGGAATAGCAGAAGCAGGTACGGGATTGGGGAAATCAATGGCATATCTCTTCCCTGCTTTAAAACGGACATCGGGGAATAGTGAAGAAGGTCCAACGGTAATTTCATGTCACACAAAACATTTGCAGGATCAATTATTTTATAAAGATTTACCTCTATTAGCAGAAGCACTCAACGTACCCATCAGAGCAATAAAATTAAAAGGACGAAATAATTATATCTGTAAAACCAGATTAAACTGGGTGATTGGTGATGCAAAAAATTTATTAAACGATATTGAAAAAGCCAGCTTACTTCCCATTCTTATTTGGTTGGAGTGGACTCAAACGGGTGATCTATCAGAATGCAACGGATTCTGGAGTACTCGTCAAAGAAGATTGGCTTCTCTGATAAGGAGTGATCAAGGCTTTTGTACAACCTCTATTTGTGCAAAACATAATGGCTGTTATTTTGGGAAAGTTCGCCGATCATTATTTGACGCCAATTTGATTATTATTAATCATGCTTTATTGTTATCGGAAATTCAATCCCCGGGATTCTTACCGGATTATAACTCTGTAGTTATTGATGAGGTACATAATTTGGTTGGATCTGCATATAATCAACTTTCATTAGCCTTGGATAGACCTACTACTTTGCTAATGCTTAAAAATGTTGATCCAACTACAAGTGCAAATGCCAGATGGGTGAAAATTATAAAAGCGATTACCGGTCTTCATTCAGAATTCCAAGATTTAATGACAACCTTTGAGTCCCAATCGAAAAAGGCCATTAAATCAGTAGAAAACTTCTTCAAAACTTTAAATATTAATATTGAGCATAAATTTGATATCGATGCATTTTACCCTCAAAAGATTATTGTAGAAAATATTTCTCGAGAATATGGGATTATTCATCAAGAAATCCATGATGTTGAAAAAACACTTATGGAATTAAAAACTAGTCTTGAACGGATATGTAAAACTCTCCTCGGTATCGATAGCTCGAAAGAAAATTACCCTGATCTCCATCAAGCTCTTGAGCAGAGACTTGAGATGGTTGATGAATTACTTAAGACCTTTACCTCGGTAGTGATTTCACAGATCCCGGGTTGGGTATACTGGCAGGAAGGTCAATACCGGAAAATAGGGAAGAATGATGCACAGTTATCTTTAACATTATGTGCAGCTCCAATAGATGTTGCTGAGTTGTTGGCGGACCAATTATTCGTAAGATTAGATCATTGTGTATTGACTTCTGCAACGTTGAAAGTAAGTGATACATTTCGATATTTTATCACTCGATCAGGTATTGATAGAGTCATTGATAAGAAGGTTGTCACACGAGAATTTTCAAGTCCATTTTATTATAATGATCAAGTGAATTATTTGCAGTATAGCGGAAGTAAAAATATTACGTCAAATCCTGCGGCAATTGCCTCAATTATCCATGGGTTGCATAATAAATATCAAAAACGGATGATGGTTTTGTTTACTGCACATGCCACACTTAATGGAACGTACCAACAGCTAAGAAAAATGCCGGGTGGAAGAGATATGCCACTTTTTGCGCAAGTGTATGGTACATCACGTTATGCGATGATCAAAGGGATGCAAAATGCACCAAATGGTATTTTAATGGGGACAAATTCGTTTTGGGAAGGAGTGGATCTTCCCGGAGATCTGTTAGAAATATTGGTGATTACAAAATTGCCATTTGATGTTCCATCCGAACCGATTGTAAAAGCTTATTCGGGATTAGTTGATTCATCCGGAGGTAGTTCATTTTTTGATTATTCTGTTCCTGAGTGTGTCACCAAATTTCGTCAGGGCTTTGGGCGATTAATAAGAACAGCTTATGATCAAGGAATGTTTATTGCTCTGGATGATCGGATTGTTAATAAAGGATATGGTAAACATTTCCGTGAAGCTATACCGGTGGATATGGAAGTGTTTTCTCATCCAGGTGATCTAAATTATTAGTCATCTTGCTTGGTTATTGATTTAAATACTGATAATTTTCCCCATGTTGGGAGTCAATTTTGCAACTAAGTTGAATTATATTGGGTTTTTTCAAACTCAAACCACTCTCGGCGCGTACATAAATTATCACCAACCCTTAAGTAACCTATCCCAAAAGAATTAAAAATGAAATATGAATCCGCTTATACATTTGATGATGTATTGTTAGTCCCTCAAAGATCATCTGTTTTACCGAGAGATGTTGATGTATCTACTCGATTAACAAAGAAAATTCAGTTGAACATTCCCATTCTTAGTGCTGCTATGGATACAGTTACCGAAGTGTCGATGGCTATCGCTCTTGCAAGAGAAGGAGGGATGGGGATCATACATAAAAATCTATCCATTCAAGAACAAACAGAAATGGTAGAGCGAGTAAAACGTTCAGAAAGTGGAATGATTTTAGATCCGGTAACTCTTACAAACTCAAAAACTATCCGAGACGCAAAAAGATTGATGAAGAGATATTCTATCAGCGGTCTTCCAGTAGTAGATGGCGATCAGTTAGTTGGTATTTTGACTAATCGTGATATCCGATTTGAAACGGATTTAAACCTCCCTGTGACAGCATGTATGACATCTGAAAATCTTGTCACTGTTCCCGTTGGAACGACACTTGAAAAAGCAAAATATATTTTACAAAAACATCGTATTGAAAAGTTACTCGTAGTTGATGATGATGACCATTTGGTCGGATTGATCACCGTGAAAGATATCGTAAAAAAGGAACAGTATCCGAATGCCTGTAAAGATTCAAAAGGACGCCTTCGTGTCGGCGCAGCGGTAGGAGTTGGCGAAGATGCAATTGAACGTGCTCAAGCATTAAACTCAGCCGGGGTAGATGTTATTGTTATTGATACTGCCCATGGACATTCGGAAGGAGTTCTTGCAACGATCTCAGAAATCAAGAAAACGACCGATACAGAAATTATTGCAGGAAATGTGGCTACAGGAGAAGGAACCAAAGCTTTAATCGAACAAGGGGTGGATTGTGTGAAAATTGGAATTGGGTCCGGTGCAAGTTGTACTACAAGAATCATTGCCGGTGTAGGAGTACCACAACTATCAGCTATTCAAGATTGCTTTGAGAGTGCGCAGAAATATGATATCCCGATCATCGGAGACGGCGGTCTAAGATATAGTGGCGACATTGCTAAATCATTGGCGGCAGGTGCTGAGATCGTCATGTTAGGCAGTTTACTTGCAGGGATGAATGAAAGTCCGGGTGAATCTATTTTATTTGAAGGTCGTCAGTACAAGGCTTATCGAGGAATGGGTTCCATAGGAGCAATGAAGGAGGGAAGCGGAGATCGGTATTTTCAAGAAGGAGCCGAACACGCGAAACTTGTCCCTGAAGGAATTGAAGGGATGGTCCCCTATCGTGGACCTGTGCAAAACACTATTTATCAATTATTGGGTGGATTAAGATCCTCAATGGGATATTGTGGGGCGAAAACGATACCGGAGTTTCACAAAGTAGCAAAGTTTATTCAAATTTCTTCTGCTGGTGTTGTTGAAAGTCATCCTCATGAGGTTAAAATAGTGAAAGAGGCTCCAAATTATCAAATATCTGAGCAGTAAAAAGGTCTAAAAACAAAAAAGCCCCGATATCGGGGCTTTTTTGTTTTATCTAAACTATTAAGATAGAGAATTTATATAACGTGTGATTTGTGCTTTTTGTCTAGCAGCTTTGTTTTTGTGAATTAAATGATTTTGAGCCATTTTATCAATAAAACTCACGGCTTTCTTATATTCAACTTCGGCTTTTTTTGCATCAGTTTCATTCATCACTGATTTAACAAGAGTCTTTAACTTAGACATATTTTCAATATTTCTTACCCGTCTTACTTTATCTTGACGCTCACGTTTAATTTGTTGTGGATGTCTATCCATAAAATTTTTGTATCCTTACGTTTTAATTAAAATACGATTAAAATTCGGACGGGAAGTTATCTCTTATCATTGCTATTTGTCAACGACACAAATTAGAAAAGGCAAAATAACTTCTAATCGAGAGTTAACAAATATTAACTGTCTAATACGTTTAGTTCTTTCCCGACTGTAACAAAAGCTTCAATAGCACGATCGAGATCTGCTTTTGAATGAGCGGCTGAAATCTGCACACGAATTCTAGCTTCACCCTTAGGAACCACGGGGAAGAAAAAGCCAATCACATAGATTCCTTTCTCCAATAGTAATGATGCCATTTCTTGTGCGAGCACTGCGTCATAGAGCATAATCGGTACGATTGGATGTACCCCTTCTTTAATGTCAAAACCTGCTTCAGTCATTTTAGAACGAAAATATAATGTATTATCTTCTAATTTATCTCTTAGCTCTGTTGTTTCGGATAACATATCAAATACTTTTTTTCCTGCTGAAACAATAGCAGGAGCGACAGTATTTGAAAATAGATACGGTCTGGATCTTTGACGTAACAGATCGATTATATCTTGCCTACCTGTTGTAAAACCACCGGATGCACCTCCTAAAGCTTTCCCAAGTGTGGAAGTGATGATATCAATTTTATTTAATACCTCATGAAATTCTGCAGAGCCACGACCCGTTTTTCCTATAAATCCTGTAGCATGTGAATCATCGACCATAACCATAGCATCGTATTGTTCGGCTAGTTGAACAATTTTATCAAGTTTGGCTATATATCCATCCATTGAGAATACTCCATCGGTAGCAATCAATCGTAGTCTTGCATCCTGAGTCTGTTTTAGAAACTCTTCTAGCTGATCCATGTCACTATTGGCATATCGAAAACGTCTCGCTTTACAAAGACGAATTCCATCAATAATAGAAGCGTGGTTTAGTGAATCACTAATCACGGCATCTTCAGCGGTCAATATTGTTTCGAACAAACCTCCATTGGCATCGAAGCAACTAGTGTAGAGGATTGTATCATCTTTACCCAAGAAGTTGGATATCTTTTCTTCTAACTCTTTGTGTAGATCTTGAGTTCCGCAAATAAATCGAACCGAAGCCATACCAAAACCGTGATCGTCCAAAGCCTTTTTTGCAGAGGTGATAACATCCGGGTGATTTGCTAATCCGAGATAGTTATTTGCACAAAAATTAAGAACTTCACCACCCTCTTTGGTTGAGATAGTAACACCTTGTGGTGTTGTAATAGTACGTTCTTTTTTATATAATCCATCTTTTTTTATTTGAGATAATGTGTTCTTGTAAATTTGTTTTTCAGACATCGTTTATCCTTAATTATTGTTTGTCCATTCTAAAATGACTTTTCCGCAATTTCCGGATTCTAAAATATCGAATCCTTTTTGGAATTCCTCTACCGGAAAACGGTGAGTAAGAACACCTGAAATATCCAAACCGCTTCGTAGCATTTGAGTCATTTTATACCATGTTTCGAACATTTCTCGGCCATAAATACCTTTTACATGCAATCCTTTAAAAATGATATCATCCCAGTTGATTTGAGTTGATTTAGGTAATAGACCTAAAAGAGCGATTCTACCGCCTTGGTACATGTTCTTTAACATATCATTAAATGCAACCGGATTCCCTGACATTTCTAAACCAACATCAAAACCATTAGACATCCCCAAATCCTTAATTGATTGTTCTATCGAATTGGTTTTTACATTTAATGCGAGAGTGGCTCCCATCTTTTTTGCAAGGTCTAAACGATAATCATTTACATCGGTGATAACCACATGTCTGGCTCCCACAAACTTACAAATAGCAACTGCCATAATTCCGATCGGTCCGGCACCGGTAATGAGTACATCCTCTCCAACCATCTCAAAAGAGAGTGCCGTATGCACCGCATTACCATATGGATCAAAAAATGATGCAATATCAGAAGAAATGTCTGGATGGATTGGCCAAACATTCCTTTCCGGTAGGACTAAATATTCAGCAAATGAGCCATTCCGATGAATTCCGATTCCTACTGTACGATGGCAAAGATGTCGTTTCCCTGCTCGGCAATTTCGGCAATACCCGCAAGTAATATGTCCTTCTCCTGATACCCTGTCTCCAACTTTATAATGGGTGACTCCCGGCCCGATCTCTACAATTTCACCTGCAAACTCATGACCGGTTATTAACGGAGGATTTATTGTTCTTTGTGACCATTCATCCCATTTGTAAATATGAAGATCAGTACCGCAAATAGCAGTTTTTTGTATTTTAATCAGAACGTCATTTGTGTCGGGTTTGGGAATAGGAACATTTTCTAACCAAATACCTCGTTCGGGATATTTTTTTACTAATGCTTTCATTGGATGTTTGTATCCATGTTATTAAAATAAAATTGTACATGAAAATTTACTGTATGTTAAAGTCTCTACCAAGAAATGTTCAATATATTTGAAAATATATAATTATTTTCTAAGCGTTATGATGCTTGTGTGAACAGCATAGTTTCAAGTAAATTGAGGTTCGTAATTTAACTAAATCATATGGCACATATCTTTTCATTCGTAAATCAAAAAGGCGGAGTTGGTAAAACAACATCTTCTGTAAATGTTGCAGTTAGCTTAGCAGTTTCTGAAGTGAAAACTCTCTTGATTGATCTGGATCCACAAGCAAATGCAACAACCGGAATCTCAAATTTAACAGAAAAGAATACTTCTACGATTTATGATGTTCTGATCCGTGGAACCAACATTAAAGATGCAGTAACAAAAACTCAGTTTGAGCATTTAGAACTGATCGCTTCCACCAATGATCTTGTTGGTGCAGAAATTGAGTTAGTCAGTATGATGGCACGTGAGTACCAATTAAAAAAAATGTTAGATTCCATTCGCGATATGTATGAATATATCATCATCGATTGTCCCCCATCATTGGGATTACTCACTATTAACGCTCTTGCCGCTTCTGACTCAGTTATCATCCCGATTCAAACTGAATATTATGCTCTCGAAGGTTTGGGACAGTTATTAAATACAATTCGACTTGTCCAAAAACATATCAATTTAGATTTGAAGATCAGTGGTGTCCTGCTTACAATGTATGATACACGGTTGAATCTTTCTAAAGAAGTAGCTGAGGAAGTCCATACTTATTTTGAGGATAAATTATTCAAAACGGTGATACATCGAAATGTTCGTTTAAGCGAAGCTCCCAGTTTTGGTAAACCGGCATTGCTATATGATGCAAATTCAACCGGAGCAAGGAATTATATGAATTTAGTAGAGGAGATTTTAACTCGTGTCAAATAGTCGTTTAGGAAAGGGTTTGGAAGCTTTAATTCGATCTTCTGAAGATCAATTAGGCTCAGGGGTGACATCTATACCTATATCTTCCATATCCCCCAATCCACACCAACCACGTAAACAATTTGAGAAGAAACCACTTGATGAGCTAACCGCTTCAATAAAGGAGAAAGGAGTTCTTACTCCAGTTACCGTCTATAAAGCTGAAAATGAATATGTTTTAGTCGCCGGTGAACGGAGATGGCGAGCGTCTCAACAAGCGGGTCTCAAAGAAATTCCAGCCTATTTAGTATCCGTTACCGGCGAGAAAGATGTTATGGAAATGGCATTGGTTGAAAATATCCAACGAGAAAATCTAAATGCGATAGAAGAAGCCGAAGCATATGCTTATTTAAATAGTAAGTTCAACTTATCTCATACTGCTATTGCAAAAGCCGTCGGAAAAAACAGATCTACCGTATCAAATTCACTTCGACTTTTAAGTTTACCAAATGAAATTAAAGAAAGTATACAAAACGGAAAGATATCTGCTGGGCATGGTCGTTCAATTTTAACATTTAAAACCGAACCGGAAATGATCCGATTTTGGAATAAAATACTCATAGAAAAAACAAGTGTTCGTGCTGCTGAGGATTTAGTAAAGGAAAAGCCGGAAAAATCAACGGTAAAGAAAAAACAAAAGGTAAGAAAAATCTCACCTCTAGTAAAATCTTTAGAAGATGAACTTATTACGTTATTAAAGACAAAAGTAAGAATCCATGCCGGTAAAGAGAGTGGAAAAATTGAAGTAAGCTATTTTTCAAATGATGATCTTGAAAGGATCATGGATTTATTGCGAACGGTTGAATAATTCAAATCATAATTTAATCTGATTTTTCGTGAAAATTTCAAAATACTCAGTCTTACTTATCCCGGATGTCGGAGAGAAAAAACACCAATTCACAATTAGACGATCTATTATCTTATTTGTTGTCGTTTTATTCAGCTTCATTATTTTGGGTGCAATCGCAGGATTATATTACTCGGTAAACACGTATGCTGATCATCGAGAATTACAGATGAAATATGAAGAATTGGCAATTGACCGGACACAAGTAATGGAATTTATGAGTGACCTACAGCGAATGAAACAGATGGATGAATTAATACGAAAAACACTTGGAACCGAACTGAATGCCAACGGATTTGAGAATGATTCACTTGATGAATTTACCGAAAATGAATTCCGAATATCCTATATAGAAAACATTCCTTCAATAGCACCGGTCGAAGGGTGGCTGACACAGAAAACCGATTTGTCTTCCATTTTTATTGAGGAAAACCATTATGGCATAGATATAGCAGTAAAAGAAGGAGACCCGGTCGTTGCTTCAGCAAGTGGCTGGGTAGTTTACTCCGGATGGAATTATGAAATGGGTAATCTAATAATTTTATCCCATGGAGATGGTTACTTTACACTTTATGGTCATAACCAGAGTAATTTAGCTGAGAAATTGGATAGAGTTCATCACGGGGAAGTTATTGCATTAGCCGGACAAACAGGAATTTCTTCCGGTCCGCACCTTCATTATGAAATATGGAAAGATGGAGAAACCATCGATCCGCTTTTATTTTTTCCTCAATTTTCAAATAAAGATGTGAGTCCAAATAATGAGTAAAATTGATTTTAAACATGTTCATACAATGATTGGTGCTGATGCGGTTGTGTATGGAAATATTGAACTTGATGAAGGATTGATCATTTATGGAATTGTCAACGGATCAATCACAACCAATGGACCGGTTCGAATATCAAAAACGGGTAAAGTTAACGGGAATGTGTTCGGCAGTGATCTTCATTTGGATGGTGAAATCATTGGGAACGTTACAGTTTCAAATCGGGTGATTTTAGGAGAAAGATCAAGATTAAAAGGTGATTTGATTTATGGTAAGCTTCTCATTGAGGAAGGAGCTAAATTTGAAGGAAAATGCGATCTTGGAGAATATCGAAAGGGACTTGATGGCGAATCCGTCTGATTATTTCGCAAAATCCTTTGAATATCTTCAAAAAATTATTAGACAAAGCGGTCCCGCAGCCTCAGCATCCTATACATTGATTGGTGCAATAATTTTATTTGGTGTAATAGGATATTTTTTAGATGAATGGCAAAATACTTCTCCAATCTTTTTATTAGGAGGACTATTATTGGGTTTGGTCGTTGGTTTTTATGAATTAGCAAAAACTGTGTGGAAAAAATGAAATTTATACTGAGTCTGATCATATTTTGTTTGGGTTCTTGGGGACTTACTGTCGGCTTTATATTTCCGGAATATATTTGGGAAATACTGTTGGGAATGCTAAGCCCTTTAATTGTGGGTGTTATTGCAATGGTTCTCGTAATAAATACTCATAAAACCAATCGCGATAAATTAACTGCCGTTATGTCTATTGCGTTTATTGTAAAACTTGTTATCTATGGACTCTATGTTTTGATGATTATCGGATATTTTCATTTTGAGTCAATACCATTTATTGTTAGTTTTGCCGGTTATTTTACGGTGCTACACATACTAGAAGCGTTATACCTACGCACCCTATTTAACTTAGAAAAGAAATAATTAAATAATAAATACCACATATGAGTGCTATAGAACAAGGACATGAGACCGGGCAATTTGATGCTGGTGAAGTGATTATTCATCATGTGTCGAATAGTTCTCCTGATCACCCAATTATTCATCTTCCTAAAATCTTTGGGATCGATATGTCCGTTACAAAACATGTGTTTATGTTATGGCTTGTTTCTATTCTTGTTTTTGGATTGATTACATGGACGGTGCGAAAATATTTAAAACAGGAACGTCCAATCCCGTCCGGTTTTATGAATGCACTTGAATCTGTTGTTCTGTTTATCCGTAACTCAATCGTTTTACCGAATGTCGGTAGCAAATTTATTCACTCTTGGACACCCCTAATACTAACATTCTTTTTCTTTATTCTCTCTGCGAATGCAATCGGAATGATCCCTATCTTCGATCTTTTAGGTTTGATCAATCGATTCCTATTTCACATTCCACAGGGAGATAGTCACAATTTTATTAACAATCTTTTACATGGAGGAGTCACTGCAACCGGAAACTATAATGTTACGGCTGCATTAGCCATGATCACATTTACCGCGATTATCATTGCGGGTACAAAGGCTCACGGTTTTATTACCCATTGGAAAAATCTTGTTCCGAAGGGATTGGCTTGGCCGGTTTATATTATTCTAATTCCCATTGAGGTGATTGGGATGTTTGTAAAACCATTTGCTTTGACGATGCGTTTAGCAGCGAATATGACCGGCGGACATATTGCCATCTTGGCTATTTTATCCTTTGTCTTCATTTTTACAGGGATGTTCCACAGTGCGATAGCAGGGATTGGAGTTGGTGTGTTTGTATCCGTTCCTTTAGCAGTCGGGATTTCTGCTCTTGAAATTATTGTGATCTTAGTACAAGCGTATGTTTTTACTATGTTAAGTGCAGTGTTTATAGGGATGGCTATTAACGTTCATCATTAAGAAAAGATTTCATTGTGAATATTAAAAAAACTAAACAAAACAAATAACGGAGGTTCAACTCATGGAAGTACTACATTATTTTGGAGCTGCAATCGGTCTTGGAATGATCGTGATAGGAGCTGGTCTTGGAATCAGTAGATTTACAGCTGCAGCCGCAGAAAGTATTGCACGTCAACCCGAAGCTGCGGATAAAATTACCGGAGCAGTCAACTTACCTCTCTTTCTTCTAGAAGGTGTTGCAATTTTAGGGGAAGTTTTCGTACTACTAATCGTATTAATGAAGTAAAACCGGAATATCTTTCGACTATAGAAAGTATTTTAACGGAAAATCACGGGAATAAACATGAATAATCCGCTTGTACAGCCGGATCCGGGACTGTTCATCTGGACGATCCTGACGTTTCTTGTCTTACTGTTCTTATTAAGAAAGTTCGCATGGAAGCCTTTGCTATCCATGTTAGAAAAAAGAGAAGAGATGATCAAGAACTCGTTGGATGACGCAGAAAAAGCAAAACACGAACTTGAACGATTAAATCAAGAATCTGAAGAGATCGTTGCTAAAGCTAGATCTGAAGCCCAATCAGTAGTTTCTGAAGGTAAAGTAACCGCTGAAAAGATGAAGGATAGCATTCTTGATACTGCTCAACAAAAATCAGACCAGTTAATTGAGGAAGCAAGAAAACAGATTAAGTCTGAAAAAGATAAAGCTATCCATGAAATAAAATCTGAAGTCGTTGATTTATCCTTGCAGATCACCAAAAAATTGATCGGTAAAAATATTACAAAAGCTGATAATCAGTCTTTAATTGAAGAATCACTCAAAGAGATTAATACTAAGCATGAAGCCTGATTTATCTGCAAAACAATATGCAATGGCTTTATGGTCAGTCACTGAAAAAATGAAAGTGACTGATGAAGTAAAAAATTCTCTACAATATTTATGTGAGATGATAAAAACCGAATCGGTCTTTAGATCTTTCATTCACACAGTGAGAATTAAAACGACAGATAAAATAAAGATTCTCAAAGAACTATTCTCCGATCAAATACCGGTAATCGTTTTAGAAATAATTGCTTTACTCGATGAAAATAAACAAGTTTCCTTGTTAGCGAAAATTTCTGATGATTACTCTAAAATTTATCAAGAGAAGTCAAATACGGTACCCGTTACAGTATCAACGCACGCAAAATTGGATGAAGACGAGATTTCATCGATCTGTAATCTACTTGAAAAAGTAACCGGGAAAACGGTTGTATATACATCCAAAACAGAACCGTCTATGCTGGGTGGAATTAAACTGAGGATTGGAAATACAATGATCGACGGATCTTTAGCGGTTCAAGTTGAAAAATTAAGACGAAGTTTGGTACAATAATTAAAACGCTACTTAAAATGTATATCCGTGGCAAAAAATGGAATAAATAAATGGAATTCAAAACTAACGAAATAAGAGATTTATTAAAAGCTCAAATCGAAAAGTTTCATGTGGAAATCGATGTGGCAGAAGTGGGTGAGGTCATCGAGGTCGGTGATGGAATTGCACGTGTTAACGGATTAGAAAATGTGATGAGCTCTGAATTAGTAGAATTACCAAATGGTGTTTTTGGTATGGCTCTCAATCTGGAACAAGACAATGTGGGTCTTGTTCTTTTTGGAGATACCAAGTTAGTACGAGAAGGTGATATTGCTAAACGGACCGGTAAAGTAGTTGAAGTCCCTGTTGGTGATGAAATGCTCGGTCGTGTTGTCAACCCATTAGGTCAACCCATCGATGGTAAAGGTCAGATCAACTCAAAAAATTCACTTCCGATTGAACGAAAAGCACTCGGAGTCATGCAACGCCAACCTGTAGTTGAACCTCTACAAACCGGATTAAAAGCGATAGATAGTATGATTCCTATCGGACGCGGTCAAAGAGAGTTGATCATCGGTGATAGACAAACCGGAAAAACTGCTATTGCGATTGATACAATTATCAATCAGAAATATACTCTTGAAACGGATAGTCCGGTCTATTGTATTTATGTGGCCATTGGACAGAAAGCTTCAACGGTAACTCGTGTTGTTGCAGAGTTAGAAGCAGCAGATGCAATGAAATATACTACCGTCGTTGCTGCAAATGCTTCAGACCCGGCACCGATGCAGTACATTGCTCCTTATGCGGGGGCATCCATGGGTGAATATTTCAGGGATAATGGTAAACATGCTCTTATTATTTACGATGATCTATCAAAACAAGCTGTAGCTTACCGACAAATGTCTTTGATTCTAAGACGTCCGCCCGGACGTGAGGCTTTCCCGGGAGACGTGTTTTACCTGCATAGTCGCCTTTTAGAACGTGCTTCTAAGCTAAGTGATGATTTAAGAGGTGGGTCTTTAACAGCTCTTCCAATTATTGAGACACAGGAAGGGGACGTTGCTGCATATATTCCAACAAATGTTATTTCCATTACAGATGGACAGATTTATCTAGAAACCAATCTCTTCAATTCCGGTCAACGTCCAGCAGTTGACGTAGGTTTATCGGTTTCTCGTGTGGGTGGTAATGCTCAGATCAAAGCCATGAAAAATGTTGCAGGGATGTTACGGTTAGATTTAGCACAATTCCGTGAACTAGAAGCATTTGCTAAGTTTGGGTCCGATTTGGATAAAACGACCCAACAACAGTTGACTCGAGGTCAAAGAATGATGGAAATCATCAAACAAAATCAGTATGTACCCATGCCGGTTGAGAAGCAGGTTGCGATCATTTTTGCTGGGAATGCAGGTTATTTAGATGATATACCTCAGAATAAAGTGGGGGAATTTGAGCAACAATTCTTAACCTTTATCGAAGCGAATGCAAAAGACGTTCTTGAAGAAATCGCAAGTACCGGTAAAATGAGTTCAGAATCAGAAGATAAACTCAAGAAGTTAACTGAAGATTTCAAAAAAGGATTTATTGCATAGCAGAAAATAAATGGCAAACTTAAAAGACATACGAAACCGAATCTCTTCGGTTAAAAGTATCCAACAGGTGACCAAAGCCATGAAAATGGTTGCTGCTGCAAAAATGCGAAAAGCACAAGAACGGATGGAACAAGCACGCCCTTATGCAGGACGACTAAGTGGTGTGATTCAATCCATCTTACCCGATGTTGATCGAACACTGCTTCCTCTGTTGGATGTTCGTGAAGTAAAGAAAATTGCATATGTAATCGTGACTTCCGATCGTGGTTTAGCCGGTTCATTTAATACAAGTATTATTAAAAAAGCAGAAGAAGAAATTCATGCATACGGTAAAGAGAATGTTGATTTGTTCTGCATAGGTAAAAAAGGAAGAGATCATTTTAAAAAACGTGATTACACATTGATTGAAGAACATGTTGATTTTTGGAATGAACTAGATTTTAACAATTCATTAAAAATCGCAAATGGAATAATTAGTCATTTTGTTAATGGCTATGTTGATGAGATACATGTCGTATTTAATCAATTCAAGAATGTGGCTGTTCAAGAAATTGTATCAGAAAAATTATTACCTCTAACATATGACACAGAAGAAGAGTTCAAAACAGAGCGTTTATTTGAACCTTCAAAAGAAGATATTGTTTTATCATTGATCCCTCGTCATTTAAATATCCAAGTATGGAGGTATTTATTAGAGTCCTTTGCCAGTGAGCAGGCAGCAAGGATGGTTGCAATGGAAAATGCAACGGAAAATGCCGGAGATGTGATCAATGATCTTAAATTAAAATACAACAATGCTCGACAAGCAGCGATCACAAAAGAGATTTTAGAAATTGTAAGCGGAGCAGAAGCGCTTGCAGGATAACGATTAGGATAAGGAAAATTACATGAGTTCAGTAGGAAAAATTTCTCAAATAATGGGAGCAGTCGTAGACGTCACATTTGAAGACGGACATCTTCCAGAGATTATGAACGCATTAAAGGTTGACAGGGGAGAAGGAAACACCTTAGTATTAGAAGTTGCACAACATTTGGGAAGTGCGTCTGTCCGGACTGTTGCAATGGATTCTACCGATGGATTAACTCGCGGTATAGAAGTAGAAGATACGGGCGATCCTATTTCTGTTCCGGTTGGACCGGAGACACTTGGTCGATTGTTAGATATTCTTGGGAATACCATTGATGGTAAAGGCGAAATATCCACGAATAAGAAATATCCTATTCATCGTCCTGCTCCAAAACATGAAGACCTATCGACTTCAACAGATGTTCTGGTTACCGGTATTAAAGTGGTTGATTTAATGGAACCCTATACGAAAGGTGGTAAAACAGGTTTGTTTGGTGGTGCCGGTGTTGGTAAAACAGTTCTTATCCAAGAATTGATCAGAAATATCGCAACCGAGCATGGTGGATATTCTGTATTCGCAGGTGTTGGAGAACGAACCCGTGAAGGAAACGATCTATATCGGGAAATGACTGAATCCGGTGTTATCGATAAAACAGTTATGGTATTTGGACAGATGAATGAGCCACCCGGTGCTCGTCTTAGAGTAGGTCTTACCGGATTGACAATGGCAGAATATTTTCGTGATGAAGAAGGAAAAGATGTTCTGTTGTTTGTTGATAATATTTTTCGTTTTACTCAAGCGGGATCTGAAGTATCAGCGTTACTGGGACGGATGCCTTCAGCGGTTGGATATCAGCCAACTCTTTCTACTGAGATGGGTGACTTGCAGGAAAGAATTACATCTACAAACAAAGGATCAATCACTTCAGTTCAAGCTGTTTACGTTCCCGCTGACGATTTAACAGATCCTGCTCCTGCAACAACATTTGCTCACTTGGATGCAACAACCGTACTCGAACGTAAGATTGCTGAATTGGGTATATATCCTGCAGTTGACCCACTGGCTTCAACATCCAGAATTTTAGATCCTCGTGTTATCGGAGATAGACATTATTCTGTTGCACGATCTGTACAGAATGTTCTACAAAAATATAAAGATTTGCAGGATATTATTGCAATTTTGGGTATGGATGAATTATCAGATGGAGATAAGATTACTGTTGCAAGAGCTCGAAGAATACAAAAATTTATGTCACAGCCATTTTTTGTAGCTGAACAATTTACCGGTAAAAAAGGGCGATATGTATCCTTGGAAGATACTGTATCAGGATTTGAAGCCATTTTGAGTGGTGAAGTTGATGAACTACCTGAAAACGCCTTTTCTTATGTAGGTAGTGTAGATGAAGCTATCGAAAAAGCAAAATCAATGGACTAATGAATGAATACATTTCATCTTGAAATAATAACTCCGATACGCGTTTTAGATGAAGGCATAGTCTCTTATGTCCGGTGTCCGGGCATGGATGGTTCTTTTGGAATTATGGCAAATCATACAAATGCAATTATTTCATTGGATGTAGGCGAGATTAAAGTAACTCACGATGGAAAAGAAATTTATTATGCTACAAGTGGTGGATTTGTGGATGTTAAGGATAATAAAGTTCAGCTTTTAGTTGAGACGGTTGAACGTTCAGATGAGATAAAGAAAGATCGAGCGGAATTATCAGCAAAACGCGCAAAAGATAGATTACATGCTCACGAACAAAATGTAGATTCAGCGCGGGCTAATGCATCATTGTTAAGAGCAGTAAATCGGATTAGAGTTTCAAATCGTTAAATAGAATTTATCCGTGTGGATTATCGAAAACCGCTTGTAATTTATGAGCGGTTTTTTTGTGGAAAAAATTATTGATCAGGGATTATTATGCTTAAACGTACTCATACTTGTGGAGAACTAACAAAAAATGATATCAACAATAAAGTGTCATTAAATGGATGGATAAACACCGTTCGACTACATGGCCAAGTTGTATTTATTGATCTTAGAGATCGGTATGGAAAAACACAATTGGTTTTCAATACCGAATCCTATTTAGATAATTTTAATGCCGTAAAAAAATTATCTATGGAAGATGTAATTAGTATTAGTGGAACCGTTCAATCCAGAGCAGATGAAGCAGTAAATCCCGATATGTACACCGGTGAGATAGAAGTTGTAGTTGATTCATTAGAAATACTCAATGAGACCGAAACACTCCCATTTGTAATCACAGACCGCGAAAGTGCGTCTGAAGATTTTAGATTAAAATACCGCTATCTTGAACTTCGAACAGAGGAGCTGCAGAAAAATCTGCTTATCAGACATGAGACGTATCAAGCAGTAAGATCGTATCTTTCAAAAAATGATTTTATAGAAGTAGAAACGCCGATTCTTATGAAATCAACTCCCGAAGGTGCACGTGATTATTTAGTTCCAAGTCGTATTCATCATGGAAAGTTTTATGCGCTACCGCAGTCCCCTCAAACGTATAAACAATTACTTATGATCTCGGGATTTGATCGTTATTTTCAGATTGTAAAATGCTTCAGGGATGAAGACCTTAGAGCGGACAGGCAACCGGAATTTACTCAAATTGATTTGGAGATGTCTTTTGTTGATGAAAATGATATTTATGCTTTGGGTGAAAATTTGATAATAGCAGTTTTTAAAGATGTCCTTGATGTTGATTTAGCCCCGTCTTTTCCCGTTATGACTTATCATACAGCAATGGATACTTATGGGACAGATAAACCGGATTTACGGTATGAACTAACATTAGTCGATGTGAAACCTTTTACAGATATTTCTGATTTTAACGCATTTAAGTCATCCGAAATAGTTAAAGGATTGGTTGTTTCTAATGTTCAATATTCTCGTAAAATTATTGATCAACTAACAGATTTTGTAAAATTGTATGGAGCCAAAGGACTCGCATGGATGAAATGCGAAGAAGGAACATTATCCGGTGGGATATCAAAATTCTTTAACGACAAACTGCAACAAAAACTCATAAACGAATTGAACATTAAAAGTGGAGATATTCTCTTTATGATCGGCGACAAGAAAAATGTTGTTTTACCGTCTATGGGAGCTTTAAGAAATGAAGTTGCAAAAAGAGAAGGATATACACAAAGTAAAGAGTTTAAACCTCTTTGGGTGGTAGATTTCCCGATGTTTGATAAAGATGAAGAAGCAAACCGATTTGTTGCGATGCATCATCCATTCACAGCCCCAAAAAAGGAAGATTTTGAAAAATTAGATACTGAACCTGAAAATGTACTCTCCCGAGGATATGACTTAGTGATTAATGGTTATGAAGTTGCGGGTGGCTCTATCCGTATCCATGAGCAGAATTTGCAAGCTAAAGTATTTGAACTGTTGGGTATTTCTGAAAAAGAAGCGGAAGAAAAATTTGGATTTTTACTTAATGCATTCAAATATGGTGCTCCACCTCATGGGGGAATTGCTTTTGGGTTTGATCGTTTGGTTATGCTTTTAGCCGGAACACACAATATTCGAGACGTAATCGCTTTTCCAAAAACCACGTCTGCAACGTCTTTGATGGATGAATCCCCGAGTAGAGTTAGTCCAACTCAGTTGGATGAACTGGGAATCCAATTAAAAGAGAAGAATTAGATAATATTTCTCAGACTATTCATTCTCAAAGGATAAAGATTTAACTAATCCGCCGAATTTTTTATCGATTTTAAAATCGTATTTGTAAAAAAGTCCTGCCTGAAAGAAACCTACGGTTACATAATCAAACCGACGATTTTGTAAACGGGAAAATAATTCATTCAGTAACTGCTTACTTAAAAGCCTATTTCTGTAAGGTGGTTTAATCACAATTTTTTCTATATAAGCGGTTTGGGAATTAACTTCCTTCCAATAGATCCCACCAACCAGATGATTATTTTGATTAACGATAAATAAAAAATCATGATTTTGCTGAAAACGACTGGTTAAGTGTGATTGAGTCAAAATCGTGTGAAAATTGGCAATTTCTTTTGGGTGAAATGGAGGTCGAATACGGTACGTATCTCCATGTTTGTCTTCCGCCATTGATATAAGGTCTAAACGACCTTTATCCCCAATTTCCCACGAGATCAATTCACCCTCCTGAGAAGCATCTATATGCTCAAATAATAATCTCGTTAAGAAATACCGTTCATCTTCAGTGATTTTATTCGAATTAACCACAACTTGTAAGTGAGAATCAAGTTCGGGTAATTTAATTTCACGAGAACGTAATTGTTTTTGAAGGGCTTCTAATGTTTGAGTTAATTCTGGTGACGCGTCTTTAAAACAAGTCATTTTGAAAAAACGAATACGGGTTTCAGGATATTCTTTTAAGAGGGTTTTAAGACGATACTCTTTGTACAATTCCTGTAAAATTGTACCACGTGCTTTAATGGTCGCATTTTCATTTAGATTTAGCCAACGTTCGTATCTTAACGATGCAAAAACAACCGGCTTGGTTAAAACACCATTCGGTTGAACTTCATCAATAAACACTTCAATCCGTTTTATTGTTAGTCCAAGTTTTGAAGCTCTTCTTTTTAATTGAGTGTTGCTATTTATTTCTGATTTGATTTCATTTAAAAGTGTTATCCCTTTCTTTATTTTAAAGACTTCCATTAAGGTCGTAAAAACTAATTCCCAATCAGCCATTCTTTGCAATCCGAGGAACGATGATTCAGTTTTCAAAATAAAGATTTCATATAAATCCAGAAGGACTTCATAAAAATGATGTACTTCTTTTCGATCAGAAATGGATATTAATCTAGTTCCAATCGAGTAGTCAAATTCCGGTACAATCAGATTTGTAGGTGTTGGATTTGCAATAGATAGAGTATGATCCGATCGCTTATAAAACTCAAGATAAGCTTTTAATCCATTCCAGATAAAGTGCAGCCATCTCATCTGCCAGCGATCGATGGCTTTTTTCTCAGCGATTTCAGATTCATTTCTTTCTAAATATTGTTGAAGATTTTCTCCGGAAATGTATTCTTCTGAATATAAGTTAAACTTTGGCCAATAACCTCCGAAGTCTTCAACCAACTTATCTCCGTGCATACTTGATCCCATCATGATCAGCAATTGAATTTCATCCTGGATGAATGCCGGATCTAAAGAGTCATTGATATTGATTACAAAATTGAAAGAATCTCCATCACGAGTTTGTACTAAAACCCGATAGATACTTTTTCCATGGTTTTTTGCTAATAGGCTTATCCACATTCCACGATGAAGAATATCATCCAACTGGATCAAACGACGTTTTGAGAAAAGAAATACGGCTTCTCGTAGTATTGGTGTTTTTTTGAACACATCATGCAATAAAATTCGATGTGGGTTTTCTACGTTGTTTTCGAAAGTGATTACGTCTTCCCAAGTATATTCTTCACCGGTTTCTCTGTCGATTGCCAATTGATGATTATTCCCTAACCACGATTGAAATCCTTTGGTTAAAACTTGAAGAGCATTCTTCGCAGATTTTTGAATCGAAGACGGATAAACCTTCTGATCCCAAAATGTTAATTCAGCTCTAACCCAAATATAGCTGGTTGGATGCAAAATACCATAGTGAGTAATCGTTCTAAGGAGAATATCAATAAGAGAAGAAGGAGTTGTTGAAATATCATTTGGATTTAATCGTAATATTTTTAAATACTCGATAATAGCATTGAAATGAGTCTTTTCTAAAAAGTTTGTTTGAAGAACCATGTCCTCAATAATTTCAACAGATTGTATTGATTTAAATGTTTTAAACACTAATTCAATAAATAGTTCTCCCGAGATATGTGGAAGGAGATATTCCAAAGATTTTACTCTTATTTTTGGTGATGGATGTGCTTGCGCTCTCATCAGTAATTTAATGGCAAGAGATTTTAGATCGCTATTCCGGTTCTCAATTGTTTGATATAAATAATTTAATGCGATTAACGCACGATATTGATCATCCTGTAATAAAATGATCCCTGCCTGATGGAGAGACTTTAGAGAGTATTCACTTTTCCGTAATGCAAATTTTATATCCTCAACAAGGATGTCAGTAGCAGGATGTTTACCATACGGTAAATGATCACAATTTACCTGAACGGAAGCAGACGATTCGTCTAAAGTGATCCGAAATGCAATATCTCCGATGAATTGAATTAAACTGTGGTTCCCCATCCATAGCTCTGGTGATTTTAGAATGTCATCCAGATGGATAGTTGTACTAAGATTGGTATATTCAAAATCACCTAATTGTATTAACAGGCTATCATTTATTCCTTTTAGAGTTAAATGATGATTTCCCGCTTTAAGAATAGCTCCATCCCATGATAAATCTGTTGATATGACGCCTTTTTCTCTCATTAACCATTTTGGAATTCTTATTTCATGCTCACCATGAATAATTGGGATGTAATGTTTTTCATACATCGGCTGAATAATTTCAGCGAAATTTCTTAAAATCTGTTTCCTTTTATAAGTGCTTTTTGAAGTTAATTCTCCATGGTCAGTTGAGAAATCCCGCGGGATGATTGCAAAATTGATAATACGTTCATATGGAGATAAGAAATTATTTACGGATTGAACTAAAGAACCAAAAAACTCACGGATCTCTTCAGGCTCATTTTTTATAATTTTTAAAGATTCAGATTGAGTGTCAGGATAAATAAGTACCGTATTATACTCTTTCATATCCCCGACAAGAAACACAGATTTTATCGCTTCAAAATCTTGAAACATATTTTCTATTTTTTGAGGAGAAATAGTTTGACCGCGACTGTTTTTATATATTTCTTTTTTTCTGTCTATAATGAAATAGTGACCGTTTTTTTCTTTAAATATATCTCCGGTATGAAACCAACCATTTTGCATCGTAGGAGTAATTGATTCTCCATAATAACCGGTAGAGATATACGATCCTTTCAATAATAGTTCATCATCTTCTCCAAGAGATAATGTTACCCCGGGAAGTGCACGACCTACTGAATTCTCTACATAATCATTTTCAGGTGTCATCGTGATTCCTCCGGTGGCTTCTGTCATGCCGTAACCACTTAGTAATTTGATTCCGAATTGGTGGTAAAATCGAAAAATATCAGGGTCGAGAAAACCTGCTGCGGATAGACCCAATCGTAATTTACCACCGGTAAGCTTGGCTATTGATTGTTCTACCTGTTCAGGTTTTACATCATCCAGGGATAAATGTTGTCTAATTTGATCATAGATTTGAATCCAGCGTTTTGGGATGCTGATAAATACAGTTGGTTTAGCAATCGAAAACCCGATCAGTAAAGATTGGAACATGGTTGTTTCGGCAAAAGTATAGGTCGCTCCATGAAATACAGAACCCATTAATTCTAAAAACCGTCCAAATGTATGATAGAGAGGAAGGAAGGATAAAAAGACATCATTTTGATTTAGACTGGGAATGGCTAAAGCTCGTGCAAATCGTTTCGAAATAAGATTTGTTTGTGAAAAGATGATACCTTTTGGATTAGCTGTCGTTCCAGAGGTATACATGATCGTTGCAATACCCTCCATGTCTCCTCGAGTAAGCCGTTCACTGAGTAGAGAATCATCAATTGAATTCCCTAAATTTAAAAAGGACTTCCAAGATTGGTATGTCGAATTCTGCAGAGAAAAGTTTGGTAGTGTCGTAATTGAGTTTATCGATATTTTCCGTAAAATACTCTCAAATAGACTGTAGGATGGACAATCTCCAATGAATATATCTGTTATTCCGGCATGTTGAATGATATATTCTAAGTGCTGAATGCTTGAATTTGCAGGGATTGGTACTACACGAAATCCATAAGATAAACAGGTAAGGTCAACTAATGCACCTTCTAAGGAGTTTTTTGAAAGAATACCGATCACCGGATGTTCAATCTTTCTTGTCAAATGTATTAAAGATAACCCAATTTGTTGAATGTATCTCCATGCTTCACGATAGCTTACAGAAGATAAGTTATGTCCTTTGATAGTTTGAAACAGAGGTTTGGATGAATATTCTGGAGCACGCTGTAAAAATAATTGACCTGTGTGGAAACCCGATTGCTCAATAAGTTTAACCAATAACTTATACCATTCATCTCTTAGTGGAGAATCAGTAAATAATCGGTTGACTTCTGACTTGCTTCCTAATTTTAAAAATTCATGGATGGTTTGTTTATTGGAAGACGATTGTATTAAAGATTTTGCCTCCTTAATTAAGCTATCGATAGAATATTTAGTATTGTGTTCCTTTGACATCTTGATCAGAATTTTACCAGGGAAATTACACTTGAATACTCATTTATTGTATGAAATCATTTTTACTATAAGACCATCTACTTTTCTTTAATATATTAATAAATAGATATTAAAACACATCATTGGTTAAGAGGTGAATTACAATTAAATTTAAGTTCGTATTAAAACAGAATTATTAGAATTTCCTAAAGATATGACGATTAAAAAAGTAGACTCAAAGATCAATTTTATAGAGATGGAACATCGGATTTTGGATTACTGGGAGCAGAACCAAACATTCCAAAAATTGGTGGAACAGAATAAAGATAAACCCTCTTGGAGTTTTATTGATGGACCGATTACAGCCAACAATCCAATGGGAGTACACCATGCTTGGGGTCGAACACTAAAGGACCTTCATCAGCGGTATAAAGCGATGACGGGTCATCAACTTCGATATCAAAATGGTTTTGATTGCCAAGGACTTTGGGTAGAAGTGGAAGTTGAAAAGGAATTAGGGTTTCACACAAAACGTGAAGTAGAAGAATTTGGAATTGAAAAATTTGTAAAATTATGTAAAGATCGAGTAAAAAAATATTCCGGGATTCAAACCGAACAATCCAAAAGACTTGGTTATTGGATGGACTGGGAGAATTCTTATTATACGATGTCTGATGAAAATAATTACACTATCTGGACATTCTTAAAAAAATTATTCGATGAAGGTAAAATATATCGTGGGAAAGATGTTGTTCCATGGTCGGGTAGATCAGGGACCTCTTATTCACAAATGGAGATTATTGAAGGGCGGAAATTAGTCGCGCACGATGCAATTTTTGTTCGATTCCCATTAAAAGGCAGAGAAAATGAATATCTTTTAATCTGGACTACCACTCCTTGGACGCTTACATCTAATGTTGCTGCTGCTGTCAATAAAAACTTGAATTATGTTAAGGTAAAAGCTGTAGATGGCTCTTTCTATTATTTTGCAGAAGAAAACCTCAAATATCAACGCCTGGAAAAACAATTTAAAGAAAAGAAACAATGGGTAGATGGAGTTCCTAAGCTAAAAACCATTGAACAGATCTTTAAAGAACATGGTGGATTTGTTATTGAATATACCATCAAAGGAGAAGAGATGATCGGTTGGGAATATGAAGGACCGTTCGATCATTTTAAAGCACAGAAAGAAAAGGGTGGTTATCCATTCATAAATGAATCGTTATCCGAATCAGGAGTGACCTGTCATAAAGTTATTGATGGTGGTAAAGATGATATTGGGAACGATATTGTAGTTGCGGGTGAAGGAACCGGAATTGTTCACATTGCTCCGGGTTGTGGTGATGTGGATCATGTTATGGGGAAAAAACTCGGATTAGTGAATATCGCTCCACTGGATGAAAGCTCATGTTTTATCGAGGGATTTGATTGGTTAACCGGTAAAAGTGCTACTGCCGAAGAAACAAAAGATGATATCATCAACGATCTGAAAGAAAGAAAAATATTAATTCATGTAGAAAAATATCCTCATATCTATCCTCATTGCTGGAGATCAGGAGATGAACTGGTCTTTAGAATTGTGGATGAATGGTATATCAACATGGATTGGCGTGATAGAATCAAAAAGATCGTTAAAGATATTAACTGGATACCCGAATGGGGTTATGATCGTGAGATGGAATGGCTCAATAATATGGGCGATTGGATGATCTCTAAAAAACGCTTTTGGGGATTAGCTCTACCTATTTGGACATTTGAAGACGGATCATATTATGTTGTTGGTTCTAAAGAAGAATTAAAAGAATTAGCTGTTGAAGGCTGGGAACAGTTTGAAGGAAACAGTCCGCATCGCCCTTGGATTGATAAGGTTAAAATCCGTCATCCTGAAACGGGATTGATCGGTAAGCGAATTTTAGACGTCGGTAACCCGTGGTTGGATGCAGGGATTGTTCCGTATTCAACCTTAGATTACACAACTAATCGGGAACATTGGGAAAAATGGTTCCCTGCTGAGTTTATTACAGAATGTTTTCCGGGACAGTTTCGAAATTGGTTCTATTCATTATTAGCAATGTCTGCTCTGCTTGAGGAAAAAACGCCATTTAAGACGTTGTTAGGTCATGCACTGGTGAAAGATGAAACAGGCAGGGATATGCATAAATCATGGGGCAATGCGATTTGGTTTGATGATGCTGCGGAAAAAATGGGCGTTGACGTAATGAGATGGCTGTATATCAATCAAAATGTTGAACACAATCTCTTATTTGGTTATGGTCCTGCAAATGAGATTAGAAAAAAACTGCTGACTTTATGGAATTCTTACTCATTTTTCTCTACGTATGCCGCAGTGGACGGATTTGATCCGATCACAACTCAAGTTAGTGAAGATGATCTAAATATTTTAGATAAATGGATCCGTTCAAAAATGCATGAATTGATCCGGGATGCTCATACCAGTTTTAAAGAATATCGTGTCGATAAGTTCATGAGAAAAGTCGATAAATTCTTAGAAGATCTTTCTAACTGGTATATTCGTAGGAATCGTAGAAGATTTTGGAAAAGCGACAATGACTCTGATAAGTTGACAGCGTATCATACATTATACGAAGTACTATTGAACACCGTGAAGTTATTGTCTCCAATGTTACCTTTCATTACGGAAGAGATGTATCAGAATCTTAAAAAAGAAACAGATAAAGAGAGTGTTCACCTTTGTGAATATCCAATTGCTGTTTCAGAGTATATTGATGATACATTGATGCGTCAGGTTGATGCCCAGAAAAAACTGGTTGAATTAGGAAGATCAGCAAGAAATAAAGCAAATCTGAAAATACGCCAACCTTTGCAGATACTAAAGTATCACATTAAAGATAGTAGTATATCTAGCTTTATATTAAGAAATAAAGAAGTGATATTAGATGAATTAAATGTGAAATTGCTTGTTGAATCTGACGATCCTTTAGAATTGATCTCATATACGGTAAAACCAAATTTACCGGTACTTGGTCAGAAATATGGGAGAGATTTGAATGTTATACAAACTATGCTTAAAGATATAGATGGAAGCGTAATTGTATCAACATTGCAGAACAATAAGGAAATTGTTTTAGATAAAGAAAGTAAAACATTCACATTGTCTTGGGAAGATATCCTAGTTACAAAAGAATCTCCTGAAGGTTTTTCATCTGCTTCTGATGAAGGAATAACCGTTGCGTTAGAAACATCATTGACTGAAGAATTGAAGCAAGAAGGAATTGTGCGTGATGTGATCCGTCAAGTTCAGATCATGCGTAAAGATGCAAACTTTGCTGTTGAAGATCGTATACATGTATTTGGTGAATTCCCGGATAGCATCAATAATGCGATTCAAAATCACAAAGAATATTTTTGTAATGAAACACTTACTAAACAAATTGACCCTATTTTTCAAGAGGGAGAATATCATACAAGTTTCACTATACAAGGTGAATCAATTACCTTAGGTATTAAACGAATTTGAAATCAAACGAGGTACAAAATGGCAAATAAGAAAAAATACACAAAAGCTGAATTAAAAAAATTCCGTAATCTAATCATGGAGAAGATGGACGCGGCTGTAAAAGACTCCGAAAGTATTAAAGAGTCTATGGGAAATAATTTTTCGTCTGATGCCGGACTATCACCGGATTCAGTCTACAGTGTGCATATGGCAGACGCCGGAACAGATTCTCACGAACGGGAGAAAAGTTATTTATTTATGGCCAGAGAAAGTGCATATTATCGTAATCTGGAAGATGCTCTTGAAAGAATTGACAGTGGAGAGTTTGGTGTATGCAAACTTTGTGAAGAGCTTATTCCGATGGAAAGAATGATTGAAGTTCCGAATGCGACTAAATGTGTTGGTTGTAAAACAAAGGAGAAACTAAACCTTTTATGACTGTCCTTAGTATCACTGCTGTCATTATTGTCTTGGACCAGATCACAAAGATATTGGTTCGCCAAAATATGACGGTGAATATGACTTCAATTCCGGTTATTCAAGATTTTTTCCATTTAACATATGTTGCAAACGATGGAATGGCATTTGGAATTAATTTTACCGGTGGGATTTACGTTTTTACTTTTGCTTCAATTATAATGACAATCTTTCTAACTTATTATTTATGGACGGTCAGAGATTCATCGTTGCTCTTGAGGAGTTCGTTAGCGCTGATCCTCGGTGGGGCAATAGGAAATCTCATTGACCGTGTGTTATTTAAAGAAGTGACTGATTTCTTCCACTTCATTTTTGGAAATTATGATTGGTATATCTTTAATATTGCCGATTCTGCTGTTACAGTTGGTATGATTTTATTTTTAATTTATACTATCTTTTTAGAACCTAAACAAAAAACTGAAATTATTTGACAGAAGAACATTTTATTGTTGAGACAGGTGGTAGCCGTCTTGACCAATTTCTTGCTGAGAAGCTGGATACACTATCTCGAACGAGAATAAAACAGCTGATTCTTGAGGAAAAAATCACTGTTAATAATCAAACCGTTAAACCGGGTTATCGTTTAGATGTCTCCGATCAAATTTCCGTTCAGATTCCCGCCGAAACGACACCAATTGAAATCATTGAACCCGAAGATATTCCCATAGAGATTATTTACGAGGATGAGTCGATCATTGTTATCAATAAACAAGCAGGATTGGTCGTTCATCCCGGTGCCGGACGACAAACCGGAACTCTTGTTCATGCGTTATTGCATCATTTTAATCAATTATCGGATATAAACGGTCCAATGAGACCCGGGATCATCCATCGCCTGGATATGGAGACTTCCGGAGTTATGGTTATTGCAAAAACAAACCAAGCACACCAATACCTAGCGAAACAATTTGAAAATCGAATCGTAAGAAAAAAGTATGTAGGTATTACGTGGGGAGATTGGACAAAAATATCAGGAATAATTGATGATCCTATTCAAAGGAAAAGATCTGACCCCACTTCTTATGCCATTTCGAGTAGTGGTAGAGAAGCAAAAACGGATTATGAAGTGATACAATCCTATCGATATCTGAGCATGGTAGAGTTTTATCCAAAAACGGGGAGAACTCATCAGATTCGTGTTCACTCAGCTTCGAAAGGGCATCCGATTTTTGGCGATGAAAAATATTCAGGTGGTTCATCTCGCATTAAAGGGTTCCTGCCCGAGATATCAAAAAAAATAGAAGAGATGCTAAAAAAGATTAACCGTCATGCGCTTCACGCAAAGCAGTTGGAAATAATACATCCTGAAACAAGTAAGTCGCAAATTTTTGTAGCTTCTTTACCAGAAGATATGAAAACTGTACTAGAAAAATTGGAGACGGGTTTTGTCTGATTATATGACTGAATTTGTGGATGATTATCTAGCATATCTAGAAAAAGAACGGGGATATTCATTATACACAATTCAATCTTATAGAAATGATCTGACCAAATTTATTGATTTCTGTGATCAATATTTTGGCGAACATTTAAAAGATATTGTTCGAATCGACAAACTAACAATTCGACATTTCTTAGGGAATGAGTTTGAAAAAGGATTATCAAGTAAAACTGTTGCCCGACGGTTAGCGACAATTAAGTCAATGTATAAATATTTGATGCGAGCTGAAGTGGTGAAAGACAATCCTTCGGCATATGTAAAAACACCAAAAACTGAAAAAAAACTCCCCATTTATCTTGATATAAAAACAGTTGAGAAACTTATGGAATATCCTTCTGATAAAACGTTTTATGGAATCAGAGATCGGGCGATATTAGAATTGTTATATAGTACGGGAATTCGGTTAGGAGAATTGGTTCAATTAAATATTTCAGATATTCAATTTGATAAAAATTTATTAAAAGTAATGGGAAAAGGTGGTAAAGAAAGGTTGACTCCTTTTGGAAATCGTGCAAAAATTAGTATTGAGAATTTCCTGAATATGCGAGAAATTTGTTTACAATCTATCCCTGATAACACTCCTGTGTTTGTTACGACCAATAATAAACGTCTATCAAGAGATACAATCCAGAAGAACATCCGTAGATATGTCCGTCAATTTGCTGAAGGAACCGGATTAGGTCCACATATATTACGACATTCATTTGCGACACATCTTATGGACAGAGGAGCGGACATTCGCACGGTTCAAGAGTTATTGGGGCATAGCAGTTTATCTTCAACGCAAATTTATACGCACGTTCAACCGGAAAAAATGAGACGGATTCATCAACAAGCACATCCTCATGGACAGCGTTCAGATAAGAAATGATGAATCGCTAGAATAATCATCCATAACAATCGAAAGGGAACTACTATGACAATTGAATTCACTGCCAGACATCTTCATGCACCTGAGAACTTAAAAGAGTATGCTCATAATGAAGTAAAACGTATTTACAAAGTTTTTGACCGAGCCACTCATTGTCATATCATTTTATCCCATGAAAATAAATCATTTACCACCGAGATTAATTTATCTTTACCGCAAAAGCAATTAAATGTAAAAGAAACTACAGATAATATCACTAAATCTATAGACGGTGCTGTGAGTAAAATGATGAAACGAGTAGAAAAGGTAAAAGGTAAAACCTACCATAAATAATGTCTCTCAGAAATAATAGAGGATCCCATATCCCATATTTCTAAATACCTAATAAAAGATAATTCAAAATGAAAGCAATTATTCCGGTTGCGGGATATGGCACACGCCTTCTCCCACATACAAAGTCCATTCAAAAATCGTTACTACCTATTGCAGGGAAACCTACCTTAGATTTTATTGTGAATCCTTTATTAGAGGGTGGAATCAAAGACATTACGTTTATTATCGGTCATCTTGGAGAACAAATTATTGATCACATAAAATCTTTTTCGGGGAATTTCGAATTTGTCGTACAAAAGGAACAATTAGGTTTAGGACATGCCATATTACAGGGATTAGAGGAAAATGACTCTCCGGTGATCATTCAACTGGGAGATACATTATTTCAAACGGATTTCTTGTCATTCGCAGATAGTAAAGTGAATCGAATTGCAGTGATGGAGGTAGAAGATCCAACTCGGTTTGGAATCGTAGAAACAAAGGGTGACCGTATCCTGGCTTTACATGAGAAACCCAAAAACCCACCAACAAATCTTGCCATTTCCGGTCTGTATTCATTTACGAGCGAACAACAACTTAAATCAGCGATCGAATTACTGATTCAGCAGAATATACAAACAAATGGTGAGTATCAATTGACAGATGCAATGTCTATCATGCTACAAAATGGATTGCCTTTTGAGGTAAGTAAAGAAAAATATTACGATACAGGAGTTCCTGCAACATTCTTAGAGACAAATCGTAAACTGCTGAGATCATCACATGGAGAATATCCCGGTTCCACTATTATAGAACCTGTTTACATTGGAGAGAATTGCCAAATTGAGAATTCTACGATTGGTCCTTATGTAACCATCATGAATAATTCTATGGTTAAAAATTGTACAATAAAAGATTCTGTGATACTTAGTGGAACTAACCTTATCAATCAAACATTTGATTCTAAAATAGTTGATGGAGACGGTTCAAAAGTATGTTAAAAGTGTAGCTTTATTTTATCATATAGGCTCCTATACGGGATAGTGTAAAAAAGGTGTTTATTACCTATAGGTATGGATACGATATATTTTGTACTTTTACAGAAGTTTATTCTTAAGAAAAACTCAACCGTTGTTGGACAAAACTCATGAAAAATATTAGACTCACATTATTCACCCTTTTAATAATCTTTTCTGCTGACTTGATGGCTGCCGATCAGGTAGTAA
>CAZYDH010000013.1:0-28016 GCA_964645915.1 uncultured bacterium
ATCGACATAAACAAAGCTAATACTCCAAAATCCTCGGGAGAGTATATCCGTGTTAGAATTGGACTAATAGCGATAGGAATGACTTGAGCCACAGTTGTTCCGGTAACCAATGTCAGTACATTTTTACTGAACTCAGTATTTAGATTCAGTATTTTTCTTAATTCATTTAGCATATGAGTCAGAATTTAATATCTGATGATAGTACGTAATTGTTTCATTCACCATTTTTGTAACAGAGTATTCCTTTATAGTGTCATAACCGTTATGAATTAAGGTGCGACGGAGAGTCTTATCTTTAAGTAGTGATTCTATTTTGTTTCTTAGTGAAATCGGATCTCTGGGAGTAACTAACAACCCATTTTTACCATCTTCTATCAATTCAGGTATACCCCCTACATTTCCACCTATCACAGGGAGTCCTTTAGCCATTGCTTCTAAAAAGACTAATCCAAAACCTTCCATCAAAGAGGGCATGACAAAAACCGATGCATCCTTATAATATTTCTGAATTTTTTCAGGATGTACCCAACCAACGAATTCAGTCAAGTCGTGAATATTCAATCTTTTCGCCATTTTTTTCATTTTATCAATATTTTGATTTTTACCCACAATTTGTAATTTTATGTCAGGATAGTCTTCTTGTAATAATCTTAGTGCTTCCATAAGTGTTGGAAGACCTTTACGCTGAATATTCCCTCCAACTATCAATAACTTTGGTTGGGATAATCGATAATTTTCAATTTCCTTATTTATGGGTTCAATTTCAACGTTCATACCTAAATAAACGGTATTAATTCTCTCTGTTGAAATTTCATAAGCTCTCGAAATTGTTTTAGATGTCATATTTGAATTCGCTAGCAGAACAGATAATCTTTTAAGCGCTTTGCGTTCCAATAAATTCACAAATGAATAATAGAACCAACGTTTTATCCAATCAACATAATCCTTTTTATAATAAAATGGATTCCATTGATGTCTTGCAAAATAGTCATCATGTAAAGTCCCGATTGTTGGTATATTTCCTCGATATGCAAATGATTCTCTTGCATCAGTGAAATGGATAAGATCAGCTTGTAGCTTCGACAGTTCTTTTGCATATGCATAGGATAAAGATATCCACCCACCATGAGTTGGATCAGATTTCAAAGGGGTCACAGAAATAAAATTAATTCCCTTAATATTTCCAGGGTCTCCCGGTGAAACAACCGTAACCTTTATTCCTAGGTCTGTCAACCCTTTCGCAAGATTTGTTGAATAAGTTCCTAAACCCGACCAATAGTTACCAAACTGCTGAGAGCAAAGAACGATATGTTTTGAAAAAGTATTCATTTAATGATTAATTATTTTTTTACAATCATGGATCTATACATAAAAATACCATTCCCGATTAATAATAGTATCACACCAAAAAATATCACTTTGCTTAACCAAAGAGCTCTGGTGAAAGAATCTAACTCAAATCGAAACTCAACTTTATGTTCTCCTTTTGGCACAATTATAGATTGCATAAAATGATTTGTTTGAATAATATCCGTTTGATTTCCATCGACAAAGGCCTTCCACCCAGGAGAATAATACCCTTCGCTAAAAATTAATAACCCGGTTTCATTCATATTAGCTGATACAAGTAATTGTTGTGGCTCCCAATGAGTAATCTTCACCTCAGAACCTACAGATTCAAATTTAGATGGTATCATTGGTTGATCTATTATCGCATGACTTTGAGGGTCAAACGTATTTGATTTTAATAACTCAAAGATATCTTCGTCACTATTCAAGACAGTAACAGAATCAACTAAAAAGACTCTTGGTAAATAATCCTTTACTTGGTAAATATTCTCACCATTTGCGGAATGTTTTAGTAAAAGCTCCGGATGATTAAATCTTTGTTTTGAAATGACATATTTTGTATTGGTCATTCGTAAAAAACTCAATTGACCTGTAAAGTTCCTATCAAGAAAATCTTGATAGCTCGCCATCTTTGCCGCATGATAACCGCCAATCGAGGGTATCCCAAACCATGCATATTGGTTCGTAGTGAAATTATCTAACGGTAGAATTCGGAAAAGATCCTTATCTTTTAATAGATAATCGATTGTTTTGGTTTTTCTGGGCTCCATCGATTTCTTTGGAACATTAGAGAACATCGGAGGAACAACTTGTCTACCAATATATGCTAGGTCAACAAATAACAAAACCATCATAACAATAATAAATGGTTTTTTCGATATCCTCTTGGTGAGTCCTCCCCAAATTAATCCGAGCGTACAAAGCGATAGTAATACTGTGATTAATAAATCGTTATAAAACATATCAAATCGCATTTGATATAGATAACTCATCTGTCTTTCATCAGGGAATTGATTCACCCTACCGGTTGCAATATCAGCATTATTATAAATACTATACATAAATGACTTAAGTCCATTATTGAACAGTAATATCAATATGCCGAAGACACCTATTCCTATAATGAATTTCAATACTATTTTTGACCAATCTTTAGTTTTTGAATCAGAAATCTGTTTTACTAGTATTTGAAATCCCCATCCAGTGAATACGGCTGTACTCATGGCAAAGAGAATTAAAATCATCGAAGGTTCACGAAACTTATTGAAATAGGGAAGATAGTTTAATAGAAAGTGAGAGAGGATAGAGAAGTTTTTACCCATTCCAATCAGCAATGAAAAAACCATCATTAAAATAAAGAACCAATAATCTTTCCGCTTTTTGGTATTGATCAGTGCAAATATTGCTAATATTATTACCGGTATTCCCAAGTAGTGTGGATAGCTAGTAAACGGCATATCTCCCCAATAAGTATTCCCACCAAATCCACTAAAACTGGGGATGATCATCGAAAATATTTCCCACCAACTAAAAGACCATCCTGTTGCATAATCATATGATAGTCCACTTACTCCATCACCCCCACCGCTTGCACCTCTGATTGAGAAGGGTAAATATTCCTGCATGGGTGTTAATACGATCGAAGCCATTAAATACCCAAGTCCCAAGGAAAATCCAATCATGATGGATATCTGCAGTAAATCTTTCCAGGATGTTTTCTCTCGTACAGCATAAATAAATCGATATACGGTATAGAGTCCAATCATTAATAAACCGTAAAAAGCTACTTGTGGATGATAACTCCCAATTTGAGAGCCGACTGCTCCTCCGAGTAATATCATGAAAACCCACTTTTTAGTGTTCCATAACTGTCGAAGTGCATACAATATGATCGGCAAATGAATAAATGTAACAATCCTATTTGTGTGGGGTGTCCCTAATATTTTTGTTGTAAAAATAAATGCCATTGCGCCGACAATTGATGATGCATATCCAAGTCCATAGGATCGCATCAAAAGGATCATAAAAATAGCGCCAATTAATAAATTAAATGTAAATCCTGCTGAAAACCTTTTCCGAATAAAAGAAGGAACCACTTTATAAAGTGTCTCTAATGTATATTGAAGTCGATAGGTCCCAGACGCATGAAATGGCATTCCACAAAAAATGTAAGGATACCAAAGTGGATGGTCATCATATTTCTCATAATAATCATCTTTATATTTTTCAAAAATAAGTCCCTGAGTCTTCACATCTCCAATGGCAAGTTTTTGTCCATACACTATTGGCTCTTGATAAAGAAATACTATTCCGATGACTAAAGACAAAATCATTAACGCCCAAGTATTAATTAATTTCTTATTTTCTTTAATTATTTCCATCATGATGACTTTCTGTCATTATTGTTAATTTTTTTGACGGCTGTACTATATTCATTAATACGATTTTCCCACGAATATTCCATAGCCATCTCTCTTGCACTCTTAGCCGATTCTTTCGTCTTTTCAGCTAGAACTATTTCTATCGATTCAACAAAATCATCCTCTTTAGAAAGAGAAATGACTTCATTGAATGGACGCAATACTTTGGATTCGGTTGAAACTATCGGTTTTCCCATCGCTAAGTATTCAAACATCTTTAACGGAACAAGTCCCTCACCTATCTTATTTCTTGCAAAAGGCATGATACATACATCAAATGTATTAATATATTTAGGAACTTTTTTACGTTCTTTCATTCCTAAGAAATGAATATTATTTATCGAACTTAATTTATTAATCTTAGGATTTTTTTCATTTAAACCTATAATTACAATAGAACCATTCTTAAAGTGTTTAGCTGTTTTAATAATCAAATCAATATCAATCCATTTTCCAATGGAACCTGAAAAACCAATAATGGGTTGTGGAAGATCTTTCATATCATCTGGCATTATGCAGTTTTTTGGATTATTTGGGTCAAACAAGTCTGTATCAACTCCATTAGGAATATCATGAACTATTGTATGAGTAAGATTGGCATCTAGTAATAAATTTTTTGAAACGCGAAAAATAACATCAACTTGAGACAATAATTGCTGTTCATCTGACTGAATCACAGATGGTTTTCCCATTCCGGCCATAGGCAATAATTTAGGCCAATCATCGACACAATGATAAATAGATTTAGTATCTTTTAATTTAGCAATAAGATCAGCTGTTTGATGTAAAAACGTCCATAATATTGATTTATTTATATCAAGTTTAGTAATCGCTTGTTTAATTTTAATGAGCAATAATTTTTGGTTCATCCATCCGACCCATCTATAATGATTTCTAAAAGGCAATCTTGGAAACGGAGTTAAAACAAATAAGTTTTCTTTTTCTTTTCTAAGCTTGCCAAATGGAGCCACGGGCCATTTTTTCCCCATTAAACCTAAAAAGAGTTTCCCAAACGAATAATTAGCTTCTACATATAAAACACGATTACTTTTTATTAACTCCTGAGTAATATACTGTTTTGACGTCCAATAACGGTCATCTAACATTTGGTTTGATATCAGGATAATATCTTTTCCGGTCAGCATCATAATTCGTTAAGATACCCTTTTACCATATTCCCTAGTTTATTGACTGAGAATTGTTCTTGAAACAAATTATATCCTTGTAAAGCTACTTTTTTTCTTCCCGATGTGTCTTCCATAATTGTTCGGATTTTTCTCGCTATTACAGACGGATCTGCTTTACAGCTATAAACATGTTCATCGGGGATCAATAACTCGTTTAAAGCGTCGGTATCCGCTGTTAAAATGGGTTTCTGAACAGCTAATGCTTGATATAGCTTATTAGGGATTACTCTCTTTGCTTTTTCAGAATCACCAAAAATACCTAATAGTAAATCTGCCGAATTCATTCGGTTTACTAATTCATGGTAAGGAATCCAGTTTATTAATTCAATATTCTCCAATGATTGTGTTCGAATTTTCTCTTCAATGGATTTACGCAACTGACCAATACCGATTAAGATAAACTTAATATTCTTATTTTCTTTTAATAATATAGCAGTTTCAACAATCTTATCAATCCCATGAAGTGGAATAAATTTTCCAATAAACATTACCATAAATGGTTCTTTTTCACTTTTGTCTTCATTAGGAAAGAAAACTTTATCATCAGCTCCAACCGGAACTCGCTTGATGAGTACATCATTGATGGTTAATTCATTTTGAAAAAACTGAATATGAGCATTTGTATCTAATAAGACTAAGTCTGCTAGATTACAGGTGGCCTTATCTAAGAATCGAAAAAATCTCGCTTTTAGAGATGATTTATTAAAATATCCTCGATCTGATATCACAGTATCATATAATGAGATGAGCGGATTAAACACTAATATTTTACGTCCGATTAGGGCTAATAATTTTGCTAAAAACATATCCAGCTGGCCAATATATCCAACTATGATGATATCATGTTTTGGTGTGAAAAATATGTAACGAAATAATAAATGGATTTGCGATAATACGAATGATAACATGAATGCTATTGAAAAACCAAATTCTTTCCCCTTGGATTGCGTTTTTTCCCACAAAGGAGAATGGCATTCATAAACGTCTACATTATTTTGTTTTAATCCGTTAATAAAGATGGAATTCCTTGGATAATTCCTTTCGTAAGTTCCAAAATAACAGACCCGCATGGTGTTATACCACTATTGTTTCTTTATTGAATAAAATTATATAATCTTCCGCACTCTTGATTCTTTATCTTGATCACCTCTGGCAATCATCTCTGCAATAATTCCAATCGAGAAGAACCATAATCCGAGAATAAAAATCATTGAACCAAATAGCATTAATGCCATGTGTTTATAAAATGAATGACCGGCAAACAGTTTAAGGCAAACCACATAAAATTCTATGCAAAAAGAAATAATTAAACTTATCAAACCAAAGAATCCAAATAAATGTAATGGTTGTTGTGTGTACCGATTAAAAAACAAAATGGTAAGCAAATCAAAAAATCCATGAAATAATCTGGAACCACCATATTTTGTAATCCCATGTTTTCGAGGATGATGTTTTACAGGAATCTCGGTTACTTTGAATTTTTTTTGTCCTGCCATTGCAGGTATATATCGATGTCTCCCACCGTAAATGTCTACTGCATTCGTAACCGCTTTTCTGTAAATCTTTAGCCCGCAGTTAAAATCATGAATTTGTACACCCGTCATTAATTTTGTTACAAAATTAAAAATCTTTGATGGAAATGTTTTTGTCCATGGGTCTTTACGATCTTTTTTCCATCCGGAGACAAGATCGTATCCTTCTTCTAATTTTTGCACCAAGTTTGGAATTTCATCCGGATCATCTTGCAAATCTGCATCCATAGTAACAATATAATCTCCCTTTGCAACTTTAAATCCTTCCGAAAGTGCAGCAGACTTTCCATAATTCCGATGAAACTGTATAAAAGTAACCTGTGAATTATCTTGTGCAATATTCTCTAACAGCTCTACACTTCCGTCTGTTGAGCCATCATCCACAAAAATAATTTCCCAAGATTGATAGGGTTTTAGGTTCTCAGATACTCGATTAAATAACTCCGGAAGAGATTCAATCTCATTGTATACCGGAATAACAACTGAAATAGTTTTATTCATTATTCATTCCATTTTACTGAGGATGGGATTGATCGAACCAGTGAGGGGTTCCAAACACCATATTCTCTGTTTGTAATTTCCAAGGTGATATTTTGATTCGCATTGTGATCTTGAAGTTCCAACCCGGTTATTATTGAACCAAATTGGCTGATTTCAGAATTGAAATGTACAGAAATATGCTGAGATTTTAACTCAGAGTTTCTTGTAGAATCAACAGAATCAATAAATGGTGATGCTCCCCATAACACTTTTGTTAAATCTAAGGGGGTTAATAATCTCATCGCCGGAAATTGATCCACAAAAAAATCATACGAATATCGTAGATTATTTTTCATATCCCAGATATTTGAGTTTTCATTATATAGTTGCATATACATTGTTCTTCTTCCTAAAAGATCAGTAAAAAGCAAGTAGGTGCTGTCATTTTTTGACGCAAATTGAAAAACAAGTCGACCTGAAAAAGCACCTGATGCAACTAATTTACCTGTTCCGACACATGTGTTTAATGTTGATTTTAATTCATCAAATTCTAATTCAATTGGTTTTTCCTCTTCGGGAATAACACGGATATTCGTACAACCGAATAAAAAGATTCCTATGATGAAGATAAATGTAATAGTAGACTTATTCACGATTTAATTTTTCCATTAATTCTTGATCATCCGGCGAAAACTCTAAAGCTTTTTGATAAACTTCTATCGCTTCTTCACTTCTACCGATGTTGAATAAAATATCTCCATAATGCTTAAGGACCTCTACATTCGAATCCTCAATTTCAATGGATCTTCGGATAAATTTAATCGCAGTTTCAATATCTCCCAATTTATATAATATCCAACCGTATGTATCTAAATATGCTGCAGATTCAGGTTCTAATGTAATTGCCTTTTGGGCTAGATTTTTTGCAAATACCGGATCATCGTTTCGCTCAATTATACTATATGCAAAATTATTATAAGCTTGTGCATCAGTGCTGTCAGATTGAATTAAATGTTGATAAATACTATCTGACTTCGTCCACTGTTCGGTAACATCATAAATCATTGCTAAAGTATGTAAAACCACTTTTGAATCAGACTCTAACTCCAAGGCTCTATTCAAAAAAAAGATTGCTCTTTTATACTCTTCTAAAGATTCAAATCCAATACCTAATAAATATTGAATGGAATAATCTTCATTGAATTTTTCACTAACCGGAGTAAGAACATCAATAACCGATTGATAGTCATCCAACATCATTGCAGCCAATGCTGCATTCATATATCCCTTTGAGTCTGTTGAATCATTTACAATCATTTTTTCAGCAAAATACTTTGAATCCAATGGATTTTCTTGTTCCCGAAATATTGTAGATAATGAATGAAGCGCAGATTGATTTGTACTATCAATTTCAACGACATCAAGGAAAGCCTCCAGAGAAGAGTCAAAGTTTTTATTTTCAAAATATAGCCAGCCAATTTGCAACAATAAATCGATCGTAGGTCCTTCTTTATTTATGATTTCTTCCAGACTCTTTATTGCACCTCTTAAATCACCATTCATTAGTGCAATATCAACCATAGCTTTTTTATAATTGACGTTCTGTGGATCAAATGTTATTAATTGCTGAATGACTTCAGAGGCTAAAGCAAATTCTTTTCTTTCCAAATGGATCTCAACTACTGCTTCTAATATATGACCAGCCTGATCATCTAATTTATAGGCATTATAATAGAGACTTATCGCTTCATCGTATTGACCAGTGAGTTTCATTATATCAGCCAAAGCCAAAATATACTCTACATTATCAGAATTCAAATTATTTAATTTGGTAAATTGTTTTATTGCGTCCTCAAATTGCTTCCGCATTAAATATTGTCCCGCTAAAAGCTCTCGGGATTCTAAATCATGAGGATCCAATGAAATGGCTTTTTTTAAATGGTATTCCGATCGCTCTATTTTTCCTAAATGCCAATAACTCTCACCCAAAGCTAGGTGAATCGTACCAACAGTTGAGTCTGATGCAAGGGCATCTTGGAACTCCAATACAGCCATAGGATAATTACCTTCGTTCAGATAGAATTGTCCATCGATAAAATGTTGTAGTGCTTGTGGGTCTGCTTTTGATTGTTCCTCGGTGGATAAAGTTGTGGAATTTTCAGCAGTCATTTTTTGCTGAAAGGATGCACATCCTATAAATAGAAATAAACAAAGCAAAAATGAAGCTGATTTAAATGAAGGCATAATATTATTTTATATTAAAAGGTTAGCCAATGTTCCGTTCAGAAAAAACAATTTTGTTGATCAAGCAATACAAAATGTATTCCCTCCCAGTTTTTTGGCATCATACATTGCGGCATCTGCTTTTTCTATAAGACCTTTTATCATATCAGAATCTTTCGGGAATTCGGCAAGACCAACGCTAATAGTCATCCGTGTATGATGTTCATCCTCTTGGTATAGAAATGTATCAATACTTTTTACAATTCTATTTGCAACAATTTTAGCTTTTTCTTTATTGGTGTCTACCAATATCAGTATGTATTCTTCTCCTCCATATCGGGCGACCACATCAATATTTCGTACACTTTCTTTAATTATTTTTGCAGTGGTCTTGATTACATAATCTCCAAAAAGGTGACCATATGTATCATTGACCCGTTTAAATTTGTCAAGATCAAGGATCGACAGAACAAATGTCTGATTAAATCTTACAGCACGGTTTAATTCTTCTTCAAATCTCATTTGAAAAAATCGACGGTTTAATAAACCGGTCAAACTATCATGACTCGCAGTTTTAAGTACTTTCTTATAATTATATTTCCAAGTTAAAATGGTAGTAAGAGCTTTTGTCAACGTCTGAGCATAATAATGGTCTAACTCTGTAAATGACCTGGAGGATGTTCTTTCAAAACTTAAACAAGCCCGTTGATTTTGCACTATAAAAGGAATCAACAAAACAGAAGAATAAATAAATTCTGAATTTTCTTCTACATCAAAACGGGTTTTGTCTGGATACTCAAGATTCCAATATCTTGATATTACTTTTTCCTGTGATTGGATACACATTCCATGTAGAGTTGTATCGAGAGAAAATCTATAGCCTTCATCGATCAAATCCTGTATTCCATCAGCAAGAATCACTTGGGCGGAATTTTCAGAAGTATTATCCTCAACGGAGATTATTAACTTATCATATAAGAAAAACGATCGACATAATGGTAAAATGGATTGAACAATCTCTTTTTGACTCAATTTTAAATTTATATTAGATAATAACTCCGAAATAGATTGCTCATATTTAGATCGTTGCGATAATTGACTAATTTTATCTAACCTTGCCATCCAATCAGAAAGCATTCCAGAGATTACATTTACTATATTTTTGTCACGTTTATTAACATTACTAAAATGATCCATATATAGTAAAATGCACCCAACAGGATTTCCTCTATAAACAATTCGTTGTCCTAATAAGCATTCACTTCCCCTCCATGTCGTCTTTTGAAAAAGATCATCCCAATCATCACGAATATCTTTTTGCTGAAAGATTTGAACGTTCTTCTCATTCATTAATAAGTCGATGATTTTATTGTCACTCAGTAGTGATTTTCTAAAAATTTCAGAAGAAGCTTTTTGTAGTATTTGTCCACCTTGTTGAGAGTTAATCATATATACAGCTACTTCGTATTTAGCATGTAGAGATTTGGTTAACTTAGTAATTGAATCTAAGAGGTCATCATAATAGGTGTTTACTTCTTCAGTAGGAGTAACTGAGACATGAGTTTTATCGGATTTTTTACTTATTGAAATTCCTTTATTATAATAACCTTTATTATAATAACCATAGATCAATGATAATAAAAATCCTATAATGGCAATTGCTCTTAGAATGACAATTAATAATCCACCACGACTATCAACAAATAATAAAACAATGAACGCGATAATGAATATTCCTGCCAGGAATAAAGTTGTTTTCAGATGTTTGGCAAATATCATAATAAAAACCCCACTGCAAAATTACATCAACAGTGGGGAGAAATAAAGTAAGATTGTCGAATTTTATTTAAATGAAGGATTACTATCTTTCACAAGATGAATGCGATTTTCAAAACGGTCTTTATTACTATCTTCAAACTCAACCGAATCCTCTTCGACTTCTACCATAAAGTCATCCTGTTTTTGTTGTACGGGTTGTGACATCTCTGATTTTCCGGTGAAATGAGTTGGGGTGACTACTCCGGAATTTTGTGTTGATTCGGGAATCATTGATAACCCAACAAAAACAAGTCCAACAATAACGACAGACATTAAGCTGGCATAAAGAGGGGTAAAACCGAATACTGTTTGCTGGGGTTTATGTATTTGTGGAGAACGATTTTTTTCAATTTCAATTCTGTTTAACAGCTTGTCCATGAAATCAGAAGAACTGTTCACTTTCGGTAGGGATTTCATCGCTCCCATAGTCGATCGAACCCTTTCAACCAATTCAACAGCATCAGGGTTGCTCTCCATATATTCTTCAAACTCTTTTCGTTTATTAAGTGTCAGTGAGTTTTCTATGTAATTTGATATATTGTCTTCAAACTGATAACGATCCATCAATAACGTTTTCTCCTATTTGTATCTAAATTCTTTTAAAGCTTCTTGTAACTGTAATCTTGCACGATTTATCCGTGATTTTACAGTCCCTAACGGAACATTGACTATTTTACTAATCTCTTCATAAGAAAGTTCCTGAATATCTCTCAAGATCACAACGGTTCGAAAATGAAGAGGTAATTCTTGAATAGCCTCTTGTATTTGTTGTTCTGCATATTCACTTTGAACAGACTCTCCGGTCTCTGGTTGTACTGCTGGCAAATCATAATCACGTTCTTCACTTCCCATCTGACTGAGTCGTGTAATTTTTTTCCGTTTTCTTTTTCTTAATTCAGTCTTTGCCAAATTCCCTGATATGGTATAAACCCACGTTGAAAATTTGGCGATCTCTTTGTAATAATGTTTGTGAGTATATACTTTAAGCAATGCATCTTGAACAATATCTTCCGCCTGTTCCATATCTCCTACAAAGCGAAACACAAAGGTCATGAGTCTGCTGCGATAACGATTAACCAATTCTATGTAGGCTTGTTCATCTCCTTTTTGGAAACGAATAATCAGCTCTTCATCTGTATATCGATAATCTTTATCCATTATTCCCAATGATGTTGAAGAGAAGTCGAACTAATTCTGATTCGTCCGAAACAGTCGTGGATTTGATCCGATAGTCTAACTCTCCCAGTTGACCTAAAGCACTTTCGATCTCAGTCTGTGAAAAAGATTTTGAATAATATGGTAACTTTTTTTTCACAGAGGGTGCTAAAGGAATATACCCTACTTTTGATCGAAATGTTCCCGGTGACATTTTCTCAAATAATATTTCCTGAAAAAAACTTGTCAACGGATAAAGCAAACTCAATATCGTTTCATTTTGTTTAAGGAGTGAATTCCCGATAATAATTGCTTTTTGAAGATTTTTATTTGCAACAGATAATATAAATTCCCATCTTTGAAAATCACGATTCCATCCTGCAAACTGATAAACTAATTCTTTTGTTATCTGTTCGTCGTCCTTTGTTAGCAAACAGATTTTATCAATCTCATTAAAAACATGATGAAGAGAATCGCCTGCAATTTCAATGACAGTATTAATAACGGTATTATTTACTTTCTTATCCTTTTCCTGGAAAAAATAACGAGCCCAATCTTTGAGTTTATTTTCAAACGGTCTGTTTACTGAGACTGTGTCAAACATCGCCTTCAATTTAGTTAGATATGCACGTTTTTTAGTAAAATTATCATGAATAATCACTAAGCAATGTGACGAGATTGGAGAACTACAATACTCAATGAGTTCTTTTTGTGTTTTATCTCTTAACGATTGTGGATTTCTTAAAACAAACAACTTTTTACTTGAAAAAAGATCTACTTCAGTCAAACGAGTAATAATTTCTTTCCCACTCATTTCATCAGGAATTAGAAGCGTCTTATCAACCGGGCCATCAACAAACATCGCCTCTTCTATCTTATTTACCACAAAATCTTGTAAGAAATAATCGTCACCCTCCAAAAAATAAATTGGAGAAACATTTCCTTTCTTTAACGATTGGAATAGTGCTCTAATTTCCATTGCCATGTCTCGAATTCTTATCCAATAAGCTAAACATAATCACCGCGCCAAAGGACAATACAAAACTTACAAGTCTTTCGGTAACCGCAGCTTGAAGAATATCAACGTTTTTCCAAATAATAGTGGAAAGCGACCCAACGATCAGTCCCGCAATAACTCCATTTCGGCTCGTTTTTTTCCACCATAACGTCATTACCAATGCCGGACCAAATGAAGCACCGAGTCCACTCCATGCATAAGAAACCATTTCAAAGACTAAGTCTTTTGAAGTCCATGCAAGGAAAAATGCAATAATCCCGATTATACCGGTTAGCATTCTACCTAATGTTAATGTATTTATTTTCTTTACTACGGTTTTCCCTGTCCGACCTACTAAATCCTTTGTCAAAACAGTTGTGCTGACTAATAATTGGGAATCTGCGGTAGACATCATTGCTGCAATCGCGCCGGAAATTAAAATCCCTGCAATCCATGGTGACAATAAATTAGACGCCATGATCGGCATCAGCTTTTCAGGATCACCAAGATTAGACAATGTCAGAGTTTCACCCTGATAACTCAACCCACCGGCAGCAATAAGTTTCACTCCAACCAAACCGATTAAAAGAGATCCGATAAATGCCGGTATCGCCCAGGTAATAGCAATTTTCCTTCCAGTATGAATACTCTCAATGCGATTTATCGCCATATAACGGACCAGAAGATGAGGTTGCCCCATATATCCTAATCCCCAACTCAATCCGGCTACGGCTCCAAGCGATGCTTTTAATCCAGTTTGTCCATTATACAATGTCGACCAATCCCAAACCGTTGAAGACGGCGCTAATTCTTTCAATTCAATCCAACCAACAATCGGAAGAATAACCAAGGTTCCGATCATAATGATCCCTTGGATTAAATCAGTCCATGCAACCGCTAAGAACCCACCCATTATTGTATAAGTTAAAATAATGATCGCTCCGATGATCATTCCTTCCATCTGAGTAAATCCAAATGTTACATGAAGAACTTTCCCGGCACCGGAAAATTGTGCAGCAACATAAAAAGTAAAAAAGAAAGTAATAATCAGTGCCGAAAGTACTCGAATAACTCCTTTTTTATCATTGTATTTTTTCGATAATAACTCCGGTAAAGTCAGAGCTTGAAATTTTTCAGTCAGACTTCGAATCGGTTTAGCAATGATCATCCAAGAAGTAATGATTCCCAAGATACATCCAACTGCTGTCCATAATTCTAACAGTCCTACCGCTAACGCAGCACCAGGTAAACCCAATATTAACCATGCTGATTCTCCGGATGCCCGTTCTGAGAAAGCAATAACAACAGGACCCAATCGATTTCCCCCCAAAGCAAAATCTTTGATATCTTTCATCAGTCGGGCTGTAATAAATCCTACAAACATGATAATCAGTAAGTAGGTTAAAAATGTAATACTCAAAGCACTCATAAAGTTTTATCTCTCAGTAGATTCATTTCAATTATCGGTCACTGATTTAAAATAATAAATAGGCCAATTCCTAATGCCAGACAATATAGACCAAACCAATAGAACTTTCCTTTTTGTAATACCTTGATCAACCAATTTAACGCCACCCACCCAACAAGAAATGAACTGAAAAATCCTCCAAGCATTACTGATAATGAAAGAGCTTGTTCATCTGATTGAACAGCATCAATTGCAGTAAGTAATCCTGAGCCAAATAAAACTGGTATTGCCATTATAAAAGAGAAACGAGCTGTTTTTTTTGGATCCAATCCCAGTAACAATCCCATTCCAATCGTTGATCCTGAGCGTGAGATTCCCGGGATGATTGCACATGCTTGAGCAATCCCAATACATAATCCTTGAACAACACTGATATTATCTTTTTTTACCGAAGCCCATTTAGTAAGGATCAAAATAATTCCGGTGAAAATTAATGACCCTGAAACTAAATGAATATTATCAAACGCATTCTCAATATTTTCTTTAAGGAAAAAACCTGCTAAAACCGCAGGGATAGTTCCAATAAAGATAGCAATAATGTATTTTTGAGTTTCTTTGGTATTCAGTGTTGTAAGTAAATGGAGCAGATCTTTCCAAAACACAACTAAAATGCTTAGCAGTGTACCCACATGAACAATAACCTCAAACGCGTTTCCCGGTATAACAATTCCTAAAACATACTGTCCGACCACTAAATGTCCGGAACTACTGATGGGTAGGAATTCGGTAATTCCTTGGATGATCCCTAATACTATTGCGTCAATGAAAGTCATAATGAAATATTTTGACTACGAATTTATTGAAAATACAGAAATTTATTTACTATTAATTATAATTAGGGTAAATAAACTATCATTAAAAACTAGCTTGCCATCCAAGAATAGCGATCATTCTTTTTGCTTTCGAGCCTTCACGTCGAAAAGAATAATACTTTTCACTCAAACAACTTGTACATTCATCCATATTAATTATTGAATCACTCGACAGTCCGCTTTCGATCATTTTATCTCGTATAACTCCCGCTAAATCAACAAATGATTTATCACCTTTTCCTGAATGTATAAAATTATCGGGAAATTGAATTGCAACTTCTAGACCTACTTCAAAACAACATTTCTGTATGCTTGGTCCTAAGATGATACAAAGATTCTTTTCATTGCTGCCTAAAGATTTTAGTTTAGCTATTCCGTTCTCTACAATACCGTTAGTCACTCCTCTCCAACCTGCATGCATAAGTCCGTATAATTGATTCTCAGGATCTACAATAAATATCGGAACACAATCAGCTACTTGAATTGACAAAATCAGATCTTTGTTTTTTGTAATTATTCCATCTGTATTTTGATAAATACCAGGTTTATTGACTACCTCAACATTCCCGGAATGCACTTGGTTGGGTATTACCAACGAATCAGGATGAAGGTGCAACAGCTTCGCAAACTCAATTCTATCCTGTGGAGGTGAATGCGGAAAATATCTATTCGTGAAACCCGCTCTAATATTTTTATCAGAAAGCAGATTTGAAAAATCAATATAAGAATGCATTAATAATTTATAATAAGACTGTCAGGAAGTTCAGACTCACCTGTATAAAGAGAATCACCTTTAAAATATCCTAATGATTCGAATACATTATTATGATACATCATAACCTGAAGCGCTGTATTGTAGTTTTTGGTTGAATCTGAAAATGAAATCACTTTTCCTGATCCATGAAATTCATCGATCGAATTAATTCTATCAACGACTTTCCTTCGATTCGCAATTGTAGTTTCTAATGTGGTCGTTATGAATCCTGCACAATCGTATCCCTGTGTAAAATAAAAAGATTCCTCTGTAGATAAATTTTCAACCATATCGGTATTAACTGTAGGAGTAATCACGATCATACTATCCAAATGAGGTCCAATATTCTTTTCATTTAAGATGTCCAAATTTTGCCAAGCTTCATTACCTATCACGGTCGTTGATAAATTATACATCGGCAATTGAGTCGCCAGGTAGTGAAGATGTTCCGGGACAATAGGTATATACAGCCCATGAATTGTTTCCAAGACTACCTTACTGGAGTCACGGGATGTCATTTTCACTTCTTTCTCATCCGGGATGTCAAAGAAATCTTCCCCAGAAATATCAAATAAAGCATCAAGACTATCAATTTCCATTCCTAAGAACTCATCGGTCTCTTTTTCTTCAGGAATAAGTGACCATGCCTTTTTTCTAATCGATTTAAACTGCCTGGATAGATTCTCAGGGATTTCAGAATAAGATTCAATTAATACCGGTTGAACACCCAACATTTCCATTTCTGCAATAAATGCAGATGCCAATTGATACCCCATTCCTTGAGTTGGGGTTATAACAGCAATAGAATCTAAACCCAATTCAAGTAATGCTGTCCTTGCTGCATACCGCCCTTGGATCTCTAAAGTTGGATTCAATTGAAAAATCGTGGGAGATAATTCTGTTAGTTCATCTTGAACTGAGACCGGGATAATAAATGGTACACGCGAATTGATTAATGCAGTTGAAGCTAATAATGCATTTGAATCATTGATCGGTCCAATGATCGCCAATATGTCTTTGTTAAGTGTTAATCTTTGAACTCCTCGAATCGTTTCGATATCATTACTTAGATTATCATGAATAACGATAGAAATTTTATCCGTGCTTTTTGAATCTTCAAATCCTTTTTGAAATCCGGCAAAAAATGCTCTTCCTCGTATCTGATCCTTGCCATTTAAAGGGATGACCAAGCCTACTTTTCCGGTTGGTGAAACAGGTTGAAAAGATTCAAGTATTAAACGTTCATAAAGATCAAAATAGTTATTTGGAACAGTTGCAGGTTTAATAAGTGCAAGAACTTCAGAGCATCCTGTTTGGTCTCCATTCTCCAAAAACGAAAGGGCTTTTGCAAGAAGAATGATAGATCGGATCGTGTCATCATGCTCAATTGAAAGCAATTCTTCTATGAAATCATCTTCGATTGTATATTGAATTGTTTTGTTAATTCTTTCATCGATCTTAAATAATGTTGAGTCGGTTTGAACATGCTTCCGACTATTTAAGAGCATATTAAACGCAATGGAGTATTTCCCATTCTCAATATACATGTCTCCATAGGATAAATAAATCTCATCCAGATATTTACTTTGAGGATAGTTCTTAAGAAAATCTCTACCGAATGTTTTAATCTGTTTATCTTTATTGAGATGCACTGAAGTTTTAATCAAAAGCATGAGAACCGTGGATCGGAATTCACCCGGCTTGTTATCTAATACTGATTTTAATATTTCTTCTGATCGTGCAAAATTACCCTCGTTATAAGAAATCGCTGCTTTTTGGATCTGATCTTGTATCCGTTTGGATTTTAACCATCCCTGACCAAAAACCAATGAGGATGAAATTAATAATCCTATAATAAATTTTAGTAAGTATTTATTCAACCGTAACGCTCTTCGCTAAATTCCTAGGTTGATCAATATTGCATCCACGCAGAACAGCCAGATGGTACGCTAATAACTGTAATGGGATGGAAGCAATGATCGGAAATATCCGACTGTGAGTTGACGGAATAACGATCAAATAATCTGCTAATTCAACAATCTCTTTTGTTCGTTTATCCGTAACAATAATGATCTTTCCTTTTCTGGATTTTACTTCCTGAATATTCGAAACTACTTTTTCGAATGTGCGATCATGAGGTGCGATAAATACGACCGGCATTTTTTCATCGATCAATGCAATTGGACCATGCTTCATTTCAGCGGCAGGATATCCTTCTGCATGGATATAAGAGATCTCCTTTAATTTTAATGCACCTTCTAATGCGACCGGAAAATTTAATCCTCTTCCAAGGTATAAAAAATTATTCACATGGACGGTTTCTTTGGCAACATCTTCGATCTGCTTAGTATCTTTTAAAATCGATTCTGTTATCTCACTAATCTCAGCCAATGCATTAGCAATAGACTGACCCTTTTCTACGGACAATCCATTTCTTCTCCCCAACAATAATGCAAGCATGGATAGCACCGTGACTTGAGCGGTAAATGCTTTCGTGGAAGCCACACCAATCTCAGGTCCGGCATGTGTATAAACTCCGCAATCCGTTTCCCTTGCGATTGAACTCCCGACCACATTACATATTCCTACAGTTAAGGCACCAAGATCTTTAGCCTTTCGAATCGCAGCTAATGTGTCAGCTGTCTCACCGGATTGGCTGATCGCAATGATGGTTGTGTTTCCATTTATAATTGTATCTCGATATCTAAACTCTGAAGCATACTCCACTTGAACAGGAATTTGCGCATATTCTTCGATCAAATATTTTCCGATTAATCCGGCATGCCATGATGTACCACAAGCTGTAATAATAATTTGTGAAGAACTCTCAATTCTCTGTAGATAGTCTCGAATCCCTCCCAAATGAGCGGTACCATTTTCGATTATTAATCTTCCACGTAATGTATCAGCGATGGTTCGTTTCTGATCATGTATTTCTTTTAACATAAAATGAGGGAAATTACCTTTTTCAATTTCCTCTATACTCATATCCAGCTGTGTGATCTGTTTGGAAACAATAGTATTATCTTCAATTCTACGAATAGCATAATGATCTCGGTAAATTGTGACCATTTCTCCTTCATCCAGATAAACAACATTTCGAGTATGTTCTATGATGGGAGATGCATCGCTTGCCAGAAAATATTCATCTTCACCAATTCCTAAAACTAAAGGACTTCCTAAACGGGCAGCAACAATAACATCAGGTTCATCTTTACAAACGGCTACAATACCATAAGCACCAATTACATCTTGTAACGCAGCTTGAACGGCTTCATCAAATTTTAATCCATCACCATGATAAAAAGATGAAATCAATTGAACCAATACTTCAGTATCTGTATCACTTTTAAATTGAACTCCTCGTTGAATTAATGCTTCTTTAATAACACCATAATTTTCAATGATCCCATTATGGATGAGAGCAATTGATTCTCCATCATCCAAATGTGGATGTGCATTGATATCATTTGGTTCCCCATGTGTTGCCCATCGTGTGTGAGCGATACCAATGTCACCGGATAGCCCTTCATCTTGAATACTTTGATCCAGTTTTGCTACTTTTCCGGCATGTTTAATAAAGTTCAATTCATCATTCTCAAGCACGGCAATCCCTGCTGAATCATATCCTCGATATTCTAATCGTTTAAGCCCTTGTATTAAGAAAGGGACTGAATTTTTATTCCCTATATATCCTACAATACCACACATATTTTATTCTCGTTTTTATCTATTTTTATTAGGATTACGTTTATTCCCATTCGATAGTTCCGGGCGGTTTAGAGGTCACATCATAAACCACACGATTAATCCCATGAACATTATTCACAATTTTATTTGAAATCTTTGATATTATTTCAGGAGGTAAATGATACCAATCAGCCGTCATGCCATCCGAACTAACAACCGCCCGTAAAGCTAAGAGATGTTCATAGGTACGTTTGTCTCCCATCACTCCTACGGTTTTTACCGGAATTAATACACAAAAGGCCTGCCATATTTTATCATAATGATCTGTTTCAATCAAATAATTAATATAAATGTCATCCGCTTCTCTAAGAATCTTTATTCTCTCTTCTGTCACTTGTCCAAGGATGCGAACCGCTAAACCCGGACCGGGAAAAGGATGACGATAGATAACGGATTTGGGTAAACCCAATACTTCTCCAACTTGCCGAACTTCGTCTTTAAATAAGTATTTGAAAGGTTCGATCAGCTGAAATTTTATATCTTCGGGTAATCCACCTACGTTGTGATGACTTTTAATTACTTCTGCATTTCCACCATGTTGTTGGGTTCCACTTTCAATAATATCCGGATATAAAGTACCTTGGGCTAAAAAATCTATATCACCAAACTGTTGAGATATATTTTCGAAGGCTCTAATAAATTGTTCGCCGATTATTTTTCGTTTTTTCTCCGGATCAGTAACCCCTTTTAATTTGGTATAAAAACGTTCGGATTCATCAAATAAATGTAAGTTTATCCCCAAATTATCCTTGAGTGCATGGTAGCAGTTCTCTGCTTCATTTTTTCTTAACAATCCATGATCAATCAAAACACCCACCGCTTGATCTCCAATGGCTTTAGAAAGCAACGCTGATGCTACTGAAGAATCCACACCACCGCTAACCCCAATTAATACTTTTTTATTACCAACTTGCTCACGGATCAAATTGACCTGTTCGTGAATAAAATTATCCGGAGTCCAATCGGGTGTGCAATCAGCAATTTCAAATAAAAAATTGCTTAGGATTATTTTTCCATCGATAGTATGAGCAACTTCAGGATGAAATTGTGTAGCATAACGTTTTTTCTCTTCATGTCCTATTGCCGCAATGACGCCGTTTGAAGAAGCAGCTAACGGAATCCAATTCGGTGGAATAACGGTTACAGCATCACCGTGACTCATCCATACTTGCGTATTTTGTTTCACAGATTTAAATAAAACATTTTTTTCTAATATCTCTAACTCTACCGATCCATATTCCCTCTGTCCATTATCCTCTACCTCTCCAAGATACTTTTTTGTCATAAGCTGCAATCCATAACAAATACCAAGCATCGGGATCGGAAGATCCATAATCTTTTCATCAAAATCCGGAACGTTTTTATCATATACGCTGGAGGGTCCACCGGATAATATCACAGCCTTAGGGTTTTGATCAAGAATCGCGTCAATGGAAGCATTATGAGGGTATATCTCAGAATACACGTTTAACTCTCTGATCTTTCTTGCGATCAACTGAGTGTATTGAGATCCAAAATCAATGACTGCAACGCCAGATTTTGTTGTGTTTACCATTTTAAATCCCAATTTTTCAGGGTGCTAAGATAATCATTGTTCGTTAGTTGATAATGAATGGGCGTAACACTTACATAACCATCTTTCATTGCATTATTATCCAATTTAGGATCGTTATCAGGATTGACCACTTCGCCGGACATCCAGTAATATAGTCTCCCTCGCGGATCTTCTCTCTTATCAAACCAGTCTCGAAAATACGATTTTCCCTGCTCTGTAACTCGATAACCTTTAATCTGATCTTGTGGTAAATCTGGAATATTGATATTTAATAAAGTTCCGTTAGGAATTTTGTTTAATAAAACCGATTGAACGATTTGTATGGCAATGATCTTTGATGCTTCAAAATCCCCTCCACGCAATGCATCTAAACTGATAGCAACAGAAGGAATATTATAAAAGATCCCTTCAGTGGCTGCGGAGACAGTCCCTGAGTAAATAATGTCATTTCCTACATTTGCGCCAGAGTTGATACCGGATACGACGATATCTATTGAGTCTTTCATTAACGATCGAACAGCAATTTTAACACAATCCGCTGGTGTACCATCTACTGCATACCCTTTAAATCCTCCATGACGTTCAATCTTTTGTATACGGATTGGATCAGAAAGTGTGATTGCATGTCCTACTGCACTTTTTTCAGTATCTGGAGCAACAACGGTTGTATTGCCGATCTCTTTCAACGCTTCCCATAAAGCATAAATCCCGGGAGCATGAATTCCATCATCGTTTGTAATTAAAATTGTTGGGGTCTTTTTCATATATTTCGTTATTGGTGACTTCAAAGTGAAGTTGGTTTTATGCTTTCTGACTACTCTCTTGCAAAATTGTAATTATATTAGATAAGGTAGATTTCATTTTCTCTCGTGGAACAATTTGATCAACGAACCCTTTCTCCAGCAGAAATTCAGCACGTTGGAATCCCTTTGGAAGGTCTTGACCTATTGTTTGCTTAATAACCCGTGGACCTGCAAAACCAATTAAAGATCCGGGTTCGGCTAAAATAACATCACCCAACATCCCGTAACTTGCAGTCACTCCACCAGTTGTTGGATCCGTTAAAACAGGGATATACAATCCTCCATTTTCTGAAAAACGTGCCAATCGTGTGCTGGTTTTTGCTAACTGCATTAGTGAAAGAGCTCCTTCTTGCATTCGAGCTCCTCCGGAAGCACATATTAAAACAAATGGTGCTTTTTTCTTATCTGCTTCATCAATTGCACGAGAAACTTTTTCTCCAACTACCGCACCCATGCTTCCACCAATAAAACCAAAATTCATAATTCCCAGTATAATATTTTTTCCATTTAATTTCCCGGAATAGCATTTTATAGCTTCCTGTTCTCCGGTTTTTTTCTGAGCTTTTACTATTTGATCAGTATATTTTGAACCGGATTTAAATTTTAATGGGTCTGCAGTTTTTACCTTTTTATATAATTCTTTTTGACTACCGGGGTCAAAGATTAATTTTGTATATACATCCGGAGACACTCTAAAATGGTGTTGACAGTGTCTGCATACCGAGTGTGTTTTTTCCATCTCGGGTTTGTATAATATTTCCGAGCATGAAGGACATTTTTCCCAAAGACCATCGGGGATGCTTTTCTTTTCAGATTCTTTTACTTTTTTATCTTGTCGTCTAAACCAAACCATAATTGTTTTACTCAATTTTACTATGAATGAGTTCTAAGAATAATTTTGCATATCAGGAATGATAATCCTACTACAATTTACAACTTTAAAGAGTATTTAAGATGAACGTATTTTAAATGGAGAAATATACTCAGGCGTTATTTTTTTAGGATCAAGTACTTTCCATTCTTCATAATATGTGTCTGCTAATTTTCCTACCCACTTTACTGAAGGTTTAATCAATTTAGTATTAAAATCCTCAAATTTCAGCTGTTGTTTTTCGCTACCGTAAAGGAAGGTACTTTGATTAGGATTCAGTTGTTTCTGAATCTCTTCTGTTGTTAAAGCAACAGGAGGTTTTGAAGGAAACCGTGTACTTGATTCCCATTTAAATTGCTGATAAAAGAATATATCTGCATGTGAATGAAGTAAAATTACCACATCATTATTTATTTCTGTTCCAATTGCCAATGCATGTAATGTGGGAACAGGAATAATCGGTAAATTATTAGGATATGCCAATCCTTTTGTATAACTCAAACCAACCCGTAAACCGGTAAATGATCCCGGTCCGATTGAAATAGCGATTGCATCAAGGTTGTTAATATCTAATTCACTATTTTTTACTAATTCATCAAAATATAGCGGTAATTGTTCAGCGTGGGTTCGAGGAATATCATGTTCGACATAAGACACACACGCACCCTCCTCAAAATATGCAATTCCGCACACAGTTGTTGCTGTTTCTATTGCCACTATCTTCAAAAAGATACTCCTGAGATCTTTATTACTCTCTCATTTAAATTTTCTTTAACACGATCGAAATGTATAAATATCGTTTCCTCAGGTAAAATGTCCTCTATGATATTTGCCCATTCGATTAAAGTGAATCCGTTTTCAGGATTTAAGTAAACTTCACCCCCAATATTAAGGAGATCATTTCCGTTTTTTAACCGATAGCTGTCAATGTGGTACAAACGGACACCTCCATTCTCGTACTGACTCACCAGTTTAAACGTTGGTGAGCCAACAGAATCATCAATTCCTAATCCTTTTGCAAAGCCTTGAGTAAATGTCGTTTTACCGGTTCCCAGATCGCCGATAAGAGCTATAACCGAGCCCACCGGAAGTTCATTTACCATCGTTTTTGCAAAATTCTGTGTCTCATCTACTGAGTATAAATGAAAAGTCTGTTCTTTATCCGTCATATATTTTTCTTCTTCAAAGTAACCATTGGAACCAATAATTCTTCCATAGATATTCCACCATGTTGGAAACTTCCTTTATACAGATTTTGATATTGATGATATTGGGTTGGGTATAAAAAGTAAACATCATCTTTTGCTACCAAATAATTCGTTTGTGGACCTAATTCAGGCAGAGCATACTCCTTGGGATCTTTAATAATCAATGCATTTTTATCTGTACTATTTAAATTGCGACCATATTTATATCGAATTCCACTGGATGTTTCTCTATCTGCCCCTACCATCACTCCACGATTTACTCTGATGGAGCCATGGTCTGATGTAATAACGACCGTCATATCACTTTCACTTAATTTTCTTAAAAGTGAGTATAACCAAGAATTCTCAAACCATGTCTTCACTGCATATCGATACCCGGACTCATTTGGAACCATTTCTTTCAAAACTTCTGATTCGGAACGTTTATGAGCCAACATATCCACAAAGTTGACCACGATCGATAATAAATCCATATGTAAGTAGTTTGATACTTGATTGAGGAATTTTTCTCCTTCCCCAGCTTTCCAAATCTTATGGTAATAGAATTTCTTTTTTTCAAGTTGAAGACGCTTTAATTGATCAGCCAACAAGTCTCTTTCCAATTGATTTAGACTTTGGGCATGTGTTTTAAATGCTTCTTCCTGTCTTGGATATTTTTTATTAATCTGGTCAGGAAACAATCCACTAAATATTGCATTTCTGCTGAACGGAGTTGCTGAAGGCAATATAGAAACGTGGTAATCTATTTTCATTTCAAATAGATTATCCAAAATCGGGGCTAATACCATAAATTGATCATGACGCAGTGAATCTAAAACAACAAAACAAACTTTTTGATTTCTCTCTAAAAGTGGAGCAACCGATTTTTTAATCACATTTGGTGACATAACGGGAGTTGAATCCTCGGTAATCCAATGTGTATAATGATCTTCAACAAAATCCACAAACTGTCTATTACACGTTAGAATTTGCTCTTCCAAAATATTTCCCAGCCCTGTATCTTTATGAGCATCAAATTCAAGCTGCCATTTTATTAATTGGTTATATGTTTCCCACCAATCATCAATGGTCATAGATTGTTGAAGTTTACTTTCGATTTCTTGAAATACTTTAAGATAATCGCTTGTGGCTTTTTCTTCTTGTATCTTGTCTGATTCTAATAATTGTTTACACGCGATAAAAATTTGTGTTGGGTTTACCGGTTTAATCAGAAATTGCTCAACCTTTTCAGATATTGCTTCGTCCATCAACCATTCTTCTTCACTTTTTGTGATCATAATAACCGGCAAGGATGGTCTGATCTCTTTAATATTTCTTACCGTATCTATGCCATCCATTCCGGGCATAAACTGATCCATCAAAATTAATTGAAATGTCTCATTTTCCACAGCGGTGATGGCATCATGTCCGTTTGTAGCTGTAAAAACGTTATACCCCTTTTCTTCCAGAAACAGAATATGAGGTCTTAAAAGGTTGATTTCATCATCAACCCATAGGATTTTACCACGTATTTTATTCATAATATTAAGGGCAGAAAATACGGAAATATACGGAATCGAACACTCAGAAAAGATTACTTCAAAAGAATAATCTTTTGAGATTTTCTATAATCTTTTGTCTGAAAAATCACAAAATATAGTCCGGCACTTACTTCTTTGCCAAACTCGTCTACACCATTCCAAACAACGGTTTTAGATCCAAAGGTTTCTATTTTATCTACCAAAGTCAGTACATTTTGACCCAGGAGATTATACACTGTCAACGTCACATGTGTATCCTTGGGTAAATCATATTGAATTGTGGTCGCAGGATTAAACGGATTTGGATAATTTGGATAAAGTGTATATGTGTCAGGAATAGGACTCTTTGTGTCCAATATATTTGACCTAATAGCATAGACCGAAGAATTTCCATCGTAGTTACGACCATCAAAAGACCAGTCGCAGTTTATCAACCCTTCATATTTTCGTTTACAGGTAATAATTATCGGTGCTGAGTTTCCATCTTTTGAATCTAAACTAAGATCAGCCATATTAAATGTAATTGACGATTGATTATTGTTTATCAAAGAAATCCAATCACTAGGATTGGTCGTATGATAAGAAAGAATTTCAAATTCTTCTGGGTTATAATTGAAACAAAACTCTAAGGATCCTATTTCAAATTGTTCCGATTTTATATGCAATTCAATATTGAATTCATCTACTGGATCTTCAACAGATCGTTCAGGATAGTTTAATGTGATCCAAACCGGATCAGATGGATCTGATTGATGAAGTTCCGTTCGAGTTAATCCATAAGTTTCAGGATTAAAGCCTGCACTCCAATTCCACATTTGAACAAAAACCATTAAGTCTTCAAAATCAATTATTCCATCACCTGTGGGTTGTAAATATGGAGGGACACCCAAAGAAGGACCTATATCATCATAGTCATACCATTCATCTTCCCACCATGTTTGTTGAAAATGAACCAGATCATCAAATCCTATTAGAGCATCTTGATCATAATCCCCAATATGTTCAATCACGTATACAAATGTTCGAATGTCATCAGAGCCGTTTGGATCTCCGTTTTCATTTCCATCTAAGGGGTTTCCCCAAATATTGGTGATATGTGTAGAGAGTTCAATAGATATGGAGTCACCTCCTGCCCATCCTTGGTTGGAGGTTAATGTAATTGTATTTATACCTGATTGATAGTCAATATCTACAAATTCGTAATCACAATTATTTGAAGTTACGAAAACTCCTCCCTGCACGGATTCATGATCAAGTTCTTCAGAAAATTGGAACGTAATTGATTCATTCCAACGTTTGTTTTGTTGGTCAAAACTGATAATTATTGGCAGAGTTTCATTGTCCAGTTGAAGAGTCACTGTATCTCCCACCCCATCATCCCATCCATCATTTATATTTCCAAATAAACGTACAGACGTTTCAGTGTTAGGAATATCTTGCAGAGAGTTCCAAATTAAAGTATCAATGTAATTGTCTAATCCAATATTGTCAGTATTTCCAATGATTGTTGCAGGATTCCAGGTATTTCCATCATCTATGGAGAATTGAAATGTTACTGAAAAAGTATCCTCTGTTTGGTCGGTAATTTCAAATGGGATTTCTACATTTCCAGTCACTTCTTCTGAAAAAGATTGTTCGTTAAATTGAAATACACCAACGAAATTATCCACTGAAAATGGTCCGGTGACTACTGGTATCTCTACTTTCCCATCCGATACGACTGCTTGAAACCATACCAATGGACTATAAGTATCGGCTAAATCTATCCCATTATTCCATATAAACCCACAGGATGTATCGGTAACCAGTCCTGTTGTATCAACGGTGGCGGATGTCCAATCTACTTCATTTAGAGAGAAGAAAAATCCACAGGTTAGAGTATCTCCGTCTTGATCATAATACTGCACTTCAGATATGACGGTGTCATGAACTTCAGGCTCAAACGATGAAATACTTGCTACCGGGGGGCTGTTCCCAAAGATAATTGTGATGAAAACATCAAGAGTGTCCGTCAGTTCACCATCTGAAACTATAAGGTTAAAACTAGTATTTTCTTCCTGGTAAGGAGGAACTCCGTATGCAGAATCTGCTTCAGCTGTTAACCATTCCGGTA
>CAZYDH010000013.1:28116-44366 GCA_964645915.1 uncultured bacterium
TGGTAAGGAGGAACTCCGTATGCAGAATCTGCTTCAGCTGTTAACCATTCCGGTAGATCTTCAAAAATCCAAGTAAGGGTAGAATCCTCAGGATCAGATCCCAAAGCTTGATAAACAAAGTTTATTCCGGAATATGCTTCTACTTGTGATGCGGAGATAATCACGGGCGGATCGTTTACAGGAGTAACATCAACCTGAATGCTAACGGTGTCGCTAAGAACTCCATCGTCTAAAATTACCCGAAAGATCGTACTCAAATCTCCTTCTAATGGTACTCCAAATACACTATCAGCATTTGCTTGTAACCATGTTGGAAGGTTTTCAAAATTGTATGTCACAATATCACCATCTGGATCAAATGATTCGGCGATATACAAAAATTCTTCATCTTCAGTTGCTGATGTTACTATTGGGGAAGTTAACACAGGTGGATCATTCACAGACAAAACATCTATGAATACTGTATCAGTTACTGATAGTCCATACATATCCGTTGCAGTTATCGAAAGTTCAGCCTGTCCATGTGCATCTTGGATCAATGAGCATTCTATTAGAGTATCGAATAAAGTTGGAATAAACAAAGAGCTGTCAGAACTATTTACTGAATATTGTAAACTGTCACCATCGGGAATATTTGGATCATAAAATACGTTGTTTAATGAGATATTTTCAATAAACTCGTCTTCTAAAACCGTAATATCTTCTATTGCATTTACTATATATGGAGCTTCATTTGATAGGATTATTTCAATCGGTAAAGATGTCCAATTGTTATCTTCATTATATTCCAATACTTCCTGAACTACATCTACATAGGGTCCTATATAATAATCTCCAGGATCAACATCACTTGGAATAGATAGTAATTCATCAAATTGAACATCTATCGTATCATCATATGCAAAATTATAAATCTTATCACGTCCACCTTCTATAAACATATCTTCCAGCGGATTGATAACTGAATCAGATGATAAAAATAACTCCACATAAAAAGAATCTATCGTCACAGTACCCAAATTGTATATCTGTACCCATAAATCATCAACTATAATTTGACCCTGAAAAGCTGACTCCGGAGCTTGAAATAGTGCTATCCCTAAGTCAGGTAACGGTTCATAAACGATTGTAATGAACACTTCGAGAGTGTCATTTAATTCACCGTCGGAAAGTATCAGATTAAAACTTGTAACCTCTTCTTGGTGCGGAGGAACTCCGTATGCAGAATCTGCTTCAGCTGTTAACCATTCCGGTATATCTTCAAAAATCCAAGTAAGGGTAGAATCTTCAGGATCAGATCCCAAAGCTTGATAAACAAAGTTTATACCGGAATACGCTTCTACTTGTGAACTTGAGGTAATTACGGGCGGATCATTTACAGGAGTAACATCGACCTGAATGCTAACGGTGTCGCTAAGAACTCCATCGTCTAAAATTACCCGAAAGATCGTACTCAAATCTCCTTCTAATGGTACTCCAAATACACTATCAGCATTTGCTTGTAACCATGTTGGAAGGTTTTCAAAATTGTATGTCACAATATCACCATCTGGATCAAATGATTCGGCGATATACAAAAATTCTTCATCTTCAGTTGCTGATGTTACTATTGGGGAAGTTAACACAGGTGGATCATTCACAGACAAAACATCTATGAATACTGTATCAGTTACTGATAGTCCATACATATCCGTTGCAGTTATCGAAAGTTCAGCCTGTCCATGTGCATCTTGGATCAATGAGCATTCTATTAGAGTATCGAATAAAGTTGGAATAAACAAAGAGCTGTCAGAACTATTTACTGAATATTGTAAACTGTCACCATCGGGAATATTTGGATCATAAAATACGTTGTTTAATGAGATATTTTCAATAAACTCGTCTTCTAAAACCGTAATATCTTCTATTGCATTTACTATATATGGAGCTTCATTTGATAGGATTATTTCAATCGGTAAAGATGTCCAATTATTTTCTTCCGAAGATTCCAAAATTTCCAGATTTTCATCTACAAAAGGACCTATATACCAATTCCCCGGTTCGAACTCATTTGGAATAGTTATTAAATTATAAAATTGAACATCTATTGTATCATTAAATGCAAAATTATAAATTTTTTCGCGTCCACCTTCTACAAATAAGTCATCCTCCGGATTGATAACGGAATCAGCTGAAAGGTAGATTGCTACATAAAATGAATCTATTGTAACACTACCCACATTGAATATCTCTAACGATAATTCATCGGATATATTTTGTCCCTGATATGCTGTCTCCGGAGTTTGGAACAATGAAATACCTAAGTCGGGTAATACTTCTGATAGATCCGGGACATTTGGATCCCAATCTCCATGATGTATCGTTCCATGCTGTTCATTGGTAGATTCATCGTAAGCAATCTGACCAAACCCATGATCCAATGGCCAATACCCAACAAGACTATCCACACTATTTGGGTTTCCCATTGCTTGGTATATCTCTGTCTCGTTTAAATTGCGTTCCCATATGGCAACATCGTGGATCAGTCCGTTATAAACGTTTGTTGGCTCTTCGTTATCCATACTCGCACCAATAAATAATGGATCGGATGTTGTATTTAATGATTCATGGACATCCAATAATGAAACCAACTGGTGATTAATATATATTTTAGATACGGATCCATTATATGTCCCTGCAATATGCGTCCATGTGTTCAAAGAGGGTAAATCCGTTTCTACTGAATACATCTGATCATTGATTATCCATTGTAACTGATTATTTTCTCCCCTCAGAACGAACTGATTATTATCAATTCCTTTTTCTATCAATACATTACTTTCGTTCCAAGAGAATGGGTAAATCCATGCCGCAACAGTGACACGTTCGGAATTTAGGTGTGTCGCATTGTCAATTTTTACGAGAGATTCGTTTCCATCAAATGATAATGAATAGTCTCCAATAATATATTCATCACATGGGACTAAATTAAAATTCGCTTCACTATCGATTCCAACAGAGACATTCAACGTGTCTGATCCACCGATAAGATCATACCCTTGATCACACCCATCCGGACCCCAAATCGGTGAACCGGTTTGATCTAAAATTGATTGTACGACATATCCGTCACCTATGGGGACTCTCTCAAACGTAAAATCAAATATTACGCCATCAATTACTTCGACGGAATCTTTCCCAATATGCGGGTCATCATTATTCAAATCCATTCCCGGAAACCATAGTCCATACCACAGATATCCTGAATGCCCTTCGGGGATTTCAATTGAACCTACAATATTCCCGGTTGTGTCTTGGTATTCGGTAAAAAAGGCACCCATATCTAATCGAGTTCCATCCGGGTCTCGATCATCCGGATCAGTTTGCCAATCATCACCATCACCATCAATATCCGGATTTCCGGCATCTACACAGGGAGAGTATGAGTGCAAATGATAATCTCCATTTTCCGGATCAATAAAGTGTGGGTATTCACTGGTATTCCCTTCACCGATCCAACCCTCTTGTAATGAAGAATAAGTAATATCTATCGTGTTTGTTCCTTCTGTATAGATGGAAGAATGATTCATCCAGATAATAGAGTTTTGTATCTGTACATCTGCTGAATTCACATATATTCCAGTTTCATTATGGACAATCGTATTCCCGATAATCTTATTAGAAGCAGTTTCTGAAAACGCTTTAATCCCTGCCCCCGAATGATGATAAATTAGGTTTTTTTGAATAACCGGATTCCCACCCGAATTAAAAATAATACCATTGTTTGCATCTGTTGTATTGGTACCATTTTGATATATCTTATTATTCAAAACATGTGGACTGGAATCATTGTGAATCTTAATTCCATCCCACCCATTATATCGAATATCGTTATACTGAATGATCGGGTTTGAGGAGTTATGACATACAATGCCCCATTTTCCGTTATTTTCAATTACACATTTTTCTATCAGCGGACTGGAACTATCACAGGTTATCGCTCCTTCATACATATATCCATCTTCGCTGTATGAAGCAAATTGAATGATACAGTTTCTGAGAACCGACTCATCTGAATTAATCAAATTGATGGATTGCCAATCACCGGGATTTGGATTTTGGTTATCAGAAGTAAATTTGATAACATTATTTTCTTCTCCATTCGCAATTAGCGTTCCTGATATTTCTATTTTAGCAATATCATCAAAACGGACTTCAACACCTGCATTCAATTTTAAAGTGACTCCTGACTCCACAATGATATCAGCAGATGTTACATAAATACCTGAAGCAACCATAACCGTATCATTGACAGTTGCATTTTGTAAACCCGTTTGAATGGTAGCATAAGGATTTTCTTCTGATCCATCTCCACCGGTGTCCGATCCTGTTGTAGCAACATAAATGCTATTGCCGAATGATAATATCGGTAGCAATAAAGAAACTATCAGGAAATATTTTTTGTAATTATTAATCATACTGAATTACCACAATACCACTTCTAATTTCATTTACTGTTGTTTCATTATAGATATTTCTGATCGTACTTTCCGGAAGGATGGTGACAAAGGTTTCACTTACAGCTTGAATAGAAGAGAAATTAAATTCAATGATGTTTCCTGACCCTGAAACACCATTGAAACTTCCGCCAGCCAATGCAATATTAAGATCAAATATTCCGGTGATTGCATTATGATCTATAAATGTAAATTCTTCTATATTAATGGCATTACTCTGCAACAGAAATTCATCTTCTTCTGATTGCAATTGATAAGAATTTAGTGTTAAAACCTCCGGATCATACTCAATTAGTATATGTGTTCCCATCATTTGATCCACTTCTTCCGCTTTTACAGAAACTGTAAAATTTTCAGTTGTGTTTGCATATACTAGCAGAGGAACGGTAGTAAGAGACGGTCCCTCTAAAGCATCAACTTTAAAGTCACGTATTGGCCACTCTTCTTCCAAAATATCTGTTGGATAACGACTCTTCACCTCAAAAACATAGTCTTGATCATCTAGCATGATCATTTCAAAGGAATGAGTCCCTGATGTTGTTTCAAATGTCCAATGATTGTTGGATTCTTCTAATAAATTGAAACCGGATTTCCACAAAGACCAGCTTTGAAAATTTACACGATAAGAGTATTCAATGCTTGCTGGAATGAGATATCCGGTTGAATCCGGCCAATAGGAAGGCTCAGGGTGATGCCATGTAAAAACGGCAACATTTTGAGTTAATGTATCTCCCGGATTTGGTCCGCTTAAAAACTCTGTAGTCGGAGGAAAATATCGGTCATCTTGAGGATCAAATACATTATTTAGTTCAACAAAGATATCACAAGACAACCAAAAGATCATCACAAACAGAACGCTGATATATTGAAATGTTTTCTTCATTTTCATCGCTTATCTCTGGTCTATTTTATCATCATTTGACTTACTCTTTTGTGATGTTTATCACATTAGAAGACAGATTGTTAAAAAGATGTGATATCTCTCACTTTTCTGTAAGCGTCCAGACTCCATCCCAATCTTTACCGGGAGGATTCTTTTTCAAGTAATCACATCGTTTAATATATACTGTAGATGGATTCGTTTTCCTTCCGGGAAACATATTTTCCATTTTTTCTGACTCTTTAAATAGTTTTATTGCTTTTCTCCAATTTTGTTGGAAATAATGTTCTTGGGCTTCTTCAAATATTTTTATTGTTTCATTTTCGGACTCATTTAGCTGTCCCTTACGTGCAAGTAATTCAAATGTTTTTACCGGTTTATTTCGACCTTTAACTCGAACATAATCTAACAAACGCCATTCAAATTGATCTTCCACTTCCGAATGTAACGTTTCTTCAACTTGTATATAAACTCCATATTGTTTTGCTGATGATTCCAACCGAGCTCCAAGATTTACGGCGTCACCCATCATTGTATAGTTCATTCGCATTTTTGATCCCATATTTCCGGTCACTAATTTTCCACTGCTAAGCCCAATTCTATGTAACATTTGATGAACGATCTCCGGATATTTTTCACCTTTCCACTTTTCACGGAGTTCATCGAGTTTTTCCTGCATTTCTAATGCAGTAATACATGCTACGTATCCATGATTCTTAACCGGGACTGGAGCTCCAAAAAAAGCTACGATTGCATCACCAATATACTTATCCAATGTTCCATGATTTTTCAATAAAATATCTGTCATCTCTGTTAAATATTCGTTCATCAGCGAGACAACATCTTCTGGATCCATGATTTCTGAAAAGGATGAAAACTCTTGAATATCTGTGAAAAATGTTGTGTGATAACCCGCTACACCACCAAGTTTTGGCTCTTGCTTTTCCTCATACATTTTGTCGATTAACTCATGTGAGATATACGCACCAAAAGTGTTTTTGAGAAAATGTTTGTCCTTCCTCTCATTTATATATTGATAAATCACATTCGTAGCATAGGTGAATACAATTCCCATTATGGGAGCAACTATCGGGAATAGAATAGACTCCCCGGGTAATGGTAATGAGCTTGTAAAAATTTGTGAATATGATATGACAAAATTATCCGTAAATAAGTTCGAAAGTATTGCTTTTATTATCCAAAGAACATCACTCGTAAAGATGCCAAGGATGATCCCAACATAAAGACAACTTTCTACTACCATCAGAATACCGGCTAGTAACGGATTTAAAAAAGTAACCAACAAATATGTAATTAAACTTAATCCTGCGATAAGAAGAAAATGGTAGATCAATGCTCTGTTTGAATAGACATCAGATTGGATTTCTGTGACCTTTCCCCCATAACATTTAATGAAGTTCTTATGTAAGATGGTTTGAATCGCATTTGCGTGGGTTTCAACCCCCGGAGTAAACTGTGATACTCCCATATAATTGTAAAACGGAGTATATTTGAAATCATGTGTGACCTCGACAGTAGCTCCTATTAATACAATTTTATTGTAAAACGGAGATAACGTTTTATCAAATTCTCCATGCAATCCTAAGACTTCGATCATCTCTTTCCGCTCAACTGAATCAGCTATCGCTGTGATCCAATCGGGTAATTCACCCGGAATGAATTGACTCATCCAGTCAATATCTTCAGAAGGATCAGTGAGGTCAAATTCTTTTGTATCAATTATATGAGCAAGAGAGTACCGTGGAAATGTTCCCCAAGATGGAAGATCGCTTTCAACTAATCTGTATGCGGAAGCAGGACCATAGTAATTTACTAAGAACGCATTTGTTTCTCCGTAGGATTGAATATTATAAGGACCATACTTCCAAATTCGTTTTATCGGGTCATAATCGGGAATCTCTGAATCAGGGATATCTGAAAATGCTTTAACACATTTCAGTCCTAATGTTAGATAGCCATGGTCATCATCATGAGAAAGGTAATTTAAGATGGCATACTGTCTTGAGAATGTATCAATATCTAACAGATCATTGATCAATCCGGTTTCCGGATCTCCATCCATGATTGCTTCGGTTGGATAGGCAATATACTGCGGAGGAATCCGATCAGGGACACTTACCATTTTTGTATTAATTACAACGGTTGCCCCCATGGATTGTGCCTCTTGAATTGCTTTTCCAAATGCGACATCACCGTGCTCCGGGAAAAGCTGCTTTAACTCATTTGATTGCACGCTGTTCGCAAATTGCTCAAGATAATTTGATTTTGCTTCCGGAGAGTCAAATTGTATATCAAAGGCTATTACTTTTGCACCGGCGTGTGCTAAATTTTTTACAACATTTCCCCAGATGGATCCTCGTGGATAAGGCCATGATTCTGGGATGAGTCTCCAGGCTTCATCATCCACTTCAACGAGAACAACATCGACTCCTTTATCTATATACGTAGCATCACTGGCTTTCCATCCCGATAATGGACCTCTTACGCTATTAAATCGATAATCGTATGTTTTCAGTTCAATTTGATCAAAGAATCCAAACCAGTGTAGAACGGTAACAAACACTATGGCGATTAATGCTAATCCAAAGCTGACTACCTTAGATTGGATATCTTGATTGCTCAATTTCATTACTAGAATTTGTAGTGAATACTTAGTTGTAATCCAGTAGTATTCAATTCATATGAAGATGCGGGAGGTTTCTCTGTTTCATCCAATGATGGATCTTCCATTTCTGCTTCAAGATATTCATACAGTTGTAAACTTCCTGCTATTCGTATCAGTATGTTTTTCCAAATATCCACTTCACAACCAATTCGTCCATTAAACATATTTATCGTGGTTAGCCCTGAGTTTGTTATCGAAGCTATATATCCCAAATACCGAACTTTATTATTCATTGTCGAATAATGTACTTCAGCGCTCAAAGACAATCTATTAAACTCCGATAACATATCAGAAGTTGTATATGAGGGTATATGAATTGTAGCTTGATACCCGGCAAATTTTAATCTCAAATTTTGTGAAACAGTATTCATTAAGTTCACAGAAATAATATTTGTATTTGTTTTAGGAAAGATATATCCGTCCATTCTTTCTTCGGCAAGTAAATCCGTATTTACTACACTGTTATAGTTTACATTAAAAATACTTTTCATTTGTTTCAGAGTAAATGGAACATTAACAGAAAACATTGCATTTGACGTTACTGAGTTTTCTCGAAGATCTAATAATTCGTCAAACTCCTTAATTTCTTTACTTCGTTTAATGGACTGTAAACTCATTGTAAAAGATGGAACATTTGGTCCCGGATTCAACATAATATTAGAAGAGAATATTTGTGTACGAAGTGGGTCAACCTCCGTCTTGAGTATATCATTATCCTGATATTGATATCCCAAATTAAATATCAATTTGTAATCCAATAATGCAATTTGATCACTGATGGAGAACTCTCGAATATTTGTGGTTAAATATGGATTTCCAAACGAAATGTATTGAGGTCCAACTTGACGGTATTCAACGTAAAAAGTGTTCCCGGGATATCTCCCGTTAATTCTTAGGTGGAATGCTGCTGACGGCATATTCACAAGTGTTGCGATCGGGTGCTCATTAAATGTCATTACATCATAGAAAAACAATGGTGTCATATATTGATTAATTGTGAATATTTTTTCAAAGGATGTTGGATCAAATATGAGAGTAGTATCGATCATCAAAGGAGTTCCTACAATTAGACCATATTCATCATATTGTGTTCCAATTAATCCATCCAAACTATCATCAAGAGTTGTATCTAATTCAGTTCGGGTAATCGCACCATCCCAAATATTTCGATTATACAAACTCATGTTCCAGCTGAATTCTGTTGATAATTGACGTTGATCAAAATAGGCTTTTGTATCAAATCCTATGACTAAATTATCCTCCGGATCTCCTCCTCCCCAATTAGATTCAGAAAAATGTAAAATACCATTTGCTTCAGAAACAGATGTTTCTAATTCTTCGAGTGTATATACTCCCGGTGTCAGTCCGGTGGCCATAGAATCAACGGTAATTGTGGCTTTTGAAGAAATGTTTTTGAACACCGAATGCGGATCATCCTTTGATTTTAAGAAATATAATCCAAAGAACATTTTAGATTTATAATTCGCCGATAATCGATATGTATCGATTGATCTTGTAAATGTATATCCTGTTCTATCCAGATAGTATGTATGACTACCACCATGATTTACAGTTGTGTATAAACTGTTAAGTGTATATCCTTGATCTGTTTTTCCTTTCCATTGTACAGATCTATTTAATTCTCCTGAAATAATATCCAAGTTGAGCCATGAAAATGTAACAGAGACACCCAAACCGCGAACACGTTTCCCTGCAATTAAATATGAGGATAGATTTGGATAAAAATCCCCCGTATATATCGTTAAATAGTCACTCATTTTAAAGGTAGTTGACAGCCGGTTCAAGGCTTGGCTATATGGAGATTCTCGTGATGTAAACCTAAAATTAGATTGGGTATGTATCCAATTAACTCCTCCATTTATTTGTCCTCTGATCTCAGATATATTCAGAATATTATCATCGATATTCTCTTTGGACGTCAGCATAGATATTGATCCATTATATACTATTTTTTCTGCAATATCAAATCCGTGTTTAGCCACTGTAAATGACCAATGTTCCGGCATAATTTCCAACCCATGGATATTTTTTGCTGCCACAGATATTTTATGTTTTCCGGACTTTAACTTTCCGGGAACTAAACTAAATAAGCCGGTACTAATTTCTGCTTTTTCTGTATAATCAACATCATCAATCGATATGTGGATAGTATTGTAATCAATATCATCGACTCCAAAAAATGAGACAGCTACTACCACTTGGTCGGCACTTAATACCTCACCTGGTTCCGGAGATAAGATCATCATATCCATATTAACAGTTTTCAGGTTTCCTTCATCAAATCCACTTGTTTTAAATAGGCGTTTTCCATCATCCTGTAAGATCATGATCTTATAAGGATTTTTAAAAGGATCTTCTCTCGGAAATGCATATAAGTCGGTATCATCCATTTCTAAAATAATCGCATATTCAATGAAAGAAGAAATCAATTGAACTGCGGGGATTATTCCAAACCATTCGGTATTTTCATATACCATCGGTATTTCAAGGTAATGTTGCATTTCCTTTGATCGATAGTATAAAGTTCCTGCGACAGGACGTTCATTTCCTAACGAAGAAATTGCAATGATGATATCTTTGTTAGAAGGATGAGATTGTATTGGTTTGTGGTAGAAGTCATCAACAAATGTTGAGGACCCCATGCTTATTAGCACCAATAGAAACAACCAATATGGGACTTTTATTCTATCTATGAATCCGACCATTATCGTACCCATAGAAGACGTTTACACATAACAGTTTAAATGAGTCGATTATTGATACTTGATTATTACCGACTTTTGAGTTCCATCCGGTCTTTCTAAATATATTTTTAGTTCAGATCCACTTTCTACTTCTTCAGTCTCCGGATCGACTGGAATGTTCCTCACATTTGTAGCGGATACATTTAATGCACCATCGATTGTAGAGTTTCCTGTTTTTCCATTAAACACATCCATTGAAACACCGGAAAGTATGTTCATTAAATTCACTGCACCTTCTAGGCCAATTAACTGATCACCCGTCAATGGGTCTGATATTAACCAAAAATCAGTCCCCTTTACTGAGGCGACTGAGGTTGGGGTACGAATAATAAATTTAGTGTTATTTTGTTTTTCCACTTTTGCACGTACCGTCCCAATATCCATATTGATTTGTTTTGCGATCTCGTTGGCTGAAAGTTTTCCGGTAATCTCAAGTTCTGTATTTTCTTTAATTTTCAAAACTGATTTATCGTCAATAAATATAACGGCAACGAATCCATTATTTCCTGTACGAATTCTATCCCCATTTTCAAGAATAGTCCCTGGTTTTATTCTCAAATATTCTACTGGTGTATTTTTCCCGACTTCTACTTTTCCAATGACTTTTGTTGCAACAGCAATTTTCTCATTTGCATAAGTAAAACTCATTACCAACATTAAAGAGACAACCCATTTGTTTATTCTACACATGATCACTCTCCTGTTTGAACTTGAGTTAATTCTAATGAGCCAGATAATATTTGATTCAAAATATAGTTGGCTCCTGCTTCATCAATGGTCACACCATCGTTTGTATAATATCCAGATGGATTGTACCCGTTTAATTCCCCATTTGGACCAAATAATTCATTAAATTGAGCCTCTCCAATCACATTACGAAGGACCAACAGTAATGCACTTAATTCTTGCATTTGGGTTGTATTTCCACTTGCCTCTGTAATTTGAAAGATCCAAATAGGTGATAGTATTTCTTCTTGCCCTTCGGTGGTAAATAATTCTTGTTTTACCTGCCATACATACATTTTACCAAACTCCAATTGTCTCGCACCGCTTATAGGATATTGAAATGAGTTTAATGTTCCAATTGATTCCCAACTATTTCCATTAAATGGCAACGATAGGTTATCATCTATTGCCTGTTCAAGTGATGAATGTTCATCCGGATCAAACTCTGCAACGCGAATATAGTTTTCACATGTCATGCAATTTTGTGCAGTCCAATTGAATATAGGCAAAACCGTACTTATCTGAGTTGTGTTAACATCACTTAACGACCCTCCAGGTGACTCGAGGGAGATGAACGTTGGTGTTCGAATGATTTTTGTATCTATATCCTGCCCTGTTAATGAAAGATCAGACAGATTTGATCCAGAATAAAGACGGATTGTAAACGTATATTCCCCGTCAGGCAAACGACCACTGGTTAATATTGTACTAAGTATTTGATCAAATGAAGATGGACTTATTACTTCATTTATTTGTCCAATCATTGTCACAGGATTTCCGTTTACATCATATAGCATCTGTGTATCCGAAGATATATTCCGGTTGTCAAAGATCATATCAGCTTGTAGATTATCAATATCGGTTTCCAGATCAACGATTGTAAGGGGTGTATTTATACCAATTTGTGGGGAAGTGATCGTTGCAATAAATTCAATTCTTACATATGCCGGGGGTCCATTTAAGTGTAGACGGTATCGACAAAGTTGAATATCAGATGATCCTGTTTGAATATCAAAACCACTGATGTAATATGTAGCGTATTCTAAAAAACCAGGTTCAGGAATTAATTCAACCGATTGGGAAATACCTTTACTTGGGTAAAAGGTTAAAGAAATTCCGAAGATAAATGACAGGATTGATGTGCGAATGTGTTTACTCATAGGTTTATTCTCCTGTATTAATTTAGGGGATGAGGACCTCGGGATACAACCCATTTTCAAGCTCAAAATAAAAATGTGAGATTCACCACATATAAACAGAAAAGCCTCGAATTTTCGAGGCTTTTAATAATTCCCGGCAACGACCTACTCTCCCACGCTGGTCTCCCGCGCAGTACCATCGGCGCTATAGGGCTTAACTTCCGTGTTCGGAATGAGAACGGGTGTTTCCCCTATGCTATAATCACCGGAATAAATCTAATGATTATGGATCAAGCGTGGAGTCATTTCTAACATCGAAAAATTAGTAAAGCCATTCGGCTAATTAGTACCGCTCAGCTGAATACATTACTGTACTTACACCTGCGGCCTATCAACGTTGTAGTCTTCAACGAGCCTTATTTTCTTAAAGAAAGGGAGATCTCATCTTGGGACAGGTTTCGCGCTTATATGCTTTCAGCGCTTATCCTTACCGAACGTAGCTACCCAGCAATGCCTCTGATGAGACAACTGGTACACCAGAGGTTCGTCCACTTCGGTCCTCTCGTACTAGAAGCAGATTCCCTCAAATCTCCTGCGCCCACAGCGGATAGAGACCGAACTGTCTCACGACGTTCTGAACCCAGCTCACGTACCATTTTAATGGGCGAACAGCCCAACCCTTGGGACCTTCTCCAGCCCCAGGATATGATGAGCCGACATCGAGGTGCCAAACCGCCTCGTCGATATGAACTCTTGGAGGCGATAAGCCTGTTATCCCCGGAGTACCTTTTATCCGTTGAGTGATGGCCCTTCCATGCGGAACCACCAGATCACTAAGCCCTACTTTCGTACCTGCTCGGTCCGTCGACCTCACAGTCAAGCTCCCTTATGCCTTTGCGCTCTACGTACGATTACCGACCGTACTGAGGGAACCTTTGGGCTCCTCCGTTACCTTTTAGGAGGAGACCGCCCCAGTCAAACTACCCACCAAGCACTGTCTTCTGCCCTGATTCAAGGGTCAAAATTAGAATTCTAGCAATACAAGGGTGGTATTTCAAGGTTGGCTCCACCCGAACTAGCGTTCGAGCTTCAAAGCCTCCCACCTATCCTGCACATGCAGAACCAGAATCCAATACTAAGCTATAGTAAAGGTTCACGGGGTCTTTTCGTCCTGCTGCGGGTAGCCGGCATCTTCACCGACACTTCAATTTCACTGAGTTTCAGGTAGAGACAGTGCCCAAATCGTTACACCATTCGTGCAGGTCGGAACTTACCCGACAAGGAATTTCGCTACCTTAGGACCGTTATAGTTACGGCCGCCGTTTACCGGGGCTTCATTTCAAAGCTTCGCCGAAGCTAACCTCTCCATTTAACCTTCCGGCACCGGGCAGGTGTCAGTCCCTATATTTCGTCTTACGACTTAGCAGAGACCTGTGTTTTTGATAAACAGTCGCTTGGGCCTGGTCACTGCGGCCTCTTTCAGCTCCGTTCGCGAAGAACTTCACCTAATTGAGGCACCCCTTCTCCCGAAGTTACGGGGCTAATTTGCCTAGTTCCTTTACCTGAATTCTCTCACGCACCTTAGGATTCTCTCCTCGCCCACGTGTGTCCGTTTAGGGTACGGTCAGTCTGTGATCTCACATAGAGGATTTTCTTGGCAGTATGATTAGGGTCAGTTTATGGACTAAGTCCTCCTATTCGTGTCTCAGAGTTGAATATTCCGGCGGATTTACCTACCAGAACCTCCTACGCACTTAAACCCGGACAATCAAAACCGGGATGACCTTTCACTTCTGCGTCTCCCCATAGCTCAAACAATCACACACTGGTACGGGAATATTAAACCCGTTTTCCATCGCCTACGCCTTTCGGCCTCGGCTTAGGATCCGACTAACCCTGAGCAGAGTTACTTTACTCAGGAACCCTTGGGCTTTCGGTGACACGGAATTTCACCGTGTTTATCGCTACTCATGCCAGCATACTCATTTCCATCTCCTCCAGCTGCCCTCACGGGTCAACCTTCACAGGTTAATGGAACGCTCGCCTACCAATCCCGACAAATGTCGGAAGTCCAAAGCTTCGGTACTATGCTTAAAAGTCCCGGATATTATCGGCGCAAAACCCCTCGACTAGTGAGCTGTTACGCTTTCTTTAAAGGATGGCTGCTTCTAAGCCAACCTCCTAGCTGTCTGGGCGATTTGACATCCTTTATCACTTAGCATCGACTTTGGGACCTTAGCTGATGGTCTGGGTTCTTTCCCTTTTGTTCATGAAGCTTATCCCCCATGAGCTCACTGCCATGCATTATAATACCGGTATTCGGAGTTTGATTGGGGTCGGTAAGCTTGTAGGCCCCCTAGCCCATTCAGTGCTCTACCCCCGGTATACTAACATGACGCTGCCCCTAAAGGCATTTCGGCGAGAACCAGATATCTCCGAGTTTGATTGGCCTTTCACCCCTAACCACAGCTCATCCCCCAGCTTTTCAACGCTGGTGGGTTCGGTCCTCCATTCCGTGTTACCGGAACTTCAACCTGACCATGGCTAGATCACTCGGTTTCGGGTCTGCCGCATGCTACTAAACGCCCTATTCAGACTCGGTTTCCCTTCGGCTCCAGTCTTTTGACTTTAACCTTGCAACATACGAGCAACTCGCTGGCTCATTATGCAAAAGGCACGCCATCATCCCGACGAATCGGGACTCTGACCGCTTGTAAGCATACGGTTTCAGGTTCTATTTCACTCTCCGCTAGGAGTACTTTTCACCTTTCCCTCACGGTACTAGTTCACTATCGGTTACATGGGAGTATTTAGCCTTACCGGATGGTCCCGGCGGATTCACACAGGATTTCTCGTGTCCCGCGCTACTCGGGTGCCATTCCCAGCAAGATCATCAGTTTTTACTTACAGGGCTATCACCTGCTATGGCTGATCTTTCCATATCATTCAGTTAACATCAGATTTTCTGACTTGCCGAAAGAACTGCAATTCCTTCTAGAATGGTCCCACAACACCGTATATGCAATGTTTGCAGACTTGGCACATATACGGTTTAGGCTCTTTCCCGTTCGCTCGCCACTACTAGGGAAATCATTTGTATTTTCTCTTCCTAAGGTTACTTAGATGTATCAGTTCACCTCGTTTTCTCTATCCACCCTATATATTCAGGTGGAAGTATCTCGACATGACTCGAGATGGGTTGCCCCATTCGGATATCTCCGGATTAACGGTTGTTTGCACCTCCCCGAAGCTTATCGCAGCTTACCACGTCCTTCATCGACTCCATGTACCTAGGCATCCTCCGTATGCTCTTAGTAGCTTTACTAAATTATCAGTGTTAGTAATGCGCTACCAGCGCTTGATCCAAATTGTTAAATAGCTTTTCCCTTTAAAACTAAAGGTAAATCTTTTCAGTTAAAAAACGGTGGTGGAGCTAGCCGGAATCGAACCGACGACCTCCTGAATGCAAATCAGGCGCTCTCCCAATTGAGCTATAGCCCCAATGTGGGCCTGCGTGGACTCGAACCACGGACCTCATCCTTATCAGGGATGCGCTCT